>DATAZC010000074.1:0-3262 GCA_036272255.1 Acidobacteriaceae bacterium | reverse complement strand
GTGGAGTCGGCCGCGCTCACGTCAGATCAGCCCGTGGGCTCCAATGGGGATACAGACTGGCTGCGCTTCGAGGGACATCCCTACAACGGCGAGCACAATGAGTCGCTGGAGCGGGATGTGACGCCGGGTTATTTCCAGACGCTGCAGGTAAAGCTGCTGCGAGGACGGAGCTTCACTCCGGATGACGATGCAACGCATCCCAAGGTAGCGATCATCAATCAGGCGCTGGCGCGGAAGTATTTCGGCGGCGAGGATCCGGTAGGCAAACGGGTGGGCGGCCTGGATCTGAATCCGGGTTCGATGAAGACCATCATTGGCGTGGTGGATGATTTCCGCGAAGGACCTCTGGATGAGGAGATCTGGCCGGCGATCTATTACCCGATGTATCAGAGCCCGGACAACTTTGTGGGCGCGGTCGTGCGCACGAAAGGATCCGCGGCTTCGCTGCTGCCGGCGCTCGTCGCGGCCGTGCATGATCTCGATCGTGATTTGGGGATCGTCGACCAAACGACGATGAGCCTGCGCATCGAGGAGTCGCAGGCCGCGTATCTGCACCGCTCGGCGGCATGGATGGTGGGCGGCTTTGCCGCACTGGCAGCGCTGCTGGGCGTGGTGGGACTGTATGGGGTTGTCGCGTATTCCGTAGGCCAGCGTACACGGGAGATTGGCGTGCGGATGGCGCTGGGCGCGCAGCGCGGCACCATCTACGGGCTGATACTGAAGGAGGCTGCGCGGCTGACGGTGTTGGGCGTGACCGCGGGGCTCGTGTGTTCGGTGGGGGTGATGTCGCTGATGGGCAAGCTGTTGTTTCAGGTGAAGGCGTGGGATGCGCCGACGCTGCTGGGCGTTGCGCTGTTGCTGGGCGTAGCCGCGCTGATAGCGAGCTATCTTCCAGCGCATCGTGCTGCTTCGGTGAATCCGGTGGAGGCACTGCGGGCTGAGTGAGTGCTGGCCGCACGGGCGGAAGCGCCTGCGGCGCGTTTTGCTGGGTTCGCTTCCCTTTGGTCGCTCACGTTTGGATTTGTGGGTGACACACGAGAACTGCAGGTCCTTCGGCAGGATGACTATGCTTTGAGCTTTACTCGCGCGTGAGACGTTCGATCATCGCACGATGCTGCGCGTAATGGGCAATTAGCTCCGCGCGGTTCGCCATCTCGAAGTCTGCGAAGTCGAAACCGGGGGCGACGGTGCAGCCGACGAGCGCATAGCTATCCGGATGGCGCAGCGAGGAGCCGAACCAGCAGCCTGCGGGGACGACGGCCTGGAATTGCTCGCCGGATGATGCATCGCTGCCGAGAAGAAGCTGGTTATATCTGCCGCCGGGTTCGATAACGTGGACGATAAGCTCCGATCCTGCGTAGAAGTGCCACACCTCGTCACTCTGCAGGCGATGGAAGGCGGAGAACTGATCGCCGGCGAGCAGAAAGTAAATGGCGGTAGAGGCAGCGCGGTCGCCACCGTAGCCCGGGAGAGCAGTGTGCGGCAGCATGAGCGTGGCGCGGTAGGTCTGGCGATACCATCCCCCTTCGGGATGGGGCTCGAGTTTCAGACGCTCGATCCATTGTTGTGCTGATTCCATGCTGGGCCGTCCCCGCTACCTGCCTCTCAGAGCATAGCGGGTGATGCGCTGGACAGATCACGGATCTGCGTGTGTGATGACGGCATGCGTCCGAGGCATGCGTGGCTTTCGCTGTTGGTAATCGGTCTGATCGTGGCATTCCGTTTGCTGAGCCATCAGCCGTCTTCCGATTCCACTGCGCCTATTGCGCCTGTTGCTACTGCCGCACCGGCCGCGTCTCCTTCGGCGGTTTCAGGTAACGGCCGCGATGTGCCTGTGCCGCTCCACTGCACACCTGAAGTGAACCAGAAGCTGGCTGGCCTGCTGGCACAACAGACGACGGAATATGTGGACAACGTGATGGTGTGCGGCACGACCATCAGTCCGTCGCGTACGCAGCGCGGCGGCCGCCATGGCAGCCACGAAATCCTGCCGCTGGTGGTGAATCTGCCGGGCGCCGGATCGAAGCTGGTCGAAGTGGTGATCAATGACGACCTGGATGGCGTGGTGACGGCGCCGAAGGGCGCGCAGGTGTATGCCTACGGCCAGGCCTTCTTCGATCAGGGGTCGCGATTTGTGGCGGGCATCCATGACGTGCACTGCTCGACGCATCGCACGGCGGATAACGGCTGGGTGGTGGTGGACGGGCAGAAGTCTCCGACCAGCTGTCCGGCATACCGGCGCTGAATATATCGGCGCTGAATATGAGTGCTAGCGCGGATCGCCCTGCAGGTACTCGCGCATGCTGGTGCGCTGCGGGTGGATGCGGAAGTTGCCATACAGGAGCAGACGCAGGATGGCGTCTGGGCGCAGGTGCCAGCTTCCCCAACTCAGCGGCGAGTCACCGTGGGCGTCCTTGGCATCGATCTTTGCTCCGGCATCGAGCAGCATCTTGATTGCTTCTGCGTCGCCGAAGGCCGCGGCGCGATGCAGCGGGGTTTCGCCGCAGGTGCGGACGTCGCGCATGAAGCCGCCGGTCTCGACATCGGGTTTGGTGGCGCGGTTGGGATCGGCGCCATGGGCGAGCAGCACACGCATGACGCGATTGTGCGCGACGCGCTCGGTGGTGCAGAGGGCGGCGTGCAGCGGCGTTTCGCCAGTTTCGTGGTCGGTGTAGTTGGCGTCAGCGCCCTGTTCCAGCAGGAACTGCGCGAGCTGCCAGTGGCCGTGAAAGCAGGCGCCGTTGAGGCCGAGGTCTTCGCCAAGGGCGCTGAGCGTTGCGTCATTTGCGAGCAAATATCGGATGCCGCTGACGTCGCCATAGTAGGTGCAGTGCTGCAGGAGCGAGACGCCGTTGGCATCCGTCGCGGTGGCGGAGTTGCCGGCGGCGAGGTAGTCGAAGACGAGATCGGTGCGTCCGCTGGCGATGCGTTCGAGCAAGGATGTGGGGCTGGGCATGAGTCACCTCACGGGAACCTTTGGTGGCGCGCCGGCATTATGCTCTCACAGACGCTTGAAGGGTATGGAAGCGTAAGATGTGGGCCACCGGAGGTCTGTCATGCACTTTACGCCGAGCACGATTGCGGCGCTGGTGATTGCAGCGAGCTTTGCCGCGGGCCTGAATGTGTATGCAACGGTCCTGACGTTGGGTGTGCTGGCGCGCCTGCACTGGGCGGTGCTGCCGGGCGGCCTGGAGATGCTGGGCGACTGGTGGGTGATCGGCGCCAGCGCCGCGCTGTTTGCGGCGGAGTTTGTCGCGGACAA
>DATAZC010000073.1:0-3041 GCA_036272255.1 Acidobacteriaceae bacterium | reverse complement strand
ACGGCGCGGCTGCGCCAGGGACTGGTGGTGCTGCAGACGGCCGTCTCGATTGCGCTGCTTGCCGGCGCGAGCATGCTGACGCGCAGTCTGCTGAAGATCGAGCATCAGGACTTCGGATTCCAAACGCAGAATCGCATCAGCGTCATCATGGAGCCGCCGCTCGCCGTCTACACGGCGGACCACCTGAATGTGCTCTATCGGGAGTTGGAGCAGAAGCTGCGCGCGCTGCCCGGCGTCGAAGGCGCGAGCGTCGCTCTCTATGGCCCCCTCAGCGCCTCATTTCATCAGACCATCGTGAAGCCGGGTGAGGGCATTCCGCACACGGACGGCTCCCAGTCCGCGATGTGGGACCGCATCAGTCCAGGCTATTTTGCAACCGTGGGCCAGCATCTTGTTGCGGGGCGCGACTTCACAGATTCGGATAACCAGACCACGCGCGGCGTCGCAGTGGTGAATCAGGCCTTTGTGCGCCGCTTCTTCCCGGGCGAGGATCCGATGGGCAAGCTCTTCGGCTTCGCCGCGCCGGAGAACAGCGCCAGTTTCCAGATTGTCGGCGTCGTCCAGGATGCTAAGTACCTCGACCCCGACCGTCCCGCGATGCCCATGGTCTTCGCTCCACTCGCGCAAAGCACCGTCTACAAACAGCCGATCCTGCAGGACGATGAAAAGTGGAGCCACTTCATCGCCAGCGCACAGGTATGGACAAACGGCGGCGAGCTGGGCGCCATCGAGCCACGCATCCGCGAGGCCTTCCGCGAGGTCGATCCGAACTTTGCCATCACCCGCATTCAAAGCATGCAGGAGCAGGTGGATGTGAACTTCGACCAGCAGCGTCTGCTGGCTCGATTGAGCGGCCTGTTTGGAGTGTTGGCACTCCTGCTTGCCTCGATCGGGCTGTATGGCGTCATGGCTTACAGCGTGACGCAGCGCACGAATGAGATCGGCATCCGCATGGCGATCGGCGCCAATCGCATGCACATCGCGGCTCTGATCCTGCGCAACGCCTTTGCGCAGATCCTGCTTGGCATCGCGCTCGGCATCCCGATCGCGATGTTGGTGGGCCGCCTGCTGCGCTCCCGGCTCTATGAGCTCGGATCGGTCGATCCGCTTTCCCTGCTGCTGCCCACCGCGGTGCTGCTGCTCTGCGCGCTGGTGGCAAGCGCTCTGCCGGCGCGGCACGCCGCCTCGATCGAGCCGCTGGAGGCGCTGCGGAACGAGTGAGCGGCGCGGTCAACGCACCTTCGGCTTGCGGAATGCATACACGATAGCGAGCAGCGGCGGCGCCAGCAGCACTCCCCAGAACGGAATCACGATGCCGAGGATGATCGGCACAAAGATCGACGCCCAGATGGGCACACGCGTCGCCTTTTTCATCAGCCACGGCTGCAACACGAGCTGATCGATCACCACGATGATCGCGTAGAGACCGAGCAGAAAGGCCAGCCGCTCCAGGTCCTTGCCTGTCACCAGAATGCAGAAGACCGGTCCGATCAGCGCGATCACACCGCCTATGTTGGGCACGAACGCCATCAATCCCGCGACCAGCGCCCACGCCGGCGCCAGCGGCACACGCAGAATTTCGAGGCCAATCAGCCACAGCACCGCAACGCAAAGCGCCTCGATGGAAACAGCGCGCCACCAGTTCACCAGCGCACTACCGGCAGTGCGCAGATGCTGCCCCGGCGATGGCCGCCCGCTGATCGCCGGCTGCACCGGCACGTAGGCGATCGGAGCACCCGGAGGCTCGATCACCGGCGGCTGCGCCGGTTCGTACGGCACCGGCGATGTCGGCTGGTCTTTCGGCTCAGGATCATCCATTTCGTTTATCAACCCGCGTCGCCTCACTTAGACTCTGAAACGGATGAAGTAGATGTTCTTCCTTAGCCGCCCTACAGCGCAACGCATCGCTCGCTTTCGCCAAACGGCGACGCAGGACAGCTTTTCGTATCCGGAGGTCGGCGCGACCCTCGAAGGCTCATTCCCTGATGGGTACAACCTGGACCGCAACCGCATTCGGCTGGGAGAGGGCTCAGGCACCTTCGAGCGTGCCTTTGCCGCGCTCTGCGAATGGAAGATGTTTGACATTGGATGGGTCGAGCTTCTGCATCCGCCTGAGCCGATCGTTCCCGGACAGACGGTTCTGGTGCTCGCACGCACATTTGGCCTCTACTCGCTCAGCGCCAACCGCGTGATCGGGATGATCGAGGATGATAGCGGCCACCTGCAGCGTCGGGGCTTCAGTTATGGCACCCTGCAGCACCATGCGGAGCGCGGTGAAGAGCGCTTCAGCATCGAGCATCACGCCCAGGATGACTCAGTGTGGTACGACATCCTGGCATTCTCCATCCCGCAGCACCCGCTTGCACGTCTCGGCTACCCGCTTTCCCGCGCTGCCCAGCGACGCTTCGCTCGGGACTCAAAGTCGGCAATGCTGCGCGCCATCTCCTGACACTCCCGAAGCAAGCATCCTCTTTGCTACGCTAGAAGCATGAAATTCGGCGTCCTCGTCTTCCCGGGCTCCAACTGCGACCACGACACCTATAACGTCATCGAGCAGATTGCGCACCAGCCGGTCACCATGCTGTGGCACGAAACGGAAGACCTGCAGGGTTGCGACGCCATCCTCGTCCCCGGTGGCTTTGCCTATGGCGACTACCTGCGCACCGGCGCCATCGCCCACTTCGCACCCGTGATGCAGTCGGTGAAGCGCTTTGCCGCCTCGGGTGGCCTGGTGCTCGGCATTTGCAACGGCTTCCAGATCCTCTGCGAGTCCGGCCTGCTGCCCGGCGCGCTCATGCGCAACGCCGGTCTCAAATACATCTGCAAGCAGGTGCACCTGCGCACCGAAACCACCGACTCGCCCTTCACCAACGCGCTCAACAAAGGGCAGGTACTGCAGATCCCTATCGGCCACATGGAAGGTAACTACTTCTGCGACGAATCGACGCTCGCCGCGCTCAAACGCGACGACCGCATCGCCTTCCGCTACGCAACCCCATCGGGTGAGATCAACCGGGAGGCCAATCCCAACGGCTCGCTCG
>DATAZC010000072.1:0-8677 GCA_036272255.1 Acidobacteriaceae bacterium | reverse complement strand
TAGATCGGACAGCCCCTCAGCCATCGCCTGGCGCGCCACCGCCGCGGCAATCACGCGGCTCAGCTTGCGCGAGTCGCTCAGTGGAGGCAGCAGGCTCGCGTTCCGATCCTTCTCCACCGGCGACAACCCAGCCAGCGCCTGCGCCGCCGTCATAAACATCGCATCGCTCACGCGGCGCGCCTTCGCCGCCACAATCCCCAGCGCCAGCCCCGGAAAAATATACGAATTGTTCGTCTGATCGATACAAATTTCCCGGTCCCCGAATTTGACCGGCTCAAACGGGCTGCCCGTCCCGATGAGCGCCCGCCCGTCCGTCCATTTCAATAAATCCGCGGGCACCGCCTCGCTCTTCGACGTCGGATTCGACAGCGGAAAAATAATTGGCCGCTCCGCATTCTTCGCCATCGCGCGCACCGCGTCCTCGGTAAACATCCCCGCCTTTCCCGCCACGCCAATCAGCACGGTCAGCTTCGCGTTTCGCATCACCTCTTCGAGCCCAATCTTCTTCTTGTCCTTCGCGTCCCACCCGGCCACGTCCTGCGCCGCGTGCACATAATCCTGCTGCTCCGGATGAATCCCGTCCGCGCCTTCGACCAGCAGTCCCGGCCGCCCCATTGCATAGATCCGGCCGCGCGCCTCGGTCTGGCTCAGCCCATCGTCCTCCAGCGCCTTTACCAGCAGATTCGCAATCCCGATCCCCGCCGAACCAAAACCCAGAATCCCAATCTTCTGCTCGCGCAGCGGAATCCCCGATGCCTTCACCGCTCCCAGGATCGTCGCCAGCACCACAGCCGCGGTGCCCTGAATGTCGTCGTTGAAGGTGCAGAGCCGGTCCCGATACTTCCCCAGCAGCCGGGCCGCATTCGATCCCGCAAAGTCCTCCCACTGCAGCAGCACATGCGGCCATCGTTTTTCGACCGCACTCACAAAGGTCTCGATAAAGTCGTCGTACTCCGGGCCGCGCACGCGCTTGTTGCGCCAGCCAATGTAGATGGGGTTCGCCAGCCGCTCTTCATTGTCCGTCCCGACATCCAGCAGCACCGGCAAGCAATATTCGTGATGGATCCCGCCCAGCGCCGTGTACAGCGCCATCTTCCCAATGGGAATGCCCATGCCGCCAGCGCCCTGATCGCCGAGCCCGAGAATTCGCTCGCCATCGCTCACCACAATCGCCCGCACGTGGTCGTAGCGCTTGTGGGACAAAATCTTTTCAATCCGGTCCTTGTTCGGATAACTCAAAAACAGCCCGCGCGGCTTGCGCCAGATCTCGCTGAACCGCTGGCAGCCCTCGCCGACGGTGGGCGTGTAGACAATCGGCATAAACTTCTTTACGTCCGAAAGCAGCAGCGCGTAAAACAGCGTCTCGTTGATGTCCTGCAGATCGCGCATGAACCCGTACTTTTCAAACCCCGTCTCGTACGTGTCGAACGCCTTCTGCCGCCGCGCCATTTGCTCCGTCAGCGTGCCCACATGGGGAGGCAGCAGGCCATGGAGATCGAACGCATCGCGTTCCTCTTCGGTAAACGCGGTCCCTTTGTTGAATCGTGGATGATTCAGCAGCGTAAAGCCAAACAGCTTCGTCCGGATCACCCGTTCCGTCATCGGCAGCCTCTTGTCCTCATTATCCGCAGATGCGCGTGAACACGCATCAACGCGCAAAAACGAATGTCACTTGACAGCGATGACAGGGATTGGGTGCCCGTGCAGGATCCACACCCTACTGCCCGCCGGCTACTGCCTGCCTTCAATCCCATCCCACAACCCCGCATCCGCCCGCACCGGACCCAGGCCACGCTTCGCCGCCAGTAAATAGCGTTCCGTCTTCATCGACTCCTTCACACGCTCGCCCACCCGCTCCAGCACGCCCTGCTGCGACGAATGTTTCCGAAACGCCTCCAGCTTCCGCTCGCCCAAATCGCCCAGCTCCAGCGTCAGCGACCACGGCACCGTCGCCGCCGTCGCGGTTAGCTCCGGCCGATCCCGCACGCTCACAAACGGTGGGCTCGAGTAGTACAGCTTCTGCGGCGAGTAGGGATCGAGCCCGGTATCGAGATGATCCGGGTACATCTCCGCGCGACCTGCCCAGTGAAACGCCATGGTCGTCACGGCCGAAACCACCGTGTGGTCCCGATGCAGATTGACCGCACCATCTCCGCCAAACGTCAGCACCACCTCGGGACGCCAGCGACGGATGTGCTCCACCACAATCCCCACCATCTCCTGGAAGTTTTGCTTCACCAGCTCCCCGTCAGGAAAAGTCAGCACCTCATGCTGCGTCACGCACAGCACCGCGCTCGCCGCATCCATTTCCGCGCGCCGCAGCTTGCCCAGGTCCGCATCCGGCGCCGCGTCCCCGCGAAAGTGAGCCGCTTGCCCGTCGGTGAAGCACAGCACAAAGGTCTCCGCGCCGGCTCGATGCGCGAGCATCAGCGCTCCGCCAAACGCACCACTTTCATCGTCAGGATGGGCCGTTACAGCGAGGAGTCGATGGGGCATGTCCGGGACTAACCCAATTCCTCAACCGCTTCAGGCTCCGGGCCTTCCTCCATCTCAAAATCTTCCCATGGCAAATCAGCCTGCAACACGGGAGCAAAGCTCTTTCGATGCAGTACCGACGGTCCCAGGTTTTTGAGCGCCACGCGATGCTCGGGCGTCGCGTATCCCTTGTGCGAGGCCAGCCCATACCCGGGATATTCCGCGTCCATCTCGCACATCCGGCGATCGCGATACACCTTAGCCACCACCGACGCCGCCGCAATCGAGATGCTCAGCGAGTCGCCGTAGATAATCTTCGTCTGCGCATGCGGCAGGTCGAGGCGCAGCGCGTCAATCAGCAAATGATCGGGCTGCGGATCGAGCCGCATCACCGCCGAGGACATCGCCATCCGGCTCGCCTGATAAATATTCACGCGGTCGATGGTCTCCGCATCGACTTCCTCAATCGCGATCGCAATCGCCCGGGTCCGCACGACGACGTCCAGCCGCTCCCGATCTTCCCGCAGCAGCTGTTTTGAATCGCGCAGACCCCGGATCCGCGTCTCCGCCGGCAAAATCACGGCAGCGGCTACCACCGGCCCAAACAGCGCACCGCGCCCCACTTCATCCACGCCGGCAATTAACATTGCGCCCATGGCCCGCGCCAGCTTCTCAAATTTGTTGCCGCAGGCCAGCGACCGCAGCATCCGCATCTTCCGGGTCGACGCGCAAACCTCGTCATCCGTCAGCCTTTTCCGGCCGCGCCGCGGAGTCAGCTCGCTCTGCGTTTCCTTGATGGTTGCTCCCGCGCTCCCCATGCCGAAAGTCTACCGCCCACGGCGCTGCGGACGCTCGTGGAAAACAGGTCCCTTCGACGGAGGGCAAACACAAACGCCCCGGACTCAACCTCTCCGGGGCGCTTGTGCTCTTTGCATGCGATGACTGGACCGCGTTCAGGCCTGCTGGCTAATCACTAAAAGGCGATGTCAGCCACGGCATCCACGACACGCCCGTCCCCGTCGCTGACGCGCACGAGCCGCTCCCGGCGCCTGCCCGGCAATGCCACCAGTTGTCCGTCGCATCCACCGTACCCGCTCCGAGATTGTCCACGCCGATGCCTCTCGAGAAATCGTTGAAGTGGACATTCACCTGGCCGGCCGGCGCCTTGAACGCCACGTCGATCGCCTCATCGTCGAAGTCGTTCCCGGCGACCACCGTCCCGGTAATCGGCGCGGTGCTGTAGATGTTCACGCCCGTGGTTCCCGGCGTCGCCGCATCCTCAGTATCCGCGGCATTGCCCGAGATGTGGTTCCCCACAATCACGTTGTCGTTCAGGTTGACACCCGGCGCCGGCGAGGGCGCGGACGCATGGTTGTGCATCGTCACGCCCGGCAGTCCGTTATTCCGCAGCACATTGTGGATCACCACATTGCCCGAGGCGGCCGTTCCTGGAAAGGGCGCAAACATGCCCACTCCCGCGCCGGCGCCCGGAAGCTGCAGCCCGTTGCGCTCCGATACGTTCCCCGCAATCGTGTTATGCCACACTCCGTACGACACCGTTGCGGTCGGAATGACACTCGTCGCCGGGCCGTGCGACGCCAGCGTAATGCCGCAATCGAACGGATTGTCGTGGACGTGGTTTTCGCTGATGAGATTCTCCTGGCTCGGTCCTGTCTCATCGCTGATCAGGATGCCGCCCGAATTGCGATCGATTTCGTTGCGCACCACCGACGAATGATCCGCGCCCATCAGGTGAATGCCCTCGCCGCAGTCGTCGCCTTCGTTCGTCTCGAACGCCGGAATCCCCGGACACGCACCGCCTGCAATATCCAGCAATCGGTTGTTCTCCGTCACGTGGTTGTTGACGATCGTGACGTTGCTCCCGTTGACCACCAGAATGCCTTCAAAATTGGCATTGCGAATCCGGAAGCCGGAGATCAGCACGTTCGCCACCCCCGCGTTCGGCGCCGCCGACATGCCATTCACGAAAATCCCGTTCGCCAGATTGCTGGCATCGATCGTCGTTTCCGCGTCATCCCCCACGGCCACCAGGGACAGGGACTTCGTGATCGTCACCGATTCGTTGTAGACGCCCGGATACACCTTGATCACGTCGCCCGCAGCAGCCGCGCTCACAGCAGCGCCGATGGTTGCAGAGCAGCCGAACTTGGCTGCCGGGTGAACACATAAGGTCGCGGCCGATGCCGGAAGCGCCGCTGTGATGACTCCGGACAAAAGTAGACCGCCCAGAATGGTTTTTGAGCTGTGATGGTTCGCCAGAATCCTGGAGATTTTCGCGTGGGTAGACATGAATTTCCTCCTTGTTACTGTTCGCATCAGGGGGAGTGGCAGGGCTGGAGAGTCCGTGGGGAGCGCTGACCGGTGCTCATGCTACCCCCGGTGCACGGCGTTGTACATCGAAATCATGGTCGGCCCAAAAAAGGGGGAAGGCGTGAACGCTCGATCAATCTGTTTTGAATATCGAGGTTCCGCTCGGCGGCCCCAAACGCAACAACGCCCCAGCCATAGAGACCGGGGCGCCGTGGGGTTTTCTGAACGCTGAACGCCGGGTTTACGTACGCTCGACTTCCTTAAGCCGCGCAGCCTTGCCACGCAGTCCGCGCAGGTAAAACAGCCGGGCCCGCCGCACTTTTGACGACCGCACCTTTTCGATCTTGTCGATCACCTTGCTGTTGAAGGGGAAAATGCGCTCCACGCCCTGCCCAAAGCTCATTTTGCGCACGGTAAAGCTGCCCTGCGGCCCGTTCTTGCGCGCGATCACCACGCCTTCAAACGCCTGCAGCCGCTCCTTGTCGCCTTCCTTAATCTTCACCTGCACCCGGATCGTGTCGCCCGCGGCAAAGGGGGGCAGATCGGTGCGGCTCAGCTTCTCGGCAAGGCGCTGCATCACTGGATGAATCGACATAACCTAACTCATTTCTCAAGGGATTTTGCGAATCTCCAGTTTACAGGAAATTCACGGTTTCCGCCCATAGCCGGCCATCACCACAACCCTTATTCGTCGCGAAAATGCATGTAGATCAGGCCTCCAATCAGGAATACCCCGATTCCGCCGGCCCAGATCATCACCGAAGCGAAAAAAGAAAAGTGCCAAATTTGCCGCAGCGCCCGGTCCCCTAACCAAAAGAAAAGGCCCAACAGCATCAGGCAAATCCGGGCGACGGCACCTGGCGGCTTCTTTGTTTCCGGTTTACTTTCTCCGTCGGACATTGGCCGCGAGTGTAGCACCGGTGCCCGGTGTTCGGTGTCCGACTCCCTGCTCCCAGCCCCGCTGTTCCAAATGTAGTAACCTATCTACATTGGAGCTGGCCCGTGCCCATCACTACCCTCAGCAGCCGCGAATTCAATCAGAATGTCAGCCGCGCCCGCAAAGCTGCCGGAAAAGGCCCCGTGATCATCACCGACCGCGGCTGCCCTGCCCATGTTCTGCTTTCGATTGACGACTACCGTCGCATCACCGGCAAACAGGAAAGCATTGTCGACCTGCTGGCTGCCCCCAAAAGCGCCACCATCGACTTCGACCCACCGCGCCTCACCCGCCTCCACCGCCGCCCCGATCTTCCCTGATCCGTCTCTCTCCGCATGTTCCTGCTCGACACCAACGTCGTCTCTGAACTTCGCAAAGCCGATCGAGCCGACGCGAATGTTCGCTACTGGGCCGCGCGTCTGTCCCCGGCCGCGCTTTACCTTTCCGCCATCTCTATCCTCGAACTTGAAATCGGCGTGCTGCTCGTCGAACGCCGCGATCGCGCCCAGGGAAAGATCCTCCGCACGTGGCTGGAAGCCCGCGTTCTTCCCGCCTTTGAAGACCGCATCCTCCCCATCGACACGGCCGTCGTTCGCCGCTGCGCCCCGCTCCACGTTCCCGACCCACACACCGACCGCGACGCCCTCATCGCCGCCACCGCCCTGGTTCACGGTCTGACCGTCGTCACGCGCAATTCATCGGACTTCCGTCGAACCGGCGTGAAGCTCGTCAATCCCTGGGAATCCTGATCCCGTCCCCCTGCTAACCTTCCCCCATGCTCTCGCGCCTCACCCTTGCGCTCCTGTTTGCCATCCTCACCCTCCCTGCCGCCGCACAACAAAATGCACAGTCCGACGCCGCCCTCACCGCCGCCCTTCAGTCCCAGATCGCCGGCTATCACGGCAAAGTCTCCCTTTACGCGCGCGACCTCGCGACGAACCAAACCGTCGCTCTCGACGCGGACCAGCCCGTGCCCACCGCCTCCGTCATCAAGCTCGGCGTCCTCTACACCGCGCTCGAGCAAATCCGCTCCGGCCAGGCCCACTTCGACGACCGCCTCATGCTCCATCACGAGGACCAGGTCCCAGGCTCCGGCGTCCTTCTCTTTTTCGATACGCCCATGACCCTCACCCTGAAAGACGCGCTCACGCTCATGATCGCCGTCAGCGACAACTCCGCCACCAACCTGGTGATCGATGATCTCGGGCTCGATACCATCGACAAGCAACTTACGCGGCCCGCACCGCAGGGCCTCGGCCTGAAAAATACCTGGCTCTACAAGAAGGTCTTCCGTCCCGCCACCGGCCCCATGCCTGCCGATCAGAAAGAATTCGGCCTCGGCAAAACCACCGCTCGCGAAATGGCCGGCATCATGGATCGCCTGGTCACCTGCAACCTCGGCCCCGCGCCCGCCTCGACTCCCAACCCCGCCTCATCCACCGTCCCGTCGGACCAGGACCTGTGTAAGGCCGCCATGCACATGCTCAAGGTGCAGTCCGACCGCGCGGGCATCCCACGCTATCTTGAAAAACTCGACACCACCGAAGGCGACTCCGCCATCGCCAACAAAACCGGGGCCATCGACCAGGCGCGCAACGACGTCGGTGCCCTCTTCACCCAGCACGGCACCATCATCATCTCCGCCTTCACCCACGACAATGCCGACACCAGCTGGACCCCCGACAACCAGGGCCAGCTCCTCATCGCCAAAATGGCCAGGACCATCGTCGACGCCTGGGCTCCGACTCCCTAGCCCCTCATCTCTCGTCGACTACTGGCTACTCGCTGCCTTGAACCCGCGTGAGCTTACCAATCATCTCCGCCCACGCCGGCCACCCGCGCACCAACTCTTCCCGCGTCCCCGACGCATAATCCGCATAGTCAAATCCCGGACTCACCGTGCATCCCAGCAACGCGAGCAGTCCGCCGTCCACCAGCCGCGATCCCTGCCACACGCCCTGCTGAACCACGGTCTGCACCACTTGACCGCGTGCCAGATCCTGCCCCAGCACCAATCGCTTCCCCGTCCCATTTGGACCCAGTTGCAGCATCTCCACCGGGTCGCCCAGATAAAAATGAAACACCTCGTCTGACTGGAGCGTGTGCATCTCCGAAAAACTGTCCGGCTCGAGCAGGTAGTAGATCGCCGTCCCTGCCGCTCTCGTATCGTCGCGACCCGCTCCATACCGCGACTCCAGCGCCGTCCCCGGAATCGTCTCCGCCGCCTTCCACGTCTGCCGAAACCACCCACCCTCGCGCGGATGCGGCTCCAGCCCCAGCATCCTCTTCAACTCCTCCGCACTCGTCTCTGTAGCCATGCCGCCATCCTAACGCGGAGATCCGACGTCGCCGTCACCGTGATTTTCCTGAGCGCTGAGCACGCAACGCTGCGAACCATGTTCCGTCGGAACATTGTTCTCTCCATCGTTGTCTATCCACGCAGAGATTCAGAGAGCACAACCAGCGCTCGAATCTCCGCCCTCGCTCTCTCGCAGCAGCACCGCGCTCACGGTTCCGAACGCTGAACGCTGTTTAAAGGAGGGTTTCCATGTTCGAAGACAGCCTCGTCGAATCCACTGGACGCATCCGCACCCGCAGCCCCCGTTACGCTGCCGGTTCCTTCGTCCTCGAGACGGCCCTCGTCGCCGTCCTTCTCCTCATCCCGTATCTCTATCCCGACGCGCTCCCGCGCAAATTCCTCAGCGTCCCCCTCATCGCTCCACCGCCAGCAGTTGCCGCACCCATCGCCGCGCAACCTGCGACCGCTGCATCGCGCCCGCAGCCCGTCGCCATCGACATGACTGTCCCCATCAAAATCCCGCATGGCTTCGTCCAGATCCTCGACCCCACCCCTCCAGGCCCCATCGTCTTTTCGAACGGCCCGGGCTCGACAACCGGCGCTTCCAGCGCGCTCCCCATCCTGCCTTCCACGCC
>DATAZC010000071.1:0-29317 GCA_036272255.1 Acidobacteriaceae bacterium | reverse complement strand
ACTTCAACTACGGGACGCCGGGACCTCCCGGAGTGGGGCGCAATTCGTTCAACGGGCCGTGCTACAAGGACCTGGACATGACGTTCGCCAAGCAGGTCGCTTTCAAGGTGATGGATCACTCAGGGTTGATCCGGTTCCAGGCGAACTTCTTCAACATCCTCAACCTGACGAACCTGACGCCGCTGGCGTTCGGCAGTCCGGAGACGACAATCTCGAACAACACGACGGCGGGGACGCACGTGATCAATCCGCTGTTTGGGCTGGCGCCAAGCGCGGATATCGGGAGGACGATTGAGTTCCAGGGAAGGATTGAGTTCTAAGAACCGGGAGTAGCCAGAGGAGCAGCCAATAGCAAACGGAAAATGGAGGATGTCGCAGTTTGGGCATCCTCCTTTCTTTTTTTGAAAATGGCGCGTGTGGGGGATAATTCTCCTCGGAGATCGATGATGAAACTTGTGTTGTGTGTTTTGGCTGCAGCTTTGGTGGGTGCGGCTTCGGTTCCGGGGATTGCGCAGCAGGCGAGCGACGCGCCGATTGTGGTGGATGCCAGAGCGGCGGGAACGCCGTTTCCGCACTTTTGGGAGCAGATGTTTGGCTCGGGGCGTGCGAACCTGTCGCTGCGGGAAAGCTACAGGCAGGATCTGGACCGCGTGAAGAAGGCCGCGGATTTCAAATACGTGCGCTTCCACGCGATTCTGGACGATGAGAACGGCGTGTACAGCGAGGATGCGCGGGGGAACGCGGTCTACAACTGGTCGTATGTAGACCAGATCTACGACGGAATGCTGGCGCATGGAGTGCGGCCGTTTGTGGAGATCAGCTTTATGCCGAAGGCGCTGGCCTCGAAGGAGCAATACCACGCCTTCTGGTACAAGCCTTTGCCCGTTCCGCCGAAGGATTACGCGAAGTGGGACGCGCTGATCACCGCGTTCGCCAGGCATCTGGTCGATCGTTATGGCGTGGACGAAGTGGCCCAGTGGTACTTCGAGGTATGGAACGAGCCGAACATCGATTTCTGGGTTGGGCGCCCGGCGCAGGAAACCTACTTCGAACTGTACGACCACACGGCGCGTGCGCTGAAGGCGGCGAACGAGAAAATCCGCGTGGGCGGGCCGGCGACGGCGCAGGCGGCCTGGGTGGGCGACATGATCGCGCACGCCACGCAGAACGAGGTGCCGCTGGATTTTGTGTCGACGCACGTTTATGGGAACGATGCGACCACCGATGTGTTCCACGACCATCGGGAGATGGCGCCGCACCAGATGGTGTGCGCGGCGGTGGACAAGGTGCACGACGAGATTGCGAAGTCGGCGCAACCGAAGATGCCGCTGATCTGGAGCGAATACAACGCGACATACGCAAACGAGCAACAGCTCACCGATTCGATCTACATGGGCCCGTGGCTGGCGGACACGATTGCAAAATGCGACGGGAAGACGCTGATGATGTCGTACTGGAGCTTCAGTGACGTGTTTGAGGAACAGGGCGTGGTGAAGACGCCGTTTTACGGCGGGTATGGAATTGTGGCGGAGGATGGAATTCCGAAACCGGCCTATGACGTGTTCCTGTTGCTGCATGGCCTGGGCGAAGAACGGCTGCCTGCGCCGGTGGACGATGCGCTGGTGACGCGCAGAAAAGACGGCGCCATTGTGATTGCGGCGTGGAACCTGGTGGAGCCGAACAAAGATGGATCGCCGGTGAGCACAACAGCGAAGACCGTGACGTTTGAGCTGAAGAACATCGGAGGCGGCATCGGGCTGCATACCGTCACCGGGATGAAGGCCGAGGTGCGGCGCGTGGATGCGGCGCATGGAGACACGCTGGACGCCTGGAAGAAGATGGGGAGCCCGGCGTATCCGACACAGGCGCAGATTGAAGCGCTGCGGAAAGCCTCGGAACCAGGGCCGGATGAGGATGTGGCGATCCGGGATCACAAGCTGACCTTGACGCTGCCGCCGATGGGGTTGGCGGTAGCGGAAATCAAGTAGGGAATAGGAAGTAGGGAATGGCGAGATGAAAAGGACTGTGTTTGTCTTGCTCAGCGTTTGCGGTCTGGCGATAGGTATCGCCGGCGCGGATACGCAGGCACAGTCGGCGGCTCGTCCGATCCCGGTGATGCTGCTCGATGGCGAGAGCGGCGGCCCGTATCACGCCTGGCGGCTGACGACGCCGGTAATGAAGAAGGAGCTGGAGGAGACAGGACTGTTCGCCGTGACAGTGGTGACGGCGCCCGATTCAAAAACCGGTGACCTGAGCGGATTCGCGCCGGAGTTTGGGAAATATAAAGCCGTGGTGTTCAACTACGACGCGCCGGATTGGCCGGAATCGCTGCGGACGCAGTTCGAGGAATATGTGCGGGGCGGCGGCGGCCTGGTGGTTGTGCACGCCGCCGACAATGCGTTTCCGCACTGGGCGGCGTTCAACGAGATGATCGGGATCGGTGGATGGCGCGGGCGTGATGAGAGCGCCGGGCCGATGTGGTATTTCGACGACGGCAAGCTGGTGCGCGATGCGACGACGCCGGGGACGGCGGGGCATCATGGTGCGCGGTTGCCGTTCCAGGTGGAGACGCGCGCTCCGGACAATCCCATCATGAAGGGTCTGCCTGCCGTGTGGATGCACGCCGCCGATGAGCTCTATGGGACACTGCGCGGGCCGGGCGAGAAGATGACGGTGCTGGCAACGGCGCACTCCGATGCGAAGAACAAGGGCAGCGGGCACGATGAACCAATGGCGGTGACGGTGACCTTCGGCAAAGGGCGCGTGTTCCACACTCCGATGGGCCACGACGTGGCAGCACTGAGTTGTGTGGGATTGATCACGATGCTGCAGCGCGGCACGGAGTGGGCGGCGACGGGACGCGTGACACAGAAGGTTCCGCGAGACTTTCCGACGGCAACGACGACCAGCGTGCGCGTGGATATTGAGGAGATGGATCCGGATTTCCTGAAGGGCGCTTCGGAGATCGTGAGGAAAGGAGGGAGGAGCCACGAATAGGGGGTGGGAGTCGGGAGTGGAAAACGGCAGAACTACGCTATTCGCTGCCTTCCTGAAACATTTCGAGCAGCAACTCGGCGGCCTGGTGGGCGTCCAAGGTGCGGAACTCCGGTGTGAGCTGGAGGGCGGTGGCTTTGGGCGCCAGGTTTTTGAGCGCGGCCAGCACGTTGGCCGATGGCATCTGTGGCGTGCCGGGGCCAACGAGGATGTAGTCGATGGGATGCACCTGAAGCAGAACCTTCGCGTCGCTGACAAGACTGGCGGATTTGACATCGTAGCCATGACGGCCGAGGACGGCGCGGACAAACGCTCCCAGGTCGGGGGAGCGATCGACGACGAGGACGCGATGGCCAGGCTGATCGTCGGCCACCGGCGCCGAGGGCAACCTTAGAAAAGAAACGATGGCTTCCTGTTCGGTCGCATACGAATCGATCACCGTGTTCAGCATGGTGACGTCGAGCAGTTCGGTGACGAACGGCGGCGGTGCGGCGAGCCTCAAGTCGCCGCCGCGCTTGCGCAGGTTGGCGGAATAGCGAACGACGAGGCCGACGCCGGAGCTGTCAACGCGGGTGACACCGGCAATGTTGAGCACGATGCGGTGGAACTCGCGAACCACCCGGGCGAAAGCGGATTCGAGCGCGTTCAGCTCCTCGCCGAGGACGATGTGCCCGGTGCAATGGAGGATGAAGACATTGCCACAGAAGCGCTCTTCGATCTGAAGGTTCATGCGGTTGTGATCGGGGCGGCCGCGCAGCCCGGATGCAAGCCAAGGTATCACAGGGATTGGGCGAGGGGATGAAGCGCGAAGGGGGAGCGCGGGGCGGCGTGTTTAGCTTATCCTCTGGAATATGGTTTCCCGATCGGTCCTCGCTGCATGCGGTCTCGCAGCTGCTTTTAGTCTTGCTTCTGTTGCGCAGTCCACCTCTCCACAATCTCAGACGAATCCGCAGGGCCAGGCTGCGCCAACCCAGCCAGGCACTCCGAAGCTGCAGTTGCAGGATTTGCCCCCCGATCCGCACACGCCCACCGCGGCGGAGGCGGAGGAGCAGCGCCAGCAGGCGGTGATCAACGCAGCGATGCGGCTGGCGACCATGCAGGCACGGTGGGGTCCGGGAATGAACACGCCAGGATTGTCGATTGCGCTCACCGAGACGGGCCGGGCCAAAACGGCCGACGGGACGAAGATCACGTATCGGATCACGGGGACCGGTTTTACCGCCGATGACAAGATGATGCTGGTGCGCTGGCCGCTCAATACAGAGGCGGCGCCGGTGATGGGCGGCATCAATTTCGACGCGAAGGGTGTTGCGATCTGCACCGACGCGACGGCGGCCGCCAGCACGCCGGATGCCGCGGAACAGAGCACGGCGGAGCAAAACGCGGCGGCCCTGGGCGCAGCGGCCCACAATCCTACAGGACAAAGCTCGGCTCCAGCAGCCCCTGCACCGAAGGCCCGGGCTGCGCAGCCAAACTACACGCCCCCGCCCGCGTGCACGGCGACCATGCAGCGGCAACAGCCGGTGGAGATTCAGGTAACGGCCGCGCCCGGTGAGCCGGTTCGCGTGGCCCTGCTGAGCCCGGATCGCAAGCGCGGCGCGGCACTGAGCATCGTTCCCTTTCCCATTGCGACGGCGGACAAGGGATGCAAGCTCCAGGTGATCCTGGGCATCAAAGACGCGGCGCTGGTGCTGGTGGACGGAACAGGTTTCCCGCCGAATACACCGCTGAAGATCGAAGCGGTCACGGGTGACGACACGCGAACACTGCATCCGCAAAGCAGCGCGGACGGAAGAATTTTGATGCCGCTGCTGGCGGGCGCCAGGGGCAAGACTTCCGGTCAAACGACGGTGCGGTTTGCAGGCGTGAATCATCAGCCGACGCTGGAGACGCCCAAAGAGCCCGCGCAGCCGGATCCGGATTGCGCGCCGGCGGTCAGTTTCCCCTGGGGCAACGGAAGCTACAAAGTGGAGTAGCGGAGAAACCTGGATGCGAGCCTGGGTTGCGTGCCCGCTGCTGTTAGGAAGTTTGGCGGCAGCAGCCCAGCCGGCTTTTCGTCCGCCGCAGCCGGTGGATGATTTTCGCGGGCATCCGCGCGTGGCGATTCTGAGCGACATTGGCAACGAGCCGGACGATCAGATGTCGTTTGTGCGGCTGATGCTCTACTCGAACGAACTCGATCTGGAAGCGCTCGTCGCAACTACGTCGGTGTGGCAGAAGTCCGCGACGCATCCGGAGACCATGCACAAGCTCATCGCCGCGTATGGTCAGGTGCGCCCGCACCTCATCGAAAACGCCCAGGGATGGCCGCAAGCGGCGACGCTGGACAGCCGCGTGTTTGCCGGGCAAGCGGGCTACGGTATGGCCGCGACGGGCGCAGGCAAAGATTCAATGGGAGCGCAGGCTTTGCTGCGCGCGTTGGAGCGCGACGAGCGTAATGCTGATTCCAGACCGTTGTGGATCTGCATCTGGGGCGGCGCGAACACGCTGGCGCAGGCGCTGATGGATCTGCGGTCGGCGCACACGCCGGAGGAGACGGCGGGGATCGTCGCTCGACTGCGCGTGTATGCGTCGTCAGACCAGGATGACGCGGGCGCGTGGATTCGGCGCGAGTTCCCTGCACTGCTCTATATCGTGATGCCGAGCACGCAGGATGGCGGCGAGTACGCATACGCAACGTGGACCGGAATCAGCGGCGATCTCTACTACCGCAACGGTGAGGGTGCGGACACGAGCCTGGTGACGAACGAATGGCTCGACAAAAATATTCGGTCGAAGGGACCGCTGGGCATGATGTACCCGCGCTTCCTGTTCATCATGGAGGGCGACACGCCCACGTGGATGAACCTCATCGACAACGGACTGAATGGGTATCGGCGGCCGGACTGGGGCGGATGGGGTGGCCGCTATGTGTATCGGCAGCCGCGTGGGGAGACGCATCCGATCTGGACGCAGGGCGGCGACGAGTTTATGCGGGCGACGTCGCAGGATGAAGTGAAAGGCATCGACGGCAAGGTGCACGTTTCGGATCAGGCGACGGTGTGGCGCTGGCGGGCAGCCTATCAAAACGACTTTGCGGCGCGGATGGACTGGACGATCGAGGATTTTGCTCATGCAAATCACGCGCCGGTGCTGACGGTGAACCGGCAGGCGGGCACGGCTCCCGTGGAGTTGACGATGCGTGTTGGTGAAGCGGTGACCCTGGATGCTGCGGGCAGCCACGATCCCGATACGGGGCAGACGCTGACGTACCACTGGTGGGTGTATCCGGAGGCGGGCCTCGATGGCACGCATGGCGCCGATGTTGCGATTGCCGGTGAGAGTGCGCAGAGGGCGATGGTGACCGCGAAGGCTCGGTGCCGGCCGACCTGGCTGCCGGGGTTGGCGCCGTGTACGGGCGAAGGCATCGCGCACATCATTCTGGAGGTGACGGATGACGGATCGCCAAGGCTAACGTCGTATCGGCGGGTGGTTTTGCGAGTCGACCCGTAGCGGGGACCAGGAAACAGCGAATAGAGAGTCGCGACAGCACGGAACGAACGAACCGACTCAATCGACTTCCCAACGGGTGGCGTTTTGTTGAGAGGCAAGTCTATTGCGCAGAGAGGCGATTCCACCATGCTGGGCACAGTTACGAAAAAGGCTCTCTGCGCTCTGACGTTTCTGGGGGCTGCATCGGCGATCGCACAGCAAGCCTCCGCACCAGCTCAGAATCAGCCCCCGAGACGGGAGACGACACCGCAAATTCAGTTCGCACAAACTCTGGATGTCTTCACCACGACGCCGCTGGCCGTTGCGCCTTTCGGCTTCATCGAACCCGCACAATGCGACGATTCGGGGCGGATGTTTTTCGCCAGTCTTCCTTCGCTGATCCCGAAGTCGGAAAACATCGTCTACACGTCTTTGTCGGCGGACGGGCAACAACAGGTCCTGTTTCGATTGCCGCCCGAAATACAGAAGGAAGCGCACAACACCGATTTTTACGCCGCATCCAACGGGGAACTTCACCTCGTGGTCGTCCAGCCTGGAATTCGCGTCCTGTGGTTTCGCTTCGACACTGCAGGCAAACTCGAAGGAGAGGAAGACCTTCCTGTGCCGCCGGATATCCTGGTCCGCAGCTTCGCCGTCACGCGCCAGGGATTCCTGTTGCTATTGGCCTACCATCCTGCGTCTCCGGCTCACGACGCGAGCGAAGGCAAAACCTATCGAGCAATTTTCAATCCGGTTGGACGTCTGGTCACGGAACTGGCGGCCGCAGATGCCGGCCTTGGCAAGGATGGCATCGAGTTGCACCCATCCGAAGACCTGGTGCGAGCCGATGACGAAACTTTCTACATGACCGACGGCCGGTCTCTTGCCGCGATGGACTCGACAGGGAATTTGATCCAGACGATCGAGATCGACAAGCCGGATCCCAAAGAGCTGGTTATCGGCCTTAGCATTTCCGGGGGGCTGGCAGAGATCACTTTGCTGCATGCTCCCCCTCACCAATGCACGCAAGTGAGCTTCCTCGTACTTGGCGCGGCGGAGGGGGAAAGCCGTGGTCTGTACCTTCCTCCTGAGGGAGTGCCGGGATCTCCCATCTGTTTTGACAGCAAGCAGGGATTCACGTTTTTCCAGGCCGGGAAGGGCCACATGCGGCTGGTGCGAGCGCTGTTGCCTTAGAGCTCGGGCGATTTCATCCGCTCCGTCTCAAACCCGTGCCGATTTTGCACGGAGAAGCCTCTTCCCTTCCCCTGGGAATGCTGCGATACTTGATCGTGCCCGCCTGGTTCGTCCAGCCCACAAATCCAAATAAGGTGACGCGAAAATGTCTGCAAAGTACATTTTTGTGACTGGCGGAGTTGTGTCCAGCCTCGGCAAGGGTCTTGCCGCTGCCTCGATCGGCTGTCTTCTCGAAAGCCGCGGTCTCAAAGTCAACCTGATGAAGTTCGACCCGTATCTCAACGTGGATCCGGGGACCATGTCGCCCTTCCAGCACGGCGAAGTTTTCGTGACCGACGATGGCGCGGAGACCGATCTGGATCTCGGGCACTACGAGCGCTTCACCCACGCCAAACTCAGCCGCGATAACAACTGGACGACAGGGCGCATCTACGAGCAGATCATCACCAAGGAGCGGCGCGGCGACTATCTCGGCAAGACCGTGCAGGTGATTCCGCACGTGACGAACGAGATTAAGAACGCGATGCGGAAAGTGTCGGCCGAAGGCGACGTCACGATTGTCGAAATTGGCGGCACGGTGGGCGACATCGAATCGCTGCCCTTTCTGGAAGCGATCCGGCAGGCGCGGCAGGAGCTGGGGCGCGAGAACACCGTCTTCGTGCACGTAACGCTGGTGCCGTGGATCAACGCGGCCCAGGAGCTGAAGACCAAGCCGACGCAGCACTCGGTGAAGGAGCTGCTGTCGATTGGAATTCAGCCGGATATTTTGTTGTGCCGCACGGATCGCCATCTGTCGCGCGAGGTGAAGAGCAAGATTGCGCTGTTCTGCAACGTCGAAGATCAGGCGGTGATCACGGCGCGGGATGTGAAGTCGATCTACGAAGCGCCGCTGATGTTCAACTCCGAAGGCCTGGATAAGCTGGCGCTGAAGTACCTGCACCTTTCGACGCCGGAGCCGGACCTGAGCAAGTGGTCGGATCTGGTGAACCGCTGCTACAACCCGGCGGATGAAGTTTCGATTGCGATCGTTGGCAAGTATGTGGAGTACGAGGACAGTTACAAATCGCTGAAAGAGGCGCTGGTGCACGGCGCGCTCGCTCACAATCTGAAGCTGACCGTGACGTGGATTGAGGCGGAGGGTCTGGAAGATCCCGGCTACGAAGAGCAGCTGCGCGGGTTCGACGGGATTCTGGTGCCGGGGGGATTCGGCAAGCGCGGGATTGAGGGCATGCTGAATGCGATTCGCTATGCGCGCGAGCGGGGCGTGCCGTATTTCGGGATTTGCCTGGGCATGCAGACAGCGTGCATTGAATATGCGCGCAATGTGTGTGGGCTGGCGGGGGCCAATTCGAGTGAGTTCGATCCGGCCACGCCGCATCGCGTGATCTACAAACTGCGCGAGCTCACGGGCGTGGAAGAGATGGGCGGAACGATGCGCCTCGGCGCATGGACCTGCCTGCTGGAAGCAGGGTCGATGGCCGCGGAGGCTTACGGGAAAACGGAAATTTCAGAACGTCACCGTCACCGTTACGAATTCAATCGCGAATACGAGGCGCTGCTGACCGGCGCGGGGCTCAACATCACGGGAACCACGCCCGACGGAACCTATGTGGAGATCGTCGAGATTCCGGGCCACCCATTCTTCCTGGGCTGCCAGTTCCATCCGGAATTCAAGTCGAAGCCGCTGGAGCCGCACCCGCTGTTTTTGAACTTCATCAAGGCGAGCTACGCGAATCGGGTGAAGGCGAAGTCAGCGCAGCAGGCAGAGCCGGCGAAGGTGGAAGTGGGGCGCGGGTAGTCGCTTACCCGACTTCTAACAAGCCTCAGGAGTCGGGAAAAGCCGCGTTATTCCACGCCCCGATCGCGGGGCCACCCGACGTTCGCGTTTTCCTCGCTCTCTCCGAATGACCTCGTCCACCATCACCGTCGTCAGGACGGAGCGATCTGGGGTATCGCCCGCAATGATTAGAGGAACGCCGTCCTCGATCTTCAATTGGGCCATCCCTTGAGTATGCCAGCTACTGGAGCGCACGTCGCAACCTCAATCTTCGGCGGGCTCATCAGCGTGTTGTGGGTTCTGATTATTCCTGACGACCGGCCCGTATTCCATTCAGACGGTCATCTATCCTCCCGATGCCCATGAACCACGAAAACCAAAGGAACCAGGCCCCACAAAGGATTGTCCATCCATGTGATTGAACTACCCGATCCGAAGAGACAACTATCGTGAATGGATTCTGTTCTGTTTGGCAAGCGAGAAGAGTGCAAGGGCGACCCCCCTTATATTCCCCGATGACGCTGTCGAAGATGAGCAGTTGAACTCCATTCTGCTGTCCTTCGATAACGTTCCAGATTTGTCTCATTCGTTGACCGGAGGGGTGAAAGTGGGCAATCCACGAGGGCAGCGGTGAGCTAATTTTCAGATGCCGTGGGTTCCACCACCATTTCGGAGGAGCAGGAGGCCCGACGTACCGGAAACCCCATCTGGCAGCGAGGGCGCGCATCGCTCGTCCCCGGAACATGTGCATAGTTCGGATCGCGCCCAGGATCACCACCAAACCCATCGCGATCTGGAAGAACGCGTTGTGCGCTATCACAGCGTTATTCTGATGTGCTCACACGATCATGTCCAGCGAAACTATCAGACCGTCGCGGGGGAATGAATCGCAATCTCCATCTTTGGCGGATGGGTCAGCGTGTTGTGGATGAGGCAGCGGTGCACGGCGCGGTCGACGCCTTCGCGGTCGCGCTCTTCGCAACTCAGCGGCAGATCGACTTCGATGTGGATGTTGTCGATGCGAGCCGGGTTGGGAACTTTGTCGGCGTGCACGGTAACCCGCGTGCCTTCGGTGGCTAATCCTTTTTGCCGCAGATATTCCGCAGCGTAAAAGGCAGCGCAGGAGCCAAGGGAGGCCAGAAATAATTCCGGCGGCGTCATGCCCTCGTCGAAGCCGCCGTTTTCCGATGGCTGATCCGCGACGACGGTGTGTTGCCGCGCCTTGATTTCAAACTGAACCGCGCCCAGATGCTCTACTGTGACTTCCATGGCCCTCTCCTCTGTGATGCTGTTGCTGTGACGCCGAACTGCGCATCGAGACTTTGCCGCATCATGCTGCGCGCCCGATGCAGCCTGGATTTGACCGCTGCCAGCGTGATGCCGAGTTGCTGTGCCGCTTCTTCCCCGCTCTTCTCCTCGATATCGCGCAATTCATACACTTTGCGATACGCGGGCGGTAAGGCGGCCAGCGCACCCAGGACAATCGACTTCATTTCTGCTGCCGCGGTTTGCTCTTCGGGTCCCGGCGCCGTGGCGGCTGCATCGAATTCCGGCATTTCTTCCAGCGGCAGCAGGGCTTCTCTGCGCCGCACCCGAAAACAGACGCGGCGCGCGATCTGGGCCAGCCATGCGCGGAAGGTAGCAGCGCTTTCGAGGCTGTCGATATGCCGCCAGGCTCGCAGCAGCGCTTCGATCAGGACGTCTTCCGCGTCTTCGCGATTGCCGCAGACGCGCAGCATCTGCCGGTAAACCGCGTCCTTGTGCTGATTCGTCAGTCCCTCAAAGTCCATCCGCTCTAACTGTAGTTCTCGCTCACCTCTTTCGGCCGTGTTGTCGCGGTTGCTGTGGAGCAAACATGATTCCAAGGTAACCGGAGCAGGAAAATGGCCATGGGACAGATATCCGTGAGTCCCGCGAACACGAGACCGGCGGCGGGCAGGGCTGCGAACATCCACCACAGGGGGCTGACCGTGAGGGAGAGAACGATGCCCATCAGGATGAGGCTTCCGGCGATGCATCGCACCTGTCTCTCAAGCGACCAGCGAGTCCTCGTCACGTGAATCATCGGCAGGTTGGCCTCCCGCCATGCGTGCATTCCTCCCTGAAGCACCTGCGCGGAAGGAAAGCACGGAGCGAGCGCCGTTTGCGCTGCCTGGGCTCGAATGCCGCGTTCGCAGACGAAGACGAGCCGTTCGCCGCGCAGGTCATCGCGGCGCACCTGGAGCTCAGGCAGAGGAATGTTGATGGCGCCGGCGATGTGGCCGCTGGCGTATTCCGAGACCGAGCGCACGTCGATGACGGTGGGCGGTTGCGGGGCGGCGCAGGCGGCCTGGAGATCGGGAGCGGTGAGGGATTCTCGCATAAATGTGTTGTCTACATGCGAAGAGCCCTGGTGGGCGAAAAAGGATTCAGGGGATTGGGATAAATTTCTGGGCTGCGCCGCTTCGGCCAGGGTCAGGCGAGGTTGATCTGGGCGGCGGGGCAGCGGGCGGCGAGTTCCTGCTGCAGGCGCGCAAGGTCACCCTCTTTTCCGCTGGGGATGAGCACCGCCTGATGGATGTGAACCACCTGGGTGGGTCCGTAGGGGTTGGGAACGGAGCGCTCGAAGTTGAAGAGTGCGCTGCGGGGCTGGCGCTCATCAATCGTGGCAGAGATGAGATAGGTGCTGATGTTGATCCACGGCAGGAAGGCGCCGTCGCAGAAAAGGCCATCGCGTCCCATGTAAGCTTCGGGGGCGGCCCGCAGCAGTTTGGCGCGAAGTTTTTCGGAGTGCGGAGCGCCGCCGCGGCCGCTGTAGATGACGACACCCGCTATCAGGCCGCAGACCGCGACAATGTAGATCGTCTTCCACAGCCATTCTCCAGGACAGATGACGTAGACGCCGGCGGCGATCCCGCCGAAGACCCAAACGAAACGGTGCCAGCTTTTGCGGAGGATGAAGGTGGGAGGCGTGGCCTTGAGGCGGTCGGCCTGCACGTTCGACCAGGCGGTCCATTGCTCGGGCGTGTATTGCCAGTGGACCCACGGTTGCAGCTCGATGGCGGTGAGGGACTGGTCGAAGCCGCGATTGGTCCAGTAAAGAACCGGCAGCAGGGTGACCGCGAAAAATGCCGCGAAGCCCGCGAAGGTAAGAAACATGTAGCGGAGATCGCCGGGAATCAGCAGGCCGGGAATCGCAGAGGCCGCGATCATGACGCCAAAAACTTTGCCCCACGTCTTAACTTTGGCGCGATTGGTGGTCACCAGCTTCGTGGCGTGCGGCAGCGAGGTGGGCTTCGCTCCATGGGGCACGGTGAGGGTCTGGATGATGAAGATGAGACCGAGGGTCACGACCACGATGACCACGGCCAGAGTGGTGAAGGCGACGGCCGGGGAACGATTGAGGGTGAGCTGCACCGCGGCGGCGATCAGCAGGACCGCCCCCGCAATGGCGAGGAGGCCGACGCCGATGGAAATCAAAAGAGCGCGCTTGCTGTAGAGCGGGTTGCGGCGCCAGCCGATCCAGGCACTGATGAGGAACAAGAGGGCAAACACAAGCTGCAGCATCGGCGGCTCCGGGTGAAGGAACTGGGAAAACAGGGGGCTAGGACGGCGTGTTCGTTGCATACTAAGCGATTGGGGCGGCTCTGCTATGGAAAACACGGGGCCAGGGACCCGTTTGGCACGCGATGTCATCTAATGCCCCATGCCCACGGTTTCTTCCCCACCCCAGCGCGCGCCACGCAGGTTGCTTCCAGTGGTTCTCACTACGCTTTTGCTGGGCGGCGTGGTGGGCGTCGCGTTGCTCACGTTGTTTCTGCATGAAGCGAAGCGCGGCATTTGGGATCGCGTCGCCAGCGCGCTGAGCGCGCGCACGCTGCGCATCGATACATCGCAGCCGACGGTGGTGATGGAGGTGCGGCGGTTGTCCCGCCTGGAGTCGGTCGCGTTCACGATGGACAAAATGGTCTCGGGCGATCGCGAAGGGCGAGTGCTGCCGGCCTTCCTGACCGGGGATCGGATTCTGCTGGAGGTCCATGGCGAGGCGATTGCCGGAGTCGATCTGGGCCAGGTCGGCGCGGGCGACGTGCAGCTGAACGGGCGCGCGGTTAGGATTCATCTGCCGCAGGCGCAGGTGTTCGCCGTGAGCCTCGACGATCAGAAGACCCACGTGTACTCGCGCTCGACGGGAATATTGGTTCCGGTGGATCCGACGCTGGAGGGCGAGGTGCGCGAGCAGGCGGTAGAAAACCTGCGGCAGTCCGCGCTGGCGGCAGCCATTTTGGCCAGGGCACAGCAGAACGCCTGCACCACCGTGACGAAGCTGCTGCTGGGCCTGGGTTTCGAACAAGCTGCTTGCGAGTGAGGTTGCAGGTGAGAGGTTGCAGGTTACAGTTGCGGCGGCTCGCTTTTGCGTGCCAGGGTGTTCTGTACCCTGCAACCTGTACCCTGTAACCTATTTTTGTGAGTCAGGAATTTGAGATTGGCCCGGTGCGTGTGGGAGGCGGACAGCTGTTCCTGATCGCCGGCCCGTGCGTGATTGAGAGCGAAGCGCATGTGCGGACGATGGCGGACGCGATCCAGCGAATCACGTCGGATTTAAAAATCCCATACATTTTTAAGGCCTCCTACGACAAGGCGAACCGGACATCGGTGGGGAGTTTTCGCGGGCCGGGGCTCGTCGAGGGCACCGCAATTCTGCGCCGGCTGGCCGAAGCAACGGGGCTTCCGGTGCTGACCGATGTGCACGAGCCAGGACAATGCGAGCCAGCAGCAGAAGGCGCGGACGTGCTGCAGATTCCGGCGTTCCTCTGCCGGCAGACGGATTTGCTGGTGGCAGCGGGTCGGACCGGGCGCGCCATCAACGTGAAGAAGGGGCAGTTTGTTGCGCCGTGGGATATGCGGCACGCGGTCGAGAAAGTAGCGTCAACCGGGAACACCCGGCTGTTCCTTACCGAGCGCGGTGCGAGCTTCGGCTACAACAATTTAGTGGTGGACATGCGGTCGCTGGCCATCCTGCGCGGTTTCGCTCCGGTAGTTTTCGATGGCACCCACTCGGTGCAGATTCCTTCCGGCGCAAATGGCGTTTCCGGCGGGCAGCCGGAGTTTATTCCATTGCTGGCGCGGGCGGCGGTTGCGGCAGGCGTCGATGGAATTTTTCTCGAGGTCCACGACAATCCGGCGCAGGCGAAATCCGACGGCGCCAACGCGCTGGACCTGAAGAATCTGAAGCCGCTGCTGGAGACGCTGCTGGCGATCCACCAGGCCGCGGGCGCAGCGGTCGACGCATAGCTGGAAGCGGGGCCGCGAATTTCCGTCAGGCAGCGACGGGTTTGCGCAGCAACACCGCGAGGCTTCTGGCCACTTTCGGAGTTCCAACCACGACCAGGCCGGCGGCCTCAGCAGCGCGGACTTCGGTGTCAAATTTTTCGGCGCGCACATGGCCGGATGGCTCGACGATCAGTGTCGAAGCGCCAGGCTTGAGTGCGGTAGTCACTTCGCGGAAGAATCGTTCGACCGAAAGCGCCTGGTGGACAACGGCAACGGCGAGCGCGAAGTCGATCGATCCGATGAGGTCGATGATCTGCAGCGAATCGCCGGCAGCGAGGCGGGTTTCGATGCGCGCAGCCAGGCCGGCGCGGTCGGCACGCTCGCGCAGCTTCTCCAGCATCTTCGGCTGAATGTCGACGGCGATGATCTTGCCGTGCGGACCGACGAGCGACGCGAGCGGCAGCGTAAAAAAGCCCATGCCGGGCCCGGGCTCGAGCACCGTCATGCCCTCGTGGATATACGGTGCGAGCAGCCGCTCCGGTCGAATTGCCCAGCGACGCAATGGATTGAGCAGCAGAGATCCCATCCACCATGGACAAACCCGAGGCGACATACGATTTCCTCTCGGGCTGCATCCTGGGCCCAACGCCGGGAGAGAAACGATCAGGACAGCCCCCGAATATCGTACCCCGTGGAGTTGCGCTACTTTGGTAACCCCGGCGTGTGTTGGCATGGCGGCCCCAAGGCGGCCTCTGTGGGAATCGGGGGCGAGGCGCCCAGGGCCGGAGGCCAATCCCATGCGACAATAAAGTTGAATCGGACATGAAATCTTCAGCCGCAGTGGCGCAGCACTCCAGCACGCCAAATGCGGGAGTGCCCGCAATCCCGGCGCCCCCGCCAGCGACCATTACGCCAGAAATTCTCGCCACCCACGGCATTACCCCCAATGAATACAGCCGCATCACCGGCGCGCTCGCCCGCACGCCGAGCCTGACCGAGCTGGGTATTTACAGCGTGATGTGGAGCGAGCACTGCTCCTACAAATCCTCGAAGGTGCACCTCAAGCGGCTGCCGACGCGCAGCAAGCTGGTGGTGCAGGGACCGGGCGAGAACGCCGGCATCATCGACGTGGGCGATGGCTGGGCCTGCGCGTTCAAAATTGAGTCGCACAATCATCCTTCGTATATCGAGCCGTATCAGGGCGCGGCGACGGGCGTGGGCGGCATTCTGCGCGACATCTTTACGATGGGCGCGCGGCCTCTGGCGGTGATGGATTCACTGCGGTTTGGGCCGATTGAGGCCGACGGAAAGACGCCGGAAGAGCTGATCCACAGGAATCACTCCATTGTTGAGGGCGTGGTGAGCGGGGTCGCCGGATACGGCAATTGCTTTGGCGTGCCGAATCTTGGCGGCGAGACGAAGTTTGAGGCGTGCTACTCGGGCAATCCGCTGGTGAATGCGTTTGCGCTGGGCCTCGTCAAGCGCGATGAGATTTTCTACGCGAAGGCGTCGGGGATCGGAAACCCGGTCATTTATGTGGGCGCGCGCACCGGGCGCGACGGCATCCACGGCGCGACCATGGCCAGCGAGGAATTCAAAGAAGGCTCGGAGCAGAAACGGCCCAACGTGCAGGTGGGCGATCCGTTCATGGAAAAGCTGCTGCTGGAGGCCTGCCTTGAAGCGATGAAGACGGGCGCGGTGGTTGGCATCCAGGACATGGGCGCGGCGGGGTTGACCAGTTCCAGTTGCGAGATGGGCGGACGGGGCGGCGTTGGGATCGAGATGGATCTGGACCACGTGCCGCAACGCGAGACCGGCATGACGGCCTACGAGATGATGCTCAGCGAAAGCCAGGAGCGCATGCTGCTGGTGGCTGAGAAGGGCCGCGAGCACGAAGTGCTGAGCGTTTTTGAGAAGTGGGGACTCGAAGGCGTGATCGTTGGCACGGTGATCGAGGAGCCGCGCCTGCGTGTCTTCCATCACGGCGAGCTGGTGGCCGATATTCCCAACCAGTCGCTGACCGACGAAGCGCCCCTCTATCACCGGCCAATTGGAACGTGGGCGCGTCCCGACCAGATTAAAGTGCCGCTCGATCCACCAGCTGCGGTGCTGGAAGAACTGAAAAAGCCGCGCGACTCCACCGCGGATCTCAAAAAGCTGCTGGCCTCGGCCAACATTTGCTCCAAGCGCTGGGTATTTGAGCAGTACGACTCGATGGTGCAAACGAACACCGTCGAAGGTCCAGGTGCCGAAGCCGGCGTGATGCGGATCAAGGGGACGGGGACGCCCGGGCCGGATGGTTCACGCCATGAACGTGGCCTGGCGATGGCGCTCGCGGGCAATGGGCGCTGGTGCTATCTCGATCCGAAGCTGGGCGCGATGCATGCGGTGGCGGAAGCAGCGCGCAAGGTTGCGTGCACGGGCGCGACTCCCGTAGCGGCGACGAATTGCCTCAACTTCGGCAATCCTGAGAAGCCCGAGATTATGGCGCAGCTCTCCGCCGCCATCGATGGAATCGCTGAAGCGTGCACGGCATTGGGAACGCCGATTACCGGCGGCAATGTTTCCCTCTATAACGAGACTCGCGGCGAGGGGATTTATCCCACGCCGGTGGTGGGCGTGGTGGGGATTCTGGAGGATGTGACCAAGGCTGTGCCGGCGGCGTTTCAGCGTGAGGGGGATGTCGTCTTGCTGTGGCAGCCCTACTCCGTCGATTTCGATCAGGAACGCGACAGGTTTCTTCACGAACGCACTTTTGGGTCTTCGGAATTCGCGAAAGCCATCCTCGGAAATTTATGGGGCACTCCGCCGGACATCGCGACGGAATTCGACGCTCGTGTGAATGCAGTTCTGAAGACTTTCGCTGACGATGGATTGGTTTCGTCCGTTTCCGATATTGCCGATGGTGGCCTGGCTGTTGCGCTTGCGAAAGCAACCTTCCCGTCGGACGTCGGGGCGAGGATCGACATCAGCAGGGTGGGTCACGGTAGCGGGGCTGCGATCACGCTCTTTGGAGAATATGCCTGCTCATTATTGATTTCCTGTCCGATGTCATCGCTCGCAAGAATCAAGAGTATTGTTAGCGACGCGAATATCGGCGGCCTTCGAAGCATTGGTCGCACGGCGGGAGACTCTTTGGAAATCCTGCTTCAGGGCGACACAAGGATCTCGGCTCTGGTTCACGACTTGGAATCGGCTTTCTCGAAAGCCCTCGAATCCCAACTTGCTGAAGAGGTGACGGCGTGAGGCCACTGCTCTTCGAAGGCTTTCCTGGAGAGAAATCTCCGACCATCTTTGGGAACGGAAATACTTCAGAGCCGACGACGCCTCACGATCCGGACAAGCTGCGTGAAGAGTGCGGCGTCGTTGCCATTCACGGCCATCCGGATGCTTCCCGCCAGGCGTATCTGGCGCTCTACGCGCTGCAGCATCGCGGGCAGGAGTCGGCCGGCATCGCCACGGCCGACGGCACACATCTTTCGAACATCAAGGGCATGGGCCTGGTCTCGGAGATTTTTACCGACGAGGTTCTCGCGCGGCTCAAAGGCGACATGGCCATTGGGCACACGCGCTACTCGACGACGGGCGACTCGGCACTGCTGAATGCGCAGCCGATTCGGGTGGAGTCGACCAAAGGGCTGATTGCGATTGCGCATAACGGCAACCTGGTGAACCTCGGTAATCTGCGGGTACATCTGGAACGCAAGGGCGCGTTTTTCCAGACGACCTCCGATTCCGAAATCATCGTCCAGCTCATCGCGCATTCGCAGGCGACGACGCTCGTCGATGCCATCGCCGATTCCCTGAGTCAGGTCGAAGGGGCGTTCTCCATCGTGATGATGACGCGCGACCGCATCTTTGCCGCACGCGATCCACATGGGTTTCGTCCGCTGTCGATGGGGCGCATCCACAATCCTGACGGTCCGGACACGGTGGTGTTTGCGTCCGAGACGTGCGCGTTCGATCTGCTGCGCGCGAAATACGAACGCGATGTGCAGCCGGGCGAGCTGGTGATGGTGAGCACCGATGGCGTGACTTCGCGGCAGTACGCACCGCCGAATCAAACCAGCTGCATCTTTGAGCATGTCTATTTTGCGCGGCCCGACAGCAGGATTTACGGGCGCTGGGTACAGGAAAGCCGCGAGGAGATGGGGCGGCAGCTGGCTCGCGAATCGCATGTGGATGCGGATCTGGTGGTGCCGGTGCCCGACTCCGGCGTGACCGCAGCGATTGGCTACGCAGCGGAGAGCGGTATTCCCTTTCGCTTTGGGCTGATTCGCAATCACTATGTGGGCCGCACGTTCATCGAGCCGGAGCAGCGCGTGCGCGATTTCGGCGTGAAGCTCAAGCTGAATCCGGTGCGAAATCTGCTGGAGGGGCGGCGGATTATTCTGATCGACGACTCCATCATTCGCGGCACCACGAGCCGGAAGATTGTGCGCATGGTGCGGCAGGCGGGCGCGACAGAAGTGCATCTGCGCATCAGCTGTCCGCCGACCATTTCGCCGTGCTTTTATGGGGTCGACACGCCGCGCAAGTCGGAGTTGATTGCGGCGAACAACTCGGTTGAAGAGATACGGCAGTTCATCGAAGCGGATTCGCTGGCGTATTTGTCGCTCGATGGTTTGCGCGCCGCGTGCGATGGCGGCGAGGGAAACAAATATTGCGTCGCGTGCTACACGGGCGACTATCCGACGCAGTGGGTCGACGTCGAAGATATTCTTCCTGCCGTTGCGGTCGTCAGCTAAGCCGCCGCCCTGTTTCTGATCTTCTGAATCGATTTGTCTTTCGCCGCTTCTGCGAGATCGCAGCGATTTTGCAGATTGAGCCAGAACTGCGCAGAGTTTCCAAAATAGCGTCCCAGACGGAGCGCTGTATTCGCGGAGATACCGCGCTTGCCGCGCACGATGTCGTTGATGCGCGGCGCCGGTACGTCGAGTTCGCGGGCCAGACGCCACGCAGAAAGGCCGAGCGGTTCCATGAACTCGTCCTGAGAATTTCTCCGGGATGGTAGGCAAAAGTCTTCAAATCCGTTCGCGATCTTCGCGCATTTTATTGCGGTCTCGTGGAGCAGTCTGTTGGCCGTCTCCTGTGCGATGCTTTTCGCTTTCTCGACGGTGGGCCAAACTCCCGCACCCCGTAATATTTTGTGCGCGATTGCTACGGTAGCGAATCGTCAGAAGGTAGCCGGAAGTCACGAACGGTTCAATCGTGAACTCAAGTAGCTCTGTCTCATCGCTAGCCTCACCGATAATCATTTCTTCGTCTCAATCTGCCATAGGGTTTCATCTCTGTCCTCGCCGCGCAACCTCCGCTTCCTCGACTGCTTCCCATACAAGCAGAAGGGAGAACGTTCTCATGGCAACGAAGAAAAAGTCCTCAGGCAAAAAGTACAGCCCCAAGGCGGGCGCAAAAGTAAAGAAGGTGATGGATGAGAAGAAGCGCGGCACGCTGAAGAGCGGGCGCAGCGGCAAGAAGGTGACCAGCCGCAAACAGGCCATCGCCATCGGGCTCTCCGAGGCGCGGAAAGCCGGCGCTAAAGTGCCGAAGAAGAAGTCGGCCGCCAAAAAGAGCAGCGCGAAGAAGTCTTCGAAAAAGAAGTAATCGCGGGTTGCGCCGCGGCAACTCGCGCAGCGCGACTGCAAAATTCTGCAAGGTTCGGCCCGGAAACCATCCCCAGGTTCCGGGCCGCGGTTTTCTCGCGATGCTGCTACCTGCTACCTTCTTTGGGTAGCCCTCATGACGCAAACTCCTGCCGTTCTTCCCTCGCAAAGATTTGTTCGCGCCTGTTTGCGCCAGCCCGTTGATCGCACACCGGTGTGGTTCCTTCGCCAGGCGGGCCGCTACATGCCTGAATACATGGAAGTGCGCCGGCACCACTCGCTGCTGGAGATTTGCAAGCGGCCTGAGCTGGCGGCCGAAGTCACGATCACCGCGGCGGAGAAACTGGACGTGGACGCGGCCATCATCTTTGCCGATCTGCTTCTGCCGCTCGAATCGATGGGCCTGGATTTTGAGTTTCAGGCGGGCGAGGGGCCGGTGATTCACAAGCCGCTGCGCGATGCCGCATCGATTGACGCGCTGGTGACGACGCGGGCCACAGAGCTGGGATATGTGGGCGAGGCCATCGAGAAAGTGGTGGCCCATTTCAAGGGACAACTGGGGATGATCGGGTTTTGCGGCGCGCCCTTCACGCTGGCCAGCTACATGATCGAGGGCGGCGGGTCGCGCAATTACATCGAGACGAAGAAGCTGATGTATCGGCACCCGGACGCGTGGCAGAAGCTGCTGGACAAGCTGGTCGCGGTGTTGCGGGAATTTGCGGCGCAGCAGGTGGCGGCGGGCGCGGACGTGATCCAGATTTTCGACAGCTGGGCCGGAGCGCTGGCGATTCCCGACTATTGCGATTTTGTTTTGCCGGCAACGAAGACGCTGGTGCGCGCGGTGCAGGCGCTGGGTGTGCCCGTGATTTATTTCGGCGTGGACACGGCGAGCCTGCTGCCCACGATGCGGGAGGCGGGCGCGGATGTGCTGGGGCTGGACTGGCGGACGCCGCTCGACAAAGCCTGGCGCGAGCTGGATTATTCGTGCGCAGTGCAGGGCAATCTCGATCCCATTACGCTGTTCGCCGAGCCGGAGCTGATTCGCACGCGGGTGCGGCAGATTCTGGATCAGGCCGCGGGACGGCCGGGGCACATCTTCAATCTTGGACACGGCATTGTGCCCGGGACGCCGGTAGAAAATGTGCAGGCCGTGGTGAAGTTCGTTCGCGAATATACGCCGGAGGTGCGGCATGGCTGATGGGGTTCTGTTGCTGGCGCACGGCACCGCGGATTCGGTGGAGGAAATTCCCGAGTATTTGAACCGCGTGACGCAGGGGCGTCCGCTGCCGGAAGCCGCGGTGGAAGAGGTGAAGCATCGCTTCTCAGCAATCGGCGGCAGCCCGTTGACGCGGCTGACACTGGAACAGGGACGGCTGCTGGCGGACGAGTTGGGCATGCCAGTGTATGTGGGCATGCGCAACTGGAAGCCATATATCGCCGATGTAGTGCACACGATGCGCGAGGAAGGGATCACGCGCGCGGTAGCGATTTGCCTGGCGCCGCAGAATTCGCGCACGAGTGTGGGGCTGTATCGGAAAGCGGTCTTCGCGGCGGCCGAGGGCAAGCTGGAGCTGCATTTTGTGGAGCACTGGGCCGAGCATCCGGATCTGATCCGTGCCTTTGCAGAGCGGCTGGTGGCGACGCGGGATGCGTTCAGCGCAGAGGTGGGGTCGCCGGTGCCGGTGCTGTTCACGGCGCACAGCGTGCCCTGCCGGACCGTGATTTCGGCCCCACAGCCCGATCCGAAGGCGAAGCCCGAGCCACCCGATCCTTACCCGGTGGAGGCGAAGCGGACGGCAGAGCTGGTGGCCGAGCGAACGGGGCTTGCGCTGGATCAGTGGTTCTTCGCATTCCAGAGCCAGGGCATGTCGGGGGGTCCGTGGCTGGGGCCAACGGTGGAGGACACGCTGAGGGAGTTGCGCGAGAAGGGCGTGACGAATCTGATCATCCAGCCCATTGGATTTTTGTGCGACCACGTTGAGATTCTGTACGACATCGACGTCGCGTTTAGGGAGTGCGCGACAGGCCTCGGGATGACGGTGCGGCGGCCGGACTCGCTGAACGATTCGCGGCTGCTGACCCTGGCGCTGGCCGACATAGCCCGCCGAGGGCTGGCGAGCCAGGCGGCGGAATCGAGCTGATGGCACGCATCATTCCCCGACCGCGCGCATCAGAATAAGCTGGGTAAACCATGAAGACCTGGCAAAAACTTGCTCTGATTCTTGTGCCCGCCCTTCTGATTGCCGCTATCGGCATCTGGCGCATCAACGTCGCGCGCAATCAACCGGCCGTGGTGCCGCACCCGGCCGAGGAGACCCACCTGAGCGACGAGCAGATGGTGCAGCCGCGCAAGCTCTACATCGACGATCTGAAGTCGGCGAAGGACCTGATCGGGAAACCGGTGTGGGTGCAGGCCGGGTATGAGCTGGATTACTACCCTTATACGGGGCACGAGGTGAACTTCGCGCACAAGGCCGGCGTGCTGCCCAGTGTGCAGCAACTCGACATCAAAGACGTGGTGACGCAGAAGGTCCCGGCCAGCGTGGAATCGCGCGTCCCCCGGGGCACGGCGCAGGCGTTTGCGGTGTTCACCATGCCGGGCGATGCGAAGGAATATGCAACCGCAATCGGCACCATTACGGGCACCGATTCGACGTACTACTGCGACAACGTTCTTTACTACGACGATCCGCACAAGATGTACAACTTCTGGCCGGCGGATTTGTGGCAGGCCATCGACCAGCATCAGCCGAAACAGGGGATGACGGAGCTGGAGACAGCCATGGCGCTGGGCGTGATGCAGCAGTCCGACTCGTCGAACTACGGCAACCGCACCGTGCACTACGATGCCGGCGGCAAACACTGGGAAGTGACCTTCGAGAACGACAAGGCTACCCAGGTGCAGCAGGGAAATTCGTAGTCGGCAGTCAGCGGTCAGGCTTCTTCGGAAAATCTTGCTGGCGGACCTAAGAAGCGGTTGCGCAGAAGGGCAAGCCATCCTCCCAGGAAGGAACCGCTGGGCGCGTAGTAGAGACGCGACTCAGCCGGAACGTCCGCTGTCGATTTTCGAGACTTTTTGTTGCTGATGGTCGCAGCGATCGCCGGCGCAAGCGCGTTTTGCGCGGACGCGGCCAGCGCGCATTGCCGGAGATAGGCCGAAACGTTGATGCCCAGATCCGCGGCCTGCTTTTCGATGCGGCGCTCCTCTGCCGGAGAAAAGCGTGTGGTGATGCGGCGGGTGCGGTCGGGCGCCGGCTTGCCTTTAGGCTGCTGAACACTTTTGGCCAGAACCTGACGGAAGGGTGGACGCCTGGCTTTGCTCTTTTTGGTGGCAGCGGATGACGAGGCGGCTGTTTTTTTCGCAGCCCTCGGGGAGAGCACGGCCCTCTGCGCCACGGACTTGGCGGCGACCTTCGCTGGCGCGGCGCTGCCGGACTTCGCGGCTGTTTTGAGCGCCTTCGCCGCAGGCCTCGCGGTGATGACGCGTGCGACGACTGACTTTAGAGCGGCCTTCCCCGATGCAGAGACTGCGATCTGTGCCGGGGCCGTTTTGGACAATACCTTACGCGCTGCCCTGGCAGCGCGAGGCGCGGGGGTCACCGTTGAGGGTTCCGCGACAACGGCGGAAACCTCGGGCGCGACGGCGATGATCTTCGATTCTTGCTTTGGCGCCTCCGTCTTCCCCTTTTGGGGCCCCGCCACACGCTTCCACGGAGGAGCCTTCCTCGGCGCATCGGATCCATCGGAGCTTTCTTCCAGAGCCGGCGCTGGCTGGGTCGGAGCGCTCTCAGCCGCCGCCGAAAGCCTGGGCGCATCGGCGATCGCAGGCGCATCTACAGATTCCGCGTCCGAAACAACCGGCAGGTTCCCGATCCGGTCCGCGGCGGCTTCTGGTGGGGCCGTCCGGTCCTGCGCAGGCGTGACTGCTTTCGCCGCGGATTTTCCTGCGGCCGCGTTCCTGGTGCGGCGCGAGGTCTGGGCAGCACGACGGTTGCGGTGCTCGAGAATCGCTTCCCCGTACGACATTTCGCGGAGCTCGCCGGAGCCGGCACCGTTCTTGTGACCATTGCCGTTGCCATCGGCCGGTTGCTTTTCGGCCCAGGTATGGAAGCGGCTCAGAATGGTGTTGATGTCGTCAGAGTTCGGTCCGGGCTGCATGGGAAAAACCTCCATGAGCCGAGCGTAAAACTGTGGATCGACACGTGCGCGGGAAAGATAAGGGTTTTCTCAGGGGCATTCCGGCAATGGTAACGATGGGCGAGCATTTTTCCATTTTGGAACCGCAGGACCGGATGCCCCCGATTCGTACGCTATATTCGGAACAGCATGAGCACCGGAGACCTCGGCAAGGCCGTCCTCATCCACTTCTCCGGCCACGATCATCCGGGCCTGACGGCGGAATTAACCAGCACGCTGGCCCGGCATCGCATCCGCATTCTCGACATTGGCCAGGCTGTCGTCCATGAAGCGCTCTCTCTTGGAATTCTCATCGAGCTTCCCGGCGACAGCCGATTGGCCGCGCTCAAAACGGAGTTGGTCGTTCGCGGGCACGAACTGAACCTTCAGGTCCGCTTCAGGTCGGTCAAGCCGGATTCGCTGCGCCACTGGCTTCATGGCCTCGACCAGCATCATTTCATCATCACGGTCCTGGGCCGCTCCATCACCGCGGAACACCTCGCTCGGGTGACCGCGATCATCGCTGCCCACGAGATGAATGTGGATCGCATCGACCGGCTTTCCGGTCAGCTCTCGCCGGAAAATGCTTCGGCCGCCGGTTGTGTGGAGCTGGCAATCAGCGGTGCGGCCCTGCGCGAGCCGGCTATGCGCGCCGAGTTTCTTGCCGCTGCCCAGGAGCTCTCCATCGATATTGCCTTCCAGCGCGAAAGCATCTTTCGGCGCAATCGGCGGCTCTTTGCTTTCGATATGGATTCGACCCTGATCCAGGGAGAAGTGATTGACGAGCTGGCCAGGCTGGCCGGAGTGGGCGACGACGTTGTGCGCATTACCGAAGCGGCTATGCGCGGCGAGTTAGGCTTCGACGAAAGCTTTACTCGGCGTGTGGCGCTGCTCAAGGGGCTGTCCGCGGAGCGCGTGCACGCCATGATCGACAGCATTCCCCTGGCGGAGGGTGCGGAGCGGCTGATCCGCACGCTGCGCCTGCTCGGATACAAGACTGCCATTCTCTCCGGAGGCTTCACGTTTTTTGCGCACCACCTGCAGCAGACGCTCGGCATCGATTACGTGCATGCCAACGAGCTGGAGATCGCCGATGGAGTGGTCACCGGCCGCGTGCTTCCGCCCATTGTCAACGGAGAACGGAAGGCGTCTCTGCTGGGCGAGATCGCGGCACGCGAAGGAATCTCAACCGAACAGGTGGTGGCAGTGGGCGATGGCGCCAATGACATTCCGATGCTGAAGATTGCCGGGATGGGCATCGCCTATCGGGCCAAACCGACGGTTCGCCAGAATGCTCCGCAGTCGATCTCGCGGCTGGGACTGGACGGATTGCTGTATCTGATTGGGGTTCGCGATCGCGATTTGCCGATGCGGGAATCTGCGGGATGATGGGCAGCGGAGCAATTAATGCTGCTTTCGGACATGCTGCACTATGACCCGAGACGGCCCGCATCGTTCCCTACCAATCGCCGAGCGCTCAACGACGATGTGTCCGATATTTTCCCGGCCATTCTCACCAACAGCAAGGTGAAGGTAAACTGCGGGATCTAGCCGCCGAGTTTCCCTACCTTGCCGTGCCACATAGGGCTCGTTTTTTAGTGCGAGTTGCCGCGCAGACGATTGCGACATGCCCACGCTCGAACTGTCGCCCTCAGGGTGCGAGAAGCCGACATATCATTACCAATCAAGGTTGGAGGAGCAGGTTGGTGACGGTGCGCCCCGATTGAGACGCGTGTGCATTGACCGAGCCTGTCGTCGCTTGCCGCGGCCGCAATCCGCTTCTCGTTCCCAGCGGTTCCTTATCGAGCAGCAACTTTGCCGGCCGGCGGCAGCCCGGGGGCCGGTTTGCCCAGGGCTGCTGCCGTCTCGCGCCACAGCGGCAGGACGTCCGGATCAGCCTCAGCGACATTTCGGATCATCTTCACAGCGCGGTCGTAATTCCTGTCGGCGTTCGCATTGTCGCCGCGGCCCTGGTAAGCCTGCGCCAGGAAGAGAAAATCCTTTGGATCCACGCCGCCGTGCGCGCCGGCGGCCTCCTGGAGCGTTGCAATGGCTTCGCCCCACAGCCGGTTCCGGACCTCCGCCAGGCCCAGCGTCTTCAGAAAATCCGTATTGCCCGGCTCCGACTTGAGCGCCATGCGAGCCAGTTCCAGGGCCCTTCCGGGATCGCGCCGGCGACGGTCCGGAACCGTAAGCAAAAGCTGCGCGAACCCGGCTTCCAGCGCCGGGCTCGCGGTGGCCCCCAGAGCCTGGCGGTACAAGTCTTCCGCCTGGTCATACTTTCCCTCAGCCACATAGTCCAGACTCAGCTCTTTCAGCGTTTCGGCCGTAACGGGATGCGCGGGACCCAGCACGCGGCGGAGCGAATTCAGGGTCTCGATCAGCAGGGCCTCCGATGGACGGTACTTGCCCTCACGCCTGTAGATTTCTCCAAGGTTCAATGCTTCTCCCAACACATCTGGATGCTCCGGGCCCAGCAGCCGCCGCTGAATTTTCCGGGCTTTCAGCTGGAGTTCCTCGGCCTGCGCATATTTCTTCTCGCTCGCATAGACCGCGGCCAGGCCAAACATGGCATCCACTGTATCCAGATTTTCGGGCCCCAATATTTTGCTCCAGCCCTCCAGAACCTGCCGGAAGAGCGCCTCGGCCTGGGGGAACTTGCCTTCCTCGCGATAAATGGACGCCAGGCTGTACATGTCCTGAAATACCTGGGCATTCTGGGGACCGAGGGTCCGCCGTTCGATTTCGAGCACGCGTTCATCGAGCGGCTCCGCTGCGCCATAATTTCCCTCTTCGACATACACCCGTGCCAGATCCTGCATGACCTGAAGCGTGTCCGTATCTTCCGCTCCAAGCAGCCGCCGATCGAGATCCAGGGTTTTCTTCAGCAGCGCCTCGGATTCCGCATACTTTCCCTCGTCCCCGTAAGTCAGGCCCAGATCGTCCATGACATTAAGGTCTGTAGGGCTCTGCTTCCCCGGCACGCTTTGGTACGCGTTCACCGCCTGCGACAACACCTTCTCGGCCTCGGGATACTTGCCCAGTTGAATGTATACGAGGCCCAGGTTGCCCATGATGGCGACTGTCTGGGGATTGTCCGGGCCCAGGGCTCGGCTACTCAGCGCCAGGGCCTGCTGTAGTTGCCGCTGCGCTTCGGGGTAAAGTGCCATGGTCAGATACGTGGTGCCGATCGTCTTACGTATCGCGGCCTCGACCTTCGGCTGGCCTTTGAACTTGCCGCCGATCCTGGCGGCGGCGCGATCGAGCAGGGTCCGCACGCGGATATTCGGGTCGGGCTTCGACTGATTGAAGACGCTCGCCTGCCCGAGCAGGTCGTTCTGCAGAAAATCGTTCACCGCTTTCGCAATGGCCGACTGTTGCTGGGCCTCTGCGGTCTGCTGCTCGGCTTCCTTCTGCGCGCGGCGCGCCTGCACCGCTTCCCAGGTGCTGCCAATCACACCCAGCACCAGGACCGCGAAGACCGCGGCGACGCCTGTGACCAGCGCTTTATTCCGCCGAGCAAACTTTCTCAACTGATAAAGCGTGGAGGGCGGGCGCGCCACGATGGGCTCATCGCGCAGGTAGCGGCGAATGTCGTCGGCGAGCGCCGCGGCGGAAGAGTAGCGCCGTTCTTTGTCCTTCTCCAGCGCCTTGCTGGCGATGGTCTCGATGTCGCCGCGGTAGGCGCGGTCGGCAGAGCTGAGTTTCTGCGGCTCAGCGAGCCGGATGGTCTCGACCGCCTCATGGAGCAGATTAGAGAGCGCGTAGGGCATTTTGTGCGCCAGCAGCTCGTAGAGGATGACGCCGAGCGCGTAGACGTCGCTGCGCGTGTCCAGCGCCAGCGGGTCGGCGAGCACCTGCTCGGGGCTCATGTAGGCCAGCGTGCCGAGGAGTTGGCCCATGTCGGTCTGTCGCGTGGCCTGCGCATCGGACTCGGTGACGCGGGCGAGGCCGAAGTCGAGAATCTTCGGCTGGCCGTCCTCGCCCACCAGAATGTTCGCCGGCTTGAGGTCGCGATGCAGGATGCCCCGCTGGTGGGCGTGCTCCACGGCATCGCACACGGCGATCATGAGCTCAAGGCGCTGCCGCGTGTTCAGCTTGTGCTCCCGGGCGTATTCAACCAGCGGTTTGCCTTGGATGAGTTCCATGGCGAAATAAGGCTGCACGCCGAAGGGCGTCTCCGCGCTGCCGGCCTCATAGATCTGCGCAATGCCGGGATGCTGCAGGCGTCCGAGGGCCTGCGACTCCTGCTCGAAACGCCGGATCAGCTCCGGGCTGGCCCACCCGGCACGGATGACCTTGAGCGCGACCAGCCTCCGCGGCTGATCCTGCTCGGCTTCGTAGACCGCTCCCATGCCGCCCTCGCCGAGCAGACGAAGAATGCGATAGTGGCCGATGCTCGGGGGAATTTGCGGGGCAGCGCGGGACTCGGCTGCCTTGTCGACAGCAATCGTCTGGTCCGGATCGGAGACGGCGCCATTGAGAGGCATGGTGCGGTCATCAGGAAGTAAAGGCAAAGGAGCCTCCGAGATGGGAGAGGCAATGGAGAGAAGCCGAATATTAGCTCCCATTGAAACACAGACCACCGCGTCCGCTGTATCGCTGCCATCCGGACGCGAAGACCTGGGGCGGAGGCTTCACACTTCGTCCTCACAGTTCCTGTCACAAGCCACTCATCGAGAATGGTTTCTCGACAAAAGCGGGGAAAGTCCTGAGAAACGCCGTTCTCGTCAGTGATCGCGTTACGTTCTTATCGTCCGCGGTCGGGAAGTTCAGGGCTGAGAGACGGGATTATCCTTCACCCTGTATTCCGCAGCCCCGCTGCAATCCCGCTGATCGTCCCAGCGATGGC
>DATAZC010000070.1:0-30442 GCA_036272255.1 Acidobacteriaceae bacterium | reverse complement strand
AGACGGGATTGCTGAGTGGTCCGAGGCTGACGGAGCAGTTTTCGTTGGCGCCGCCGTTGTTGAAGGGATAGTGGACCGGGGAATTGAGGAGGCCGGCACCGCAGTCCTGCAGCGCGATGTGGTTGTCGTCGTTGGAATTGGCAAGATTGTCGTTGGGATCGATGCCGCTGCCGTTGTTGTAGGTATCGAATTCGAGGGCGAGGCTGTTATCGATGCCGCCGTAGCCCATGCAGCCGCCGCCGTCGCCGACGGCGGTGGCGCCGGAGCCGGTGGCGGTGCAACTGAGCGGACCCGGCGATGCGGTATCGGTGCCCTGCGAATTCTGAACGACGAAGGCGATGCCGTCGGCGGTGGCATAGCTGCCGCTGTTCGGGGTGAACTTGAAGGCGAACCAGGAAGTGAATCCGTTGGCGACGACCTGAGGCACGGAGAACCAGAGGCTGGCGCGCTGGCCGGAGGCCGGAAAGGTCATCTGTGTGGCGTAGAAGGAGCCGGACACAGGCGGATTGTCGCTGAGGATGGGATCGATGGATGCGGGATAGGTATCGAGGAGGAAGTTGGTGGGGTCGTTATCGTAGCTCGGGGTGTTCTGGTAGTTGATACAGAACAGTGGATTGGCTGGAGAACTGGGAGAGCAGGCATAGGAATACTGCGTGGGGTCGGCCTGGGGCGCATTGAAGTCGTAGTAGGTGACCTGCTGGGCGGCGGCGCTGAGAGGGCTGAAAGCGAAGAGGGCGCAGGCAAAGATCGCAGACAGTAAAGAGATGTGTTTCAGGCGGCCGACGGTCATGGAATTTTCCTCCGGAGCTGCGTGGGGATGCGAGCTCGTGCAAAGCAGAAATTGACCCGGGATCACGCCAACTCTTCTGAGCTACGAAAGGGGGGATAGCTCGGAGGGGGGTGAGCAGCTGATCAGCGATCCATGGGGAAATGCTGGTGAATCATAGCCAGCGCTGCAGCGAAGGGTCAAGAAAATTGGCATGCAGAATCGGGGAAAAACGTGACAAAAGCGAAGAAGCGAGGGATGAGGTGACCAGAAAGGGGATGTGAACGAAATAGTAATCTTCGTTGGTCACTGAAAAGAGGAGCGGGCCTGCACGGAGAAGTGGTTACGGAGGGGGTAGCGGCAGGGGGACACGGAACAAGGATGCGGAGGGGAGAGGGATCGGAGGGGCGCGGGGGTGTTTGCGCGGACCCTTAAACTCTCTCGCCGAAGCTCCGATAAGGAAGGAGTGACCCACCTCCATCTTCAAATCGCAGGAATGCTCCTGTTTGCGACGGTGCCGGGAACGGGGGCGGCATCGCCGGCATGGGGGCTCGGCCAGACCGTTTCGGGGCAGGCAGCGTTGGACCCGGCGGCGGACCAGGATCTGCTGTCGATGAAGATCGAGGATCTGACGCGGGTGAAGGTGTACAGCGCGTCGCGTCATCTGGAAGATGTGCGCAAAGCGCCGTCGTCGGTGAGCATTCTCAGCGCAGAGGAAATCCGCAAATATGGATGGCGGACGCTGGGGGAGGCGCTGGTTTCGCTGCGGGGGTTTTATACCTCTTACGACCGCCAGTACACGTATCTGGGCGTGCGCGGGTTCATGCGGCCCGGGGATGACAATCCGCGGATTCTTTTGCTGGTGAACGGACACCGGCTGAACGACAACGTGTACGACACGGCGGCGATCGGGACGGAGTTTCCGCTGGATCTGGATTTGATCGATCACATCGAAGTGGTGCGAGGGCCGGGATCGTCGTTGTTTGGGGGCAACGCGATTTTCGGAGTGATCAACGTGATCACGCGCAAGCCGGGACGGAGGGCGATGGCTGAGACCTCGGGCGAAACCGGGTCGTATGAGAGTCGAATGGGGAGCGCGACGCTGACGGGCGCACGCGGGCGGCTGTCAGCACTGCTTTCCGGCAGCATGGATCGCAGCGCGGGAGCGCCGCGTTTATTTTTTCCGGAGTTTGCATCGCCGGCGACGAATAACGGTTATGCGGACCACGTGGATGGGGGTCACTTCGAGCATGCATTTGCGGAGGTGCGGTACGGCGATTTTCATGTGAACGGAATGCTGGGGCAGCGGATCCAGCAGATTCCGACCGGACACGCGGGCGCGGTGTTCGACGACCCGTCGGCGCGGGACAGCGACGCGCGCGGATACGTGGAAGCGAGCCTCGACCGAAAGCTGCGAGAGAACACCGAGCTCGAGGTGCGGGCCTGGTACGACGCTTACGCGTATTTCGGCGGCGGAAACTATGACGGTGGCGGCATGATGCCACCGGTCGCAGCTGGAGTGAAGGCGCGCGCGGACTGGGTGGGCACCGAAGCGACGGTGACACGTCCGTTCGGAGAGCAGCGGATTACGGCGGGAACCGAATATCAATACAGCCTGAGAATCCGGCAGTCGGCAGGGATGCTGGGTGAGCCGAGCGAGTTCTGGTTCGAAAGGACGCCATGGCAGGCGGCGGTATTTGGGGATGCGGAACTGCACCTCGTTCCCCGGGCGATCGTCCATGCCGGCGCGAGAGTGGACTGGTTCAGCAATTACGACGAGGCTCTGAGCCCGCGCGCCGCCCTGATCTACTTACCCGACGATCGAACCGCGGTGAAGTACATCGTGGGCAAGGCGTTCCGGATTCCAAATGCGTACGAGGAATACTACGCAGACGGCGTCACGGTGACGCAGGGGTCGGAGAAGCTGGTTCCGGAACAGATTCTCTCGCATGAGGCGGTGGTGGAGCGGAGCCTGAGGCCGTGGCTGACGGTGAGCGCGGACGGTTTCTACAACCAGCTGAAGGAACTGATCGATCAGGTGCCGGCCGGGAACACGACGCTGAGCTATTTCGTCAACGACGACCGCGTGCACGCGAAGGGTCTGGAAGCGGAAGTGAACGCGGAACGGGAGCCGGGACTGGGCCTGCGGGCCAGCTATACGGCGACGATGGCGACCGACGATGTGGCGCACGCGCCGTTGGCGAACGCGCCGCACAGCCAGGCGAAGCTGAACGGGAGCCTGCCGCTCCGGGGCTGGGGAAACGGCAGCGTGGAGCTGCTGTACGCCAGTGCGCTGACGGACATGCGGGGGCGACGGGTTTCCCCTTACCTGCTGCCGAGCCTGACGGTTGCGACGAAGCCGTTGTGGGGCGGATGGCAATTTTCGTCCACCTGCTATGACGCGACGAACCGGCGCTGGTCAAGTCCGGTGGGACCGAACGACCCGGAGGATCAGATCCGGATGGATGGGCGTGCGTGGCGATTCAAGGTGACCTATCGCGTGCCGGTGCGGGGCGGCGGGAGGGAACCTTGAGACGGCACGCCCCGCCGGGATATGCGGTGATGCTGGCGGGACTGGCTCTGGGATCGATCTTCGGACACCGGGCCGAGGCGCAGTCATCGCGCGATGAGCGCGCGGTGCGAGCCGCGTATGTCTTCAACCTGGTGAAGTATGTCGAGTGGCCTGTGCCGGAGAAGGAACTGGTGATTGGCTTTACCGGGGACGCGGCAACCGGCGAGCTGATGGAGCGGCTGCTGGCAGGAAAGACGAGCGAGGGACAGACGATTCGGGTGGTCCTGTTTCCTTCCGATGACGACCTGAAGAGATGCCGCCTGCTGTATGTCGCGGGCGCGGAGACGCCGGAGACGCGGAAGGCGCTGGAGAAGGTGAAGGGCCGCGGGGTTCTGACGGTCGGGGAGAGGGAGGGATTCGCCAGGGAAGGGGGCATGGTCGGGCTGGTGAACAGCGGGGACCACATCCAGCTGGAAGTAAATCTGGAGACGGCGCAGGGCGAGGGAATCCGGATCAGCTCGCGGGTGCTGAATCTGGCGCAGATCGTGCGGCCGGCGCAGAAGGGTGGGAACTAAGCCATGCGGTTCCCGGCCCCGAGGAGTTTTGCGCATCAGATGACGATGCTGGCGCTGCTGGTCAGCAGCGCAGCGTCGGCGACGCTGATGGCGGCGTTCCTGGGCTACGACTCGGTGAATGCGCACCGGCAGATGGAAAACCGGCTGGCGATGCTGGCGGACATCGCGGGACAGAATTCGGCGGCGGCGCTGTTGTTCGACGATCAGGCAGCGGCCGTCGAGGTGCTGGGAGCGCTCGATGCGGACCGGTCGGTCGTATCGGCCTGCCTGTACGGGCAGACCGGCGGACTGTTTGCCGAGTACCAGAGGCGGGCGGGTGTGCATGCCTGCGCGGCGGAGTTTCATCCGGGCGTGGCGGCGGCGGGATTTGTGACGCTGAGCCGCACGGTGGAACGAGGCGGAGATTTTGCGGGCACGCTGTATCTGACGTCGGACCTGCACGAGATTCAGGAGCGATGGCAGCGGATGCTGGCGATCGCGGGTTTGTTGCTGGTGATGGCTCTGGTGGTGGGCGGGATCGCGGGGTCGCTGCTGCAGCGGCAGATTTCGAGGCCGGTGCGGGAACTGGCGGCGGCGATGCACGCGGTGACGGAGCGGCACAATTTCGGCGCGCGCGTGGCGCTGGCCGGCGCCGATGAAATTGTCGAGCTGGGCTCGGGCTTCAACACCATGCTGGCGGAGCTGGAGAAGCGGGCGGCGGAGAAGACGGCGTTCGAAGCGCAGCTGCAACATCAGGCGCTGAACGACGATTTGACGGCGTTGCCGAATCGCAGGCTGCTGGCGGACCGCCTGTCGCATGCGCTGAACGTGGCCAGGCGGGCGCATCACGAGGTCGCGTTGCTCTATGTCGACCTGGACGGATTCAAGCTGGTGAACGACAGCCTGGGGCACGCGGTGGGAGACTTGCTGCTGCGCCAGGTGGGCGAGCGGCTACGCTCGCGGGTGCGCGCGGCGGATACGCTGGCGCGGCTGGGTGGGGATGAATTTGCGGTGGTGCTGAGCGGCGCAACGGCGCGCCAGGAGGCGGGCGTGGTGGCGGCCGCGCTGCTGGACGTGCTGACGCCGCTGTTTCTGGTGGAGGAGCATGAGATCACAATCGGGGCCAGTATCGGCGTGAGCGTGTATCCGGAAAACGGTGCGACGCCGGTGCAGCTGCTGCAGCAGGCCGACAGTGCGATGTATGCGGCCAAGCGGCTGGGCAAGAACCGGACCGTCCTGTTCTCCGATGAGCTGGGAGCGGCGATCCGGGAGCGGCTGAAGCTGGAGACACAACTGCGCGTGGCCATCGTGCACGGCCAGATCCACGTGCACTATCAGCCGGAGTTCGACGTGGCCTCGGGGAGACTGGTGCGGTTTGAGGCGCTGGCGCGGTGGGTGCATCCGGCGCTGGGGTCGATTGCGCCGGGCAAATTCATTCCTGTCGCAGAAGAGACGGGACTGATTGTTCCGCTGGGGATCTACGTGATGGATCTCGCCTGCCGGGAGGCGGTGCGTTGGCAGACCCAGGGCGGGCAGGGGGTGCAGGTGGCGGTAAACGTTTCGACCCTGCAGCTGATGCGCGATTCGTTTGTCGACGAGGTGGGAGACGTGCTGCAGGCGACGGGCCTCGATCCCCACCTGCTGCAGATCGAACTGACCGAGTCCGTGACGCTGAACGGGGCGGCGCGGGTGACCGAGGCGCTCCATGAGTTGTCGGCGCTGGGGGTGAACCTCGCGATCGACGATTTTGGAACGGGATATTCGTGTCTGAGTTATCTGCCGAAGTTACCGTTCGACGCGCTGAAGATCGATCGCTCGTTTGTGAAGGATCTCGGGGAGCGCAGGGAAGTGGGCGCGATGGTGCATTCGCTGGTGACGCTGGCCCACAATCTGGGCATGCGGGTCATTGCCGAGGGAGTGGAGACGGAGGAACAGCTGGCGCTGATCGCGGAAGCCGGTTGCAACGAAGTGCAGGGCTATCTGATGGGACGGCCTTCGCCCGAGCCGGAGGCGTTTCTGGGGAAACGCGCGCGGGCCTCGCGGGCGGAGACAGAAGCGGGTGGCCGGAATCTAGAGACCGGTTCCGGGTTTGGCGTTGGCGCGGAGGCGCGCGGGCAGGAAGGGATGGATGAGGAGCTGATAAGCGCCTCCGCCGATGGCTCCGCCGAGGAGCGGGCCGAGGAGCGGAACCCACCAGTAATTCTGCGGTGAGGGAAAGGCGGCTGAACCCCATCCGGCGAAGGAGCAAAAGAGGCGCGGGCCGAGGTCGCGGGCAGGATTGATGGCCCAGGACTCGAGGTAGCCCATGGAAGCGCCGATGAGGGCGACAAGGAAGCCGATCATCAGCGCGCCGAAGTTCGCGCCGGGAGCCATTTCGTTGTACTGCTCGGTGATGGCGAAGATTCCGAAGAGGAGAAAGGCAGTGAGGACGATTTCATCGCCGAAGGCGTGCAGTGGAGTGATGACATCTCCGGGATGGGTGAAGAAGACGCCGGCAGCGCCGCCCGAGGCGCGGGCGAGGTGGTGGGTGAGGTTGAACTGGTCGATGACCGGGGAGAAGAGCAGATAGACGAGGGCAGCTCCGAGGAACGCTCCGATGGTTTGGGCGAGGCAGTAAGGGAGGACCTGGCGCCAGGGAAATTTTCGATAGAGGGCGAGCGCGAGGGTGACGGCGGGATTGGCGTGGCATCCGCTGATGGAGCCGGTGGTGTAGATGGCGATGGCGACGGCGAGGCCCCACGCGATGCAGACGCCCCAGTAAGCATGCTGGTAGGGGCTGGGGTCGTAGAGGGAGTACATGGCGGCAACCGAATCGCCGAAGGCCAGGATGATGAACATGGCGACGGCTTCAGAGATGAGTGCGCCGGTAAATTGCCGGTTCATGGGAAGTCCTCTGAGAGTGCAGGGACATAGTACAAGGGAGCCGCGAGCAGGGAGCCAGAGAGCAGGGAGCAGGGAGTAGAGAGCAGCAAGCAGGGCGTTATGGCTGGGCGGCGCGGAACTCATCGACGAAGGTGCGCCACGCAGGAAGCTTTTCCTGGAGGTGGAGGGCGGCGAGGTAGTCCTCGTCGAGGGGGATGGGGAAGGTCGGTTCGGCGTTGGCGGGGAGGAGCGCGAGAGCATCGGCGCAGTGAACGGCGGTGAGCGGGGAGAACCGGGTATCCATGGCCTGGGAGGGGCAATGGTGGAAGGCGACGGCATGGACGAGGGAGGCGGGGAGACCCCACATGCTCATCAGGTAGGCGCCGATCTGGGCGTGGGAGCAGCCGAGAGCGGCAACTTCCAGCGGCTCGATGGAGCGGGGATCGGTGGAAGCCTGGCGGAGGATTTCGCAGTAGTCTTTTGGCTTCTCGGCAAGGAACACGATTTTGCCGGCATCGTGGAGCAGGCCGGCGGCAAAGCATTCCTCGGCGAGGGACTTGCTGCCGGTTTCAGAAGAGGCGATGCGCTGGGCAAGGGCGCCGACCAGCACGCTGTGATCCCAGAGAGCGGGAAGGTTGGCTGCGACCGCGGATTTGCCATCGAATTGTGAGAAGACGTGGATGGACAGGGTGAGGGTGCGCACGGTTTCGATGCCGATGAGGGAGACGGCCTGGCGGAGGCTCGAAACGCGGCCGTGAGCTCCGATGAAGGCGGAGTTGGCGAGCTGGAGAATTTTGGTGGCCATGCCAATATCTTTTGCGATGATCTCTTCGATCTGGCCGAGGGAGGTCATCTCGGAGCGCAGGGCGACGGTGAGCTCGGTGTAGATGGCGGGCAGGCTGGGGATGGAGCGGAGGCGCGCAATGTTGGCGGCGATGGAGGGATTGGTGACGAGGTCGCGGGAGGCAAAGGCCTGGTTGAGGCGGGCCTTGAGCTCGCGGATATCGCAGGGCTTGGCGAGATACTGATGGGCGGGCGCGATGGAGCGGAGCACGGCTTCCCTTTCGGATTGGCCGGAAAGAATGATGCGCACGATTTCCGGGTAGCGGTCTTTGATGCGCTCGAGCAGCTGAGCTCCATCCATGGTGGGCATGCGCATATCGGTGATGACGGCGTCGAAGGGTTCTTTCTCGAGGACGCTGAGGGCGGCGTGCGCGCCGGGGGCGAAACGCATGTCCCATTCCTGGCGCATGTCGTGGAGGGCGCGGCGGAGGCCGGAGAGGACCATGGGGTCGTCATCGACAAAGAGCAGCCTTTTGAGCATCACGCCTCCTCCGCCTGAGCGGGATGGATGGGAATGTGGATGAAGAAGGTCGTGCCGACACCCACCTCGGTTTCGAACCAGATTTTGCCGTGATGTTTGCGGACGATGACGCCGTGGGCGAGGGAGAGACCCTGGCCGGTGCCGGAGCCCACGACTTTGGTCGTGAAGAAGGGCTCGAAGATGCGGGTACGGATGGCTTCAGGGATGCCGGTGCCGGTGTCGGAGACGGCGATTTCGGCAAAGGGGCCACAGACGCTGGTACGCACGGTGATCCGGCCTTTGCCGGCGTCCTCGAGCCGGGCTCTGATGGCGTGTGCGGCGTTGACGATGAGGTTGAGGACCACCTGATTGATGTCGCCGGGGTAGCAGACGACTCTGGGCAGGGTTTCCTCCAGGTCCGTAACCATGTCGGCTACATATTTCCACTCGTTGTTCGCGATGGCGATGGTGGAGAGGATGCCCTGATTCAGGTCGGCCTGGGTTTTCTCGGCCAGATCGGGATGGGAGAACTCGCGAATGGCGCGCACGATGGTGGCTACGCGGCGGGCTCCGTCGAGGCTCTGGGCGATGGCGCGGGGAACCTCTTCACGAATAAAGGCGAGGTCGCAGATCTGTTCCTCGGCGGCAAGGCTTTCGAGCAGATCCGCGGGCGCGGGAGGAACGCTGTTGTGGAGTGCGGTTCTGTAGCGTTCGAGCAGCGCAAAGGCCGCGGCGCACGATTCTTCGAGAAAGGTAAGGTTGTCCGTTACAAATTGCGCTGGGGTGTTGATCTCGTGGGCGATGCCGGCGGCGAGCTGGCCGATGCCCTCGAGCTTCTGGGCCTGGCGCAGTTCGCTTTCCAGAGCCCGGCGTTCGGTGATGTCTTCTTTGACGGCCAGGAAATGGGTGATCGCGCCATGCGCGTCGAGGATAGGAGAGATGGTGGCCGATTCCCAGAAGGTCTCGCCGTTTTTCCGCCGGTTGCAGAACTCGCCGCGCCACTCCTTCTTCTGCAGGATGGTGGACCAGAGGGCTTCGTACACTTCGCGGGGTGCGTGGCCCGAATTGAGGATGCGGGGATTCCTGCCGATGAGCTCGTCGAGCGAATAGCCGGTGGATTCGGTGAATTTTCGATTCACGTAAATGATGTTGCCCTGGACACCGGTGATGATGACCGAGACGGGACTTTGTTCGACGGCGACGGAGAGCTGGCGGAGCATGGTTTCGCGGCGCTTCTGGCGGGTGATGTCGCGGAAGGTCCAGATGCGGCCGTAGTAGCGATCGTCTTTGCCGCGGACGGCGGCCGAATAGCGATCGAGAATGGTGCCGTTTTTGAGCTCGATCTCGTCGCGGCTGGTTTCGCGGGGATGCTGATTGAGGTACTCGACGCGGACGCGAAACGAGGCAGGATCTTTGGTGGCCTGGGCGACGTGGCGGAGGACGGGTTCGTCGTCGAGATTTTCGGTCAGGGCGGGAGGAACGGAGAACAGTTCGAGGAAGCGGCGATTTTCGAGGAGGCGGCGTCCGTGGTTGTCGACGACGAGGATGCCATCGATGGTGGAGTTGGCCTGCGCTTCAAGAAACGCGGTTTTGGACTGGAGTTCGAGCTCGGACCATTTCCGGCGGGAGACATCGGTGACGACGCCATCGGCGAGGGCGAGGCCGTTCTCCCGGTAAATACTGGTGGCGCGGTTGTGGAGCCAGATCCAGGAACCGTCGTGATGCTGGAAGCGAAATTCCCTGTCGAAGGAAGCATGGCCGGCAAAGAGGTCGTGGATGGCATGCCGCAGGGAATCCACGTCGTCGGGATGGACGCGGGCAAAGAGAAACTCCAGGCCGCCGGCAATGAGCTCCGGAGAGCCGTATCCGAGCAGGCCGTCGACTTTGGGGCTGATATAGCGAAGGCGGCCATTCTGGTCGGCGGTCCAGGCGACATCGGGCTGATTGAACAGGATGCGGCGAAATTTCTCTTCCTTCTGATCGAGAAGGGCCCTGACTTGTTTGGCGGAGGTGCGGGTCGACCTCATCCAGGCGGCGGCTGCAGCGCTGAGGAGGAAAGCAACGCTGTAAGGTGTGGCCGCGGCGCGGAGTTCGACGGAGTAGAGCGGAGGAAGAAAGAAATAGTCGAGCACAAAAGCCGCCAGGATGGCTGCGACCAGACCGGGGCCGCGGCGGCCGATCCATGCGCAGGCGACGACAGCGCCCAGGAAGAGGTAGCCGGCGGACTGCGGGATCGTGGAGTGGAGCAGCTCCGAGGACAGGAGGGCGAGACCGATCAGGACCGGCACGAGCCCGTAACGGGCAAATCGGCTGGTGAGCGCTTGTCCCACACCAGCCTTATCGGCACAGCGCGCCGCGCCATGACGGGGGGGATGGGGGAGCCGCCGCACGACGTTTTTCAGTTTTCCGCGATTCTGCCGATGTCCAGACCGTGAAGCACAAAATTCTGTGTGTAGACGATGAAGCTTCGGCGCTGGAGGGCTACCAGCGCATTCTGCACCGGCTGTTCGAAGTGAGCACGGCGATCAGCGGCGCGCAGGGGCTGGCGATCCTGGAGCGGCGCGGACCGTACGCCGTGGTGATTTCCGACATGCGGATGCCGGGGATGAACGGCGCCGAATTTCTGTCGCGGGTGCGGGAGAAGGCGCCGGAGACGGTGCGGATGCTGCTCACGGGCTATTCCGACATGAACGCTGCTGTGGAGGCAGTCAACCGGGGACGGATCTTCCAGTTTCTGACCAAGCCGTGCGAGCGGGATGTGCTGGTGGCCGCGATTGCGAGCGGGGTGGAGCAATACGCGAACCGGCGGGCGGAGAAGGATCTGTTGAAGAGCGCGGAGGCGGCAGGACGCGCGCGGTCGGAATGGGACGCAGCCGGTGCTAACGAGTGGGAAAAGTTTGAGAGCCCCGCGGGGCTGCCGGGGCCGGTCGAGGCCAAAGCCTGCCTCGATCCAAGGATGGGCGCTGATGAGCAGGGGTATGCCGCACTGCTGAAACTGCATGTGCTGCACACGGTGGAGGAGCGGTATGGGGAGACGGCGGCCGGCGATTATCTGACGGTCGTGGCCCAGCTGCTGATGAAGGCCCTGCGTCCGGACGATCAGCTTTTTCACTGGAGCCGGGACGTGCTGATGGCGGTGTTGCGGCGGCACATCTCCGCGGCGGCGGTGCGGATGGAACTGGAGCGGCTGACGGCGGAAGCGCGCGAATACATCATCGACGTGAAAGGCAGGCGCATGATGATCGCGTGCCTGATCACGTTCGACGTTCTGCCGGTGGCGCAGTTTCCGCGATTGACCGAGATGCTGATGGCCTTCGATGCCGGCATGGTGGGAGGATTGCGGCGCGAACATCCGGACGACCGGGAGAAGGCGCATGGGTGAGGTTCTTCTACGGACGGGAGCCGGACAGCCACCGCACCAGGGCATCGGCCGCGCGATGGTGGAACGGTCGACGGCGCAGACTGCGACGGAGAACGCGTTGCGCGAAACCCGTGGCACGCTGCAGGCCATCTTCGAGGGAGTGGAGACAGGAATTTTCGTCATCGATCCGGAGTCGCACCGGATTATCGAAGCCAATCCGGTGGCACTGGAACTGGCGGGAGCGACGCTGGAGCAGGTGATGGGGGCAAGTTGTCACCAGTTCGTGTGCCCGGCGGAGTGCGGGCGCTGCCCGGTGACGGATCTGGGCCAGACGGTGGACAACTCCGAGCGCGTGTTGCTGACGATGGCGGGAGAGAGACGCTCGATCATCAAGACCGTGAAGCCGGTGGAGATGGGAGGCCGGCCTTATCTGCTGGAAAGTTTTCTGGACATCACGGACCGCAAGCGCGCGGAGAAGGCTTTGGAGGAGCGAACCGCGTATGTGAACGCGCTGATTGAAACCAGTCCGCTGGGGATTGTGGTGCTGGACGGGGACGACCGCGTGCAGATGTCGAATCCTGCACTGGAGCGGATCTTTCTCCACACGCGCGACCAGATGCAGGGGCAGCGGCTGAACGAGCTGATTGTTGCCGAAGAAATGATGGCGGAAGCCGATCGGTTTACGAGGGAGTGCCTGAGCGGACGGAGCGTGCACTTTACCAGCCGGCGGCGGCGCAGAGATTTGACGCCGGTGGATGTGGAAGTTTTCGGAGCACCGCTGATGATTGCGGGGAAGCTGGAGGGAATCCTGGCGCTTTACCAGGACGTGACCCGGCGGAGCCGAATCGAAGTGGAAATGGAGGAGCATCATCGTCTGGCGGCTCTGGCCGCGGAGGTAGGGCTGGCGCTGACGGGAGCGGAAAGCCTGCAGCAGGGACTGCAGCAGTGCGCGGATGCTCTGGTGGGGAACACGGAGATCGTGTTCGCGCGCGTGTGGACGGTGCACGAGAGGCCGCCGCATCTGGAGATCGAAGCCACGGCATGCGGCTGGACTTTGCTGACAACCGCGCACCGGTCGACATGGCGAGAGTGGAGCGCATCGCGCAAAGCGGGAAGACGGAGCTGGACGATGGGCGCGGCGATGCAGGCGAGGAAAAGGGCGGCGCCGAGGCACGCTGGTCTTTCGCGGGCTATCCGCTGAAGGTGCGGGAGCAGGTGCTGGGAGTGGTGGCGGTGAGCGCGCGGCAGGCGCTGACCGAAGCAGCCCTGCAGGCCTGTGATTCAGTGGCGCACAGCATGGCGCAGTTTGTGGATCGCAAGCGGGCAGACGCGTCGCTGCGGGAGAGCGAAGATCGATTCCGGACCGCGTTCGAGGAAGCTCCTTACGGCATGTGCATGACCGGGCTTGAGGGACGTTTTCTGCATGCGAACGCCGCGCTGTGCCGGATGCTGGGCTACAGTTCGGACGAACTGCTTTCAGGAACGTGGCAGCAGCTGACGCACGGGGACGATCTGGAGTTATCGCAGCGGGCGGCCGAGCAGTTCCGGGAGGGACCGGCCACGACGCTGCAGATGGAAAAGCGGTACATCCACAAGCAGGGCCATCCGATCTGGGCGCGGGTGGTGATTTCGGTGGTGAAGGACGGATCGGGAAATGCTTCCCACTTCATCACGCAGATCGAGGACATTACGCTACGCAAGCAGGCCGACGAGGCGCAGGCATTTCTTGCTTCGCTGGTGGAGTCGTCGCAGGACGCCATCATCGGCACGACCCCGGCGGGGGCGGTGGTGAGCTGGAATCGGGGAGCGAGGGAGCTCTACGGTTACACGGCTGAAGAGGCGATGGGGAAGACGGCGGATTTCGTGACGCCGCCGGAGCGGACAGGCGAGCTGGGGAAGATTCTCGAGACCATCCATCGGGGGGAGACGATCGCCGGGCTGGAGACGGTGAGGATCCGCAAAGACGGCCGGCGGCTGGATATCTCACTGAACATCGCGCCGGTGCACGATGCGGCGGGCAAGATGACGGCGGCGGTGTATGCGGCGCGCGACATCACGCGGCGCAAGGTGGCGGAAGAGAGGCTGCGCGGTTCAGAGGAGCGGTACCGGGAGCTGTTCGAGAATGCCAGCGACCTTGTGTATACGTTCGACCTCGACCTGCGGATCACGAGCCTGAACCGCCTGGCGGAGCAGACGGTTGGCTATTCGCGCGCGGAAGCGGTCGGGACGGAGCTGCGGGCGATGGTGGCAGCGGAGAAATGGGCGCCCGTGGAGAAAGCGATTGGAAAGCTGGTGCTTGGGAATCCGCCCGCGAAGCTGGAGGTGAGCATCCGGGCCAAAGACGGGCGGCGGGTAACGCTGGAGATGAATCCGCGGCTGATTTACGGAGACGGGAAAGCGGTAGGCATCCAGGCCATTGCGCGTGATATTACCGGCCGGGATGTTGCGGAGATGGAACTGCGGCAGGCGCAGAAGCTGGAATCCGTAGGCCGGCTGGCTTCCGGGATTGCGCACGAGATCAACACGCCGATGCAGTTTGTGGGGGACAACATTCGGTTCCTGCAGGAGTCGTTCGGGCAGGTCGAGGAGCTGATTACGCGGTTACACGAACTCTGTCATCCGGCGGCAGGCAGTTTACCGGCAGCGGAGTTCTGTGCGGAATTACACGGCATGGAGGCGGGACTGGATTCGGATTATCTGCTGAGGGAAATTCCTGAGGCGCTGAACCAGACGCTGGACGGCGTGGAGAGAGTGGTGACGATTGTGCGCGCGATGAAGGAGTTCGCGCATCCGGAAAGCAGGGGGATGGTGCTGACGGATCTGAACAAAGCGCTGCTGAACACGCTGACGGTGGCGCGCAATGAGCTGAAGTACGTAGCGGAAGTTGAAACGGACTTCGGCAATCTGCCGATGGTGATCTGCAGCCTGAGCGATATGAACCAGGTATTCCTGAATCTGCTGGTAAACGCGGCCCACGCGATCGGGGACGTGGTGGGAGATACGGGGAAGAAGGGCACGATCCACATCGAAACCCGGCAGGAAGGGTCCATGGCGGTGATCACGATTGCGGACACCGGGGCGGGAATCCCGGAGGCGATTCGCGAGCGGGTCTTCGATCCCTTCTTCACGACCAAGCAGGTCGGACGCGGGACGGGACAGGGCCTGGCGATCGCGCGGTCGGTGGTGGACAAGCACAAAGGCACACTGACGTTTGAAAGCGAGGCGGAGAAGGGGACGGCGTTCCAGATCCGGCTGCCGATGCAGGGCTCGGAGGTGTGAGGGGGTGGGAGTGGGAAAGCCTGGACCGGAGTTTGCCTGAAGTTTTTCCATGACGGTTTTATCGGCGGCCTGGGTGAGGGACTTTGTTTTGGCGAACTCGGCCTGCGCTGCAGCGTGTTTGCCCTGGGCCTGGTAGAGACGGGCAAGGCGCCAGTGAACCTGGACATCTGTGGGTGCGAGGCGTTCGGCCATTTGGAAATCGCGGAAGGCTTCGTCGTTGTGGTTTGCGGCGGCGTCGAGGATGCCGAGGTCGAGCCAGGGAAGCTCCTCGCGGGAGTTGAGGCGAAGGGCTTTCTCAACGAGGGGGCGGGCGATGTCTGGGCGGTTGAGGCGGACGTTGGAATCGGCCCAGTAGGCGAGCGCTTCGACGTCGGCGGGGGAATTTTCGCTTTCCAGCTGGAACTGCTGGGCGGCTTCGTCGAACTGGCTTTGACACCAGAGCAGGTAGCCGAGGCCAAAGTGAACGCCGGGCTCTTTGGGGTCCGCATGGACGGCATTGCGAAACTGTTCGATGGCGCTCTGATGGTCGCGCATCTCGTCGTAGGCTTCGCCGGCGAGCATGTCGGCTTCGGCGGACTCGGCGTTGAGGGAGAGGATCTGGTGATAGACATCGAGCACGCATTGGAATTGTCTGGACCAGAGGCAGCTGTGCGCTAGGACGAGGCGATAAGGGAGATTCTGTGGGTCGCGAGCCATGGCCTGCTGGAGATAAGGGACGGCAGCGGCGTACTGGGCGGCACCGTAGTCGGCCATACCGAGGAGGAGGCGGAGGCGCTGAGCATCGGGGGAATCGGGCGGGGCGCGATGCAGCAGAGACTGGAAGACACGCGCCGCTGATTTGAGGTCCCCGGCTTTGAACAGAGCGAGGCCGAGATTCATTTCGAGGCCGGGCATGGAAGGTTTGAGCGCGAAGGCACGGCGATAGTACCGGACGGCATCGGGGTAGTGTTGCTGCTGCGATTCAAGGACGCCGATGTTAGCGCAGGCCTCCGCATCGGTGGGATGAGATTTGAGAATGGCTTGCCAGGCGGCTTCGGCCGCAGGGAGGTTGCCCTGTTGCTGGAGGGCGAAGGCCTGGTCGCGCTGTTGGGAAGCCGACAGAGCGGTCTGGCTGACGCAGAGCGGAGCGGCGGCGGGGAGGATGAGGGCCAGCAGGATTTTTGGCGGGAGCCGAATCACGCACATCTCCGTTGGTGCATTGTCGCTTGCGCGATTCTTCGCGCGCAATGGTGCGGAGGCGGGGAAAAAAAGAAAGGCGCGACAGGGGTTACCGCCGCGCCTCCAGGGAGGCAATCAATTCAGGATCAGAAGATGAACTTTCCGCCGAGCTCGAGCAGGCGCGGGCCGTAGTCGCTGGTCACAGCACCGAAATTGGAATCGTGGCTGTTGTTGTCGAGGCCCTGGAAGATGGCGTGGTTGAGGGTATTGAAGGACTCGAAGCGCAGCTCGATGCGCGGAGTTCCTTCTTCCCGGAAGGGAATGGCTTTAAAGAGGGAGAGATTCAGGTTGTGGATTCCGGGACCGACGACCGAGTCCTTGCCGGCAGTGCCGAAGCCCTGAGTCGTTCCTCCGTTCCAGGGAGCGAGAGGATCGGCATAGGCCGCGGGGGAATACCAGGAGGAGACGGTTTTGGGGTAGCTGGGTTTGGAGACGAGGTTGGGGCGATTGGTGGTACCGCCGCCCAGGCCGAGGGTATCGCTGCCGGTATAGGTGACAGCCTGGGGAACGCCGGCTTCGGAGACGACGATACCGGAGATTGTCCAGCCGCCGATGGTGGTACGGGCGAGAGCATCGCCGTGTTTGGCGAACGGCAGGTTGTAGACGAAGCTGATGTTGAGGTTATTGCGACGATCGAAGCCGGTATCGGATCCGCGATCGTAGCCGGGGCTGAAGGGATTGGAGAGACCATTCAGGTCGTTTTGTTCGATGTCGATGAGGTGGGACCAGGTGTAGGCGACCTGGGTGGTCACGCCCCAGCGATTCTCGACGCGGACGCCGGCCTGGAGTGAGTTGTAGTTGAAGTTGGTCTGGTTCTCTTCCTGTGAAATGTCGGAGAAGCCGGGATAGATGCGGTAAGCGTTGGCGTTGACGGTACCGTTGGCCACGCCTTCGCGATGGGTGACATCGGAGAGCGGCAGCGTATTGATATGGCGGTCGTCACTCTGATTCCAGCCATCGGAGCCGACGTACTGGACGACGGCAACGACCGAGGGAGCGAGTTCGCGCTGGATGCCGAGACTAAAGTCGGCGGTTCCGGGCGATGGGTAGTGATAGTCGATGTTGATGAGGCTGGCCGGGAAGGTCTGCGAGGTGGTGACCCCGGTGAGTGCGCTGGTGTTGGGATCGGAGAAGTAGACGTTGGTTGCGGTTGGGATGTAAGCGAAGGGCGGGTTCAGGGCGGCGTTATAGACGTCGTTGCCCTGGACGCGCTCGTAGAACATGCCGAATCCGCCGCGGATAACGGTCTTTCCGTCGCCGAAGAGGTTATAAGCGAAACCGATTCTCGGCTGCCAGGTTTTGTAGAAGTTCTGTACGTTGCCACGCGGGAATCCGTTGACGTCGGCTTCGCGGATGCCGTTGAGGTAGAACTGCTGCCCCTTGAAGGTGGTGAGCTGAGCCGGGTCGAGCGTTCCGGCGTTGGTGACGGGATTGCCGAGCGAGTAGCTGTAATCCGCTGCGACAAAGTTGGCGAACTGGTTGTAGCGCTCGTAGGCGTGCGGCATGCCGTCGTAGCGAATACCGAGGTTGAGGGTCAGGCTTTTGTTCACATGCCAGTTATCGAGGGCATAGAACCCGTAGTTGTTGTTGACCCAGTGCTTGCCGGCAAGATACTGCAGCTGATCGAAGCTGCTGGCATCGCCGAGGAGGAAGTTGATATAGGAATCGCCGGAATACGCGCTCGAGCTGAAGTAGGCGTCACCGTTGGTGTTGTGCTGCAGCTGCTGGTTCTTGTAGTCGTGCAGCCAGCTGAAGCCGAATTTGAACTGATGGCGGCCTTTGGTCCACGAGAGGTCGTCGCGGGGCTCAAAGCCTTCATAGCCGTTCTTCCAGGGGAAGTAGCTGGGATCCCAGGTGACGTTGAGGGGAGTTCCCTGGAGGAAGATGGCGGGCATGCGGGCGAGGAAGTTATCCGACAGCGGGAAGAAGCTGGCGGCGGGATTGCCGGAAGAGGTGGTTCCCCAGCCGGTGGGATAAGCGAAAGATCCACCGGAACCGGCCTGCGGGGTGAGGGTGATTTTGTTGCCGCTGTAGAAGTAGCCGGTTTCGTTGAGGAGCGAAGGCGAATAGGTTTGGGTCAGCTTGATGACGGCCGTGTAGGACGGATTGGTCATCGCGGTGCCGACAGTGGGATAGGTGCTGTCGCCCCAGAGAGGGGGATAGAAGGATTTCGACATGGAGTCGTGGAGGTAGTGGCCCATCAGCTGGAACTTGGAGTTGATATTGTGGTCGATGCGGACCGCTTCTTCACGAATATTGTCGACGGTAGGAACCGAGGAGATGTACTGGCCGGCGCCGAGATTGGGTTTCGGGAACGTGCCGGCGTTGACCTCGAGGATGGCATTGGGATCCATGAGGTTGGCGGGAATGACATTGCCGGGGAAGGGCGACCCGGGAGTGAGGCCATCGGTAGCGTAGAGCGCGAGCTTGGTTGGATCGGTGGTGTTGGGAACGACGGGGACGGCGCCCCCGGCGGGAACGGTGTAGGTGAGCGGCGCGCCGGTGGTGGGGAAGTTACTGGCCATGATGGTATTGGCCACAGCCGGCGAGCTGCCCTGGATGAGGCGGCGCCACTCTTCGTTCCAGAAGAAGAAGGTACGGTTGCGGGCATTGTTGTAGATATGCGGGATGAAGAGGGGTCCGCCGATGTTGCCGCCGGGTTCATTGAGCTGGAATGTGGGGCGGGGCTCGCCGGCTCGCTTGGTGAAGTAGTCGTTGGCGTTGTAGGCGGTATTGCGGTTGAACTCGTAGAGCTCGCCATGGAAGTCGTGGCTGCCGGACTTGAGGACGAGGAGAATGGTGCCGCCGGAGCCGATGCCGTAGTCGGGCGAGTAATTGCTGTCGAGGGTCTGAAACTCGGCGATGGCGTCCTGGGACGGCAGGTTCATGAAGCAGCCGCCGCAGCCGCGGTCATTCTGTTCGGCGCCGTCGAGCAGGTAGATGTTGTGGGTGCTGCGGGTGCCGTTGAAGCTGATGCCGTTGGCGGAGGTGAGGGCGTCGACGCCGCTGAACTGGGAGAGATTATTGGAGACGCCGAGGCCGAGAGCCGCGAGGGCGGTGACGTTGCGGCCGTTGGTGGAAAGCTGCTGCACCTGTTGTGAGCTGATGAGGGTGCTGACTTCGCTGGTTTCAGTCTGGGTCTGTAAAGCGTTGGCCTCGACGGAGACGGTTTGCGAAGACGCGCCCACCTTAAAGGAGACGTTTTCCTCCAGGGTTTCAGCGACGTTGACGACGATGCCGGTTCTGCTGAAGTTCTCGAACCCAGGGGCGGATGCGGTGAGGTTATAGGTCCCGATACCGATGTTAACGAAGCTGAAGGCCCCGACGGCATTGGAAACGGCTTTTCGCTCGACGCCGGTAGCGGTATTGACGAGGGCGAGCTTGGCGTTGGCGACAACGGCGCCGGATGCGTCGCTGACGGTGCCGTTGATGGTGGCATTTTCCTGAGCGCGCAGCGCGGGAGTGAGGAGAAGTGGGAGGAGGAGGGCGCAGCAGGCCAACAGGCCCCGGAAGATTTTTTGAGAGAAAAGCGAACAGCGATAGGCGGGACGATGCGAGGTGCAAACCATGATGCCTCCGTAAGCAAACGTTTTCCCGATGGGTTCGTGCGTGTCGCTGCCGGAAGTCTCGGATGAGGAAATGAGCCAGCGGATTTCCGGGCGAGTAAACAATTACTCCCGTTTAAAAAGGGTTGTCAAGGCAGTTATCGGGGCCGGTGCCGTGAAACCGTTTACTCTTTGTTGGGAACCTGTTTCCCGTGAGGCAGCGGGTGAGGCAGCCTGGAATACGTTTGCGGCGATTGACGCCTGGGATGGAACGCATTAGGTTGGGTTGTCGCGAGCGAAGTGAAAGGCCGTGTTGTCAAAGAGCAGGATGGCCAGGGCGGCATATTTACGAGGGAGAGATTATGACCCGATCCAAATTGCCCATTTGGGCGATGGCTGTTGTTTGCGCGGGAGTGTTGGTGGGGAATGCGGTGGCGCAGGAAGCATCGGCGGTGCCCTATATGAATCCGAACCTGCCGGCGGAGGCGAGAGCCAGGGATCTGGTCGAGCGGATGACGCTGGAGGAGAAGGCATCGCAGCTGGTGAATCAGGCGCGCGCGATTCCACGGCTGAACGTGCCGGCCTATGACTGGTGGAGCGAGTCGCTGCATGGCGTGGCAGTGAACGGGACGACGGAATTTCCCGAGCCGATTGGCCTGGCGGCGACGTTCGACACCGACGCGATTCACGCGATGGCGACAGACATCAGCATCGAAGGGCGGATTAAGCACGCGCAGGCGGTGCGCGCAGGGCACAGCAACATTTTTGAAGGGCTGGATTTCTGGGCGCCGAACCTGAACATCTTTCGCGATCCTCGCTGGGGGCGCGGCCAGGAGACGTACGGGGAGGATCCGTTCCTCACCGGGCGGATGGCGGTGGCGTTTGTGACGGGGATGCAGGGCGACGATCCGAAGTATTACCGGGTGATTTCGACGCCGAAGCACTTTGCTGTGCACAGCGGTCCGGAGCCGACGCGGCACATGGCGGACGTGGATGTGAGCAAGCACGATGAGGTCGATACCTATCTGCCGGCGTTTCGTGCGGCAGTGACGGAGGGCAAGGCGGGATCCGTGATGTGCGCGTACAACGCGATTGAAGGCCAGCCGGCGTGCGCGAATGAGTTTTTGCTCCAGGATCAGCTGCGGGAGAAGTGGGGATTCCAGGGGTACGTGGTTTCGGATTGCGGGGCGGTGATCGATATTTTTGAGGGACACCATTACCGGACGACACAGCCGCAGTCGTCCGCCATTTCGCTGACGCGGGGCATGGACAACGAGTGCGCGGACTTTTTTGCGAAGGTGAAGGACGATCACGATTACAAGCCGTACGTGGAGGCGGTGCAGCAGGGTTATCTAAGCCAGAATGCGATGGACACGGCGCTGATTCGGCTGTTTACGGCGCGGATGAAGCTGGGAATGTTCGATCCACCGGAGATGGTGCCGTATACGAAGATCGATGAGAAGGACCTGGACTCGGCGGAGCATCGCGCGCTGGCGCGGAAGATCGCGGATGAATCAATGGTGCTGCTGAAAAATGACGGCGTGCTTCCGTTGAAAACCGGTGTGACAAAGATTGCGGTGGTGGGGCCGCTGGCGGATCAGACAAAGGTGCTGATGGGTAATTACACCGGGGTTCCGACCCATGCGGTCAGCGTGCTGGATGGACTGAAAGCGGAGTTTCCGGCGGCGAAGATTCGCTATGTGGCGGGGACGCAGTTTCTGCGGAACGATGGCGATCCGATGCCGGAGCGATTGCTGACGACGCCGGAGGGGAAGCCGGGACTGAAGGCGGATTACGGAATGACGGCGGGGATGGATCTGGGATCGGGAACGAAACCGACGCCGATCACGAGCCGCGTGGAGACCAACGTCGATTTGACGGAGAGCGGTTTGCCGGCGGAGGCGAAGGGCAAAAGCGGACTCTCGGTGGAGTGGTCGGGATTTGTGACGGCGCCGGAGAGCGGCGACTATCTGCTGGGGCTGAAGGCGGATGGATTCGGAAGCGTGAAGGTGGATGGAAAAGAGGTCGCGCAGGTGTTCAGCCTGGGCGGTGGTGCACAGACCAAGATGGGGCGTGTGCATCTGGAGCGGGGACAAAAAGCGGCGGTGACGGTGAGTTATGGGAAGTTTGGTCCGGGAGAGCTGCGAGCGCAGTTGTTGTGGGGACGTTATAGTCCGTTGCCTTCTCCGGAAGCGGTGACGGCGGCGAAGGAAGCCGATGTGGTGATTGCGGTGGTGGGGATCACGAGTGAGCTGGAAGGCGAAGAGATGCCGGTGTCCGAAGAGGGGTTTCAGGGAGGGGACCGGACAAGCCTCGATTTGCCGAAGCCGGAAGAGGCTCTGCTGGAAGAGGTGGCGGCGACCGGCAAGCCGTTGGTGGTGGTGCTGATGAACGGCAGCGCGCTGGGCGTGAACTGGGCCAGGGCGCATGCGAATGCCATCGTCGAGGCGTGGTATTCAGGCGAAGAGGGCGGCGGTGCGATTGCGGAGACGCTCAGCGGGAAGAACAATCCCGCGGGCCGGCTGCCCGTGACTTTCTATAAGGATGTTAGTCAGCTACCGCACTTCGAGAACTACTCGATGGAAGGGCGGACTTACCGGTATTTCAAAGGTGAGCCGTTGTTTCCGTTTGGATACGGATTGAGTTACTCGAAATTCAGTTACAGCGGATTAAATTTACCTGGCAGCGACGTGAATGCAGGCGATCCGGTGCACGCTGAGGTAACGGTGACCAATACGGGCAGCCAGGCTGGTGATGAAGTTGTGGAACTGTATGTGAAGTTTCCCGATGTAAAGGGCGCGCCGCTGCGGGCTCTGCGGGGATTCAAGAGGGTGCATCTGAAGGCAGGCGCAAGCCAGAAGGTGGAATTCGACCTGAAGAATCGGGATCTGGTGATGGTGACGGAGGCGGGCGATCCAATCATTGCGGAAGGCCCCTACACGATCACAATTGGCGGAGGGCAGCCGGATACGGGAGCGGCTGGGGTTTCGGGGAACTTAACGATCAAAGGGCAGCTGATGTTGCCGGAGTAATGGAGCCGATGCGGAGACTGGTGCCGGGCTGGATTTTGCTGATGGGGGGAGCGGTGTGTGCATGGGCGCAGGCGCCGGTTGATATACAGGTGGACTTACAACGTCACTTAGGGACGTTTGTGCCGACTTATCGGTGGTTTGGGTACGATGAGTCGAATTACACCACGACCAGGAACGGCCAGGCGCTGCTGCGGGAGTTGCACGAGCTGACGCCGGAACCGGTGTATGTGCGGGCGCATTTTTTGCTGGCGACCGGAAATGGGAAACCGGAGCTGAAGTGGAGCTCGAGCAATGTTTATACCGAGGACGCCGCGGGGAAGCCGGTCTACGACTGGAAGATTCTCGACGGCATCTTCGATGCGTGGGTCGGGGCGCGCGTGCGGCCCTATGTAGAGCTGGGATTTATGCCGCAGGCGCTGTCGAGCCATCCTGATCCGTATCACATTCCATGGCCGACCAGGCCGGGGGAGGCAGAGGGTTGGTCGTATCCGCCAAAGGATTACGCCAGGTGGCGCGAACTGGTGCATCATGTGGCGACGCACATGGTGGCGCGCTACGGGATGGCGGAGGTGACGACGTGGTATTGGGAAGTGTGGAACGAGCCGGACATTTTCTACTGGCACGGAACGGCGGAGGAGTACGACCGGCTCTACGACAACGCTGTTGCGGGCGTGCGGGCGGCGATTCCAACGGCGCGTGTGGGCGGTCCTGCGACGACGGGACCAACTCCTGGAAGCAGGAGCGGAAAATTTCTTGAAGGGTTCCTGCGGCACTGCGCCCTGGACAGGAGCAGCGCGACGGGCGGAGCGATTCCGCTGGATTTTATATCGTTTCACGTGAAGGGCAGCCCGCATGTAATGGATGGGCATGCGCAGATGGGGTTAGGGCGCGAGCTTCAGAATGCGCAGACGGGATTTGAGATTGTGCGCGCGTCGGCGAAGTTTCGGAATCTGCCGATTGTGTTGAGCGAGGCCGATCCGGAAGGTTGTGGCGCCTGTTCGCCGGAGCAGCATCCGGAGGACGCATATCGGAATGGGACGGTGTATCCGGCGTACACGGCGGCGGAGATGAAGGGGCTGGGGGAGCTGGCGGCACAGCAACACGCGAACCTTATCGGATTTCTGACATGGGCGTTTGAGTTTGAGGGTCAACCGTTGTTTGCGGGGCGGCGGTCACTGGCATCGCACGGGATCGACAAGCCGGAGCTGAATTTCTTTCGCATGGCGGGCATGCTGGGCGGAGAACGGGTGACAGCAACCAGCACAGGCGCGATTGCAGCAGACGATGTGGTGAAGGCCGGTGTGCGGGAGCGGCCGGAGATCGATGCGATAGCGACGGCCGCACGGGACGGCGCGTCGGTGCTGGTGTGGAATTACCACGACGCATTGACGCCGGGAGAGGACGTTCCGGTGTGGGTGACGCTGCGTGGAGTTCCTGCGGCGACGCGGCGCATTTTGCTGGAGGAATACCGGATCGATGGAGAGCACAGCAACGCGTTTGAGGCGTGGAAGCGGATGGGATCGCCGGCGGAGCCGAGCGAGGAACAGATGGCTGCACTGAAGGCAGCAGGGCAACTGCAAACAACAGGGTCGCCGCGATGGGTGGCGGTTGAGCGGGGGCAGGCTGTTGTGGAGATGACCTTGCCGTGGGAGAGCGTGAGTTTGCTGCGGGTGGGTTGGTAAGGGAACGGCAGGTAGTGGGTGGCCTGTCGTCAGTCGTGATCGGCAGGCAAGGCACGGGGATTGGGAAAAGTCACAAAGGAGGCGGGCTTTGTGGTATACGTTTTCTCGGCGTAGCCGCCATCCGCCGGAGAGGTCCATTCCATGAGAACGAAACGATTCCCCGTGCCAGCCATTTTGGCTTTTAGTGTTCTTGCTGTTCCTGGTCTGCGGGCGCAGTCCGCGAGCCCGACCGTCGTGACGATTCATGCCGATCAAACGGCGTCGAAGGTGAGCCCGACCCTGTATGGGTTGATGACCGAGGAGATCAACCACTCCTACGATGGCGGGTTATACGCGGAGCTGATTCGCAACCCGACGTTCCGCGCGGACTGGTCGGGTGTCAACGACTGGATCCTGGTGGAGCGGGGCGACGCGAGCGCGAAGATCAGCGTGGACAAGGGGACGGGGCCGAGCGAGGCGCTGCCGTACAGCATGCATGTAGAGGTGAGCCAGGCGAGCGCGGCGAGTCCCGCAGGGATGCTGAATGGCGGCTACTGGGGTATTCCGGCGCGGGCGAACACGATGTATCACGGCTCGTTTTACGCGAAGGAAGATTCGAGCGAGGCAGGGCCGGTAACGGTGAGTCTGGTTTCGAACCAGACTGGCAAGACGCTGGCAAGCGCAACGGTTGCGGGCATTGGGACGGAGTGGTCGCAACATAAATTCGAACTGAAGACAGGGGCGATTGCGCCTTCGCTGGACAACCACCTGGTGATGACGATAGGTCATGCGGGAAGCCTGTGGGTGCAGCTGGTGTCGCTGTTTCCGCCGACGTATCACAATCGGCCGAATGGTTTTCGCACAGATCTGATGGAAAAACTGGCGGCGATGCATCCGCAGTTTCTGCGTTTCCCTGGGGGAAATTACCTCGAGGGCGATCATCTGGCGGATTGGTACGACTGGAAGAAGATGATTGGACCGCGCGTAGATCGGCCGGGTCATCCGAGCCCATGGAATTACTGGTCGACGGACGGCCTGGGGCTGCTGGAATTTTTTGAGTGGTGCGAAGACCTGCACATGCATTCGGTGCTGGCGGTGTACGCGGGTTATTCGCTGCAGCATGAATACATCAAGCCGGGGAAGGATCTTGAGCCGTATGTGCAGTCGGCGCTGGATGAGATTGAGTACGCGACGGGTGGAAGCGATACAAAGTGGGGCGCGGAGCGCGCAAAGGACGGGCATCCGGAGCCGTTCCACATCGACTACGTGGAGATTGGGAACGAGGATTGGTTCGATACGACCGGCAGCTATGAAAAGCGGTACGAGCAGTTTTACAAGGCGATCAAGGCAAAGTATCCGGACTTACAGCTGATTGCCACAGCACCGATTAGGAACATGAAGCCGGACGTGCTGGACGAGCATTATTATTTGCGCGCGACGGATTTCTTCCACGATGCGACGCACTACGACAAGACGGATCGCAACGGGCCGAAGATTTTTGTAGGCGAGTGGGCGACGCGCGAGGGCACGCCGACGCCGAACATGGGCGCTGCGCTGGGCGACGCAGCGTGGATGACGGGGATGGAGCGGAACAGCGACATTATCGTTATGGCGTCGTACGCGCCGCTGCTGGTGAATGTAAGTCCAAACGCGATGCAATGGGACACGGACCTGATTGGCTACGACGGAGAGCGTAGTTATGGATCGCCGAGTTACTACGCACAGGTGATGTTCGGAAGTTCTCTGGGAGATACGACACCGGTTTCTTCAATCGAAGGGGCAGGGTCGAGATTCTTCTATTCGGTGACGAAGGATACGGCGAAGAAGAAGATTTATCTGAAGCTGGTGAACGGTTCTTCCGATGCTGCGGCTGTTGAGATCAGGCTGCCGGGGGCAAAGGTTGCGGCGGAAGGCAAGCTGATCAGTCTGACGGGAAGCAATCCTGAAGCGACGAACTCGATGGAGAAGCCGACGGCGGTTGTGCCGGTAGAGAGCGCGCTGCACGGGGTGGCGGACACGTTCCATCACAGGGTGCCTGCGTACACGATTGAAGTGCTGGTGTTGGGGGTAGAGCAGGGAGTCGGGAGTCGGGAGTAGGGAGCGGGGAGCAGGGAGCAGGAAGCAGATGGGGGCCGGGCCCTGTTTACCAATGGCATCGGGATGACGTCATAAAGAGAGAGGGTTGGTTGTCATGCGGATGACTCGGCGGAGTTTTTTGGGCACGTCGGCGGTGGCAGCCGGCGCAGCAGTGGTGGGGCGCAGGGCAATGGGAGCGGCACTCCCGACGCTTGCCGGCACGACCAGGCTGGAGCAGTTCAATTACGGCGACGTGCATTTGCTGGATGGGCCGATGCTGGAACAGTTCCGCGCGAACCACGCGTACTTTCTGGCGCTCGATAACGATTCGCTGCTGCAGCCATTCCGGCAAAAGGCCGGGCTGCCGGCGCCGGGCGAGCCGATGGGCGGGTGGTACAGCTGGTCAAAGGATTTCAATCCGCCGCAGAACATGACGGGGTATATTCCGGGGCACACGTTCGGACAATATATGTCGGGGCTGGCGCGGGCGTATGCGGTGACGGGCGACAACCGGACGCGGGAGAAGATTGCACAGATGGTGCGCGGCTATGGTGAGGCGGTGTCGACTAAGTTTTACGAGGGTTATCCGCTGCCGGCCTACACATCGGACAAGACGGCGTGCGGACTGATTGACGCACATCGGTACGCGCATGATCCGCAGGCACTGGCGGTGCTGGGGCACTCGACCGATGCGGTGTTGCAGTGGCTTCCGGAGAAGGCGCTGAACCGGACAGAGATGGCGGCGCGGCCACATCCGAATATTTCGTACACGTGGGACGAAAGCTACACGCTGCCGGAGAATTTCTTTCTCGCTTATCAGGTGAGTGGGGATCCGCGGTATCTGGCGCTGGCGAAGCGATTCCTGGAAGACGACACGTATTTCAATCCGCTGGCTGCGGGGGAGAATGTGTTGCCGGGGCAGCACGCGTACAGTCACGTGAACGCGCTGAGCTCGGCATCGCAGGCCTACCTGGTGCTGGGGAGCGAGAAGCATCTGCGGGCGGCGAAAAACGGATTTGGGTTTGTGGTGGACACGCAGTCGTTTGCGACCGGAGGCTGGGGACCGGACGAAGGATTTCGCAAGCCGGGCAGCGGGGATCTGGGCAAGAGCCTGACCGAGTCGCACGCGAGCTTTGAAACTCCGTGCGGGGCGTATGGACACTTCAAGATTGTGCGGTACCTGATGAGCATTACGGGGGACAGCCGTTATGGCGACAGCATGGAGCGGGTGCTGTACAACACGATTCTGGGCGCGAGCCCGATGCTGCCGGGCGGAAAAACCTTCTACTATTCGGACTACAACAACGACGGGAAGAAGGCTTACTACGACCAGGCGTGGCCGTGCTGCTCGGGAACGTTTCCGCAGGTGACGGCAGACTATGGGGTCAGCTCGTATTTTCATTCGGCGGACGGGCTGTACGTGAACTTGTTTGTGCCGTCGCGGGTGGAATGGCGCGTCGGCTCAACGCGGGTGGGCCTGGAGCAGACCACGCACTATCCTTATGCTCCGGATGTGACGATGGAGGTCCATACGGAGCGCCCGGAGACGTTCGCGGTGAACCTGCGGGTTCCAGCGTGGGCGGGTGCGGGCACCCGGGTGACGGTGAATGGGAAGGCGGTGTCGACGGAGCTGCGGCCGGGAACCTTTGCTGCGATTCGGCGCGAATGGAAGGATGGGGACCGGATCGAATATTCCATCGAGAGGCCGCTGCGGCTGGAGGCAGTGGACGCGGAGCATCCGCGGACGCAGGCCCTGATGGCCGGGCCGGTGGCTCTGTTCGCAACGGGGTCCCTGGATGGGAAGTTTTCGCGAGCGCAGATGATGGGGGCGCGGCAGCGGGCGGCTGGGTCTTCGGAGTGGCTGGTGGAATCTGCAACAGGGACGGTTACTTTTAAGTCATTTCCGGAATTGGGCGGGGAGAAGTATCGGCTGTATCAGGATGTGGGCTGAACTCTATCGACTGAAAATGTCACAGACGCAGTTACGTTTATGATGACTGGCTGACCCGGGCCGCGATTTTGCGGAGCTCGGGGAGGATGTCGCCGAGCGCTACGGGTTCAGCATTGCGGGTGCCGAGGGCGAAATAGACTTTGCGATAGAGCGGGTAGAGTTTTTCGCACACGGCTGCGGCTTGCGGGTCCGGCTTGAACTCAGTGAATTTCGGGCAGAGCCTGGCCTGCGCGGCTTCGATGGTGGGGAATGCTCCGGCAGCAAGCATGGCGAAGATGCCGGAGCCGAGGCTGGTTGGAATTTCTGACGGGACGAGCACTGGCTTGTTGAGGACGTTGGCGTAGACCTGGTTGAGCACCGGATTGTTTTGCGGGATGCCGCCGGCGTTGATGACGCGGTCGACGCGGGTGCCGTGTTCGGCCATTCGCTCCAGGATGATGCGGGTATGGAAGGCAGTGCCTTCGATGGCGGCGAAGAGCTCGTCCTGAGCGGTGTGAAGAAGATTCCAGCCGAGGGTGACGCCGCCGAGCTCCGAGTTCACGAGCACGGTACGATCGCCGTTGTCCCAGGAGAGGCGGAGAAGGCCGGTTTGCCCGGCACGATATTGGTCGAGGCCTTTGGAGAGCTCGGCAACTTTCGTACCAGCGCGGGTGGCGATGGCTTCGAAGATGTCGCCAGTGGCGGAAAGGCCTGCTTCAATGCCGCTGAATTGCGGATGGACGCTGCCGGGCACGACGCCACAGACGCCGGGGATGAGCTCGGTTTTTTTCGCCATGGCGATGATGCAGGTGGAGGTGCCGACGACGTTGACGACGTCACCTTCGCGGCAATTGGCGCCGAGGGCGTCCCAGTGCGCGTCGAAGGCGCCGACGGGGATGGGGATGCCGGCGCGGAGGCCGAGCTTTTCGGCCCAGCCAGGGGCGAGGTGTCCCGCGAGGTGGTCGGAGGTCTGGTAATCGCCGGCGAGTTTTTCGCGGATGCCGTCAAGCAGCGGATCGACTTTGGAGAGGAAGGACTGCGGTGGGAGGCCATCCCACCTGGGATTCCACATCCATTTATGGCCCATGGCGCAGACGCTGCGTTTGGCCTGTTTGGGATCGGTCACGCCGCTGAGCGTGGCAGCGACCATGTCGCAGTGTTCGAATGCGGAGGCGAACTGGCTGCGCTTATCGGGATTGTGGCGGAGCCAGTGAAGGAGCTTGGCGAATCCCCATTCGTGGGAGTAGACACCGCCGCACCACTGGATGGCTTTGAGATTTTCTTTGTTGGCGAGGGCGGTAATTTCCTGGGCTTCGGATTTTGCGCGGTGGTCGCACCAGAGGTAGTACTCGCTGAGGGGCTGCATGTGGGCGTCGACAGGGACGACGCTGGAGCCGGTGGTATCGAGTGCGATGGCAGCGACCTGGTCGCCGGTAATGCCGGCAGACTGGACGGCTGCGCGCGTAGCTTCGGCGAGAGCGCGCATGTGATCGTCGTGCGATTGGGTTGCGAAGTCGGGATCTTCGCGCTTGCGGTGGAGGGGATACTGTGCGAGGGCGCTGCCGAGACGGCCACGCTCACTATCGATAATGGAAACGCGCACGCTGAGAGTTCCGAAGTCGACGCCTGCCACGATGGTCATTGTTTCGTCCTGTTCGATCCTGGAAATGTTATCGCGCGTGCCCGTACATTTCCCATCCGAGACAGCGGATGGCCGCTTCGTAAACCGGGCTCGCGATTTGGGAGAACCTGGCGGCGAGGTGATCTTCGCCAAAGGTTTGATGGAGCGAGATCACCATGCTCCTCTGCGATGAGCAAGCCTCACAAAACTACAGTAAACCTTTACCCAAAATGTAGAGGCGAGTTTTGATTGCTGTCAAGCTTTTCTATGGAATGGAGTATGCTGTAAACGCATTCTGCGCTGCATTGAATCTTATGGCTGGTCCGGTCCGCAAAACCAGACGGCGCTCAACGCCGAAATCCGACCGGATGGATATCCACGCGGTCGCGAAACTGGCGCACGTGTCGATAGCGACGGTATCACGCACGATCAATCACATCCCAACCGTCAATCCGAAGATGGCGAAGCGGGTATGGGAAGCGATTCGCGAGCTGAATTATTTTCCGAATACGCAGGCACGCGCGCTGGTGTCGGGACGGAGCCGTTTGCTGGGGTTGATCGTTTCGGAAATCACAAACCCATTTTTTCCGGAGCTGATCCAGGGTTTTGAAGACGTGGCGGTTGAAAACGGATACGAGATTCTGATTGGCTCGACGAACTATGAGCCGGAGCGGATGCAGCGGTGCATCCGGCGCATGGTGGAGCGGAACGCCGAGGGTGTG
>DATAZC010000069.1:0-38964 GCA_036272255.1 Acidobacteriaceae bacterium | reverse complement strand
CTGACGGAAGCACCAGTCAGGATGGCGCGACCATTCCAGCCGACAGACCGCATCGTTATGCACGCCCGTGCGGTTCGACAACTCCAGAATCAGCGCGAACACCATCTGTGCGACTGAATCGGTGCCATAAGCAGGAACATTCGTCACCACGATGCCGCGCGTGGCCGCGTATTCAGCGTCAATGATGTCGTAACCTGTCGCCAGGACTCCGATATATCGGAGATCCGGCAGCGCTTCGAGCGTTGCTCGACGCAGAGGAGTTTTGTTCGTGAGCAGGATCTGAGCCGCATTGGTGTTGTCCCCGCCGGGACTCAAGCCCCACCGCTGCCTCCCGTCACGGTGACGGCAGAAGGCGTCTGTTCTGTTCACGAAGTTGTGGTCGGCACGGCTGTCGGCAACAGGGATAAGTCGAAGAGGACCGGACCTCATCGGTGTAAGTGACCAGAGTAGCGGAATTGCCAGCGGGTGCGATCGAGATTGCATAGAGATTGCATAGATATCGTTCGGCCCCGGATAGCCCGCCGGAAGACTCAGGTCGTAGATCTCAGGAGTGCATCAGCTTCAGGATCCGAAATTCAATTTTTTTACCCCGGTGGAGTTTGGGAGTTGGGGATGTTCTGGGAAATGACCGTACAGTGACCGTACAGCAGATTTGCAAGCTTCGAAAATTATGCCAACCCGCACATGTCCCCAAAGCGGCGTTCATCCTTCCTCATCGATCGAAGTCTGCAGTGCAATCCACAAATTGACGAGCGCTTCATCCAGAGTGGACCCCTCAAACCACAGCGGGATTCCATCCTCGTTGCTGATGGCCTTCGTTCTCACGCAGGAGTAGTCATTCCGCACCCTGAACTCTATTTCTCTATCCCCACACGCCTGGATAAGCTCGGACAGGGTCGGACAGCGAACATAGGTCGCCCATGTCGATCCCTCCAGCTGTTCGTCGATGAAAATAAGATAGCCAACCCCATTAAAGAAATATGTTCCGTAAACGGCTTCCTGCGGAAAGCCCGCGTCCTTGAGCCGTTTTGCGAGATCAATTTTCATGGGACTGCAAATGAATACGTCTTACTCACAAAATCCTATGGTGTCTTCAAATATCTCTGCTCCAATGCCCCTTTGAGGCGCGGATCCAGAGCCTCCGGTGCGCAAAATCTTTCTCCGAGCTCGCCCCAGCTGATGCGCACCCCCGCTCACCGCAGTAAACTTTGTCCAGTAAGTGATCCGAACGAGGAACCATGGTTTCTATCGAGCTGGAATATCAGGGCGATCTCCACTGTACGACCGTCCACGGTCCGTCGCGGACTGCTCTCGCAACCGATGCCCCAAAAGACAATCACGGCCGCGGCGAAAGCTTCTCCCCCACCGACCTCGTCGCAACCGCACTCGGCAGCTGCATGCTCACCACCATGGGCATCCTGGCCAAAACGCTCCAGATCGACATCGCCGGCGCGACGGCAACAGTCGACAAAGAAATGACCAGCACTCCTTTCCGGATGATCCGTCAGCTCACCGTCAAGATTCGCTTCCCCCGCTCCCTCAGCCAGGAAGACCGGGCCAAACTTGAGCGAGCAGCCCTTACCTGCCCTGTTGCGAAAACCCTGAATCCCACCGTTCAAACGCCGACTGAATTTACCTGGGGCTGAATCGTCCCGGCCCGATCGCCTCGCTCGCGCGCGCAGGTCACCGCAGGTGTCCCCTGCTTCTCAGACGCCGCGCAGAAGTGCCGGCTCGCACGAATCGCTCCACACGGAACGGTCGAGCCGTTCACTCCTGTATCGTGCAGCGCCAAAATCGCGATGCCTCCACTCTCTCTCTCGTTGTAGCGCTTTCGCGGTGTTAACTGTGCCCCCTTTGGGGAGTATTCCCCGCACTCCTCTCGCGTAATCATGGTCCCACTGTCGCAGAGTTCCTCCCCCACTTTTGTTTCGCGACAGGCGAACGTCGTTCATCGCCATGTCACCGTCTTTCTCATTTCCGGGGGACGGGCGCCTCGGGAGCGCCCACTTGCACCATTCCGCCGATCCTGCCTTCAGCTTCGCTTTTCAGCCCATCGTCGATGGCGTGTCTGAAAAAATCGTAGCCGTCGAGGCTCTTATTCGCGGCACATGGGACGAGCCTGCATGGCAGGTCCTCAACCAGGTTTCACCCCTTCGCCTTCATCTCTTCGACCAAACCATCCGCTCCTCTGCCATCGCTCTCGCCGCCCGCATCGGCATCGATGTTCCGCTGCATCTGAATTTCCTCCCCCAGAGCCTCGACTCTTTTCCGAAATCGGCCCTCACCACACTGGAAGCCGCCCAGCGTGCCGGTATCGATGCCGACCGCATCGTCCTCGAAGTGCCTGAGGCCGCCGTCGTCGATGACCGCGTCAATTTCGCTGTTCTCTTAAAAGAGGCCCGCGCTCTCGGCATGCGTCTCGCCATCGACGACTTCGGCGCTTCCTACGCCAGCCTCACTCTCCTCGATGACCTTGCACCCGACCAGATCAAGCTCGACACCCGCCTCATCCGCAGTGTCGATCGTCCCGGTCCGCGCCAGCACATCCTTCGCGCCATCCGCCGCGCCTGCTACGACCTCAGGATCGAAGTCGTCGCCGAAGGCGTCGAAACCATCGCTGAATTCAACTTCCTCCTCGGTCAGCGATTCCGCCTCTTCCAGGGCTACCTCTTCGCGCGACCCGCCTTTGAGGCCTTCCCACCCGCCCACTTCCCGCAGCTCGAAGAAGCGCTCCCGCCCGCGCGTCCCGTCTCGCCCGCCGGTTCCGCGACCATCTCGCGCTCTAAAAAGCTCCGCCCCTGAATCGTTCCCGTTCCCCGGGGCTTACTACTCCCCGCTCTTAACAAACAGCCTCGCCGCCAGCACGATCGCCGCGCACCCCATCGCCGTCAGCACCAGCGCCTCGCTCCATAATTCCCCGATGCCCGCGCCGCGCAAAATAATGCCCCGCAAAATTCTTATGTAATACGTTGCCGGAATCAGCTGGCTGATCCACTGAAACGGCAGCGGCATGTTCTCGATCAGAAAAATGTAGCCCGACAAAAATACCGAGGGCAGAATCGTCCCCATCGATAATTGAAACGCCTCGGCCTGCGTCTTCGCTTTCGTCGAAATCACCAGCCCGATTCCCAGCACCGTCATCAAAAAGGGCACCGACAACGCCAGCAGCAAAAACAAATTCCCGTGGATCGGCACCAGAAACACCACCCGCATCACGGCCAGGATCGCGCACAGCTCCCCAAATGCCAGCACCCCATACGGGATCATCTTTCCCACCATCAGCCCCAGCGGAGCCACCGGCGTCATCGTCAACTGCTCCAGCGTGCCTCTCTCCCGCTCGCGCACCAGGCTCAGCGCAATCAGCAAAATCGTCATTACCTGCAGCAAAATCGCGATCAGTCCCGGCACAAAAAAGTTTGCCGAGCGCGTCGCCGGGTTATACAGCACCGAGGGTCGCACCTCGATCGGCATCGTTCCGTTCGGCAGCACGCGCACCAATGACTCCTGCAATGCCACCCCCGTCGATGTGCTGATCGCCTGCCCCGCTACCGTCGAATCCGACCCATCCACCAGTACCAGCACCGTCGCCCCTGTGCCGTCCTGCAACCGCCGCGCGTAGTCGTAAGGAATCCGAATCCCCGCCCGCGCCCTTCCCGATCGAATCGCCTCGTACATCCCCTCGGGCGACGTCGCGTAGATCCGCAACGCGAACACATCCGACCCCGCAAAGCTCTCCAGCAATCGCCGGCTGTCCTGCGTCTGGCTCTCGTCCAGCACCACCGTTGAAATCTGCCGGATGTTCGTATCCACCGCGAACCCAAACAGGAACAACTGCAGAATCGGAATCAGCAGCGCGAAAAACAACGTTCCCGGATCCCGCACAATGTGCAGAAATTCCTTCCGGCACACCGGGACCAGCCCGCGAAACAGCCGTCTCACTGCGCGGCCTCCATAATTTGATATGTCAAAGTTACAAATACATCCTCGAGCGAAGGCTCAATCGTCTCGATTCGCGCATGCTGCAACTGCGCCCGCAGCCCTTCCAGCTTGTCCGTCTCCACCAGCGCGTGAATTGAGTGCCCGAAGATCGTCGCCTCCCGCGTCCCCTCCATCGACCGCACCCGATCCAGAATTCCCGAAGGGTTCGTCGTGTCGATCTGCACCCGCACCGTTCCCGCCGGATTTGCCGCCGGCAGCTTCTGCAACTCCGCCACCGTCCCAATCGCGATCAGCTTCGACAAATAGATGTAGCCCACCCGCCCGCACCGCTCCGCCTCATCCATATAGTGGGTGGTCACAAAAAACGTCACGCCCTGCCCCGACAACTGAAACAGCAAATCCCATAGCGCCCGCCGCGCCACCGGATCGATTCCCGCCGTCGGCTCATCCAGAAACACCACTTCCGGCGAATGGATAATCGCGCACGCCAATGCCAGCCGCTGCTTCCACCCGCCGGAGAGCTGCCCCGCGCGCCGCTTCATGTACGGCGCAATCCCTGTCAGCTTTTGCACATCGTGCGTTCGCTCCTGCGCGCGTTTTCCGTCCAGTCCATACACGCCTGCATAAAACGCGATGTTCTCCGCAACCGTCAGGTCCTCGTATAAGCCAAATCGCTGCGACATGTAACCGACATGGCGACGAATTTCCGCCGCCTCTTTGCGGATATCCATCCCCAGAATCCGTCCCGTGCCTTCGCTCGGCGCCAGTAATCCGCACAGCGCCTTAATGATCGTCGTCTTCCCCGATCCATTCGGCCCCAGAAACCCGAAAATCTCGCCTTTCCCAACCGCAAAGCTCACGTCGTTCACCGCTGTGAACGACCCGAATCGAATCGTCAGATGATCGGCCTCAATGATCGCCGTCATTCCAGCGTCACCTGCGCCGACATCCCTGACTTCAGTACCTGCTGCGCGTTGTCGACATACACCTTCACCCCAAACACTTCGTGCTCGCGATCGCTCTTGGTCTGCACGTTGCGCGGCAAAAATTCCGCCTCGCTCGCAATCTGCCCCACGTGCCCCGCAAACGCCCGTCCGCCAAAGCTGTCCACGCGCACCGCTGCCTGCTGCCCCAGCCGCACGCGAGCCAATTCCGTCTCCGGCACATACACCTTCACCCACAGCTGCGAAGTCTCCAGCATCGTCATCACAATGCGCCCCGCCGGTACCAGATCCCCGGGCCGCACGCTTACCACCTCCACCACCGCATCTGCAGGTGCCGTCAGTTCCGCCTCTCGCAGACGCGCGTCCAGTTCCGTCACATGCCCCTGCGCCTCCTCGAATTTTCCCCGCGCCGCTTCAATGTCCTCTCGCCGAAATCCCTTCCGCGCCAGCACCGCCGCGGCCTCCGCCTGCTTCCACCGCGCCTCGGCGGCGTGCAGATCCTCCATCCGCGTCCCCGCTTCCAGCAGCGTCATCCGTTGCCGCGCACTCTCGGCCCGCTGCGCCGCCGCCTCCCGCTTGTCTCTCGCATCGTCGAATTGCTGCTTCGAAATAATGTCGTTCCCTGCCAGTTCCTTCATCCGCCCGTAGAAAACCTCAGCATTCTTTGCATCAGCCGCCGCGGCGGCATAATCGGCCTTCGCCTGTTCAATCTCCTGCTCCCGCGGGCCGTTCCTCGCCGCCACGAACGCCGCGTTTTCCGCCCGCGCCGTCGCTTCCGCCTGTGCAATCTCCTCCGGACGATTTCCCTCGAGCATCTTCTCCACATCCGCCTGCGCCTGTTCTTCCGCCGCCTCTGCCTGGGCCCGCTGCGCCTTCAGCTCATCTGCCTCAAACCGCACCAGCACCGTTCCGGCCTTCACGCTCTGGCCTTCCTCCACCCCAACCTCTCTCACCCGCCCACCCACCTTCGACCCAATCTGGATCTCCCGCGTCTCCACCGTGCCCGAGTAGTCGTTCCGCGAGCGCCATCCCACCCACGCAAACGCGATCCAGATTCCCGCAATCGCTACCACCGCAATCGTTCCGCCCACAATGATCCGCCGCTTCATGCCACTCCCTCCCGCAGCACCAGAAGCCGCTCCCGCATCGTCTCCATCAGCCATCGCTGCGGCACTTCCTCCCGCATCAGCCACTCCAGCATCGTCGCGATGTAAACCGCAAACAATGTCTCCGCCACCAGCCGCGCCCGCTTCTTCGTCCGTACAAACCGCGCTATGGATAAGCTCAGCGCCTCCACCGCCTGCGCACGCGCCACCAGCAATACACCCTGCGAGGCCTGTCGGAACATCGCGTCCAGAAGCAGCTTTTTCGATTTCCCGCTGATTCGCGCATTCTCCTGCGACAACCGCAGGATCAGCGCCACGATGTCCTCATACTCAGGCGCCTTTCCACCCGCGCCAAACTCTTCGAGGATCCGCTTCAGCTTCTCCACCCGCGCTGCGGCAATCTCGCGCAGGATCAGCTCTTTTTGCGGAAAATAGTTGAACAGCGTCGCCCGCGACACTCCCGCCGCATCCGCCACGCTCTCCATCGAGACTTCCTCGTACCCGTCTCGACCGAACAGCTCGAACGCCGCGCGAATGATCTCCCCGCGGGTCTGCTGTTTCCTCCGACCGTGCAATGTCTGTGTATCGTGATCCACAAGTTGGACTATAGTCCAATTTGTGGATCGCATGCGAAGCCAACCGTCGGTGAGGGAGTACAAAGGTAACCCGGCCATCGCCGGACGAAAAAGCACCCGGTAACCCGCCCCCTCATCCCTGTAACCTGAACCGCCTAACCCGTAACCTGCAACCTGGTCTCCGTTTTACCTCGGTATCAGCTCAAACTGCTCAATCCCCACCCGCGCCCCAATCGTCATCCGCTGCTCATCCGGAAAAAAGATCACCGTAATCTCGTCAAACTTCTTCAGGCCGCCTCGCGCCGGAATCGCGTAGCGCAGTTCCTCACTCACCGGATTCATCTTCAGCGAGAAATGTTCCGGTTCCGTCGACACCACCGGCTGAGGCCCCAGCACCATCGACGGCTTCCCCGGCGTCGTCGAATCCGCCAGCATCACCGCCATATCCACGCGCCCTCGCCGGTTGTCGCCGTTTTTTACCATCACCTGCAGTGCCCCGCACTGCCGCAGGTCCACCGGCTGCGCCAGCGTCTGATGCGCCTCCATCGCCAGCGGCACCCAGCCCGTCGAGAAGATACTCACCGCTACCGGGTCGCCGTGTGCCAGATGCGGATGCGTCCCCAGTCCTCGCTTCGGTGCCTGAAAATACCAGTACGCTCCGTCAAATGGAATCACCAGCGGCTTCGCCATTCCCGTCCGCAACAGATCGCGCTGCATAGGTAACGGTGGCAGTTCCTTTTTCTTCTCCCGCACCGTGAACAACACGATTCCCTGATATGCATCGTTGGGATCGGCCTTCTCCGCGTCCACCCGCGAGCGCGCTGCCGCCTGCGCTGTCGTCTCCATCCCACCATGGGTCCGCGCAAACCGCGCCAGCAGCATCGGGATCAGAATCAGCATCGCCAGCGCCGCCGCGCTCACCGCCCGCCCCGCCGGCCGCGCCATGCCATCAGGCGCGCCCGCGTTGAGCGACGTCAGCCGCTTCCACACAAACAGAAACGCCCCCGCCGCCATCAGCATCGTCGCCCAGAACAACTCGCCGCGATTCACCAGCACCAGCGCCAGTTCCACGCACACCGCAATCATCAGCGCCTGCGGCCGTCCGGAATCTGGCGCGGGCAGATCGGCAAAACGTGGTCCATCCCCCTCCGGCTCCCAAACTTCTTCGGCAGTCGCCCCGGGAATCATCCCCCGCAAACAGACGGCCAACACCGCAGCCAAAGCCGCGCTCAACAGCGCCGCCCACGCCGATCCTCGCAACAAGCACAGCAGCGCCGGAGGAATCAGAGCCCAGGCCGCTGCCGCTCCCACCATGTGCCGAGTCGAGGGCCGCGCCGGTCGCCCCTCGCCCACACTATCCGCCACGATCATGCCCAGCGTCCCCGCGAGGACCGTCGCAGCCACCCAAATCATCGCCGCGACCGCTGTCTTTCCGAATGGCAGCCGCGCCGTCGAAAACGGCCGCAGCCACACCGCCGCCATCGTCGCCATCACCAGGCCCATTGCGCCTGCCGACCAGGCCTTTGCAGGAGTGTCCGCTCTCGTCATCGCGCCCGCCGCTCCCGTCAGTCTGTTGGACTGCTCGTGGCTCCCGGGAATAGCCTATGTAGCATTCGTTATAGTAGTCCGCCAACGTCCCCGTCAATCCCGTACATCCGCCCCGCCCACTGTCCCTTAACGGACACTCCACTCCAACAGTGAACACCGCTTTCCCATCCCCGCCCGCCACTACCCCCGCGATTCAGTAGCTTGGCCCGCGGATACTTTGGCAGACAACTTGCCCGTTCCATTTGTTCCCAGGTCCCCGCCGCAACCTTATATCGGAGAGCCGCAATGACCCTGCTCCAGGACATCCGCTACGCGCTGCGCCAACTCAGGAAAACTCCCGGCTTCACCGCGACCGCCATCCTCACCCTGGCCCTCGGCATCGGCGCCAACGCCGCCATCTTTACCCTCGTCAACGCCGTCCTCATGCGCAACCTTCCCGTTGCCGACCCGGCCAGCCTGATCCGCCTGGGCAACACGGACGACTGCTGTGTGGGCTCGGGTGGAACGCCCGACGACAACAGTTATTCGCTCTTCTCGACGAACACCTGGCAGCAGCTGCGCAAAGATCTGCCCGAATTTCAGGACCTCGCCGCCGTCGAATCCGGCTTCAGCTATCGCCCGGTCACGGTGCGCCGCAACGGAAGCCAGGACACCGCGCGCTCGGTCATGGGCGAGTTCGTTTCCGGCAACTATTTCCGCACCTTCGGCCTCCGTCCCGCCGCCGGTCGACTCTTCATCGACTCCGACGATACGAACGGCGCTCTGATCACAGCTGTCCTGAGCTATCAGAACTGGCATGACAATTACTCCGCTGATCCCACGGTTGTGGGCAGCACATTCTGGATCAACACCAAGCCGGTTCTGATTGTCGGCATCGCTCCGCAGGGTTTCTATGGGGACCGCATGTCGAGCACCCCTCCCGATTACTACCTGCCCATCCAGTCGATGGATACCATCCTCGGCGTCGACTACGTCCCCGATCCCAACACGAACTGGCTTTACATGATCGGCCGCGTTAAACCTGGCGTTCCTCTCGCTCCGCTCCAAACCAAAATCAGCGGCTTGTTCCGCCAGATTGTCGCCGCCAATCCTATGTACGCCGGGGACAAGGGCAAAGTCGCGCTGGCTCGCGCGCACATCGTCCTGGCTCCCGCCGGCGGAGGAATTCAGAACCTGCAGGACCAGTACAAATCGAACCTGCACCTGCTGATGTGGATCTCCGGCCTTGTGCTCCTCATCGCCTGCGCCAACATCGCCAACCTGCTGCTGGTTCGCGGCATGGGCAGAAAGTCCGAGATGTCGCTGCGCACCGCACTCGGGGCGGCGCGCTCCCGCATCATCCGGCAGCTCCTCACCGAGAGCCTCGTGCTCTCGACCCTCAGCGGCATGGCCGGCTTGGTGGTCGCTTATCTCGGCTCGCGCGCCCTGCTGGCGATGGCCTTTCCTGGAGAACAGAACGTGCCGATTGACGCCCATCCGTCGCTCCCGGTTCTTCTCTTTGCCATCGCGCTTTGCCTCGCTACCGGCATTTTGTTCGGCGTCGCGCCCGCGTGGATGGCCGCCCGGACCCAACCGGCTGATGCCCTTCGCACCGGTGCCCGCACCACCTCCAGCAAAGCTTCCCTCCTCCAGCGCTCGCTCGTAGTCCTGCAGGCCGCGCTCTCCCTGGTGCTCCTGATCGCCGCCGGCTTGTTCGCCCAAAGCCTGCACAAACTTCAAAGCACCGATCTCAAGCTCGACTCCCGCAATCGCTACATCATCCATATCAATCCGCAGGCCGCCGGCTATCCCGGCTCGCGTGTGGGGCCGCTCTACCAGGCCTTCGACAACCGCTTCCACGCCATCCCCGGTGTCGTCCACGTCGCGTGGGCTACCTACACGCCCATGGAAGATAACAACTGGGGATCAGGATTCAAAGCAGAAGGATCCACCGAACACACCTTCGGAGCCTCAACCGTGTGGGCTTCACCCGAGTACTTCGATTCCGTCGGAACGCGCGTCTTGAACGGCCGAGCCATCGCCCGCCAGGATACTCCCACTTCGCCCACCGTCGTGTTGGTCAACAAAACCTTTGCGAACGACGCCTTCCCCAAAGGCACGAACCCCATCGGCAAACGGATCGGCTATGGCGGACACGATTCTCCGCTTGAGTTTCAGATTGTCGGCGTTGTCGATGACACTCCCTACGAGTCCGTTCGCTGGAAAGATCACGCGATGGTTTTCTTTCCCATGCTGCAGCGTCCTGCAAGCAATAAGGGCCCGATCGACACGGACGGTTCACTCTTCGCCGGCGCCATTGTGGTTGAGACCTCTCACCCCATGCCGGATATGGAGTCGATCGCACGCGAAACCCTGTCCAGCATCAACCCCAATCTTGCCGTCGTGAAGTTTCAAACCTTCGACCAGCAAATCGCCGACAGGTTTTCCGACGAACGTCTCATCGCTCGCCTGACCAGCCTCTTCGGCACACTCGCTCTGCTGCTCGCCACCATTGGACTCTATGGCGTCACTGCCTATACCGTCGCCCGCCAGACCAGCGAGATCGGCATCCGCATGGCCCTCGGCGCGGAACGCCTGCGCGTCATTGCCATGGTCATGCGCGGCGCCATCATTCAAACCGCCATCGGCCTCGCCATCGGCATTCCCGCCGCATTCTTCTGTGTGCGCTACGTCCAGGCTCAGCTCTACGACATCAAGGGACTCAACCCCGTCGTCCTTACCCTGGCCATCGTCATCCTCGTGGTTGCCGCCTGCGTCGCAGGGCTCATCCCCGCCCGTCGCGCTGCCTCCATCGATCCCGCCGTGGCCCTGCGCATCCAGTGATTTTCTACTCGTACCTCAACGCCACCATCGGATCCACCCGCATTGCCCGCGCTGCCGGCACATAGCACGCCGCCAACGCCACCAGCATCAGCAGCAACGCCACAGCGGCAAAGGTCACAGGATCTGCCGCCGGCACCCCGTACAGAAATCCAGCCATCAGCCGCGTCGTCATCCACGCCGCTGCCAGCCCCACACCAATCCCCGCCGCCGCCAGCCCTCCGCCCTGCCTCAGCACCATGCGCAGAATCTGCCCACGCCCCGCCCCCAGAGCCATCCGCACACCAATCTCCGCCGTCCGCTGCATCACCGTGTAGGAGATCACCCCATACATCCCTACCGATGCCAGCACCAGCGCCAGCAGCCCAAATCCGCTCAGCAGCAGCAGCGCGAACCGGTCCGCCGTCATGGATCGATCCACCATCGTTTTCAGTTCCGCAAACCCCGCTACCGGCAGTTCCGGATCGACCCCATCCACCGCATGCCGCACCTCGGCCGCCATCCCCGTCGCATCGCCCTGCAGCCGCAGCGCATATTCCATCGTCTGCATCGAGGGCCACGTCCTGATTTCGTTCTGCGTGTACGGCACATACATCTCCGGCGCCGGCGGCTCGCGCAGCGAAGTCTGCTTCGTGTCCGCGACCACTCCAATAATCGTGCGCAGCGGAATCCGCACCATCCCCACACCCACCTGCCTGCCCACCGGATTCTGCCCCGGCCAGTACTTCTCCGCCATCGTGCGATTCACCACCGTCACCGGCGTCGACGTCAGCCCATCGCTCGCCGCGATGTCACGTCCCTGCTCCAGCGGCGTCCCCATCGCACTAAAAAATCCCCGCGACACAAATTGATAGTTCGCGCCGGGCGCGTCGCCCGGCCTTCCCGGCGTCCGCCTTGGAATCCGAATGATCGTGCTGTCCGTCTCCCCTCCCATGGGCACTTCCGAAGCGAACCCAGCCGACTGCACGCCCGGAATCTCGCGCACCCGCTCCAGCACCTGCCCATATACCTGCGCCATGCGATTCGTATCCGAGTATCGTGACGGCGGCAGCGGCAGTTCGAACGTCACCACCTTCGTCGCATCGAACCCTGCATCCGCATGCAGCATGTCGTAGAAGGTCCGCATCAGCAGACCCGCCGCCACCACCAGCACCAGTGCCAACGCCACCTGCAGCACCAGCAGTCCATTGCGGATCCGCGGCGCCGTCTCCCCTCCAATCGTTCGCTGCCCGCCTTCTTTCAGCGCCTCCACCAGATTCATCCGTGTCGCGCCCAGCGCCGGCGCCATCCCGAACAGCAGTCCTGTCGCCACCGTCACCGCCAGCGCAAATGCCACGACCTCAGAATGCAGTCCCGCCTCGCTCAACCGCGGCAATGCGGCCGGACCAAACTGCTGCACCGCCCGCAATCCCACCTCGCCCGCCAGAATCCCCAGCGCCCCTCCTGCTGCCGACAGCACCAGGCTCTCCATCGTCATCTGCCGTACCAGCCGCCCGCGCTTCGCTCCCAACGCTCCGCGCAATGTCAGCTCTCGCCTCCGCCCCACCGCCCGATTCAGCGTCAGACCTGCCACGTTGGAGCATGCAATCAACAGCACCACGCACACCGCCCCCATCCACAGCAGCAGCGGCCGCCTCGTCTCCACCACCGCCTGCTGTGCCAGCGGCACCGCGCGCGCCCAGTATCCCTTCGCCTGCGGATACTGCTCGATGAAACGCTTGTCATACGTCCGCAAGTCCTCCTTGAGCTGCGCCATTCCCGTGCCCGGCTTCAGATCGCCCACAACCCCCATGTCGTTCGAGCCCCGCGCTCCTGCCGGTAAGGCCATCGGAACCCACAGCGCCGTCCGCTTCGGCAAATCCATCCCCGGCGTCATGTTCACGCCATCCGGAAACGCGAACCGCGCCGGCATCACGCCGATCACCGTGTAGGGATATCCGTTGACATCGATCGTCCTGCCAACCACGCCGCGGTCCCCATGGAACCGCGTCTGCCACAGCCAGTCGCTCAGCACTGCAACGCGCTCGTGCCCCGGCCGATCGTCGTCCGCACTGATCATGCGCCCCAGCACCGGCGTCCCACCCAGCGCCGGGAAAAATCCGCCCGAAACCTCCACGCCTTCTTCCAGCTGCGGCTCCCCCCACCCGTTAGATTGAAGCTCTTCTTTCGGAACACTCCCACGTTGCTCAGCGACTTCTGCACTTCCGCCAGCAGCAGGTACTCCTGGGCCGAAAAAGGCAGATCGATATTCCCGTAATACGATCCCACCGGTGACTCGCCCCACACCATCACCGCTCGCTCGGCATTCCCATAAGGCAACGGTTTCAGCAGCACCGCATCCACCAGGCTGAACACCGCCGTGCTCGCGCCAATCCCCAACGTCAGCGTCAGCACCGCAATCGTCGCGAACCCTGGATTCTTCCGCAGCATCCGCACCGCGTACCGCGCATCCTGCCACGATTGCTCCAGCAGGCCCGTCCCGCGCGCCTCGCGGCAGTTCTCCTTCATCTGCTCCTGTCCGCCAAACGACAGCCGCGCTCGCCGCCGCGCCTCCTCTTCGCTCATCCCCGCGCGCCGCAGCTTCTCCACCTCATGCTCCACATGAAAACGAAGCTCCTCGTCGAGCTCTGCTTCCATCTGCTCCCGCCCAAACAGAGCCCGCACCCGATACCGCAAATCGTCCATCAGTGTCATCGCACGTCCGTCCCCTGCGCGAAAATTGAGACGCCCGCACGCGGCATCTCTCCCCTTCTGCTTCTACAGGACGATAGCCGCCCTTTCCAGCATCAGGCAAGCCAATTCGTCACAAACTGCCAGCCGCCCCCAGCTCCCTGCAACCTGCAACCTGTAACCTGCCGTACCTGCTGTTCCCCTCACTCTCCTCTTGACAATCCAGTGGAACACCCTGTACCTCTTGATTATCGAAAGGAGACTCCAGCCTCATCATGCCCGAAAAATCCGGCGACCTCGTCCAGGGAACCCTCGAAATGCTGGTCCTCAAAACCGTTGCCCTCGATCCCATGCACGGCTATGGCATCGCCCTGCGCATCGAGCAGGTCAGCCACGGCGTCTTCCGCGTCAATCCTGGCTCGCTCCTCCCCGCGCTCAGCCGCATGGAACGTGCCGGCCGGATCAAGGCCGAGTGGCGCGCTACGGAGAACAACCGCCGCGCCCGCTACTACCAGCTCACCGAAAAAGGACGAAAAGCCCTCAAAGAAGAACGCCGGCAGTGGGGCCGCCAGATCGACGCTATCAACCGCATCCTCGAAGCCTGACGCCCAAAGGACTCGCAGCCATGTTCAACAACCTTATCGCCGGAATCCGCGCCCTCTTCCACCGCAAACAGCGCAACGCCGAAATTCACGCCGAGCTCAGCAGCTTCCTCGAGGCTTCCATCGACGAAAAAATGCGCCGCGGCCTCTCACGCGAACAAGCCGAACACGCCGCCCACGCCGAGATGGCCAGCACCGAATCCGTCCGCCACAAAGTCTGGTCGGCCAGTTGGGAATCCACCGCCGAATCCCTCTTCCAGGATCTGCGCTTCGCCCTCCGCCAGCTTCGCAGGAATCCTGGCTTCGCCACCACCGCCATTCTCATCCTTACCCTCGGCATCGCCGCCAGCGTCGCCATCTTCAGCTTCGTCGACGCCGCGCTGATCCGCCCGCTGCCTTTTCAGAATGCCTCCAGTCTCGTCATCCTTTTCGAGAACAACTCCCTCGGCCCGCGCTTCCACCTCTCGTACAAGGACTACATCGACTGGAAGAACCAAAACACCGTCTTCTCCAATCTCGAAATCTACGCGCCATGGGGCTTCATGATGCAAACCCCTGCCGGCACCCAGAAAGCCGACGGCGCGCTCGTGAGCGCCAACTTTTTTCGCACCCTCGGCGTGACACCGGCCATCGGCCGTGACTTTCGCCCCGATGAAGACCAGGCCGGCGCCGCTCGCCCCGTCCTGCTTACCTACGCAGGTTGGCAGCGCCTCTACGGCGCGCGCGCCGACATCACCGGACAAACCGTAGTCCTCGACAACCAGCCCAACACCATCATCGGCGTGCTGCCCCGCGATTTTCACTTCCAGCCCACTGAACCTGCCGACTTCTTCGCCACCGAGCGCCCCGACGGAGCATGCGAAAAAGATCGCGGATGCCACAATCAGTTCGGCCTCGCCCGCCTCAGGCCCGGCGTTTCCCTTGCCGCCGCGATGGCCAATATGAAAAATATTGCCGGCCGCCTCGCGCTGCAATATCCCGACAGCAATCGCGACCGCGGCGCCTTCATGCTGCCCATCACCGACCTCATCGTTGGCGATGTCCGCCCCATTCTTCTCGTCCTGCTCGCCGGTGCCGCCCTCCTGCTGCTCATCGCCACCGTCAATGTCGCCAGCCTGCTCCTCGTCCGCTCTGAAACCCGCAAGCGCGAGATCGCCGTCCGCGGCGCCATCGGAGCCTCACGCGCCCGGCTCCTCCTGCAGTTTGTTACTGAAGGCGTCGTGCTCGCTTCTGTCGCCGGAATTCTTGGCTCCGTGCTCGCCTGTGCCGTCATGCGTTACGCCGTCGGCCTCGTCCCCAAAGACATGTTTGCCAGCATGCCGTATCTGTACTCCATCGGTTTCAATTTCCGCGTCTTCATCTTCGCCGCGCTCATCTCCTTCGCCGCCGCAGCGCTCTTCTCCATTATTCCCGCCGTGCGCGTCACCCTCTCCGATCTCCGCGAAGATCTCAACGCGGGCGGACGCGGGGCTGCCGGCACCGTCTGGCGCCGCTTCGGTTCGAACCTTGTCGTCGTCGAGCTCGCCCTTGCCGTCGTCCTCCTCGCTGGCGCCGGCCTGCTCGGCAAAAGTTTCTACCGCCTCCTCCACGTCGATACCGGACTTGTGCCCGATCATCTCGCTACGCTCCAGGTCAGCGCCCAGAGCCCCGCCTATCAACAGCCTCCTGCCCAAATTGCACTCGAACGCGAGATTCAATCTCGCCTCTCCACCCTTCCCGGCGTCCGCTCCATCGCCTTCACCAGCCAGTTACCCCTCGGCGATGGCGATGGCACCATCGACCTCGATGTCTTCGGCGGTCCGCCTCACAAGGACCTTCGCGAGGTCGCCGATCGCGAAGTGAGCCCCGGCTATTTCTCTACAATCCGGGCGCGGCTCGTCCGCGGACGCTGGTTCACTGAAGATGAAGACAGCACCAAATCGCGCGTCGGCATCATTAATCAACAACTCGCCAAACAGTTCTTCCCCGGCGAAGACCCCATCGGCCAACAGGTTTTTTCTGACAGCCGCAGCAAATCCCACATCCGCATCATCGGCGTGATCAGCGATATTCAGGAAGGCCAGCTCGACGCCGCGCCCCGCGCCGCGATCTATATGCCCTTCAACCAGGCGCCGGATAACGACTTCGCGGTCATCCTCCGCACTACACAAACTGAGGACGCGGTGCTCTCCAGCGCTACCGCCGCCATTCACTCCATCGATCCAGTCATCGCCGTCCACGACCCCATCACCATGACCCAGCGCCTTCACGATTCGCCTTCCGCGTGGTTCCACCGTTCTTCCGCCTGGCTCGTCGGATGCTTCGCCGCCCTCGCCCTGATTCTCAGCGTCGTCGGCCTCTATGGAGTCATCTCCTACTCGGTTAGCCAGCGCACTCGCGAAATCGGCGTCCGCATGGCCCTTGGCGCACAGCGCTCCTCTGTCTATCGCCTTATCCTGCGCGAAGCCGGCAGACTCGCATTCATCGGCATCGCTGCCGGCCTCCTCTGCTCACTCGCCGCCACTACCCTTCTGCGCTCGCTGCTCTTCCGCGTGCAAACCTGGGACGTCACCACCCTCGCCGCCGTCGCCCTCACCCTTGGAGCCGCCGCCCTCCTCGCCAGCTATCTTCCCGCCCGCCGCGCCGCCTCCGTTAACCCCACCGAAGCTCTCCACGCCGAATAACCGCGAAGTCTTCAAAATTCTCACCGCGCCGCGCTCCATTCCTTGCGCTGAGCTCCCGGCGGTTTACTATGGGAAATCCTTTTGCATCGGAGACCAAGCCTCATGCCCAGGCACCCCTCCGTGGTGCTGTTTGCTGTACTCGCCGCTTCCCTTTCGTCCCTCGCCCAGAACCAATCAGCCCCGCCAGCCGCGCCTTCGTCCCCAGCCGCCTCTCCGGCCACATCGCAGACGATGGACCCCGACTACGCGGCTCGCGTCAAAGAGTGGACCACCAAGCCCGAGTTCCTCAGCCCGCTGGTCGACCATCTTCCTGCCAGCTCCGGCGTGCCTTCGCCCAAAGATGTCCTCGGCCACCACATCGGCGCCCCTAAACAGCTCACCTACTACGCCGACGTCCTCCGCTATTACGACGCCCTCGCCGCGCATTCTCCCCGCGTCAAAGTTCTGCGCATCGGCAAGACGGAAGAAGGCCGCGACTCCGTCATCGTCTTCATCGGTTCTGAAGACTCCATCGCCCACCTCGACGACGAGCGCCAGAACCTCGCCCGCATTGCCGACCCTCGCGGTCTCACCGATGCCCAGGCACGCGACCTCATCGCGAAAACCAAACCCATCTACACTCTCTCCGGCGGACTCCACAGCGCCGAGCTCGGTCCGCCCGAAATGCTGATGGAGCTGGCCTACCGCCTCGTCACCGAAGACTCGCCCCTGATCCAGAAAATCCGCGACAACGTCCTCGTCGCCATCATGCCCGTCGCCGATCCCGACGGCCGCGACCGCTCCATTGACTGGTATTACGCCCACAACGTCGACATCACGAACTACGAAAAGATGACCGGCGTTCCCTACTGGGGCAAGTACACCAAACACGACGACAACCGCGACATCAACTACGCCGGCCTCGCCAATCAGAATTTCCTCCGCTGGTATCTCGAGTGGCATCCGCCCATCATGCACGACCTGCATGAATCGGTGCCCTTCCTCTACATCTACAGCGGCCAGGCTCCGCAGAATCCGCTGTGGGACCCCATCGTGTACGGTGAGCTCCCCATGCTCGCTAACTGGGACATGTCGCAGCTCACCAAATACGGCATGCCCGGCGTCTGGAATCACGGCTACGTCGACGCGTGGTCGCCGGGCTACGTCGCCATCATGGCCACCAACCACAACGGCCTGATGCGCTTCTACGAAATCTTCGGCAACGCCGGAGCAACCACCATGCAGCGCACCATCGCGCCGCCTTCCAGTCCCGCCATTCAGGGTGGAGGCGGTGGCGGCGGCTTCGGCGACATGACCAAGCGCCAGTGGTTTCGTCCCGACCCGCCTTACAAACAAGTGCTCTGGTCCATGCGCAACAACACCAACTACGCTGAGACCGGCGTCCTCAATTCACTCCAGTTCGTTTCCACCTTTCCTCAGGTCATTCTCGAAAACTTCTATACCAAGAGCCATAACGCCCTCACCGCCGGCACCAAAGAAGCGCCCTACGGCTTCGTTCTGCCCGCCGATCAGGAAGATCCCACGCGCGTCGCCTTCGTCATTCACATTCTGCGCATGCAGGGCATTGAAGTCGGCCGCGCCAAAGCTGCTATCAAGCTCAGCGACGGCTCGTATCCTGTCGGCTCTCTCATCGTCAAAACCAATCAGCCTTACGGTCCGTTCGCCAAAACGCTGCTGGAAAAACAAACCGACCCCGACCCTGACCTCACCACCTACGACGACAGCGCCTGGACCATGAGCCTGATGACCAACACCGTCATCAAGCCCACCGACGACATCGCCGTCCAGGCCCTCGCCGTCGACCCTGTCGATCAATACACTCCGCAGGGCACGCTGAAGGATCTCCCCGCAGCCCCGGTCTACGCGGTCCCCGACCACGGCTCGCCCAGCATGGTCACGCTCCGCTACGGACTCAAAGACGTCTCCATCCAGGTCGCCGAAAAATCCTTCACAGCCGCGGGCACGACTTTCTCCGCAGGAACTTTCCTCGTCCCAGCCACCGCCGCATCCACCCTCAAACCCCTCGCTTCCAAACTCGGCCTTGACGTCGTTGCTCTCGCCGCATCACCCAAAGTCGCCGCGCACGACGCCACTCTCCCACGCGTGGCCATCTTCAGCACCTGGGGCGGCACGCAGGACGTTGGCTGGGTCCGCTACACCTTCGACCAATATCAAGTCCCCTACGACCTCATCTTCAAAGAGCGCGTTCTCCAGGGGAACCTCGCCAAAGACTACGACCTCATCCTCATTCCCAACCAGGTGCGCTCGGCCAAAGCGCTCGTCGTCGACATCCCCAAAGAAGACAAACCCCTCGCCTACGAGAAATCCGACAAGTTCAAATTCCTTGGTGACTACGGCTCTTCGCCCGACATCTCCGGAGGCATGGGCGCCGCCGGTGTCGTCGAGTTCCAGAAGTTCGTCGAAGGCGGCGGTCTGCTCATCACCCTCGGCACCTCCAGCGCGTTTCCTCCGGAATACGGCCTCGCGCCCACCATCGACACCAGCACACCCGCCGGAAAGTTCTACGCTCCGGGCCCCATCGTCGATGCCGATATCCTCCGCCCCGACAACCCCATCTTCTATGGCTACTCCGCCAAAACCGTACCCGTCCGCTACGCCAACGGCCCGCTCTTCCGCCTCACTGAGGAGATGGACAAGAACGATGTCCTCATGCGTTTCCCAGGCGGCGAAAAGTCGGTTCTCAGCGGACTGTTCAATGGAGCCGACGAAATCAAAGGCCGCGCCGCCATCGTCGTCACCCCCGCCGGCAAAGGCCAGCTCGTCCTCTTTGCCACCAATCCTGTCTGGCGCTGGCAGAACCTGGGCGAATACCGCATGCTCTTCAACACGCTGATGAACGACAAGAATCTCGCCCCAGGTCCGCTCCCAACACCAACACTCGAACCCAGGTCCTCAACCGGCGAGCACGAGCACAAGGCGCAACCCACCACGCACTAAGCGCGTATCACTTTCATCGCATGCGCGGCTCCTGGTGGTCATGAACCTTTTGATCTTTTGATTGATTTGGCGCGGATTGCGAAATTCTCCTTCGAGTCTCTTTGACCCAGATGATCGCAACCAGATCAGCTGCGATGAGGCTCGTTGGGGGGAGCAGATTTTGGAGGTTAGGAACGCTTCCTCTGCCGCTCCTCCTCCTGGTGACTCAACACTGAACTCCAAACTCCAGGCTCTGCTGTCCGCTACCCGTCGGACCCTATGGTAGTGTTTGGATAAGGTCGTTCAGGGGCGTCGCGCGCGTCCCCGCGCTCTGCGCTCTATGCCGTCGCCCCCCAACCTCATCGCTCCCGCGAATCCGCCAGCCAGTCCCACTGCAACTCCAGGTCCGCCGGAACATGGCACCCACTGGCTGCATCGCACCGACCTGTTTCTCCGCGTCATCGTCCGCCTCTATATCGGCATCATCCTGGTTTTCATTCCCTGGACGCACGTGTGGGCTTACAACCGCTTCTTCCTCTACTACGCTCCCGTTTCTCATCTGATGGAGAGCGGCGCCATGCGCGGCCTTGTCTCCGGCCTCGGTCTCCTCAATCTCTGGATCGCAATTTCTGAAGCGATCCATTACAAAGAAAGCTGAAATGCCCCGCAAGCCTCCGAATTCGCTCCAGAAGGCGCCCCTCGCCTACGAAAACGACGCCTTCCTCAACAGTCCTGACGGCCGCATTCTTCGCATTCTTGCCGAATACTCCGAGCCGCTGGCGCGCTTTCGCCGCGAACGCATTCAGGACACGGTCGTCTTCTTCGGCTCCGCGCGCTTTCGCGCTCTCGACGAAGCCAACGCCGACCTCGAGCTGCTCGCCAACACCGGCTCCAGCCAGCCTGCGCCGGAAGAAGAACAGCCCGCGCGCGGTCCCGAGATCGAACAGGGCGCGTCGAGCGAACTGCGCCGCAGCCGCGCCGCAGCCGCGGTCGAAATGGCCCATTACTACGAGGACGCGCGCGTTCTCGCCTTCCAGCTCACAAAATGGGCGAAGGATCTTAAGTTTCGCCGCAATCGTTTCGTCGTCACATCCGGCGGCGGACCGGGCATCATGGAAGCCGCCAATCGCGGCGCCTGGGAAGCAGGCGGCAAGACGATCGGCCTCAACATCAGCCTTCCCTTCGAGCAGGAACCCAACCGCTACATCACGCCTGCCCTCAACTTCGAGTTCCACTACTTCTTCATGCGCAAGTACTGGTTCGCGTATCTGGCCAAAGCGCTCGTCGTTTTTCCCGGAGGCTTCGGCACTCTCGACGAAATGTTCGAGATTCTGACCCTGTCGCAGACCCAGAAGCTCGCCAAAAAGATCACCATCGTACTTTATGGATCGAGCTACTGGCAGCAGATCATCAATCTCGACGTCCTCGTCGACAAGGGCACGATCTCCCCAGGCGATCGTGATCTTTTCCAGTTCGCCGACACCACCGATCAGGCGTTCGAGATTCTCCGCGACGGCCTCACGCGGAATCATCTCGAGCCCGAGTCCGCGCGCGATGCCGATCTGCCCGAGATCGCTGCAACCCGTCGTTGAGGGCGGTCACGGTACCGTCAGTTCCCATTCGGTTACCGCAGGGAAAGTCGCAGATGGCGCGCCCTAACTGACTGTGTTGACAGGGATCTGCTCCCTCCTGGCAGCTCGCGGGTAACGTTACTTCTTCAGATCCTCACCGTCATTTGACCGACCATTTTTCCGCCCGTAATGCCCCATTCATGGTGCACAAAGGATACTCAGTCGCAGAAAGACGACCTCGGGGGGTTTTCCATGGCCGGTCTGCGCCGCATTTCCTATCTCTGGAAGGAAGCTGACGCTGCTCGGAATTACTCGACAGCCGTCTCACTCCACAGCCACACCAACCAGTCGAAAGAAACGCTGGATTTCCTGGCCAACCTGGGAAATCAGTATCCGCTGCTGCGCCCAATCCTCGCCCGCAGCGAACGCCAGTCGCGCGAACAGCACAACATTCCGGTGAATTATGCGAAGGCTTACTGGACGCCACCGCTCACCCCTCGCATCGCGTTCGACGTCGAAAGCGGCCAGATCGAAAAAAGCCTTTACCTCATGCCTCTGGTTTCGATCACGGACCACGACACCATTGCGGCTCCCATGCTGCTGCGCACCGTTGCCGCCGCTCGCCACATTCCGGTCTCGGTTGAATGGAGCGCCCCGTTCGGAGGCGATCAGGCCTTCCACCTCGGGATTCACAATCTGCCCAGCGAAACCGGCGCAGCCTGGATGAAGACCTTCGAAGAGTACACGGCACATCCAAACGAAAAAAAGCTCACAGAAATTCTCGCTGCCCTGCACGAGCTGCCAAACGTGCTCATCGTCTTCAATCATCCGATGTGGGACCTCTACCTGATCGGAGCCGACAAAGCGGCGCAGCGCGTGGATGACTTTCTGCAGGCAAACCACGAATTCATGCACGCCTTCGAGCTGAACGGCCTGCGGCACTGGGAAGAAAACCGCAGCGTCAAGCGCCTGGCGCAGAAGTGGAACAAGCTGCTGATTTCCGGCGGCGACCGCCACGGCATGGAGCCCAACGCCAATGTGAACCTCTCGCTGGCATCGAGCTTTACCGAGTTCGTGCACGAGATTCGCTACGAAGACCGCAGCCATGTTCTCTTCATGCCGCAGTATGCGCAGCCCTGGAAGCATCGCATCCTGCAGTCGACGCTCGACGCGATCCGCGACTACCCCGATTTCCCGCAGGGTTCGCGCACCTGGGACGAGCGCGTGTGGCATCCGGACCGCAATGGTGTGGTTCGGCCCCTGCGCGAGCTTTGGCCCGACGGCGCGGCGCCCACGTGGATGACGCTGACCATCAAAGCGGTGCGCCTGATGGGCAGCAGCCCGGTTTCCGGCGGTCTCCGCATGGCCTGGAACGAGTCGCGGGAACTACGCTTCGCTCTGGGCGAGGAGTTAATCTCGCGCTAATCGACTTGCTGTTTTGGTTGGGTATCCTTCGATCCCTTGACTCGAGTCGCCTACTTTCCCGATTCGTTCCACGAAGTGAACGGCGTGGCGCATACGTCGCGCCATTTTCAAGATTTTGGCCGCCGCCGCGGTCTTCCCTTCCTTTGCGTGCGCGCCGGCGACAGGCCGGAGAGGATCGCTACCGACGGCAGCCTGACGACGCTGGAGCTTCCCCGCGGTGTGCTCTCCATTCCGCTCGATAAAGACCTGAAACTCGATCCGGCGTGGATGAGGCACATCCCGATTCTTATCCGGACGGTCAGGGCCTTTCGGCCCGACGTCATTCACATCACCGGACCCAGCGAGCTGGGAATCCTGGGAGCATTGCTCGCCTACTATCTGCGCGTGCCGCTGGCCGCGTCGTGGCATACGAATGTGCATGAATACGCGGCGACGCGTTCGCACTGGCTTTTCGACGGGCTTGGAGAGGCGAGCACCGCCGCCGGTGCGCGCTTCATTCAGACCATGGCGCTCGGAATCGCAGCATGGTTCTATAGCCGCGCCGACGTGTTGTTCGCCCCCAACACCGACCTGTGCCAACTGCTCGAGCGAAAGACCAAACGCCCTTGCCATCTGATGCAGCGCGGCATCGATGCAGACGTGTTCTGTCCGAATCGCCGCGACCGCGATGCTTCCGATGCCGGCGTTGTGCTGGGCTTCGTTGGCCGGCTCAGCGTCGAGAAAAACATTGCTTTACTCGCGCGGGTACAGAAGGAACTCGAAGACCGCGGCCTTCGAAATTTTCGCTTTCGCATCGTCGGCCAGGGAGTTGAAGAAGCCTGGCTGCGGCAGCACCTGCCGCGTGCCGAATTTACCGGCGTGCTGCGCGGCGAACCCCTGGCTCGGGCTTACGCCGGCATGGACGTTTTCGTGTTTCCCTCGCACACCGACACTTTCGGCAATGTCGTGCTGGAGGCGCTGGCCTCGGGCGTTCCCGCGGTTGTAACGCCGGATGGCGGTCCGCGTTCGCTGATCGAGGACGGCCGCACTGGCTTGATCGCAACCGATGCGGAATTCGCGAGTGCCATCGAGCGGATTCTCTCGGATCCGGCGCAGCATGCGAAGATGCGAGTCGAGGCGCGCCAGTATGCTCTGTCAGCATCGTGGGACGCGGTATTCGAAGGCGTGTATTCCGCCTACCAGCCCGTACTGAGGGCAGCTGCGGCCGCGCCACCGATGTGGCGAAAACCGCGCGTTATGCGGGAGGAGTGAAATCCAGCCCAGCCTGCTGCGCCGCTTCCTCGGTCGCATTCAGGTCGAGCGACGCGAGAGGGATGCGCTGCTGGTGGCCGGACGCAGCCTGATCGAGCACGATCACTGAGCTCGAAGTCAGCACGTAATTCCGGATCGACTCGCGATGACCGTCGCTGAAGATCAGCGTCAATTCCGGTTCATCGGCAACAGAGTTACTGACGACGGTCGGGGCATCCTGGTACATGGGCTGCGAATACGTGGGCTCGGCATAGTCGGGCCGGTAGCCATCGTTCTCAGGCGCAACCGAGGCCATCGGCTGCTGCGCAGCATCGGCGCCTGCGTCGTAACCGTCGTAGCCGTTGAAATCGGAATAGCCAAGGTCCCACGGCAGCAGCTGCCAGGAGTTGGCGTAGATATACGGATAGCCGCCGTAGCCGCGATAGGGCGAGCGGTAGCGTCCATCGCGATCGCCCTCGCGACGACGATCGACAACCGGACCGTTATAAGGCGGGCGATAGCCCGGGACGAAAGCGTGCGCAGGCGCGGTCGAGGTGAAACGAGGGGTACTGGTGAAGCTGCGCGGAGAGAATCCGGACGAATGACCGAACGAGCCACCCGAGAAGCTGCCGCCAAAGTGACCGACGGATCCGCCCATCGATCCACCAACATGGCCGCCACTGAAGCCGCCGGCATGGCCCCCCCGTTGCGCAAAAGCGGACGTGGCCGCTACCAGCAGAGCCGAGAGGACCGCGACTTGCACCATCCGCCGCATAGAAGCACCTCTGGTCATTAGACGCTCGACGCGCGCATCGGACCCAGGGAAATCCATCACATCAGCTCCGTGCCCCATAAGTCGTGGAGATGGATCACGCCTTCGACTCGCTTCTCGGCATCGATCACGATGAGGGAGGTAATTTTTCTCTCCTCCATGGTGTGGAGCGCGCGGGCGGCGAGTTCGGTGGCGGAGATAGTTTTGGGCGCTGGATTCATGACTTCTCCGGCGGTTTTGCGCAGGCCGTCGGGACCATCGCGCTCGAGGAGGCGGCGCAGATCGCCATCGCTGATGATGCCGGCCAGCTTGCCGGCCTGCTCGACGGTGGTCATGCCCAGCTTGCGGCGCGACATTTCGTAGATCACGTCCGTCATGGTCGTTGCAACGTCGACGCGGGGAATGGCGTCGCCGGCATGCATGAGCTGGCTCACCGTGGCAAGGCGTTTGCCGAGTTTGCCGCCAGGATGCAACGCCGCGAAATCTTCGACGCGAAAGCCGCGACGCAGCGAAACAGCGATGGCGAGCGCATCGCCAAGGGCAAGCATGGCCGTGGTCGATGCAGTCGGTGCAAGGCCAAGCCCGCACGCCTCGGCCGGAACCGAGCAGTCGAGGGCGACATCGCTGGCGGCGGCGAGCGTCGACCTGGTCTCGCAGATGAAGGAGATGAGCGGGATGCCCATGCGCTGCAGGGTTGCGAGCAGGCGCAGAATTTCTTCCGTTTCGCCGCTGGCGGAAAGGGCGATGACTACGTCGCCTTCGGTGATCATGCCAAGGTCGCCATGCACGGCTTCCGCCGGATGCAGGAACAGCGCCGGGCTGCCGGTGGAGCTGAGGGTGGCGGCGATTTTCTGCGCGATGATGCCGCTCTTGCCCATGCCGGTGACGACGACGCGGCCGCGGCCCTGGCCGCAGTCGAAGATGCGAGCGACAGCGCGGTCGAAATCCGCCGCCATGGGGCCGTCGAGGCGCGCGGCGAGCGCGAGCAGCGCATCGGCTTCGATGCGGACCAGCTGGGATGGATTGCGAAAGTCGGACATGCTCTGAAACTCGGCTCTGAAACACCTGATGCTACCACCCCGCAGCGGGCCGGATCGCCGGTCTGCGGCAAGTGCCGCTCCACTTGTAGAATGAGGGTACGAGGTACGGCGAGCTTGCGACGCAACCTATTTGTACTGGCCGCGATGGTGACGGCTCTGGCGCTGATGATTGCGGCGGGCATCATCAATTTTGTGCATCGCCGGAGAGCGGAGCAGGCGCGCCAGCAGGCGATGAAGATGACGCTGGTGCCTGAGGGCGGCGCGCCCGACGGCAGTCTCGATCCCGCCGACGCTGCGGCCATGACCGGGGATACAGCGAACTCCACCCAGCTGGATGGAAAGATTGCGCCCGGATTCTCGCTGCCCGATCTGCAGGGCAACAAAGTTTCGCTGGCAGCCTACAAAGGCCGGCCGCTCGTCGTCGATTTCTGGGCGACATGGTGCGGGCCGTGCAAAGTGGAGATTCCATGGTTCGAGAAGCTGCACGATCAGTATGCGAGCCAGGGGCTGGAGATCATCGGCGTCTCGGCCGATGACCTCGATAAGGACGATCCGGCCAAGCTCTTCACGGAAAAGCGCGACATCGCGGATTTTGCGAACAAGATGCATATGAACTACCCCATCCTGCTCGACGCGCAGTCGATTGAGGATTCGTACGGCGGGCTCGACGCGCTGCCCACCACGTTCTTCATCGACCGCAACGGCAAGATCGTCGCGTCGACCATTGGTCTGGCGCCGCGCGACGTCATTGAGGCGGATATCCGAAAGGCCATCGCAAGCGGCAAGGACGATTCCGGCGTGAAACTCGGAGCAGGCCTGTGAAATACGTAACTGCCGCTGTTACCTTTTTGGCGGTGCTGAGCGGCGCCGCACAAACGCTGCCCTGGCAAACGCCGGGCAGCGAAGGCGGTAGTCCCACGCAACTGGTGCGCTTTCTCTATCCGCAGCAGGTGACGGTGGCCGCGGGCAAGCCCGCAACCATCGAGATGCATTTTCGGATCAACGACGGATTGCACATCAACGCGCATGTGCCGCGGCAAAAGAGCCTGATCCGGACCGAGCTGATCGAGGCGGAGCCTGGCGGCGTGAAGATTGCGGCGGTCGATTTTCCCGATGGCGTCGACTACGCGTTTCCGGCTGATCCGACGCAGAAGCTGATCGTCTACAATGGCGAATTTGTGTTGAAGATGCACCTGACGGCGCAACGCGGAACCCATCTGCTGGAAGGTGCGCTGCGGTACCAGGCCTGCGACACCAATACCTGCTTCCCGCCCCGAAAATTGCCCGTGGCTGTGAGCGTGGTTGGGCAGTAGAAAGCCGCGCGCGTTGCTGATGGAGAAAGAAAATGCAGACGGGTCAAAGAAGAGGCTCCGCGCTGGGCGGAGCCTCGCCCCACGAACCGTTCGATACGCCAGCGGCGCAAGCGAGACGTGGGCAAACAACATCATCGCGTGAGGCAGACGGATCCTGGACGGTCAAGTTGCGCCACACTAGGACGCAGAAGTAACCACTTCGAGAGTTGAACATCTGTCTCGACGGTGATGACGCGAAATGGCGTCAATGCGCTTGCCGGCCCTCCGCCCATCGCCCTCGGCAGCGAAGGAAAGTACTCGCACGCCGCAGGTTGATGGGGTGCCTAAGAAGTTATGCGCGGGTGCGCACCCCGCCCCTTCGAATACATGGCAGAAGCGATGTCTCCCCATTCAAAATTCGATTCATCCCCCGACCTGAAAATGGATCGAGTCACCAGCTGCGAGATTCTGACACGACCGGTGGGATGTTTTGTGGCGGCGCTCCCTTAACCATGCTCGCCGGTTTGGTCCGCAGCTTACTCGTGGCGGAGTGCGACCATGGGCAGGACGCGCGTGGCGCGGCGGGCGGGCAGATAGCTCGCGAGGAGCGCGACAACGGCCAGCAGCAGAACGACGGTGGAGAAGGTGATCCAGTCCGTCACGCCGATGCCGTAGAGCAGGCTGCGAAGGAATCGGGTGATCAGCAGCGACGTTGCGAGGCCGGCAACGACGCCCAGGAGGGTGAGGCGAAGCCCCTGGGCAAGGATCTGGCGGAAGATGGCGGTTTTCTTCGCGCCGAGTGCGATGCGGATGCCGATTTCGTGCGTGCGTTGTTTGGTGGTGCAGGCGATGACGCCGTAGAGACCGACGGTGGCGAGCAACAACGCGAGGACACCGAAGCATCCTGCGAAATCGACGACGATGCGCTCGAAGACGTTGCCCATTTTCATGTTGGCCTGGAGGGTGGTGATGTTGTAGAGCGGGAGGTCGGGGTCGAGGTCGGCGACGGCTTGCTGCACCGCGGGGGTGTAGCGAAGCGGATCGCCGGCGACGCGAAGGTGGAGAATGACTTCGCCGCGATAACTCTGCCCCAGCGGAAGCAGAACGAGGGGCGTGGGATCGTAAACCAGGCGCCGGTATTTGGCGTTGGCGGTGACGCCGACGACGGTGCGCCATTTTCCCCAGAGAAGGACTTGCTTGCCGAGGGCCTGGTTGCCGGAGACGCGCCAGTAGCGATCGACGAAGGCCTGGTTCACGATGGCGATGGGCTGCGTTGTCTCGCGGTCGGTGGTTGTGAAGTCGCGGCCGGCGAGGAGCGGAGTGCGGAGGGTGGTGAGGTACTCCGATCCAACGTTGCCGCGATCGGCTTCGACGGATTCGTGCGGCTGCGGAACGTAGCCTTCGGGCTCAATACCGTTGGAGTGGATGGTGAAACTGAGCGGCGAGAAGTCGGCGAGGGTTGCGGTTTGTACGCCGGGGAGCGCGCGAAGTTTGTTGAGAACCTGGCGCTGGAATTCGCTGCCGGCGGCGGCGGTGTATCCGGCAGGATCGAGATTGAAAGTGGCGAGCAGGGTGTGATTGGGGTCGAAGCCTGGATCGGCCAGCTGGGCCTGATTGAGGCTGCGCACGAAGAGGCCGGCGCAGGTAAGCAGCACGGTGGAGAGGGCGATCTGCGCGATCACGAGTGCGGCGGCGAGCCGGGAGCGGCTCAGGCCCGCGGAGGTGGAAAGCACCTCGTCTTTGAGCACCGTCATGGGGGAAAGGTGCGAAGAGCGCAGCGCCGGGATGATGCCGGCGATGGCAGCGGTGAGGACAGAGATGACGACGGTGACGAGGAGGACGGAGCCATCGACGCTGCCGTTGAGAGTGAGCGGCAGCGTGGTCGGCGGCATGAAAGCAGCCATGGTCCGCGCGGTCCAGAGCGTGAGGAGAAGCGCGAGGCCCCCGGCGGCGAGGGCGAGGAGCAGGCTTTCGATCATGAGCTGACGAACCAGGCGAATACGGCCGGAGCCCATGGAGAGGCGGATGGCGAACTCGCGGCGCCGAGAGATGGCGCGGACCAGCAGAAGGTTGGCGACGTTGGCGCAGGCCAGAACAAGGAGCACAGCGGCGAGGGCGAGGAGGATGGGCAGGGTTCCGGAAAGATAGACGTTGGCGCCGAAGGGCGAGCGCCACAGCGGATCGGTAGAGACGGTGTTGTTGCCCTGATGCGTGGTGGGATATTCGACGACGATACGCTGCATGAGAACGCCGAGCTCGTTTTCCGCCTGGCGGCGCGTGACGCCGGGCGCGAGGGTGCCGAGAACGTTGAGCCACGACATGCCGCGGTCGTCCATGAAGTTGAAGCCCCACACCTGGCGCGCCATCCCGAGCGGGATCCAGACATCGTCGCGGAGACCGGTCTTGCATCCGTGAAATCCCTGGGGGGCGACGCCGACGACTGTATAAGGATGCAGGTTGATCTGTACGGTTCGGCCGACGATGAAGCGGTCGGCGCCGAAGTGGTTGCGCCACAGGTCGTAGTTCAGCACGACTTCGTTCTGGCCGGCGGGTTCGGTTTGTTTCGACGAGAGAAGGAAGCGGCCGAGAACAGGATGGACACCGAGGACATCGAAGTAGTTCGCTGAGACGAGCGCGCCGTAGATGCGCTCCGGCTTGCCGATGCCGGTGATGGCCATGTAGTCATCGTGATAACCGAGGAAGCCGGAAAGGGTTTTGGTGTTGTCGCGCAGATCGGCATAGTCGGCGTACGAGAGCGGCGGCGAGGGATGCTCGTTGCGCTCGCCAAGGGTCAGGGTGATCATGCGGCTGGATTCGGCGGCGCCCGGAACAGGATGGAGCAGAGTGGCGCTGATCCAGCTGACGATGGTGCTGTTGGCTCCGATGGCTAAGGCCAGGGTGACGACGGCGAGCAGGGTGAAGCTGAGGTTGTGGAAGAGCTGGCGGAGCGCGTAGCGGGTTTCCTGAAGCAGGTTGTGCAGCAGCATCAGATGGGCACACTTTCTGCGGCTGAACGGGAGTTTGTCCCCACTATAAGGCGGGCGCCGGGGAATTCCCTGTGTCGTTCATCACCAGGCTTCGGCCGGCGGAGATAAGCTCGAAGCGGAGAATCTTTTCATGATCACGATGGAGCTTGCGAAGGAGAAGCGGGCGGAGGCGATTACGTCGCTGAAGAAGTATTTTGAGGAAGAGATGGGGGAGCCGCTGGGAGATTTGCGCGCCGGGCTGCTGCTGGATTTCTTTCTCGAGGAGGTGGGTCCGGCGATTTATAACAAGGCGATCGGGGATGCGCAGACGCGGCTGACGGCGCGGGTGGCGGACCTGGACGGGGAGTTGTTTGCGGATGAGTTTCAGTATTGGGCGCGGGTCGCGGCGAAGAAGAAAAAGAAATAAACCGGACTTGAATGGGGTACCCGAAATCTCAGGGAAAACGTTTGCTGGAATAAAATGGTGGGCGTTGGCGCTCGCCGGATGGAGGGTTGAACAATGCAGGGACACAATGTCACTCGTCGGAGTTTTCTTTCGCTGGCTGCGGGAACCGCGGCGGCTCGGCCGCTGATGGCGGCGACGCGCGGGTGGGGCCTGGACGACCAGGGAAGCGCATCGGCGCCTGGGTGGCATGACCAGGGCGTGCTGAACCTGGCGCACTCCCCTTACGCAAAACTGCGTAACGTGCCGGTGCGAGCGGTGACCATCGAGGACGGCTTCTGGTCGAAGCGGCGGAAGACCAACGTCGAGTCGAGCATTCCGTCGATGCATGACGAGTTGCTGGAGCACGGGCGCATGGACAATTTTCTGCGGCTGGCGGGCGCCTCGAATGCGCCGCAGAGGGGCCCGGTGTATTCGGACTCGGACATGTACAAGTGGCTGGAGTCTGTGGCGTTTGTGCTGCAAACCGAGAACGATCCGCAAATGCGGCAGATGGCGGAGACGACGATCCGGGAGATCGTGGCGACGCAGGAAAAAGACGGCTACATCAATACCTATTACCAGGGCGACCACAAGAGCGACCGAATGACGATTCCGGAGCAGGTGCGCGGGCACGAACTGTACTGCCTGGGACACATGCTGCAGGCGGCGATTGCCTACTATCGGGCAACCGGCGATCCGACGCTGATGAACGCGGGGCAGAAAATGGTGGATGGGTTCATCCTGCCCAACTTTGGTCCGGAGCCGGACAAGAAGCCGATCGTGTCGGGACATCCGGAAATTGAGATGGCGCTGATCGAGCTGTATCGAACGACCAGCGAGCGGAAGTATGTGGACCTGGCGGGTTACATTCTCCAGGGCGATCCTCGGGCGAATCTTCGTCCGCAGCAAATCGTATATATGAACTGCGGCGTGCCGTTTACGACAAAGACGAAGCTGCAGGGACACGCGGTGCGGGCGATGTATGCGAACTGCGGAGCGGCCGACTACTACATGGAAACGGGCGACGCAGCCTACATGAAGACGCTCGAGGTGCTGTGGAGCGATCTGACGCGGGCGCAGATGTACATCAACGGTGGCGTGGGCGCGCGCAGCGGAGGCGAGGCGTTTGGCGAAGACTACGAGCTGCCCAATGCGCAGGCGTACGGCGAGAGCTGCGCGGCGATCGGCAACGCGATGTGGAACTGGCGGATGCTGGCGGCAACGGGCGAGGCGCGGTTTGCGGATGTGATGGAGCGCGCGCTCTATAACGGAATCAATTCCGGCATGTCGCTGCAGGGGACTCTCTACTGCTACAGGAATCCGCTCGCGTTCGATCCAACCACCGGCGAGAAGATTCGCAATCCCTGGTACGACACGACGTGTTGCCCGCCAAATCTGGAGCGGACGTTTGCGAGCCTGCCGGGATATTTCTACTCGACGTCGAAGGACGGGCTCTATGTGCATCTCTACGACAACTCGGAGATGAAGTGGGCACTCGACAGCGGCAATGGGCTGCGCGTTTCGCAGAAGACGAATTATCCGTGGGACGGCAGCGTGCGGATGACCGTCGCGGTCGAGCATCCCGAGGAGTTCACCGTGTTTGTGCGGGTGCCGGGGTGGTCGCGCGAGTCGCAGGTTGCGGTTGCGGGTAAGCCGGTTGAGGGAGTGCGCGCGGGTGAGTATGTTCCGATTCGGCGGCGATGGAGTGGGGAGACGGTGATGGAGCTGGGGTTCGATATGCGGCCGCGGTGGGTGGCGGCGAATCCCGCGGTCGAGGAGGACACGGGGAAGGTGGCCATGGAGCGCGGCCCCATCGTGTTCTGCATGGAAGGTCTGGACCAGACGAAGACGGATGCGAAGACGTTCCCGCTTTACATGGCGAAGCGGGAGGGCGCGACGCACGGGGAGTACAAGGCCGACTTGCTGGGCGGAGTGATGGTGCTGACCCACGCGGGGGCTCAGCGATCGGATGTGGATGCGTTGTATGCGCCGGCGGGCGCGGAGACGGGGAAGCCGGAGGCAGCGGAGCTGAAGCTCGTTCCCTACTACGCGTGGGATAACCGGGAAGAGAGCTCGATGCAGGTATGGGTGCCTGTCGAGGGATAACGCTTCACGCGGCGAGCGACCTTATATAGGGAGCGGTGCGGCTGGTTTGCGATTGGGCTACCTCGCGCGGGGTTCCGGCAGCGACGACGCGACCGCCTTCTTCACCGGCTCCGGGGCCGATGTCGATGACCCAGTCGCTCGCGGCGATGATATCCATATCGTGCTCGACGGTGATGACGGTGTTGCCGCTTTCGACGAGACGATTGAGCTGGGCGAGCAGCCTTTCGACGTCCGAGGGATGGAGTCCGGTGGTGGGCTCGTCCAGGACGTAAAGCGTGTCGCCCTTTTGCGGACGCTGGAGTTCGGTGGCGAGCTTGATGCGCTGCGCTTCGCCGCCGCTCAGCTCCGTGGCAGGCTGGCCGAGGCGCAGGTAGCCGAGCCCAACCTCGCTCAGCACGGAGAGAGCACGCTGGAGCGCGCTTTCCGATGCGTCGTTTGAGAAAAACTCGAGAGCTGCGTCGACGGTGAGGCTGAGGACGTCGGCGATGGTCTTCTCGCGATACTTCACTTCGAGGGTCTTGGGATTGAAGCGCGCGCCGTGGCAGGCGGGACAGGGCGAGTAGACGCTGGGGAGGAACAGCAGCTCAACACAAACGAACCCCTCGCCGGAGCAGGTGGGGCAGCGGCCTTTGGCGACGTTAAAGGAGAAGCGGCCCGCATCGTAGCGGCGATCGCGCGCCATTTTGGTGGCGGCAAAGAGGCGACGGACATGATCGAAGAGGCCGGTATAGGTGGCCATGTTGGAGCGCGGCGTGCGTCCGATCGGCTTTTGATCCACCTGAACGAGCCGGCGGAGGCTTTCCATGCCGGCAACAATCGAGCCGCCAGTGGTCACGGGAGCTTCGCCGGCGAGCGGGTCTTCATCCGCATCTTCGTCGGCAAGCTTTTGGCCGAGATGGTCGGCGACGAGCTCCACGAGAACCTGGCTGACGAGCGTGGATTTGCCCGAGCCGGAGACGCCGGTGACGGAAGTGAAGACGCCGAGCGGAAATTCAGCGTCGAGATCATGGAGGTTGTTGCGGGTCGCGCCTTTCATCCGCAGCCAGCCGCGGGGCGTGCGGGGGGTGCGCTGCGGTCGACGGCGCGCGTCGAGGTAGAGACGGGTCTTTGAGGTCGGGACCTGACGAAGTCCCGCGGGCGGCCCGCTGTAAAGGATCTCGCCGCCTTTTTCGCCAGCGCCAGGGCCGACGTCGACGATCCAGTCGGCACGGCGAATGACGTCGACTTCGTGCTCGATGACGAAGAGAGAATTGCCGGCGCGCTTGAGGGCATCGAGGGCGTGGAGCAGCGTTTCTGTATCGGAGGGATGAAGTCCGGCGGAGGGCTCGTCGAGGACGTAGACGACGCCGAAGAGGTTCGAATGCATTTGCGTGGCGAGGCGCAGGCGCTGCAGCTCACCGGGAGAAAGCGTGGGAGTGGAGCGCTCCATGGCGAGGTAGCCCAGGCCGAGCAGCAGCAGCGCGTCGAGGCGCGCGACGATGTCCTGAGTGATGCGCAGGGCGACTGCGGATTTTTCCGGTGTGGCGCGCAGCGGTGAGGTTTTTTCTGACGCGTAAGAGACCAGCCGAGCGCGGACCTGTTTGAGCGGAAGCGCACCGAGCGCGGCAATGTCGACGCCGGCGAATTTCACTTCGAGTGCGTCGGCGCGCAGGCGCTTGCCGTGGCAGACGGGACACTCGGTGGAGAGCATGTAGGCGGAGACGCGGCGCTTCATCATGGCGCTTTGCGTTTTGGAGAAGGTCTCCATGACGTAGCGGCGCGCGCTGGTGAAGGTGCCCATGTAGCTGGGTTCGGTTTTTTGGCGGAGGGCACGGCGGGTTTCGGCGGGCGTAAAGCCGGCGTAGACCGGAACGGTGGGCTGGTCTTCGGTGAAGAGGATCCAGTTGCGATCTTTTTTGGGCAGGTCGCGCCACGGGCGGTCGACGTCGTAGCCGAGGGTGACGAGGATGTCGCGCTGGTTCTGTCCCTGCCAGGCTGTGGGCCATGCGGCGATGGCGCGCTGGCGGATGGTGAGGGAGGGGTCGGGGACCATGGTCTGCTCGGTGACTTCGTAAATGCGGCCGAGACCGTGGCACCTTGGGCAGGCGCCTTCGGGGCGATTGGAAGAGAAATTTTCCGCATAAAGCATCGGCGCGTTGCGCGGATAATCGCCGGCGCGCGAATAGAGCATGCGGATGAGGTTCGAAAGTGTGGTGACGCTGCCCACCGAGGATCGCGTGGTCGGCGAGCCGCGCTGCTGCTGCAGGGCGACGGCGGGTGGCAGGCCGTCGATGGAGTCGACTTCAGGCACGGTGAGCTGATGGAAAAGGCGGCGGGCGTAGGGAGAGACGGATTCGAGATAGCGGCGCTGGGCCTCGGCATAGAGGGTGCCGAAGGCGAGGGAGGATTTGCCGGAGCCGGAGACGCCGGAGAAGACGACGAGGGCGTCGCGGGGGATGTCGACGTCGACGTTTTTGAGGTTGTGCTCGCGGGCTCCGCGGACGCGGACCATGTTGGTGGTGAGGGGATCGATGGGGATCGTGGGCATGGTGGCGGGCTTTCCTGGGTTTGGATGCTGGTGGGGATTGGCGCGGAGGCTGGTTCCCTGCTGCACACAGGGCTAACCGGGGGGAGAGGTTTGGGTGGGTCCCGCGGGGTGAGAGCTTAGGCAGTCTTCAGTTGTACGAGATTTTCGCTTTCAATCGCGACAGCTTGCCGCAAGCGAATGTCGATGGTCGGGATTGGATTTCGCACTCGCACCGGGAACTCGTCGTAGGTCCTGCCGTTGAGCAACCTGCCGGTTTGCTTCTTGCGAGTGCCCCCCCATTGTTTGAAGAAAAATGGAACGCCCGCCGACTGACATTGTTCGCGAATAGAAGCTACCCACTCGGGCTTCATTGGTCTCGCTCCGGGTCCGCTTTCACCTCCGACGATTACCCACGAGATTCCATCGAGCGGCATGGTTCCGAGGTCTTCAAGCAAAGGCTCTACCGAGAGAAACCGAACCGACGCAGGCATGGCCTGCAGGTCGGCGATTCTCGGGAAACCGTGTTTGCGGTCTTCGACGGATACACCCCACCAGATGTGCGGGTGTTTTGCAGCTGGCAAGAGTGGACCTAAAAGCAATTTCCGCATGCGTCCCGGGCGCTTGGTCAGGACCTGATACGTGTGCCAATTGGCCAAGCACATGGTGGCAACGACTTTTTCGATGAAGGACTGGGGAATCTGGTCATGGAAGAGATCGCTCATCGAGTTGACGAAAATCATGCGCGGCTCATTCCAGCGCAGAGGATCGGATAGTTTCTCAGGAACCAGACGGATATCAAAGCCCTGCTCGAAAGGATGCCCTTTGATCCCGCGGAAACGCTCCGCAAATCTTTCTGCGTAGCAGTGCTTGCAGCCGGGGCTGATTTTCGTGCAGCCGCGGACGGGATTCCAGGTGGCGTCGGTCCACTCGATTTTGGAAAGCTGGCTCATTTTTTTGTCGCCGATCCGCGGACCCCGTCGCCCGGTACGAACGTTCCGCATTATTGCGTGATTCTCCCTTACAGTGCCATCGGCATTGTTATCATAACGCGAGATTCGCTTTTATTTCGCCAACTTTCACGGGAGTCGCACATGACTCAACAGGAGATGTTCGGTGGGCCATGGACTCAACAGAAGCTTGAGATACTGAGCAAGTACTTGAGTGCATATCGGCGTATTTTCGACCGCAACCCCAAGGCAAGATACTTCGATGTCAGCTATGTGGATGCGTTCGCGGGAACGGGAGTCATTCCTCGCCCCGAGCTTGGTGGCACACTTGCTGATTTCATTCCTGAGATCGAGAAAGCAGAGGAGGAGTTTCGAAAGGGGAGTGCGCGTCGGGCGCTTGAAGTGGACCCTCCGTTCCACCATTACGTTTTTATCGAAAAGGATCGCGCAAAATGTGGAGAACTATCGGCCGTAACTGGTGAATTTCCTACGAAAGACATTCGGATCGTCAACAGCGACGCGAATCCGGCCTTGTTGAGATGGTGCAACGAAATGAACTCGCAACGCGAGCGGGCTGTGGTCTTCCTCGACCCTTTTGGTGCGTCAGTTGAATGGAGCGTCATAGAAGCCATCGCGAAAACCAAGGCGGTGGACCTATGGTTTCTTTTTCCCTATGGCGCGGTCAACCGAATGCTCACTAGTGGCCGTAAGCCTCCTGCCAGTTGGTCTGAGCGTCTGACTCGTGTGTTCGGCACCGGCGAATGGGAAGAGCAGTTCTATTCCTCCACTCGATATCTTTCGCTCCTGGATCCAGATCAGGAGGTGGAGTTGGTACGAAAGACGGCTGGCAAAGACCAGATCATTCAGTTCTTCATCGATCGTCTTAAGACAGTCTTTGTCGATGTGGCGACACCCGGGCTCCTTTTCAATTCGAAGACATTGATCTTCGTGCTGCTCTTTGCGGCCGGTAATGAGAAAGGAGCGGGAGCAGGAATCAAGATTGCGAATCATCTGCTCGAGGGACTGACCCGGCCCTGATGATAGCTAAAGCCCCAATATCTAGTGCTGAGGCGCGAAGTGAGAACTTATTTAGCGTGCGTATTTGGCGCGGATGGCTACTGTGCGTTGTAACTCGTCCATGGATTCCAGGATTTTGAGTCTCAGGTCGGGGTCGGGGTTGGTCGTTTCTAAGTAGTGCTGGACCTGAGTTAGGGAGGCCTGGGATTGTTGGCCGTCCATGAAAGCGTCTAACCAGCCAACTAAGAAGAATATCTTGCGCTCGCGTTTGACTGCGGGCAGCGCTTCGAGGGCCGGCTCTAAGTAGGGCGCGGTCAGAGTGGACTGGTTCCAGAAATTGAAGGCGCCGAGCGAGGACTGAATCCAGTCTTCGCTGATGTTGGGGGAGCTGGGAGTGGATGGCAGCGTGGAGCCGGAAGGCGCCTGCGCGGAAGCCGCCTGCGCGGAAGTCCCATCGTGGGAGGGCCAGCGAGTGTAGTCGGCGAAGTACTTTTGCTTGATGGCGGGGTCGGGGCGGGCCGCCTGAGCGACCCAGGCGTATTTAAGTCCATCGCCGGAGGGGTCGCGCTTCTTCTCTGCTGCGAAGACGGCGTCGGCATCGGGATCGCCGTAGGCGATGAGGGCGGTGACGAGAGACCAGCGGTCCTGCTGGCGGAGTTCGACGCCGGGAATGGTGAGCTTGCCGGTCAGAAGATCTTTCATGGCGGTGCGGCCGGCGGGTTGTGCGGCGAATCCGGCGAGGGCGCGGAACCAGACGATGCGGAGGTCGTGGTCGGGATCGTTGACCATGCGGTCGGCGGCGAGGGTGGCGCCACGAGCGAGGAGTTCGGGCTGGGCCGCGTCGCTCAGATAATGATGGACCGCGGTTTCGGTGCGGCCGAGGAGCGAGGCGGCGAGGGTTTCGTCGCGCTCGCTGGGAAGAGCGGTGAGGGCGATATTGACATATTCGGCGGGATTGAGTTCAGCGAAGCGGACCGAATCCCACAGCGAGCCCCACAGCAAGGTGCGGCGGAAGACGTCGCTTGCCGGAGGTGAAGCTATGAGTTCCCGCATGACGGCTTCGCGCGATTTTTCGTCGAGCATGAAGAGCCCGTAGGCGTGGTCGTCGTTATTGGCGAAGACCCATGCCGGGCACGGAGGTTGGCCGCCGGGGCGGAGAGGCACAGCGACGGAGGCGGACTGAGAACTGAGCTCGGCGCGGACGGTTTGGACGGAGCCTTCGGGATAGCCGATGGCGACTTCGGTGGCGATGGGCCAGATTTCGTTGCCGCCGGCCTCGGAGCCGCTGAGGACCGGGCGCTGCGAGAGGCGGAGCTCGCGGAGCCGTCCACCGGAGCAGGTGAACCAGGCATCGACGCGGGGCATGCCGCGGTGGCGAATCCACATATCGGCCCACGAAGTGAGGTCGCGGCCGGATGCCTGCTGAAAGGAACCGATCAAATCCGCCCAGGTGGCGTTGCCGTATTTGTGCGCGGCGAGGTAGAGCTGGAGGCCTTTGCGGAAAGCATCGTCGCCCAGGATGTAGTTGAGCTGGCGGAGGACGCCGGGGGCTTTGGAGTAGACGATGGCTCCGTAAGCGGACTTGGCGGCATTGAGGTTGGGGATGTCCTGGTAAATCGGCGTGGTCCCCTGGGTTTCATCGATGCCGTAGGCGGCGGGCTTGATGGATTGGTAGAAGTGCTGCCAGATGGGCTGGTTGGGGTGCAGGGCCGCGAGGGTTTTGTAGGCCATGTACTGCGCGAAGCCTTCTTTGAGCCAGAGGTCGTCGAACCAGCGCATGGTGGTGAAGTCGCCGAACCACTGGTGGGTGAGTTCGTGGAGGACGAGGATGTCGCGGCCGAGC
>DATAZC010000068.1:0-3044 GCA_036272255.1 Acidobacteriaceae bacterium | reverse complement strand
TCGCTGGCCCGGCTGCCTCTGGTTGCCACCGCCGTGGCACGGTTGCAGTCATCGCGCTGGCAGCAGGCACACGAGCGGCTCGACCAGTTGCAGGATCTTCAGGGCGCAATCGCGAAATCGATCGTCAGCGAACCACCCCTGACGCTTGCCGACGGCGGGGTGATCGCGTCCGGTGTTCATGCCGAGCTCGACGAGCTGCGGATCCTCAGCCAGAGCGGACGGCAGTCCATCGCCGCCATCGAGGAGCGCGAGCGGCAGCGCACCGGCATTGGATCCTTAAAGGTTCGCTTTAACAATGTCTTCGGCTACTACATCGAGATCACCAAATCCAACCTCAAAGCGGTGCCCTCCGACTACGAACGCAAGCAGACGCTGGTCAATGCCGAACGGTTTACGACACCGGAACTGAAAGATTACGAAACCCGCGTCCTGACCGCCCACGAACGCGCCATCGAGATCGAGCGGCGCCTCTTCGCCGAGCTGCGCGCCACCATTCTCGAAGCGGCGCCGCGCATCCGCCGCAGCGCCGCAGTGGTCGCGGAACTGGATCTGCTGGCAAACTTCGCCCACGTGGCGGCACTGCGCAACTACACGCGTCCCATCCTCACCGAAGAGTGCGTCCTCGAAGCCGCGGCCGCGCGCCATCCGGTCGTCGAGTGCCGCATGGAGGAGAATGGCGAAGGCCGCTTCGTTCCCAACGATCTCTATCTGTCAACGGAAGGTCCTGCCGTGCTGTTGCTCACCGGCCCCAACATGGGCGGCAAGTCCACGTATCTACGCCAAGCGGCGCTGCTCGTCATCCTGGCGCAGATGGGCTGCTTCGTCCCTGCCGCCAGCATGCGCTTCGGTCTGGTGGACCGCGTCTATACCCGCATCGGCGCCAGCGACAATGTTGCGCGCGGCCGCTCCACCTTCATGGTCGAGATGACGGAAACCGCCACCATTCTCAACACAGCGACCAAACAATCGCTGATTCTGCTCGATGAAATGGGGCGTGGCACGGCGACCTTCGACGGCCTCTCGCTGGCATGGGCTACGCTCGAATACATTCACGGCCGCATCGGCGCGCGTACCCTCTTCGCCACCCACTACCACGAGCTCACCCTACTTGCCGAACAGCTTCCCCGCCTCAGCAACCTGCGCGTTGCCGTCAAGGAGTCGCCGGCCGGCATTGCATTCCTGCACACCATTGAGCCCGGCGCCGCCAGCAAAAGCTATGGCATCGAAGTGGCGCGGCTCGCCGGCCTGCCCGCCTCGGTCATCGGGCGGGCGCGCCGCGTCCTCGCGCAGCATGAGAAGTCCGAAAAACGCAACGTGGCGCTCGAAGCCGAAGACGCCTCCGCTCCCCTGCAACTGACCATCTTCACGCCACTCTCGCAGCGGATTGTCGACCGCATCACGGATCTGGACACCAACCGCCTGACCCCTCTGCAGGCCTTGAATCTGCTGGAGGAGTTGAAGAGTGAGATACGGGATGCCGTCCCTGGAAATACGGACGCTCCGAGCAGCATCAAGCCGCTACCATAGAGACCGATGAATCTGCGCCAGGACGTTGGTCAGCTATTCCTTATTGGACTTGCCGGAACAGAACTCGACGCTGCAGAGCGCGCCTGGCTGCGCCTGATCAGGCCTGCCGGTACCGTGCTCTTCCGCCGCAACATCGAAGAAGCGCCGCAGATCCACGCGCTACTTGAAAGTATTACGAATCTCATCGGCGATGGTCCCATCTTCCATGCCGTCGATGTCGAGGGCGGCCTCGTCGATCGCCTCCGCGACCTCATCGCGCCCATGCCCGCGCCGGCCGTCGTCGCCGCAACCCGCAGCAGACGACTCTGCCGCGAGCACGGTTACCTCATCGGCTCCGAGCTTCGCCTGCTCGGTTTTAACGTCGCCTTTGCCCCTGTGCTCGATCTGCGTACGGCCGCTTCCGCCGACGTGATGCGCACCCGCGTCGCCTCCGACGATCCGAAAGGTGTCGTCACTTATGCGGAAGCCTTCCTCACTGGCCTCAGCAAAGCAGGTGCGCTCGGTTGCGGAAAGCACTTTCCCGGCCTGGGCGGCGGTGCGCTTGACTCGCATCACGCCACGCCAGCGATCGACCGCACCTGGAAGCAACTGTGGGAAGAAGACATGCTTCCCTTTCGCAAACTGCATCGCGCGCTGCCCTTCATCATGGTTTCGCACGCCACCTATCCGCAGGCATTCAGCAAGCCGGACACCAGGGCAGTACCAGCATCCATCTCGCCCTTCTGGATCGATCGCACGCTCAGACACAAGATTGGCTTCCGCGGCCTCGTCGTCTCCGACGACATGGAGATGGGCGGCATCCTGCACCACGCTCCGATGGAAGAAGCAGCCGTCGCCGCCATTGCTGCCGGCGCACATCTGATCGAAATCTGTAAAGACCCGGCACTCGTGCTCACTGCCTACGAAGCAATCCTGAGTGAGGCCGAGCGCTCCCGCAGCTTCCGCAGCATCGTCGAGCAATCCGCCGCAACCGTCCGCACCCAGCGCCAGAAGCTGCTGCGTCACGCCGAGCTGCTACCGGTGCCGAATGCAAATACCATCGCAGCCATGCGCGATGCTGTCCTCGCCTTCACGGCGGAGATCGCCGCCAAAACCCCGCAGGCATCCGCGTGAGCCGGGCGCCCACGCAGAAGAGGTCAATGCTGGTCGCCGGAATCATGAGCGGCACATCCGCAGATGGCATTGATGTCGCACTCTGCCGCATCGCTCCCGCACGCATGCGGCCGCACATCGAGCTGGTTCGCCATCGCGCATTCCCTTACCCGGCCCCGCTGCGCAAAGCAGTTTTGGCTGCGATGGATACGCAAAGTACTTCCGCCGCGGAGCTTGCGCGCCTCAACTGGCGTCTCGGCGAAGCATACGGCGATGCAGCCCAGGCCGCAGCGCAGGGTTACGCGCTCGACCTCGTCGGATGTCACGGCCAGACCATCTATCACCAGGGCATCGCCAAGCCGTACGCGGGCCGCAGCATCGCCTGCACCTGGCAGCTCGGTGAGCCGGCACTGATCGCCGCGGCC
>DATAZC010000067.1:0-2014 GCA_036272255.1 Acidobacteriaceae bacterium | reverse complement strand
TGCAAGCCCTGCGTGTCGAATAATCAGCGATACCCTTTGCTCCGGAAGCGGGACACCGACACGTAGAACGTGTTCGCGTCCATGCCGGGATTGTGCTCGCTGATATTCGCATTCGACAGGTGCTGATACCGGTAGCCGATGGTGACCGCCTGCCGCTCCTTGCGGAAGATGTTGATGCCCGTCCCGAAATCCACCGTGTACATGTACCGCGATCCCTGTGGCGACAGCACGCGATCCATAAAGTAGACGAACCCTCCATCCGTGCTCAGGAACGGCTGCACCCGCTTCGATGGAAAGAAGTCCGACTGGAAGCCGACCGGGCTCAGGCCACTGCCATAGGTACGCTTGCGCCGCAGCTCAGGATTTGTCGCCCCCTGCACCGGCTCGTCGATCAGCGCCAGCGCCGTCAGTTCCGGGGAATAGCGCATCGTCCAGTGTTCCCAGTGCTCGAACTCGTAGGAGTAGCGCACATCGATCGGCATGTACTTTGTATCTTTCGCATATCCCCACACATGCCCGCTGATCAGCGACAATCCCCACCACGCGCCGAACTCGTGAACGCCGCCCGGACGTGGGAACTCCGGCAAGTAGGTTGCCGGCCGCGCCGCTGCCGCCAGCGCAATCTCCTCGCTGCTCCGATCATCCGCTGCCTCGCCTTCCGCAGCCGAGGTCGTCGCGGTCGCTGAGGATGGTTCCTCATCCTCAGGCCCCGGAGGCTCGCTGAAGAACGACTTCGCCTTCACCGTGCGCGAATCCCGGTACCACGGCGGGCGGAAGCGGAAGATATTCGCGGTCGCGCGCGACGGCGAAAGAAACTGGTACGCGGTCAGCGCAAGCGGATCTCTGCTCTTGTTCTCCAGCTGCCGCACGACATGCCTGTCCAGCGCATCCTCTGCCAGCGTCCACAGCAAGCCGCCGCCGGGCGTGGTCACCAGCTCCACCCAGCCCGTCTCGTTCGTATAAACAGCGTCCTTTTCGTCGGAAAAATAATGATCGCCGTTATGACCGATCGCTGCCTCGCCGAATGGTCCCAGCTTCCACGCGAAGCTGTAGAAGGTCGAAAAAGCTCCGGCGCGCAGCATACGCCGCCAGTACGGCCACGTATTCGACTGCTCCAGCGTCATCGACTTCGGATCGTTCTGGATCCACAAATAGTCGGTGATCGAGCCCATCATGGGATGACCCACATAGTCATCCAGAAATGGGTTGTCATCGGCCCACACGTTCCATCGCCATCCCTCGACGGAGTTCACATAGCGATTCCACCACGCACCATGCGTCGTCTCATACCGGTACCAATACCCGGTATAAAGATTGCCCGCATTTTGAAAGGCATTGAAGATAGCCGAGGAGATAACGAGCTGGCCCACATGGACGCGGCAGATGCGCGCATGCGTGTGGTCATAGGGGCAATCGCGCAGCATGACTTCAGAATTGGACGCCGGCTGCATCTTTGTAGTGGGCGCGGACGCGTAGCTGCGGGATGAGCTGGCCTCTATTTCCAGCTCCATGTCACTGGCCGCTTCCGGCGCCTCGGGCAAAATATTTCCGTCCGGAGCCTGCGCCCATATCGGCGTTGCCATTGAAACCAGCAGCAACGCGGCGAACGCCGACCAGCGGATGGGACGGATCACCCAGGTTTCCATGACGGTCTGGACGAATTGCCAGTATGGCCCGGACAGCAACAAAGCCCTGCGGCTCATGCACTGAGAAGCGAACCGGGTCCCGCCCGTTGCATCAGGCCCGCCCGGCAAACTCCCGGGTCTCCGTCGCGACCTTAATCTTCTCCCCCTCTTTGATGTAGAAGGGAACCCGTACCTCCGCGCCCGTCTCTAGCCGGGCCGGCTTGGTCACGCTGCCGCTCGCCGTATCGCCGCGCACGCCTGGCTCGGTATAGGTCACCACCAGTTCCACCTGCGCCGGCAACTCCAGCCCGATCGGGTTGCCGTTATACATATCGATCTTCACGATCGTCCCTTCGATCAGCAGGTCCAGCGCGTCCTTCACCATCTCG
>DATAZC010000066.1:0-3727 GCA_036272255.1 Acidobacteriaceae bacterium | reverse complement strand
GCCATCATCCCGCGGGGCTTCCATACGTAATGCGACGCGATGTCCTCATACGGTCGTTCCCTTTCCTGATCGCGCTCGTATCAGCCACAGTCACATTTGCCCAGACTCCGGCGGCACCAGCCAACGCCGCGACGAAAGACTCGCCCACCTGGTCGCATCAGATTGCGCCGATCCTCTACAACAACTGCACCACCTGCCATCACACCGGCGGCGCCGGCCCCTTCAGCCTGCTCACCTATGACGACGCACGCCGCTGGTCCGCGCAGATCCTTACCGTCACCCAATCGCGCTTTATGCCGCCGTGGCTTCCGGAGCCTGGCTATGGCGACTTCGCCGACAATCGCCGCCTCTCCGCCGAAGACCTCACCAACATCAAGCGCTGGGTGAATGCCAGCATGCCGGAAGGCAACGCTGCCGAAGCGCCCACGCCACCGAAATACACATCGGAGTGGCAGCTCGGCCCTCCCGATCTCATCCTCACCGCGCCTGAGTCCTTCCAGGTCCCCGCCGACGGCCAGGATCTCTTTCGCAACTTCATCTATCCCATTCCCGTCACGCGCACCCGCTATGTGCGCGCCATGGAGATCCTTCCCGGCAACGCGCGGGTCGTCCACCACGCCAACATCCTCATCGATCGCACCGCCGAGCTGCGCCGCCAGCACCCCAACGACTGGAAGGCCGGCATCCCCGGCATGGAGCTTGAAGTCGGCTCCGGCGATCGCTTCGATCCCGACAGTCACTTCCTCTTCTGGAAGCCCGACACCCCCGCCGTCATCGAGCCGCCCGGCATGCCCTGGCGCGTCGATCCCGGCAACGACCTCATCCTCAATACGCACCTCAAGCCCACCGGCCGCGTCGAGACAGTGCAGCCGCGCATCGGCCTCTACTTCACCGACAAGCCGCCCACCCGCCAGCCCATGCTTCTCCAGCTTGAGCACGATGCCGCGCTCAACATTCCCGCCGGCGACAGCAACTTCGTCGTCGAAGACCAGCTGCGTCTGCCCATCGCCGTCTACGCGCTCGGCGTCTATCCCCATGCGCACTACCGCGGCAAGCGGCTCGAAGCCTGGTCCGTCGCGCCGGACGGCAAACGCACCCCGCTCATCCTCATCAAGGACTGGGACATCGACCGCCAGTCCGTCTACAGCTATCGCAAGCCGCTGCCGCTGCCCGCAGGCTCCGTGCTCCATATGCGCTACGTCTATGACAACTCCGCTGCCAACCCGCGCAACCCGGCCAGCCCGCCCATTCGCGTCAAGGCCGGCAACCGCTCCACCGACGAGATGGGCCACCTCTGGCTGCAGGTCCTGCCCGTGCATCCAATGGAGCGCAGTGCGGTCGGTAAAGAAGGCCCTGCGGCCGGACAGTATATAGACGCGCGCATGCTGCTCGAGCGCGCCTGGATGGAACATCGCCTCACCCGCGATCCCACCGACTCGCTTGCCGCGTACAACCTCGCGTCACTCGACACCATGAGTGGAAACCCAGCCGGCGCGATCGCCATCTACCGCAAGCTCGCCGCAGCCGAGCCCAGCGACGCCCGCGTCGCCACCTCGCTCGGCGTAGCCGAAGAAGCCGCCGCAGGCCAGGATCCAGCCCAGGCCGCAGGCCCGAATGCAGCCCAGGCCGCAAGCCGGAATCCAGATCGAAGCGGCGGCTGGCAGGCCGCGCTCGCAAGCTACAAGCACGCCCTCACCCTCGATCCCACCTACTCCGACGCGCGCTACGACCTCGCCACCCTCGAATTGCAGCACGATCAGAACGATGCCGCCGCCGCCGACTATCGCACTCTGCTCCAGCAGCATCCGGACGATGCCGCCGCACACGGCGGTCTCGGCGCAGCGCTCGCGCAATTGCAACAGCCGGACGCCGCACGCGCAGAGTTCGATCGCGCCCTCGCCCTCGATCCGTCGCAACCGGCAACGCTCCAGAACTATGCAACTCTGGAATTGGCCAACAGCAATCCGCAACACGCACAGGAGCTGCTCAACCGGGCCATCGCCGCCGGCGCACGCGATGCCGCAACATATCAGCAGCTAGCCTTCGCCGATCAGCAGACCCGCCATCCCGTCGAAGCCGAAGCCGCGCTCCACTCCGCCATCGCCGCCGATCCGGCCGATCCCACCAGTCATTCCCTGCTCGCACAATTGCTCGCCGCACGCGGTGATCTCGCCGGCGCGATCACCGAGCAGCAGGCCGCTCTCCGCATCAACGCAAAAGACGCCGACGGCTGGAGCAACCTCGGCGTGCTTCACGCGCAATCGGGTCAAAGCACCGCCGCACGCAGCGACTTCGAACACGCATTAGCCATCGACCCGCAGCATGCCCAGGCAAGAGCCAACCTGCAACGCCTGAATGCAGGCGCATCGAAGCAATAACGCTCTGGTTGTCACTCCGAGCAAAGCGAGGAACCAGCAGTGTTCCCGCTCACCCGCGACACCCACGGTGAGCGACAACGGAGCGAACCCAACCACTCGCGCCAAAGGCGCACCCGCCTGGACGGCCAGTCCGTAACTCCCATCTTGGGAATCACACAGAATTTCTGCCATTTCATACCCACGAATTCGCTACACTGTAAATAGATACAAACTCAGTTACGGTTCAGGACAGCAAAAGCCACCGCCACGGTGGCTTTTCTCATGCCTAAGTTCAATGGCTGGACGAATTTAGAGGCAAGTGATTTGGAAAGACGAATTTAGCTATCGGGAGGCCCCTCAACGTATAGAGACGAAAGAGCTTACAAGCCGGGCTCCGGTGACGGGAGGGGGGTAGGGTCACGTTACCTCGTAGCGTTAAGCGCGAATCTCCCGCCGCTCCAGCACCAACTGCGCCGCCAGAAGCAGGACCACAATCGCGATCACGCGCGCTCCGAGCTCGAGCCACACATGCGGCGCCACAGCGGAGGTGTATTGATAGGGAAACGGATCCACCCACCACGTAGGAAACAGATATTGCGCGACACCACCCCAGGTGCGGTATGCCTTGACGTGCAGATACGCATAAGCGATCAGCACTGCAACCGAGATCACGCGCGCCGTCTTGTCCCGCGGGATCACCATCGTGCAGAGATAGGTCACCGCATAGATCAGCCCCGCGAAGACAATGCCGCTGATCGGAATCAACAGAAAGGCTAGCGGAGACAGCGACGCGCCCGGCGGCAATTCGATGACATGCATCAGCGTTAACAGGACAAAGAGCAGCATGAGCCCGCAGGCAAGTGCCGCCATCAGGCCGAAGCTGAAACCGCTGTCGGCCCAGACAAAGAATCTCCGCAAACGCGGGCGCGTCAACAGAAAGGCCCCTCTGTCCTCCGCGATGTCATGACCAATCCCATCGCCGCCCAGTGACCACGCGACAAAGAGCAGCAGAATCCCGGCAATGCTCAAACCGCGGGTCGCCATCCACTCCATGCTTGCGTTCGAAGAGGTCATCATATGTGCCGGCGCGTGCCGCACCAAGCCGTACAACATGAACACAATCGGCACGAAGAAAATCGCAACACTCAGCCACGCATCGCGCCAGGATTTCAAGATATACATGGCTACTCCTTCTTGCCTTCGAGGTCCTTGGATTCGGCGTCCAGGCACTCCAGAAAGATCTCCGACAGGTTCATCGGCGACGACTGCAACACCGTCGCACCTTCGCGCTCCAGCGAGTCCACAAACTCCTCCGCGCCGTCGCGCACTACATATTCCGTGCTGCCGCCGGACCGCCGCACGCGCATCGC
>DATAZC010000065.1:0-8377 GCA_036272255.1 Acidobacteriaceae bacterium | reverse complement strand
GGGTGTGCGACGTAGAAGTTGAACCTACGCCGCCCGGCGAGACTCCCAGTAGTCCTCGAAGCGGCCGTTGAGATGGCAGCATCGCAAAGCGAGGATGGCGTTGGCGCCGCGGACCGTCCAGAACATCCCGGACCTTTTGAGACGGGACCCGATGACGGTCTTACAGCCGGCCTCAATGACGCCCGAGCCGACGAACAGGTGCTGCCGGCGAAATTTGGGATAGCGCATTCGTTCGGCGTTCCTCTCCAAGTAATCCGCCTCGGTGCGAAGCTTGTCGGCGACCTCGGGATTGGTGGACTTGATAGACCGAATCGAAGTCACCAGTGTTTCGATTTTCCCTTTGTCGAGCAGGCGCTTCTGGTGGAGTTTTATCCAGGTCTTCTGGTTGGCTTGGTCGTTGGGATATAGTCTCCGCGCCAAGTCCCAGAGGTGCTGCCGAGCGTGGAACAGATCGACGATTTGAACCGCACCCGGAAAATAAGGTTCGGCCAGATTCCAGATCCATTCGGCCCCATCGCCGATAACAACCTTCTTTTCCGCACGGTTCCAACCGCGGTTCCAAGCTTCCAGATACAGCCGCTTGCCAAACTCCTCGGCGGTTTCGATCGCCCCGGTGTAGGTCGTGGAGTTCGGATCGCGAATCGCAAAGCCCTTTTCATCCCAGGCGGTCTGGGTGAATATACATCCCAACTTGGCTTCGCGGGTGTGCGCGGGCTGTCCATCGATCTTGCCCTTACGCCCCTCGGTCTCTTTCTTCACCACGGGCACTCCTGTGCCATCCATCTGGACATATAGGATGGGTATCGGCTTGCCAACCACCATGGGCAGATCCAGTTGGACGACGCGCCGAATATTCTCCTCTTCGCGCTGGGCAATATCGGCGCCGATGGCTTCGGCGGTGCGCTCTACCGCTTTTGTGGTCACTTCTAAACCGGCCAACACGCTCATCTGCTCGCGCCCGTGGTCGAAGGGTGCCTCCTGACCGACCAAGGCTTGCATGCGGCGCACCCCAGGCGAGGATTCGGTATCCACGATATCCAGTTCCACATCGGCCGGAAACTGGCCTTGATGACATCGGGAGCACAGATAGTAGGGGCGCTCCACCCGCCCCGGACCGACCACGGTGAGCACCGGCTTGGAACGTAACCCCTGATATTGTGCGTGGTGGCCGCAGGGACATGGCAGTTGGTGCTGGCCGGTGGCGGGCGCTTCGTACCTCAGCAGTTCGGTCAGGGCGGCGGCGCCGGCCTGATGAAGGGCGGCTCGCAAACCAGTTTCGACGGCTTCCAGATCGGTTCGCCCGTGGTGTTGCCGTTCCGCAAATACACGAGCCAGGAGTCGGTTTACTTCGCGCGCAATTTCCGTATGGATTGCAGTAGCCGTTTTTTTTCCTGGTCCGTCCAGCCGCCCCGCTCGCGCTCGACCGTGCGCACTGAGCAGATCTTTTGGTTGATGCTCACCAGTCTGTCGCTGAGTTCCTGGAAGCGATGATACTCAGCCACTTCCTGTTGGGCCTTACGCAAGGAAGTGGGATTGGGAAAGGTTTCGGTCACGGTCTTGCCCGAGACTCGCCGCGTGAGGCGGAACTGAGGATCGTGGCCGGGGTCGCGAGGTTTGGCGCAATGGCAGGATGGCTTTCCACAGCGCCGGACCACAGCGGTGATGGAGCCCGGGCGCAAATCGCCCAAACCTAAAAACTGCTCCAAGACCTGAGAGCGTTCGATCTCCAGAGCCGCAAGATCGTCAGGCATACGGCCTCCATTGTGTGTGGTTATTTCTGCACGTATACATACACTCAGAATTATGCCACAAAAAAAGAAAACTCCACAGCCTCCACTCTCAAGTCGCACACCCGGTACTATCCGCTAGTCCACCCTCCCCTAGGTGCCTGCCATATACTAGGAGGATTCGCATCATGCCTCGCATCACTCCTCGTATCTTTCTCGCCTTACTCGCCGCCGGCACTATTTTGGGGGTGGGCGAATGGCTGTCACGGTCGAAAGCCGTGTCCGCGCAGTCCACGGTCGCCGGACCGAACTTCGTGGAATTCGAGAGCGGACAGGTTCGCCCGCTGGCTCTCTCCGCCGATGGCAACACGCTCTTCGCGGTCAACACGCCCAACGGCACGCTGGAGGTCTTCAGTCTGGCCTCGGGCTATCCCACCTTCGAATATCGCGTGCCCGTGGGACTGGAGCCGGTGGCCGTCGCGATCCGCACTCCCAGCGAAGTCTGGGTCACCAATCTCTTGTCCGATAGTGTGAGCATCGTTAGCCTCAGCGGAGTGCCCCGCGTGGTCCGCACCCTCCTGGTGGGCGATGAGCCGCGCGATATCGTCTTCGCAGGCACCCCCCAGCGCGCCTTCGTCACCACCGCGCATCGCGGACAGCAGCGCACCGATCCCTCTATCGCCAACGTGCCGGGCGCGGGCGATCCGCAACTCACCACCCCCGGAATTCCGCGCGCCGACGTCTGGGTCTTCGACCCCGCCAACCTGGGGACCACTCTGGGCGCCACCCCGCTCAGCATTCTCAGTTTCTTCACCGACACACCGCGCGCCCTGGCCGTCAGTCCCGATGGCAATACCGTCTACGTGGCGGGCTTCAAGACCGGCAATCAGACCACTACCGTCGCCGAAGGCCGCGTCTGTCTCGGCTTCCAGCCGTCCACGCCTTGCACGCTGGCCGATGGCACCGTCAGCCCGGGCGGCAATCCCGGCCCCGCCACTGACTCCGCCAAGCAGCCGGCGCCCGAGGTCGGCCTCATCGTGCAATACAACAATGCCGACGGTCATTGGGAAGATGAACTGCACCGCGCGTGGGACGGCTCCGTCCGTTTCAATCTGCCCGATACCGATGTCTTCGCGGTCAATGCCAATACCCTGGCCCAGACGGCGGCCTTCGCGCACGTCGGCACCACCTTATTCAATATGGCGACCAATCCGGTGAGCGGCACACTCTACGTGACCAACACCAACGCCTTCAACACCGTCCGCTTCGAGGGCCCCGGGACCTACGCCGGTCACACCGTGCAGGGCCATCTGGCGGAAGCCGACATCACGGTGATCTCGGGCTCCACCGTCTCGCCGCGCCATCTCAACAAGCACATCAATTACAGCGCGCTCGCCGGAACTCCGGCGTTCGACCCCACCGCCAAGTCGCATAGTCTCTCGATGCCCACCGGCATGGCGGTGACCAGCGACGGCAAGACCATGTACGTGGCGGCCTTCGGCTCGAGCAAAATCGGCGTCTTCAGCACCGCCAGCATCGAGCAGGACACCTTCAATCCGGTGACCGCCAGCGCCAATTACATCCAGGTCAGCGGCGGCGGCGTGAGCGGAGTGGTGCTCGACCAGGGTCGCGGCCTGCTCTACGCCATGACGCGCTTCGACGATTCCGTCAAGGTGGTGAAGCTGAGCGCGGCCAGCGAGATCGGCAAACTGGTGCTGCCCAATCCCGAACCCGAGTCCGTAATCCACGGCCGGCCGTTCCTCTACGACGCCACTCGCTTCTCGGGCAACGGCGAAGCGACTTGCGCCAGTTGCCACATTTTCGACGACAAAGACGAACTGGCGTGGGACCTCGGGAATCCCGATAGCAATGTCACCACCAGCCCCATCCCGATCAATCTCAACGGTATTTTCAATTTTCTCTCGCAGGTTGGGACCACCGGCGTATCGTCGCCCGTCAACGGCACCAACACTCTCTCCGATTTCCATCCCATGAAGGGGCCGATGACCACGCAGACCCTGCACGGTTTGCGCAATTCCGGCGCCATGCACTGGCGCGGCGACCGCTCGGTTGGCCCCGCCGGCACAGCGGCATTCGATGCCAACACCTCGTTCCTGAATTTCGGACCGGCCTTCCAATCTCTCGTAGGCAGTCCGAATCAGCCGCTGCCGTCTGAGATGCAGAGCTTCGCCGATTTCCAGCTGCAGGTCCTCCCGCCGCCCAATCCGGTGCGCAGTCTCGACAATTCCCTCAACATCGCGCAGGCCGCTGGACTCGTCTTCTACACTGGCACCAGGCCCTCCGACGGGGTCAACTCGGCTGCCGCGAATGCACTGTTCGGGCAGGCTTCGTTCTCCTGCAATGGATGCCACATGCTCGATTCATCCAGTGGATTTTTCGGTACCGGCGGCAATCAGAGCTTCGAGCAGCTCCCGCAGACGGCGAAGATTCCGCAATTGCGCAATCTCTACGACAAGGTCGGCATGTTCGGCGAGCCGGCGGTCGATTTTCAGAGCGCGCCCGACAGCGGTCCAATGGGGAATCAGATCCGCGGCTTCGGCTTCCTCAACGACGGGTCCACCGACACGGTGTTCCGCTTTTTGAGCGCCGCGCCCTTCAACCCCACCAGCAATTCAGGCTTCCCGCAGGCCAATCCGGATGGCATGCGCCACAACGTGGAGCAGTTCCTCCTGGCCTTCGATACCGATCTTGCCCCCATCGTTGGCCAGCAGATTACGTTGACCAGCGCCAATAGCGCTACCGCCGGACCACGCATCGATCTGCTGATCGCGCGCGCCGGTACGCCCTTCATTTCCAAGTCGCTGAATGGGATGGTGACGGAGTGCGATCTGGTGGCGCAGGTGGCCATCGGAGGTCGCGTGATGGGGTACCTGTACAATCCGGCGGCGGGGAATTTCGTGCCGGATAACGGTTCGGCGCCGATTTCCGACGCCTCGCTCCGCGCCCTGGCCGCCACGCCTGGCCAGGAGATTACTTATACCGCGGCGACTCCGGGCTCGGGACCGCGCCTCGCCTTCGCGCACCACCCGACGCCGCGTCAGCCGCGCCGTACCTCACTGCAATAACTGCTCACTTGCTCCTGAGCCGCTTCTTACCGAGCCGGGCGCGAGCAAGCGGTCTTCCTAGTTCTCAATCCAGACCGGAGCCGCGCCGGCGCCATCCCGTCCCGCTCCGCAGCCAGGTGCACCAGGTGTGCCGGCGAGAGGCAGAAGCCAGACTTGACGCTAAGGGCAAACCGAGATAGGCTCGATTCAAATTTGGCTCATGGATATGCAATCAGTCTCCCAACAGTTTCGGCCCTTAAGGTGGTGTCTGCTCTCAACAGCAATGTGTTTAATCTGCGCGGTTTCTCAGGCGCAAGTGCCCGACAACGTTGCTTTCGAGGCGGTATCTATCAAGCTTGCCCGTCCCGGGCAAACCGCTTCTCCTCAACAGGGTGGCCCCAACACGACGTCTCCCGGGCAGTGGTCGTGGCAAAACGTGGGGTTATCGAGACTCATTGTCCGCGGCTGGAATCTTCAGCCGGGACAGTTAGTGGCGCCGCCATCGACGGACAAAGAAGCATATGACATTGTTGCCAAACTTCCGGCCGGCACCGATGAAGAAGGTCTCCGAACGATGATTCGGCAAATGTTATTGGAACGGTTCAAACTCGCCGTCCATTCGGAGGACAGGAAGACGTCGGTGTACGAAATGCGAGTTGCGGCGGGACGAACTCGAATGAAGCACCGTGAAGCTCCCGAACCGGAAAAGGAGGCGATCCCCGCAGGTACTATCGCGACAATTGAAGGCGTACCCGTTCTGTCGTCCGACCGTCCTGAAGTTCGCCATCTTTCACGAGGTGGCGTGGTGTTTGTGCTTGGCTCTCTGCAGGAGATCTCTGCATTGGCCCATGAGCTCTCCAGGCCCGCCCATCGAGAGATCGTAGACAAGACCGGCCTATCCGGTAAGTACGACTATTCATTCCAATACCATCTGGATCTTTCACTCTTGGCGCCAGGGGCCCCGTCGGCCGCTGCCGAACCACCGGGCCAGTTATCAAATACTCCAACCGCGGCGCCGGAACCAACACTGTCTTTCGTTGATTCTGTCGAACAGCAGTTGGGGCTTCGGCTGATTCCGAAAACGGTCGTAAAAACCGCGATTGTCGTGGACTCTTTTGAACATATTCCAATCGCGAATTAGATCAGTCGAATAACTTAGGCCGGGAGTGGACCGCGCCGACACTTGTGTAGGCGCTTTACTTCCTAGTTCTCAATCCAGACCGGAGCCGCCACTTCGGCGGCCCGCGCCATCTCGTTCACCTTGGGCGAATCTTCGTCCCCGCTCCACAGCAGGTGCAGCAGGTGCGCCGCCAGATCCTTGGAGCAGACACAATCCGCCTCATCGAGCATTTCCTCGCGTGTCTTGCCTTGCCAGGCAAACTCCACGCGGACCGGTTCGCAGTCTTCCGACACCCAGGTGCCGCTAATCTTGGTCAGCTCCAACGGATCGTCACTGCCCGGGACCGCCACGCGAATCGTGTCGTCGGTGCGGGACAAGAGGAAAGCTTCGGTTTTGCTGCCGTCTGCGTAGATGAGAAACATTGGCGTTTTCGCCTCCAGGTCCATATTGCAACGTCTGGCGCGTAACTGCTAGTGCCAGCTGTACTTGGAGGTACCGTGACGAGCCAAACTAACCTTCGGGGAACTCTCATAACCTTGGATATCAGGGGCGTCTGATGCGCTTGCCGGATTTTGTACTAGAGCCCGCCGGTACTCCGCGCCGGTTTCAGGACTACCCCTGCCGCGTGAATCGTGGGATAACCGCGTTAGGACCCTTTGGTGGCCATATGAGATTTCGTCAATTTCCATTGCGATGTGAATGCGGTCTGGTGGCTACCCGCATCCGGCAGGTCGGTCTTTCCACCGAGCACCAGTTGGTCATCCACTGGTGGTGTCTGGGCTGCCGCAAGGCCATGTACGTGGCCAAGGATCTGGCCGATTGCTGGGAGGAATGTCCCAAGCCGGAAGACTTGGACATCGTGCCAGCGCCCGCCTACGATCTCGAGCGGCAGCGCGGCGACGCCCAGTTCCTGCAGAGCATGGGAATCAGCCTCCCCGTCGACAGCGACGAGTCCTAAGGTCTGCGATCATGTCCTGTAGTGACCACAGCCCGGATCGCCATCCTCGCTGCCATCGCCGTGCTCGGCGTTTCCTGCCGTAGTTCGCTGCCACCCTCTGCCATCGATCCGTCGCTCGCCGCGCAAGTGCCCTCCGCCGCCACCATCCTGGCTGGAGTGAACCTGGAACGGATTCGGAATTCCCCGATAGGCTCAAAGCTTCCGCCCATCGTCAGCCAATTTCTAGATGCCTGGAAGGAAGCCCGTACTGCTTTAGTGGCGTCCGACGGCGCCAATTACCTGGTACTGAGTCCCGGTCGCCCGGCGATGGGTGTACCCGATTGGGTGCGCGCCGCAGTCTCACCGCACGGCCCGACCAACCCCCTACTGCCCCGCGCCGAGCCGCTCGCCGCTGACTCCGATATCTGGATCGTAGCCGCAGGCAGTGCGAATCTGCCGCTCACCGGCAATGGCGAGAATCTGGCGCGCCTGGTCCACACCACCGAATACACCACGCTAAGGGTGAAGCTGGCGGACGAGATCGCGATCGAAATTGCGGGCGTCTGCGGCAGCGATCAAATTGCGCGCCAACTGGGTGAGCAACTGCGCGGCTTTCTGATGCTCGGGACCGCGGCGGCGGGCCGCCAACCGGCATTGTCGGCGCTGCTCAAGCGCATCCACGTGACCCGCGAGGATAGAGTGGTCCACGTGAAGCTCACGGCGTCGCCGGCCGAACTGGGGACGATGCTGTGAAAGAGCTTTTACCGAGAGGCAGTTTCGTGAACCGCAACGGGGATTTAACTCTATGCTGAGGAGGGTTTGCTCGGTCCGAGCAGCTGCGCTTTAAATTTGCGGTGCCACTTACTTCTTCTTTGCCCAATCGGCAAGAATAAGCGTGCAGGCTTTCTTCATACCTGCCGCAATGCTTCCACCTTCTTTAGTCTTGGATAGAAGATCGCCATTCCGGTCGGCCACCTGTACTTGGTTGTCCCGCGCTAGACCGACTTCTATGTGGTTCAGAAGTATAGTATAGTCAGCTGCCTGTTGATTCACTGTTATTCGTAGATCAGGGCAGCTCTTTTCCAAGTCCTTGCTCATCTCCATTGACTGGTCACGGGCTGCGTTCCAGTTCGATCCCTTGCTTGCTGATTGTAAGAACACCCGCGGACTGTTCGGAGTCGACGCCCCAGCCATCGGGTCAGCAACCGTCGGCGGACCTGGAGCTTGCGAAGTCGATGCTAGAGACGAAGCCCTCGACACGATCACAGAAACTATTTTGTCGCTGACGCCTCCTGCCTTAAGAGCAATTAGGCCCTCTGCAGAAGTGTCATACGCCCCGGGGGCAGCGTTGACGGTTGTGCTGATTAGGTCGTCCGACAGACCAGCCTGTCAGCGCCGGTCTAAAATTCCCCAAAAGCGCCGATTGAAAATTCCCCAGTAGCGCCGGCCGAAAAATCCCCAGGAGAGGAATACGTTGGGCCTGTTAAGGAGCCCAATGCTCAACCTGGAGGGTTTTATGAACATACGG
>DATAZC010000064.1:0-2547 GCA_036272255.1 Acidobacteriaceae bacterium | reverse complement strand
GACCTCGCCGCCGAAGTCGGCGTGGCCGGGGGTATCGACGATGTTGATCTTGGAGTCCTTGTAGTGGATCGCCGTGTTCTTGGCCAGGATGGTGATGCCGCGCTCCTTTTCGAGCTCGTTCGAGTCCATGACGCGCTCGATAACGGTCTCATTGGCGCGGTAGGTGCCGGCCTGACGGAGCATGGCATCGACCAGGGTGGTCTTGCCGTGGTCGACGTGGGCGATGATGGCGATGTTGCGGATGGTGCTGGACACGGTGATGCGTTCTCTCTTCCTTACTGCGTTTCTTTTCGGGACTCGGAGGGGGACCCCCTCCCCCCTCCCGTCGCGGGAGGCTGGCTCGTAAGCTGATGAAAGGAGGGCGTTTACGCCCTCTCCCGAGGGCTAAATTCGTCTTTCCAAAGAGCTTAGCGCTTCATTCGTCATTCCATTGGACTTAGCAGGCGCACATCTCGGGGCGCGTCCAGGGTCCTACGGCTGCCTGGAATGGGGCTATTTCCAGTGTATCGGACTCAGATGAAAATCCGGCACGTTTCGCAAAGATCGCCCCTCCCCAGTCATGGCGTCTCGCCATATTGGGCGAACGCGTTGCGGGCCAGAAAACGCGTTTACCAGATGCTCTTGAGCGACCAGGCTTGCTGCTGCGTAATGTTCCATGAGCCGCCGACCGTGATAGCGACTGCCGGCTCCATGGGGTCGCGTTTGTAGTAGCGGCAGGTGACGGCGTGGCGCTGGTTGATGAAGATCTCGGCCACGGAGTGGTCGAGGAAGATGTGGAGGTCGAGCGGCTCCTTGTCGATGCCGGAGAGTTCATGATCGCCGACGCGCGCGGTGCCGGGCGGGAGTTGCGGGTTGCCGCGAAGGAGGATGGCGGCGCCCTGGTTGTCGACGAAGGACTGCTCAAATGCATCAGTCCTGGGCTCGGCAGGTTGAAGGCCGAGCCGCATCTCCTGCGCGGCAGTGGGCAGGCGGCGGACGGCTGATCCGGTGCGGGGAGCGGTTCGGAGTGACGCAATCTCGGGCGCCGGGGCCATGGCGAGCGCTCCATTTGCGATGGAGAGGCGGCGCGGGAGAGACATCATTCCGGCCCAGCCTGCTGCGCTGTATTCCGATTGGGGGCGGCTTTCCTGAATCCAGCCCCACAGGATGCGATTGCCCGCAGCATCGAGTTGGGTCTTGGGCGCGTAGTAGGCGCCGTGATCGAGCAGGCCTTCGGATTCGGCGTGGAAGAGCATCGCGGCGCGGTCGAGGGTACCGATTTGCCAGATGGTTTTGCCTTCGGTGGAGTGGATGAGGACATGTTTGTCACCGAGGGGGAAGAAGTCGGGGCACTCCCACATCTCGCCCGTGTCGACCGGGTTCGCGCCGGGCTTGCCGCTCCATTTGCCCTGGGCGAGCGGGTGGAGGTACTCCCAGTGGCGCAGGTCGGGGGATTTGTAGAGCAGCACCTCTCCGCCTCCGCTGCGCTCGCTTCCGCCGACGCCGCGCTGACCGGAGGCGACGACCATGTACCACGTATCGCCCTCTCGCCAGGGTGACGGATCGCGGAAGCCGGTGACTGCCATGCCTGCGGGTGGCGCGGCGATGACCGGCTGGGGCTGCTTGCGCCAGCGGAGGAGCGTGTCGTCTTCCGCGACGGCGAGGCATTGGGTCTCGCGGAGGTGGCTGTGCCCGTCGCGGAGGGTGGCCTGATCGGTGGGCACTTTGCGGACGCCGGTGTAGAGGAGGGTGGGTTTGCCGTCGGCAACGACGGCGGTGCCGGTGAAGCAGCCGTCAGCATCGGGGCCGCCGGGCGTCGGAGCGAGCGCGATGGGCTGCCGCTGCCAGTGAACCATGTCGGGCGAGGTGGCATGGGCCCAGTGCATGTCGCCCCAGACGGCGGCGTGCGGATTGTATTGGAAGAACATGTGGTATTCGCCCTTCCAGTAAATGGGCCCGCACGGGTCGTTCATCCAGCCGCGTGCGGGTTGGAGGTGGTACTGCGGGCGCATGGGGTCGCGCGCTATGGCGGCGTCGCTCAGATCGAGTGCGGGGAGTTTGCGGGTGAGCGCGGCTCCGGTGGTGAGGGCCAGGCCGGTGAGAACTGTTCGGCGGGTTGGGGGGCGTGTGCTCATGCTCACCTCGTGCGACCGCGTTGGAACAGACGCGTGACAACTCTGCCTCTAACAAGTGGTGCAATGAACGTTAGTGGTTCATCTCTTCAGAAACAAGCAGGCGTTCGAAGCGCGACTTTGGCGATCTGTCTGAATCGAAGGAGATCATCTGATCATGCGCGGATTCGTTGGTATCGTCGCCGTTGTTGCGCTGTTGTTTCTTGCTGCTCAACTGTATCGGCCGAAGATCGATCACCGACCGGTGACCGCGGAGATTGAGGCACCGCCGGAAGTGAAGCAAATTCTGCGGAGTTCCTGCTACAACTGCCATTCAAATGAGACGCGGCTGTCGTGGTTTGACGAGCCCGCGCCGGCGTACTGGATGGTGGCGCGCGATGTGCGGATGGCGCGGGCGAAGCTGAATTTTTCCGAGATCGGCAAGCTGCCGCCGGCG
>DATAZC010000063.1:0-3371 GCA_036272255.1 Acidobacteriaceae bacterium | reverse complement strand
GCTTACCGGCGATCGGGTGGAGGCCGCGCAGTTCTTTCCGGCGGACCAGAGTGTGATCGCGAATGCCGCGCCGCAGGCGGTGACGCCGCGCGGCGATGGCGCGGTGATCGCGCTGAAGCAGGACGAGAATCTGCAGAAGGCTCCGGATGCGCTGAACGGAATTGTGCTGCTGGCGGATGGGACGTCGTACCTGGTGCGCGCGGAGGCGGGAATGATTCCGGCAGCGCCGATCTCGGCTTCCGGCAGCGTGAACCTGCTGCGCTACGTGGGCTTTGCGCTGGTGGGCGGCATGCTGCTGAACCTGATGCCGTGCGTCTTCCCGGTGCTGTTTATCAAGGCGCTGGCGCTGGTGCAGTCGTCGACCGCGGAGCGGCGGGCGATGCGGGTGCAGGGGTTGGCGTACACGCTGGGCATCCTGGTGTCGTTCTGGATCGTGGTGGCGATCCTGCTGGGTCTGCGCGCGGGCGGACGTGGGTTGGGCTGGGGCTTCCAGTTCCAGTCGCCGGTGTTTGTGGCGATGATTGCGCTGCTGCTGTTCTTCCTGGCGCTGTCGCTCGCCGGGATGTTCGAGATCGGATTGAGCGTGACCAGCGCGGGATCTTCGCTGGCGAATAAACATGGATTGGCAGGGAGCTTCTTTACCGGCGTGCTGGCGATGGTGGTGGCGACGCCGTGCGCTGCGCCGTTCCTCGGTGCGGCTATTGGATTTGCGCTGGTGCAGCCGGCGGTGGTGGCGTTTGCGGTCTTCACCGCGCTGGGCATTGGGCTGGCGCTGCCGTATCTGCTGCTGGCCTTTCAGCCGGCGTGGACCAAGCTGCTGCCGAAGCCGGGCGCATGGATGGAGTTGCTGAAGCAGGCGACGGCGGTGCCGATCTTCGGAACGGTGATCTGGCTGGTGTGGGTGTTCGCGCAGCTTGCCGGGGCGACGGCGCTGATTGGATTGCTGACGGCCTTCCTGCTGCTGGGTATTGCGGGCTGGGTGCTGGGACGGTGGCCCGCGAAGTTGCCTGCTACCGCGACGGCTGTGGCAATCCTGGTGCTGGCCGTGGCTTCGTGTGTCTATGCGGTGCACACCTTCCCCGCACCGGAGAGCGTGGCTGCGAGCGCGTCCGGCGGTCACACAGATCACACACGTACTTGGCAGCCTTTTACGCCGGATGTGGTGGCGCAATATCAGGCGCAGGGTCGGCCGGTGTTTGTGGACTTTACCGCGGACTGGTGCCTGAGCTGCCAGGTGAATGAGCGCGTGGTGCTGGAGCGGCCCGAGGTGCTGGGCAAGCTGCAGGGCGGGAAGATCGCGCTGGTCCGCGCGGACTGGACGCGGCACGATGACGAGATTGCGCGTGCGCTGGCGTCGCTGGGGCGCTCAAGTGTGCCGACGTACGCGCTGTATCCCGGGGCCCCGGGCGCGCCCGCGCGGGTGCTGCCCGAAGTATTGACGACCACTACGGTGCTGGACGCGTTGAAGGCTCTGCCCAATTCGGGTACGGATGCGGGAAGCGCACGAACGGCGTCGCTGGCACCGTCGCGATAAACACGGATTCCGATAACGCTGGAGGTGAGTCATGGCGTGGGAACGGTATATTCGCCGGTTAGGTGCGTGGCGCGCGGCCTTGTACATTGCGATCGCGATTGTCGCGCTGGTATGGGTGCTGGTGGCGCGGGCGGCGACAGTCGGACAAACGGCGCCGACGTTTACAGGGAAAGACTCGCAAGGGGAGACCATCTCGCTCGATCGGTATCGCGGCAAGTATGTCGTGCTGGAGTGGACCAATCGTACCTGCCCGTTTACCAAAAAGCACTATGACAGTGGCAATATGCAGGCGCTGCAGCAGGAGTGGACGGCAAAGGGCGTGATCTGGCTGACGGTGCTTTCGTCGTCGCCCGCACATGTCAGTGATGGATACCTGACGGCCGCCGAGGAGAATGCGCAGATGGCACGCGTGCATGCGCATCCGACGGCAGCGATTCTTGACCCGACGGGCGAGATTGGCAAACTCTACAGCGCGAAGACGACGCCACATATGTTTGTGATCGATCCCCAGGGCAAGCTGATCTATGACGGCGCGATCGACAACGAGCCGACGACGGACACGGCAGATGTCAAGACCGCCAAGAACTACGTCTCTGCCGCGCTGACGGAGGCGATGGCGGGGCAGCCGGTCGAGGTGGCTTCGACGCGACCCTATGGGTGTGCGGTCAAGTATGGCAACTAGGTGCTTGCCGCACGGGCGGATGCGCCTGCGGCGCGTGTGGTTTGGTTCGCTTCCTTTGGTCGCTCACTTCTGGAGTTATGGCGATATTGCGAGAAAGTCGCAGGTCTTTCGCTTCGCGCAGGATGTCACACTGCTGCGTGTTCGCTGTGTGCACGCACTGGTGGTATGGCTCCTTTTGCCTGCTCTAGGGGCGAGCGCGCAAGTGAGCAAGAAGCAGGAGAAGATCAACGCGCAGCATGCGGATGCGATTGCGGCGGCGCGGACGGCTGCCGCGGCGTGGTTGAAGATCGAGGACGCGGAGACTTACGACAAAAGCTGGGCTGCCGCGTCGAAGTACTTCCAGTCGCAGGTGCCGGAGACGGGCTGGTTGCGGCACGAAACCGATATGCGCAAGCCGCTCGACCCGCTGCTGGTACGCGATCTGACGGCGAGCGAGTGGAAGACGGAAATTCCCAATCTGCCGAAGGGCGAGTACGTGGCGTTTGTGTACCAGACTACGTTTGCGAATGGGCATCCGCAGATTGAGTCGGTGGTGATGGTGCATGAGGGCGATGTGTGGAAGATGGTTGGGTACGCGGTCGAGTGACTGGCCGGTGCTTGCCGCACGGGCAATTGCGCCTTTGGCGCGTTCCACTAGGTTCGCTTCCTTTGGTCGCTCACGCTTGGTTTGCTAGGCTAAGGACTGAAGTGCAGATCCTTCGCTTTGCTCAGGATGACATTTCCCCGGTTACATTTGCCGAGGTACTATTCCCGGTTTCTATTCTCCTCCCGGATGCGCTCGATCTCTTCCATCCTTTGCTTCAGCAGCTTTTCGCGGCCTTCGCTGGTGGGTTGGTAGTAGCGGCGGTCGCGGAGGCTTTCGGGGAGGCAGTCCATGCCGGCTACTTTGCCCTCGATGTCGTGCGCGTATTGGTAGTCCTTGCCGTAGTTCAAGTCGCGCATGAGCTTGGTGGGTGCGTTACGCAGGTGCAGGGGGACGGGTTCGGCGCGGGTGTTCTCGATGTCCTGACTGACGGCGCTCCAGGCGCTATAGACGGCATTCGATTTTGGCGCGAGCGCGAGATAGGCGGCGGCCTGGGCCAATGCGAGCTCGCCTTCGGGTGAGCCGAGAAAATCCATCGCATCGCGGGCAGAGAGTGTCAGATTTAATGCCTC
>DATAZC010000062.1:0-1865 GCA_036272255.1 Acidobacteriaceae bacterium | reverse complement strand
TGGGTGTGCAGATCGCTGCGCTGCTGGCCGATCCGGGCGTCAGCCGAGCGCACTGGGGCATTGCGGTGACAGCGATGGATGGCACGCCGATCTATGGAGTGGATGAGGGCAAGTTTTTTCGACCGGCGTCGAACGCCAAGCTGTTTACGACGGCGGCGGCGATGGCTCTGATGGGGCCGGATGCGACCGTCACGACGAAGATCTATGGCGATCTCGATGCAAACGGGACGGTGAAGGGCGATCTGGAGCTGGTTGGTGCAGCCGACGCGAACCTCGCCAGCGACGATCTGCCGTATGTGCCGCCGGCGCAGCGGCCGAAAGGACCGCAGCCGCAGCCGGTTGGGCTGGATGATCTGCGCGCGCTCGCGGACCAGCTTGTGACGAAAGGCGTAAAAAAAGTGACAGGACGGATCGTCGGCGATGACACGATGTTTCCGCACGAGCCGTTTGCGGACAGCTGGGATGTCGGCGACCTGGTGTGGGGTTACGGTGCGCCGGTGAGTGCGCTGACGATCGCCGACAACGAGCTGAAGCTGACGGTGACTCCGGGTACGGTCAGCGGGCCGAAAGGCCATGAGCACTACGCGCCGGTGATGGTGACGCTCGAGCAGAATGGAGTTCCCTACTACATGGTGAACTCGCAGGTGGATGGCACGGCGGCGGGTACAGGAAGCCATGTGAATGTGGAGCGGCTGCCTGGGAGTCGCGAGCTGCGAGTGTATGGATCGATTGCGGTGGACGCCCAGCCGGATGTGGAGCATGTCAGCATCGACGATCCGGCGCTGTATGCGGCCATGGCGTTGCGGCAGATGCTGGTCGAGCGCGGTATCGCGGTCGATGGCGAAGCAAGAGCACAGCATCAGGTAGTGCAGGATGCTCGGGGATTCCTGAGCGCAGTGAATGAGCCGCTGACGAAGTGTGAAGCTGACGCGATCGCCGGAAGCCGATGTGCGCCGAGTTGCCGGGTGCCCGTCAGGCAGAACATGCTGGCCGAGAAGGTATCGGCGCCGCTGGCTGAGGATGTCACGCTAACGCTGAAGGTGTCGCAGAATCTGCACGCGGAGCTGCTGCTGCACAGGCTGGGGATGTGGTGGAACGCACCGTGCATGGCCAACGCCACCGGATCCACCGTAGATGGAGCGCGGATGGTACGCGGATTCCTGGTGCGCGCGGGACTCGATCCTGCAGACTTTGTTTTCTACGACGGCTCGGGGTTAAGTGGGCATGACGTGGTGACGCCGCGCGCGACGGCGCAGTTGCTGGCCTATGCGGCGAAGCAGCCGTGGTTCGCCGAGTGGAAGGCAGCGCTGCCGGTTGGCGGTGAGGATGGGACGCTGTCGTCACGCTTTCCGGACGCGCCGCTGAAAGATCATCTGTTTGCGAAGACGGGAACGCTGGGAGAGAGCCGCGGGCTTTCTGGGTATGTGGACACTGTGAGCGGGCGCGAGGTGATCTTTTCAATCTTCGTTGACGATCACGCGCCGAATGGATCAAACGATCGCGCGGTGATGGACAGGATTGTGGCGGCGATTGCGGCGGGGAACTAGAGATCAGAGAACACAGATCAGAGATAAGGCCGCGGTTGAGCCCGCGCTCAGACCTGATCTCTGTTGTCTGATTTCTGTTCTCTGCCCTATTTCGGTGTGTGCTGCTTGATGTAGCTGCGGAGTTCGAGGTTCAGCTCGAGGGCCTTGTTGACGCCGGACTCCAGCATGCGGAGCCAATCGGTGGCGGGCTCCTTGAGCTCGGCCATGCTGAGCAGGTAGCTGGTCTGAACGATGATCTCAAGAGCGTTGGAGAGGTCGTGCGCCATGCGCCGGATTTCCAGCGCAAGCTCCTCCGGAATTTGCTGGGCCGATGTCGAA
>DATAZC010000061.1:0-34779 GCA_036272255.1 Acidobacteriaceae bacterium | reverse complement strand
CCTAAACCAGCATGCGGAGCGACCTAATATGGCGTGGTATGCCTACTGCATCACCGAACGACAGGCCTTTCCCGAACTGCTTCGTCACCGAAAGCCAATTCCAATGGAAGCAGTTACGGGAATCCAGGGAAACCAGATCTTTCTTTACCCAGCCAGTGATCTAGCCGTTATCGTCAGCGAATACTCTCCCACTCAAAATTTCAATCAGCAAGCTGGCGTTGAGCACGCCCGGGTGATCTCGGACTGTTTCAAAACCTCCACCGTTCTTCCTTTCCGCTTTGGAACCGTGTTTGCCGACGACGAAGCATTGCGCCGGTCCATCCGCTCCAACCAGCGGCAATTCATCACAAATATTGAACGCCTGCGCGGCAAGGCCGAGATGCACCTCAAGGTGATGCTCGACGATTGCTGCCGTGAGCAGGTTCGCCGCTATTCGCCCGAGCCCCTGCCCACCGTGGGCAAGGCCTATCTGTCGAATCTTCGTGAGAGCGCAACTCTCCAGCGCGAGCGCCAGACCAAAGCCCGCGCCGTCACCGTCCAGATGCACCGGATGTTTTTGCCGCTGGCAGAAGAAGTCAGCTGTAAGCGCATGGAGTCGGGCAAGATGCTGCTGGACATTGCACATCTGATCGACGCAGGCGGCATCGAGCGCTATCAAAATAAATATTCAAGCGCCAGCGTGCTCATGAAGGATTGCCAGATGCAGCTGTCGGGCCCCTGGCCGCCCTACCACTTCGTGCATCGGCTCACCCATCACACTTCACCGGCGGTTGTCAGCAGCGGGATCAGGCCCACGGCCCACCTGGCTGCCTCCGCCTAGCTTTTCGGGCAAAAAAGAAAAGCCCCGGCGGGCCCACGAACCACCGGGGCTTTCATGGAGGGCAGCATGGGGCGTAAGCATGGATGCAGCGCCCCGCGCGCCTCTGGCTTATAGACGCACCAGCCCTCAGGAAAGTTAATCCTTTTCTCAATTCATGGGACGACGCTTCTCCATTCATGGAACGCTTCTCCATTCATGGGACGCGTGGCGCCGGTCCGCGATCGCCGTTGGCCGGCAAACGCCCGACTGCTAATCTTTCCAGAGACATGACGAAGCTCGCCTTTCTTTTTCCAGGACAAAACTCCCAGTACGCCGGCATGGGCCGGGATTTAGCCGAAAAGTTCACCGTCGCGCGACAGACCTTTCAGGAAGCCGATGACGCGCTGGGCTTTTCCATCTCCAGGCTCTGCTTCGAAGGTCCCGCAGATCAACTGAAGCTCACCGAGTTCCAGCAGCCGGCCATCTGCACGGTTTCCGTCGCCGCGCTTCGCGTGCTCGCGGAAAAGGGACTCCTGCCCACGTGGGCCGCCGGCCACTCGCTCGGCGAATATGCCGCTAACGTCGCCGCCGGTTCACTTGATTTTGCTGACGCGGTGCGGACCGTTCGCCACCGCGGCCGCTTGATGCAGGAAGCGGTGCCCGCCGGCCTGGGCGCTATGGCTGCCGTCCTTGGGCTTTCCTCAGAAGACACCTCGCGGGCCTGCGCCGACGCCGCTGCGGAAACGCAGAAGATCGTCTCCGCCGCCAACTTCAATTCACCGCAGCAGACCGTCATTTCAGGCGAAGCGCCGGCAGTCGAGCGTGCCGCTGAATTGTGCAGGGAGCGCGGAGCCAGGCGCGTGATCATGCTCCAGGTCAGTGCGCCCTTCCACTGCGCGCTCATGCAGCCGGCGCAGGATCGCCTGGCCGACTTGCTGCGCGGGCTGCTCTTCTCCACGCCCGGAATTCCGGTTGCGGTCAATGTGGATGCCGCGCTCGTCGCGGATCCCGATCCGCTGCGCGACGCGCTCATCCGTCAGGTCACAGGAACGGTCCGCTGGGTCGACTCCATCCGTCTGCTCATCGCCCAGCAGCCAACCATGTTTGTTGAGGTCGGCCCGGGAAAGGTCCTCACCGGCCTCATGCGCCAGATCGATCGCAGCCAGACCTGCGTGAATGTGGAAGATGAAACCAGCCTGGAAAAGGCTCTGCAGAGTACGAATCCTGGAACCCAGGGTTCAGAAGCCTGATCACCCCAACCTGCAACCTGTCACCCGCTCCCTGCTCCCTGCTCCCTGCTCTCAAGGCTCTCGGCTCAACTCCACCGGCGAGAAGCCAATCGTCTTCGCCTTGCCATCCACACGCAGAAACAGCGGCTTCTTCACGCCATTAATGTAGAGCCCCATCACTACGCCATTCCCCACACGGTGCGCGATGAAGATCGTGTGGCTCTTGATGGCGCCGTAGTCCTCGTTCGACGGACCCCAGTCCTTCAAAAACGCCGTCATGTCGTAGGGCTGGTACTGCTGCGGATGCTGCTGCCAGTCCGGATCGTGGTTCCACTCGCCGTACGCCTTGTTCATGTCCCCGCTTTCGACCGCGGACATGAACTGGTTCACCCGATGATCCGACGGCCAGTGCCACAAGGCCCACGGAATTTCCAGCATCCAGAAAATCGTCCCGAAAAACAGGACAGCAAAGAGAACCACTCCGCCGATCGCGAGCGTGCGCCGGTTCTTTGCCTGGCGCGCATTAAATGCAGGAGCATCCATCAGGGTCATCGTGCGTGACTCCTTTCAATCGTCCCACCGGCAACGTTCATCCGCACCTCTCCACTTATTCTGACACCTCAGATGCGCCTGCGGTTCCCTGCGGGACGTCCCGGTCTCTGTATCCCGCAACCTGCAACCTGCAACCTGTAGCCTGCAACGGCTACAAGCTGTACTGGTTGCGATCCTTGTCCGTGCGCCGCTCCATCGCCAGCGCGATCAGCCGGTCAATGAGCTTTGGATACGGCAGGCCCGACGCCGCCCACAACCGCGGGTACATACTGATGGACGTAAAACCAGGCAGAGTGTTGATCTCGTTCACCCAGATCCGTCCGGCCGATTTTCCTGTCCGCCCCGGCTCCATCAGAAAATCTACCCGCGCCAGTCCCGCGCAGTCGCATGCCTGGAACGCCGCCACCGCCATGGCCCGCACCTGCTTCGTCTGCTGCTTCGTCAGCTTCGCCGGCACAATCAGATCCGAGCCCTCGCTCAGATACTTCGCTTCGTAGTCGTAGAACTCCTTGCCGGGAACCACTTCGCCCACCACCGACGCCTCCGGCTCATCGTTGCCCAGCACCGCGACCTCGAGTTCCCGCGCCTTACCCTTGCCGCCCACGCCCTGCTCCACCACAATCTTGCGGTCGAACTGCGCCGCCAGATCAATCGCAGCTGCCAGTTCCTTCCCGTTGTGCACCTTGCTGATCCCCACCGACGATCCCAGATTCGCCGGCTTCACAAACACTGGATACCTGAGCGCCGACTCAATCCGCCCGCGAACCTTCTTCGGGCTCTTCTCCCACTCCCCCCGCAAAAACGTTACCCACTTCACAATGGGCAGCTTCACCGACTGGAAGAGCCGCTTCATCGTGTCCTTGTCCATCCCTGCTGCCGAGCCCAGCACGCCCGACCCCACATACGCCATGCCCGCCAGCTCGAACAGCCCCTGGATCGTTCCATCCTCGCCAAACGTGCCATGCAGAACCGGAAAAATAACGTCGACGCTGAGCACCTGCTCCGGGTTCGACGTCGCCACCGCGCCCGCGTCGCGCTCGAACGGAACCATCGCTTCCGATGGCACCGGAGGCACCAGCACCGACGCGCCTTTGCGCAGCACCGCTGCCGGTTGCGTCGCCTCAGGATCGCCGGCGCGCAATTGCTTGCCCGATCCGCCGCTGCCCAACAGCCGCTCCGCGTGGCCCGCTGCCACCCAGCGGCCCTCTTTCGTGATGCCAATGGGCACAACCTCATACTTGCTGCGGTCGATAGCCCCAAGAACCGACGCAGCCGACAGCAGCGAAACTTCATGCTCGCCGCTGCGCCCGCCAAACAGAATGCCCACTCGAATCTTCTTCATACGCCGGTTGCCATTTTACGGGTTTGGGTCACAAGGCGCTGCGCGAAGCGCCGGGACATGCCACGCTCCGCCAGCGGGGCTACATTTCCGCGCACTTTACCTATTGATAAATAAAAACTTACCGGATACCTCGGTCAGAAACCGCGCCAAAACCCTAAACGTGTCGCTTAGGAGAGCCGATTTCCTGTGCGATCCCAGTCCGAGTACACTACGATGGCAGTAAAAGTCCTGCATTAGCAGTTGCATCCCAGGGCAAACCTCTTTAATATGCGTCAATTGCGGGTATGAAAGCAGCCACGGCGGCCCCACGCACCACGTCCCCACGGAACGGCGGGCCAAAATCGGACGGAACGAAGCGGGCGACGCCCCAGGCCAGTGTGCCAGGGCGCAGCACTTCTGCGCCCACCAACGGCGCCTCGGTCCATGAAGGACCCGCGGTCGTTTCGACGCACTTCATCCGCTCCCGCATCGGAAAAATCTGTGTTGCCATCACCGGCTCCAACCCCGCCGACATGATGCAGAACGCCGAGGAGATCGTCCGCGAAAATCATTTTGTCGAATTTCGTCTCGACTATCTCGCGAATCCCGTGGCGATTTTCCCCAGGCTCAAGCAGTTTCTCTACGAGCGTGGCGAGGTCACCGCGATTGCGACCTGCCGCCGCTCCGCCACCGGCGGAAAATTCAAAGGCACAATCAACGCCGAACTCGAAATCCTGGAGAAGGCTGCCCAGGCCGGCTGCCATCTCATCGACATCGAGCTGCAGACCGCCGAGCACACCAAGCCGGCGCAGATGAAGAAGCTGCGCTCTTACGGCGCCGCGCTCATCATCAGCCATCACGACTTCGAGGGCACCAGGAATCTCGACGCCACCTTCGATCGCATCCTGCCCTACCAGCCGGAATTCGTAAAAATTGTTGCCACCGCGAAGACCCTCTCCGACAACGTGACCATGATGCGCTTCCTCGAAAAGCGTCGCGACGAAGCGAACATTATCGGCATCTCCATGGGCGAACAGGGCACCATCAGCCGCGTGCTCGGCCTGCGCTCCGGCTCTGTGTTTACCTTTGCCGCCGCGCACGCCGGAGAAGAAACCGGCCCTGGACAAATTGAAGCGCGTACGCTGCGCGAGACCTGGCGCATCGACCAGATCGACGCATCCACCAAGGTCTACGGCGTCGCCGGCAATCCCGTGCGGCACTCGCTCTCGCCGCTGATGCACAACATGGCCTTCCGCCGCGAGACCGTCAACGGCGTCTTTCTGCCGCTCCAAACCACGCGCCTCAGCGATCTGCTCACCCTCACCCGCGACGTCCCGCTGCACGGGCTGGCCATCACCATGCCCTTCAAAACCGAGATCATCAAGCATCTCGCCAAGACCGACGTGCTGTCGGAAAAGATTGGCGCCTGCAACACCGTGGTCCGCTCGCAGGATGGCAAGCTCTACGGCTTCAATACCGATGTCGCCGCCGTCGTGCGTCCGCTCGAGCGTCGCCTTCCGTTGCGCGGCGCAAAGATCCTCGTCCTCGGTGCTGGCGGTGCAGGACGGGCCGCCGTCTTCGGCCTCGTCGACAAAGGAGCTGAAGTTTTCATCTGGAACCGCACCGCCGATACCGCGAAGAAGCTGGCGCGCCAGGCAAAGGCAAAGGTCATTCGCCGCGAACAGATCGTCAAATCGAATTTTGACGTCATCATTAATACAACGCCGGTGGGCATGCGCGGCGTCAAGCCCGCCTCGCTGCTCGAGCCGAAGGAACTGAACACGCGTCTCGTCTTCGACCTGGTCTACAACCCCATCGACACGCCGCTGATCCGCATGGCGCGCGAGAAGGGCCTCCCCGTCATCACCGGTGTCGAGATGTTCGTCCACCAGGGCGCGCGGCAGTTTGAAATCTGGACCGGCAAACCGGCCCCGGAAGAAGAAATGCTCCGCGTCGTCGTCCACGCGCTTCGCCAGGAAAGCGCGAAGCTGGAACCCGCCAAATCCTGATCGGGCACGTCAGCGGCGCGGCCGCTATTTCAAACTGTACTTGTTCATGAACCGTGCGAGCGTGTTGTTCCACGTCCCAAACTGATCGTTCAGCGATTCGTACGTGCCGCCCGGCGACAAATCGATATCCATTTCAAGCCACGGGTCCTTCACGTCGTCGTAATATGACCGGCACCAGCGATTGTTGTTGTTCCAGTCGTTCAGCTGCGCGGTGTCGAATTTGCCGCCCGTCGAAAATCCGGCGGCCAGATCGATCGAGGCGCAGCGCTCGCCCTTGCAGTCGCCCATAAAGATGTTGAACGGCGTGCCCATCGTATTGCTCACGATGTGGCGCTTGCCGTTCTCCGCCGTCACCAGCTTCGCGACATAGCCCGCGCTCTGCAGCCACGCAGCCACATCTTCAATCGTCAATCCGCCGTCAGGAATCGGGTGCAGCGATCCAGCTGGCGCGGGCACGGCAGGCGCGGCTGCAGGCGCAGTCGGTGGGGGTGCGGCGGGTGGGGCCACCGCGACACTCTGCGCAGGCGCAGCGGCTGCTAACGTCGCTCCGCAATTCGTGCAAAATTTTTGATCCGGCGAAGACTCAGCGCTGCAACGAGGACAAAGCACGGCAATTCTCCAGTTCGCGAAATGGGATGGGTCGAGAGTCTCTGCAAGTATCATCTCCCCTTCCCGAGGTAAAGCCGTTTTCGAACATCCGCTCCCTACCACCGCAGCCGCGCGCTCACCTGCATCAGCCGTGGCGCAGCCGCCGACACAATCTGCCCAAAGGTCGCGCTGCCAATGCTGCCTTCCACCGATCCCGGCCCGAAGAATTGCGCATGATTGAACACGTTGAAAGCCTCGGCGCGCATCTGCAGTTCCCTGCCATCCAGCACCGTCGTCGACTTCTCCACCGCAAAGTCCGTGTTGTCCGACCCCGGCCCGTGGAAGAACCGCCGCCGCGCATCCCCGAAATCGCCCAGCGCCGGCAGGCTCAATAACATTGTGTTGAATCCTCGACCCGCCCCCGGACGCCCCTGCAATTGCAGCGGCCCAGACGCAAAGTTCAGCTGATCCGCGCCCACATTGTTCACTCCGTTGGGCTGCGTCCCCAGCAGCGAAGTGTCGTTGTTGTTGATCAGCGTCACGGGGAATCCCGTCGTCAGTCGCGTCAGCCCAAACACTTCCCACCCGCTCATCAGCGACTTCGGCCCGCTGCGAAGCAGCACAGGAATCCGGTAGTGATAGTTCGCCACAAAATTCTGCGTCATGTCGAACGCCGAAAGCCCGCGGCTCACACCAGGATCGACCGGGTTCACCGGATCGGCCAAACTCGAGCTCTGATCGATCGACTGGCTCCACGTGTACGCCACATGGAAGCCGAACGCGCCCGCATCCCGCTTCAGGCTCACCTCGAGTGCGTTATCGTGCGCGTTGCCAATCGTCTTCTGCCACGTCACGCTGCCAAACGCCGGCGAGAAGCGAGTCCGCGTTCCCTCGACCACCTCGCCATTCGCCCGCGTATACGTTCCGCTCTCGCCAAATGGCCCGCACGTTGCCGATCCCGCCGCGACTTCAGATACCTGGCTCAACCCCAGACACAAGGAAGGATCGCCGGGGTTCGCCTCGAGCAGCGTCAGCAGATGATGCGCCTGGGTTCCGGCATAGCTCACATCGAACACCGTGCCCCGCCCCAGCTCACGCTCCGCGGAAACCATGTAGTCCTCCGCATAGGGCGTGACGTTGCTCGGCGCAACCGCCGGAATCCCCGTAAACGGCTCGAATTCCGCCCAGTTCACGCTGGCGACCGGATGCGTACGCGATGCGCCGTACGGCACCTTCGGCAGCGGAAAGCGCGCCTGCCCATTGGCCTCCAGACTCGATCCATCCGCGGCTGCCGTCCACGGCGCGTCGAACAGCGTCGGCACCGCGCTCGTGTAGGTATATCCATACGGCGGATTCGCGCTCATGATCGCCGGCGACAGCCCCTCGATCGGCGTGTAGAACTGTCCCCAGCTCGCGCGCAGGCTGGTCTTCCCTGCTCCCAAAAATCTGGGGCTCCACGCCACGCCCACGCGCGGCCCGAAATCCGTGTACCGCACAGCGGCGAGCGTCCGCGGCACACCCGGATCGCCCGGAAACACAATGCCTGCCGGCGCATTCGGGAACACAACACTCTGTTCGCCTGGAACCACCGTCTGCAGCTGGTTGTATTTTTCATGCCACGGCGGCAGCATATCCCAGCGCAGCCCGTAATTCAGCGTGAGCGTGGGCCGCACCTGCCATGAATCCTGCACATACGCCCCGGCCAGCTGATTCTGATTGTAGAAATGCCGCGCATCGCCCTGCGTGTAATTCGAATCGACACCCAGCAGAAAATCCGCGAAGTCCAGCCCTGTCTCGCTCCCCGTGAACGCGAAGCTGCCGTTGAAATAAACGTTGGGGTGGTTGTTGATCTGGTCTTCATGCACATCCGCGCCGAACTTCAGATTGTGCCGCCCCATCACCTGCGAAAAATCGTCGCTGCCTTCGAGGATGTTCTCCGCCTGGAACAGCGCCGTCACGTCCACGCCCATCGTGAAGTCGTTGAAGATCACGTTCTCCACGCCCTCCGTCTTCGGATCCAGCGCGACGATTCCCTGAAATCCCTGCGACGCGACCGTCGGCCCCACTCCGCCCTGCGGCACGCCGACATTGGCCGCGTTGCGCATGTAACTCACCCGCGCCAGATTCACGCTGTTCGCGCCCAGCGTCTTCGTATCGCTCATTGCCAGCAGCTGCGCGCGCCCAAAATTGAGCGCATCGAATCCTGGCACGCTGGCTCCGCCTGTGCCCGTCGGGTAGGGATTATCGACGCGGTAGTCGTCGAGGAAGGAGTAGCCCGCAATCGACCCGATCCGTGTGTTCCAGTCCATGCGCAGCGCGCCCTTGTCATCGCGGATGGCCTGCTCCGCCGCTGACGTCGAAAACGTATTGCTCCCCGCATTCGCCACCGGCACATACGCCAGCAGATGCTGCGCCGCCGTCGACCACACCGAGGTGGGCACCTTTGCGTCAGGGAACACACACTGTGACGAATTCATGCAGCCCGCAGCGTAATAAGGCTCACCCGCTGTTACTTGATATCCCAGCTTTTGCGAAAGCCGGCTGGCCAGATAGGGCCCGCTCACCGTTCCCGTCAACGAGCTGGCCATGCCGGAGAAATCCCCACCGCGCGCCGCCGCCGTCGGCACCGAAATCAGTCCTGTGTCGACCCCTTCCGCCAGTCGCGTTCCCTGATAATCCGCAAAGAAGAACAGCTTGTCCCTGCGCACCGGCCCGCCCACCGTTGCGCCAAACTGATTCTGATGAAAGCCCGCCCGATCCTGCGAAAAGTAATTCCGCGCATCCAGATTTGTGTTCCGCAAAAACTCGAACGTCGACCCGTGCCACTCGTTCGATCCGCTCTTCGTCACCACCCCAACCTGTCCACCGCTCGCCGTGCCGTATTCCGGCGCATCGTTGCCCGTCACCAGATTCAGTTCCGCGATCGAATCCAGCGTCGGCACAATGGCCACACCCATGTTCACGTCTTCCTGCGCATCCGCTCCGTTCACGCGAAAGCTGTTCGCCGTCTCCCGCTGCCCGCCAATCGAGAGCGCGCCGGAGTCCAGCTCGCCCGAGGGAGGCGTCGAGGCCACGCCGCTCATCACGATGGAATTTGCAGAAGCCGAGCTCGCCGGCGTCACCCCGGGCTCGACCGCCAGCGCATCGGTAAAACTGCGGCCGTTCAGCGGAACCGCCTGCATCTGTTTCGCGTCCAGCGTGCCGCCCGTCGAAGTGTCGCTCGTCGCGAGCGCCGCGCTCGTTGCACTCACCGCCACCGTCTCGCTGGTCTGCCCTACGTTCAAAGCAACGTGCAATTCCAGTGGCTGCGCTCCCACCTTCACCGTCTGTTCCGACGGCGCGAATCCCTGCGCGCAAACATGGAGGGTGTAGTCGCCGGGGGCCAGCGCCGCAAACCGGAAGACACCCTCGCCGTCCGCGATCACCCGCACCTCAGTCGAGCCGTTAGCCGGTTTCGCCACCACGGCCGCGCCCGGAATCACCGCTCCCGAAACATCGCTCACGGTCCCCGAAAGCGCGGCGGTTTGCTGGCCGAACGCGCGTCCACATCCCACGAACAATAACGCGATCGCCAGCAGCCAGGCCACCAACCCCAACCGTAACCCGTTCTGAATCCTCATCACAGCGAATCTCCAATATGCGACTTTTCAGGTCCTAGTTAATCCCGGACCATTCCAGTCGCACTGTGATCGCCATCACTTCTCATCCAGGAAAGGTCCGCATTTTCGCGAACACCCCGCAAACCGTTCCAGGCCGGATGCGTCGCTTTTTCTGAACGCTGAACGCTGAACGCTGCCCACCCTTTACGCGTCGTCGTAGTCCTCGGTCAGCGACTTCAAAAACGCCACCAGCGCCGGCAGATCCGCCTGACTGATCGACATCCCCGCAAACTGCATCGGCGCATTGCGCAAATTCCCGGCGTGCGCCAGCGCGGAGCTGTTGATGTAAAACGACACCACCTCGTCAAAGGTCAGCCGGCTGCCGTTATGAAAGTACGGAGCCGAATCCTCGAGGTCGCGCAGCGTTGGCGTCTTGAACTCCGCAATCGTCTGCGCCAGTCCCTGGTCCACCGAGCAGTCCCCTCCCGCCGCACACACCACCGTTTTTAAATTTGCCTGCGGATTCGGCTTGTCGGGGTTCAGATAGATGTTCCACAATCCCAAATCCGCAAACTGTGGATTGGCGGGATCCGCCATGTGGCGAAATCGTTCCGTCGCGTCAGGATGATTCGCCGTTACCGGCAGGTACGCATCGTAGTTCGCGTTGCGATCGCTCAGGCCTGGAATCGCCATCGCCATAAACGCGCCGGCCCCATGCGCGGTGTCGTACTCATCCTGCGCTACGCCATTGTTGTGAAAATTAAAGTCGGTAAAGTCCGGAGCCGTGTGGCAGGCCGCGCAGTTCCCCGCATGTTGCGATCCATCCGTAGCGTTTTGTGCCGTCCTGAGAAAAATCCTGAGCCCCGCCAGCTCCGTCGCGCCAAACTGAAATGGCTGCGCATGGTACTTGAACGATCCATCCGCATCCGTCACGTAAATGGGATCGTTCAGTGCCACCACCAGCCCATACAGCTCCCGGTTGTAGTCGGCGATGCTTTGCCCTGCGCGCGGTTGCACCGGCAGATGATTCACCCGCAGAAACACATCGTACGGCGATCCGATATAGCGTCCGTATTCGTCCTGCTGAAAGCGCAGGTCCTTCATGTACGTCGATATGCACAGCGCCATCTCGTCGAGAATCTGCTGGTCGCTCGCGGTCTGCACATTCAGCCGCTGCGACGCCGGAAGCTGAATATCGCTGGTGATCCGCGAATCCGTCCCGAGAAAAATCGTCGAATAGGAGAGCCCGTCCAGGCGATCCGCGGCCAGTTGCCCCGATCCGTTATCCTGGCGAATCACCTGTGCGATGTGCGCCAGCGCTTGTTGATACTGCGTCGGCGCCCATCCAAAATTGCGCCCCGTCATGGTGCTCTCAATCAGATCGATCGCTCCTGTGAACTCGCCATCAAAATGAAGAAACACCGGCCCGGTATGTGGCTGCAGCGATCCCACCATCTGCATCGCATTGCGCGGTGTGTGGTCGAAGCCATTCATCGGCAGCGGAATCGGGCTGCGCGTGGTGAAGTCCGCATAGGTGCGATTGCCCGCGTTGGGAACGCCTTCGAACTCCGTCACAAAATGGCATGAGCGGCAGTTGATCGATTGCCCCGCAAACGGTCCAGGCAGCGGTCCGTTCGGCGTCTGCACCTGGTTCACCACCGGATCGCCCACCGGCAGCGGATCGTTGACGCCCGTCATGTGCGCCGCAAAATATTCCGCAAATCGTGTGTCGAGGAACAGTGCCTCGCCAATCGAATCCGCCGCCGGCGTTGCATCGTCCTCCGCCGGAAAATTCGGCGCCTGACTCGATCCGCATCCCGCCATCGCCGCGACCATCGCGATCGTCGCCACCACGCTCCACCAGGCTCCCCAAAATATCTTTCGCGTCTTCGTCATCGTTCCTTCTCGCTACTGGCTACTAGCTATTCCCTACTGGCTACTGGCTATTCCCTACTGGCCATCGGCTATTCCCTACTGGCTATTCCCTATTGGCCATTCCCTACTGGCTATTCCCTACTGGCTATTCCCTACTGGCTATTCCCTATTGGCCATTCCCTACTTGCTGTTCTCCGCTCTGAGGAACGCCACAATCTGCCAGCGCTCCGGCTCCGGCAGTCCGCTCCACGAAGGCATCCCGTGCCGCAGATCGCCATTGCGCAGCAGCCAGAACAATTCACCGTCGGTCGCCCCCGCTACCACATTCGTCTTCAGGCTCGGCTTGCCATGCAGGCCCAGCAAATCCGCTCCGTGACAGCGCGCACAGCGATCCGCATAGAGTCGTGATCCCGCTGCCACTGCATCCGCCTGGCCGCTGTAAGGATTCACACGCGTGCGTTCCGCTGCCGGCACGCGCTTCAGCCAGTCCTGATTCACTTCTGCCGCGGCCGCCAGCACCGCGCATCCCAAAACAAACCACGCCACTCCACCCATGCGCCGCATCGTCAGCGTCCTTCCCCACGATGAAACCGGTTGAAGAACTGCTGAAATTCGTACTGCACGCCCACCCGCCACAGCACCTTCATGCTGTTGTCGTTCAGGCCAAAGCCCGGCGAGAACGTCAGCGTGGGACCTCGCGGCAGATCCCATCCCAAAGTTGGCGCCAGATAGTGCGAGGTCGCCTTCAGCCCAAAGCTGTCGATGGTTCCCAGTCCGCCGTAAAGTTCCGCGCCCGCCGCTAAACGCTCCCGGCAAAAGACACACTCCGTCGCCCCCGCTTTCAATGACAGCGGCCGGCTCGTCCCCAGCGCGTAGCCAAACTCCCACGGCTCGCCTTCCGTCGGGCTCAGGTTTTTTTCCGTGATGAAGTTTTCTGAGAAGTTCCAGCCCTTCGCGTTGCTCGACAGGATCAGCTTCATCTCCATCTCGCGCTCCACATCGCTGCGTCCCTGCGCGTTGGTCAGCAGCAGATCCTGCACGCTGTCGTTGCCGCTGATTTCCAGAAAGCTTCGATCCGCGTTGTTCGCGTCCTCATATTCGAAATAGAGCACCGGATTGATCCAGTGCTCCGACAGCAACGGGCGAAAACGGTTCTCCCAGCGGAAGCCGGTGAAGAGGGTGCTGTCGTTCGCAGTCGTCTGCCCGCTCAGGTAAACCTCCGTGGTCCACCACGCCCTGGCGCCGTATTCGAACTCCACCGTCGCGCCCCCAAACGCGTTCACGTTTTTTGGAGCCGCCTGGGTTCCCTTGAACTCGATTTCCAGGTTTCCCGGCTCTTCCATGGCGTGCGAATACGTCACGAAATACGGCGGCTCCTGCGCATGGCCGGCACCGCACCCCAACAACACCACACCAGCAGCGCCCAAAAATCTCAGCAATCCAGTCTTCCGTTTGTCTGTTCGTTGCATGCACCAACCTAATATCCGATCAAAGTAGTCCGATTTAAGAGCACAAGTATCCGTCCGCCTGTGACATGCGTCACACGACCGATCTGGTTTGTTTTCAGGGCCGAATGGAAGATGAACGATTTGTCATCTTCCAAAGAAGCAATATACGACAACTATGGTCCTATATGTCAACCCCGCTTTCGTAATGCTTTTGTCACCGCACGACTGCCCCCCGCCGCCGGCCGCCCACCACTGCGCGCTTGACTTCCCTTCCTATACATAACTAATTTATGCCTATGAACGATAGGCCTAAAGACGGAATGCCTCCCGGCGCCCTCCCCATGCTCATCCTCCGCGTTCTGCATTCGGGTACCCTGCACGGCTACGCCATCGCCCAGCGCATTCACTTGCTCTCCAGCGAGGTCCTTGCCGTCGAAGAAGGCCTGCTCTACCCGACACTCCAGAAAATGCTGGTCAAGGGCTGGGTCACTGCCGAGTGGGGTATCTCTGAAACCAACCGCAAGGTGCGTTTTTACCGGCTCACTCCCGAAGGCCGCAAACAGCTCAAGACCGAGCTCTCCACCTACGACCGTCTCACGCAGGCCATCCAGGAAATCCTGCGCACCGCATAGACGAACCGACCCAGGAGGCCCATCATGGCCGAGCTTTTCCGCCGCATCCGCTATCTCCTCTTTCGCCGCCGGTTCGACGCTGAGCTGGAAAACGACATCGCCTTCCATCGCGAGATGGCCGCGCGCCAGGGCAACAACAACTTCGGCAACACCACGCGCATCCAGGAGAAAGCTCGCGAAGCCTGGGGCTGGACCTGGCTCGACCGCATCCTGCAGGACCTTCGCTTCGGCGCGCGGCTGCTGGCCAAATCGCCCGGCTTCACGCTGATTGCGGTGCTGGTGCTGGCCATCGGCATCGGCGTCAATGTCGGCGCGTTCAGCTTCTTCAACATGGTCGCGCTTAAGCTGCTGCCCGTGCGCGATCCCAACACGATCGTCCGGCTCGAGCGCCGCGCCCCTACGGCCTATTCCAGCGAAATGGCGTATCCAATCTTCGCCTTTTATCGCGATCATGCGAAGACCCTCTCTGCCGCAATCGCTGTGCTGGGCGTTCCACCCATGCAGATGGACGACGACGCCCAGCCGGCCAGCGTTTCCTTCGTTACGCCCAATTACTGCTCTGAGCTCGGGACCCGCGCGGCCCTTGGCCGTCTCTTCGATCCCGCGCGCGACAACAGTGCCGGCGACAATGCCATCGCGATCATCAGCTTTGAACTTTGGCAGCGCCGCTTCGGCGGCGATCCTTCAGTGATCGGCCGTATCGTTCATCTCAACGGAAAACCCGCGACCATCGCTGGAATCACTCCATGGGATTTCGCCAGCCTCGGCGGCCAGCACCCTGACCTCTGGTTATCGATGGCGCAGCAGCCGTATTTCATCCAGGGCAGTCACCTTCTGACGGATTTCAACGATTCCGGTGTGAGGATGTGGGGACGTCTTGCGCCCGGCGTCACCGCAACCATGGCCGAACAGGACCTGCGCTCGCTCGCCGCTGAATTGCGTCGCGAGCATCCACAGGAAATCTGGGACCAGGAATTCGTTCAGATCTCCCCGGGTGGCCACATGCTGGTCATGCAGCCGGCCATGTACCAGGTGGCTGGGATGGTCGGCGTGCTCACGTTGCTCATCCTTGCCGTTGCGTGCGCCAACCTTGGCGGCCTGCTGCTCGCGCGCGCCGTCACGCGCGAACACGAGATTGGGATTCGCATTGCCATCGGCGCCAACCGCGCCCGCATCTTCCGCCAGCTCTGTACAGAAAGCCTGCTCCTGGCAACCATGGGATCGTTGGCCGGCCTGGCCCTCTCGTGGGCGGTCCTGCGTGTCGTCCTCATGAAGGCCGGCGCTCCCGGCTGGCTGAAGGCGACGCCGGACTGGCGCGTGATACTGTTCACCGCCGGCATGACGCTGGCCGCATCCTTATTCTTTGGGCTGACGCCCGCTCTGCATATCGCGCGCCAGCGCCAGCGCAAAACCACCGCGCGGCAGATCCTGATTGGCGCACAGGTTGCCGCCAGCTGCGTGCTGCTGATCGTCGCTGCCCTGCTGCTGCGCGCCGCCCAGCACGCTTTGTACACCGACCCAGGATTCGGATATCAGCAATTGCTCACCGTCGACCCGCAGCTCGGCCATCACGGGTACACGCCCACGGACGCGCGCGCTTATCTCGACCAGATGCAAACCCGGATGCGGGCCGTGCCGGGCGTGCGGTCGGTTTCGCTGGTGCTGCTGCCGCCGCTCGGCCACACCGTCTCGCGCGAAGACCGCACCTTCAACGGCCACCGACTTCCCTTGTATCCGAACTGGATCGAACCAGGATTTTTCCAGACCATGGAGATTCCCATTCTCCTCGGGCGCACGTTTTATCCCGGCGAAAAGAACGCGGTCATCGTGAGCCATTCGTGGGCGCGGCAACAATGGCCGAATCAAAATCCCATCGGGCAGCGCCTCTCCGATGGCGGCAGGGAGTTTGTCGTGGGCGTCGCCGGCGATGCCCATATCAACGCGCTCAATGACGATGACGCGGTTGAGCAATACTGGCCCGCGCAGCAGGACAACATGCCCGGCATGGTCCTGGTCGCACGCGTCGCCGGCGATCCTGCGGTTGCGACGCCTGCCATCAAAGCCATCAGCGAAAGTCTCGCCCCTCGCATTTTTCCGGAAATCCGCAGGCTGAACCTGCTCTACCACGAGCAGGTGCTCCCTGTGGAGCAGATATCGGCCGCTGTGACCCTGATCGGCATTGTGGCTGGTTTGCTGGCCGCAGTCGGCATCATCGGCCTGGTGGTCTTCAGCATTTCGCAGCGCACCAGGGAGATTGCGATCCGCATCGCGCTGGGCGCGGAGCCGGCGCGCATTATCGCTTCCGTCCTGCGGCAATTCGCTACCCCGGTCGCCATCGGTCTGCTGCTCGGTGCCGGCGGCGCCGCAGCCGCGTCCAGGCTACTGCGCGTCGCGCTGTTCGGCGTCAGCAATCTCGATGCGGCCAGCTACGTTGCGGCCGTCGGTCTGTTGCTTGCCGTCATTCTTTTGTCGGCGCTCATACCGGCACGGCGGACCCTGCGTCTCGATCTGTCGCAGATCCTGCATCACGACTGACGTGCGCGAACCTCGGCGCATCCCTGCTGGCCACTCCCTGTTCCCTGGCTTCAGGGTTGAACCAGCGCGCCATACACCGCCGCATGGCTCTTGTAGACCAGCGTGTGATTGTCGTGTCCGCCCATGCGCTGGATCATCCCCACAAACACCACATCGTTCGTCGGATCCACCCAGAACCACGTGCCCGCCGCCCCGTCCCAGAAGAACGTCCCCTTCCCAACCGGCAACGCCGCAGCCCCTGGATCGAACACCACGGCGCAGTTGAATCCGTAGCCGAAGCCGGGCCGCATCACGTGCTGCCCAATCCCAAACTCGCCGGTCAGCAGATTCGCGCCCAGATGATTCGACGTCATCAGCTTCACCGTCTCCGGCGACAGCACGCGCTTGCCATCCAGTTCGCCGCCGTTGGCCAGCATCTGCGCGAAGCGATAGTAGTCTTCCGCCGTGGAGACGAGACCGCCGCCCCCTGAAGGCAGCGTCGGCTGCACAGCATAGTCGTTCGGCGGACTGCCGGCCTGGGTCACTGTCAGCGTCTCTTGGTCGTCCGCCCGATAATTGGTCGCAAAGCGCGCGCGCTTCTCCGCCGGAACAAAGAAGCCCGCATCCTTCATCCCCAGCGGCGTAAAAATGTGGTCGCGCATAAAGTCCGGCAGCGTTTGCCCGGAAAGCCGCTCCACGATGTACCCCTCCACATCCATCGACAGCGAGTACATCCATCCCTTGCCCGGCTGATAGTTCAGCGGAAGCTTGCCCAGCTTGTCGACCATCTCCTCGAGATTGGCCGACTGCATCAGGTGCTGCTCCTGGTACAGGGCGTCGACCACGGTCTTGCCGTTGCCATAGGAGAATCCCGCCGAATGCGACATCAGCTCCGCCATGGTCGGCGGATGAATCGGTTCGACCAGGTTTGGCTTGCCCTCCGTATTCACGCCTGCAAAAACTTTCAGGTGCGCCAGCGCCGGCGCATAATCTGCGATCGGATCCTGCGGCAGCCACTTCCCCTGCTCGTACAGGATCATCATCGCCACACCTGTCACCGGCTTCGTCATCGAGTAGTCGCGGAAGATCGTATCCTTCGTCATCGCCGCGCCCGTCGCCATGTCCTTCTGCCCGTACGTCCGGTAGTCGATCACCTTCCCGTGCCGCGCCAGAATCGTGATCGCCCCAGCCAGTTCCTTCTGGTCGATCTCCTGCTGGATCAGCTTGTGCAGATTCTCCAGCCGCTCGCTGGAGAAGCCCTCGCTCTCCGGCGACACCACGGTGATCTCCCCCGGCGCCGCGGCCGCCTTTGCCTTCTTCTGCGCCTGAGCTTCGAAACCGTTGGCGCTCATCAGCAACGCGCCAGTCATCGCGGCAATCAAGCCCGCCGAAAATGTGCTTCGCACCGCCATCCAACGCTTTTTCACGTATCTCTCCCGCAACGCCGATTTCCGGCAACCGTTATATCAAACGCTGCTGAAGTCGCTGCCGATACGCTTTGGGCCGATCCCTGCCTGCATCGAACCTTCCCGCCCCCTCACCGCCGCTTCCGCAGAACCCACGTCGTCATGCAGCGATAATCCTGCACAATCGTCGTCTTCAGCGGATCCACCAGCACCGCGTCCAGCTCTTCCGTAAGATCCATCAAAAAATCCTCATCGGCCAAAAACCATTCCGAACCGTCTCCGATCAGGAATCGCCCTCCCGGCACTCGTTCAAATTCCATGCCGATTCTTGAGCCCAGCCGGCAGAACAGCATTCCCCCCGGCCTGAGCACGCGCCACAGCTCGCCCAGCATCGCCCGGAAATGCTCTTCATCGCGAGCAAAGTGAAGCACCGCGTTGCAGATCACCACATCGGCCATTGCATCCGGGAACGGCATGCGCTCGATAGCCCCAACTTGAAAATTGCCGGCGGGCAGCCCCGACCCCAGAGAGGCGGCCAGCTTTCGTACGTGATCCACACCGGCGGCATCCAGATCGAGCGCAAAAATCTCGCACCCCTCGCGCAGCAGATGCACCAGGTTCCGCCCGTATCCGCATCCGGCATCCAGAATCCGCATGCCCGGGCCCATGTTGCCTCGCAGAATCTGATCGAAAACGTAAATGTCGATTTGTCCCAGTTGTTCCTGCAGGTTCAGCGCCATGCTCCCATCATCGCAGCACCCGGCCGTCTCTTCGCAGGCAGTGTTCGCCGTCACAACGTTTCCGCCCGCGCGAGGGCTATACTTTTCTTAGTCAACGCCTCACCGCGCGGACTCGCTATGGGCGATTCGAGCCAGGCGCTCGAGTAGCCGGCCGTAGCGCCGCGAGCCACTTCCCTCCAGAAGGCTTGTGACCCGGCAGTGCTCCGCTTCCCAATCGACATGCGCCTCCGCCGCGACCCGCTGGCTTTCGGGTTTCTATCCCATGGAGGACTTATGACTGTTCCTGGAACCATTGCTCCGACCACGAACGACGTGCTGCACTCCCAAAATCACGCGCGGCTCACCACCGCGGACATTGCCAAAGCCGTCGCGCGCCACAAGCGCGAACATCCGAATCAGGTGATCGCTCCGCACGTTCCCCTCGCGAAGCCCATTCCGCAGAAAACCACCCCCCGCGGGTAGCGCGCGGGTGACCAGCCCCCATTGCCGCTCCTGCGAGGCCAGCGGCAGTCAAAACGAGCACAGGAACCCCGGCCCTGATTCTCTGCGACCTCCCGGAATGTTTCGAATCTCAATCTCCGGGACACAGAGCGTGGTTCCTGCGCCCCTTCCCCCGGGAAGGAGATTTGTATGACCGTCCAGCAGCTTTCCTCCGTGGCGATTCACAATGTCGCCGTCGCCACTGACTTCAGCGAGTGCTCCGAGCGTGCCGTCGAACACGCCATGGCCATTGCGCGCCACTTTGGTGCAACACTGCATCTCCTGCACCTGGTCCGCCCCTCGAAGTTCGCCTTCGTCCCCGAAATGATGCCCGCCATTGATGAGGCCGCCGGACGCGACAGCGAGCAGTACGTCGCGCGCCTCACCGGCAGCCATCAGCTCGACGGAGTGCAGTTGCAGCGCTGGGTTGAACAGGGCGAGGTTTCCGATGTCGCCAACGGCTTCGTGAACGACCATCACATCGATATGCTCATCGTCGGCACCCATGGCCGCAGCGGCATTCCCCGGCTCATCCTCGGCTCCGTCGCCCAGCAAATCTTCCATTCGGTTCGCTGTCCGGTACTGGTCGTCGGACCCCGCGCTCCAGGCGCCGGCCCCCAGCTCCAGCTCAAGAAGGTGCTCTTCGCTACCGACCTCTCCCAGGAATCGCTGGCCGCACTTCCCTTTGCCCTCACCGCCGTCGGAGAGTGGCGCACCGAGCTCGACGTCCTGCACATCTGCACCACCGGCAACGCCGAACATCCCCGCCTCATGAACGAGCTGCGCGCCAGGATCGACGCCGAACTCGACAGCAAGGAGCATGGAAGCGTCCGGCTGCATCTGCAGCGGGGCAAACCCATGCCCTGCGTTACCGACTTCGCCTGCCACAATCATGCCGACGCTATCATCCTCGGTCTCAAGCCGCATCGTGGCCTCTACGACGCACCCTTCTGGTCGCACGCGTACGAGATCATGCGCCACGCACCGTGCCCGGTTCTCAGCGTCCGCGGCTGATCTCCGCGGCCCGCGCGGCTTATCGCTCCGGAGAGTCCTCGCTATAATCCGCCCATGTACACGCCTCAGGCCGGAATCTTCGCCCTCGGAACCTCGTCGCATGCGTACCTCGAATTCGACCTCCTCGATGCGAAGAAGGGCATGGAGTTCGCCTCCACCATCTCTTCGATTCGGGAGCCGCGCACGACCACCGGCGGCGTCAACTTCGTCATCGGCTTTCGTCCCGAGTTGTGGCGCGCGCTGGTTCCCGAGGACGCTCCTCCCGGCGTGGAGGGTTTCAACAAACCAATCCAGGGCATGGAAGGATTCTCGATGCCCGCCACCCAGCACGACGCGATGGTCTGGCTCTCGGGCAGCGCCTACGACGTCCTGTTCGATATGGCACGCTCGGTCATCCACGACCTCGCCGGCCTCGGATCGTTAGGTGAAGAAACTTCGAGCTGGCCTTACCGGCACGATCGCGATCTCACCGGCTTCGTCGATGGCTCGGAAAATCCCACCCTCCTCGACGCGCCCGCGTACGCGCTGCTGCCGGAAGGCGTTCCAGGCGCTGCCGGCTCCGTGCTGCTGCTGCAAAAATGGAAACACCAGGTCGCGGAATGGGAGGCCCTGCCCGTCGAGCAGCAGGAGCAGATCATGGGCCGCACCAAGCCCGACAGCGTCGAGCTCGAGAACAAGCCGTCGGATTCCCACGTCGCCCGCACCGATCAGGACGAGTTCGGCCACATCTTTCGCCGCAACATGCCCTACGGTACCGTCGGCCAGCACGGTACTGTTTTTGTGGGATTCAGCGCGGACCAGCAGCGCCTCTCCAAAATGCTCGACAGCATGGCCGGCCTGGTCACCGGCAAACGCGACGCCCTTACCCGCTATACCCAGCCGGTCACCGGCTCGTATTACTTCGTGCCTTCCGTCGAGAGCCTCCGCCGCCTGCGCTGAATACCCCCCCGCCTCATCACCTTTGCACCTCTCCATTCGCTGCGGTCTGCCGATAAGAACTCCAGAGCATCCCGGAACGACGATCCCGTGTGTGCGAAAACATGATGAAGAGGCTGCTTTCACTATTCGTCCTGATCCTCGGCTCTTCGACCGCCCTCCGTGCATCCTCGCCCGCGCCCCTCACTTCCCTCAGCGCCGTGCATGCTCTCACCAACGCCGAGGCCAGCCGTCATCTCCCTGCCGATTTCGACGCCACCGTTACCTATTTTCGTGCCTACGAAAAAACCCTCTTCGTCCAGGATGGCGACGCGGGCATCTACGTCTATTCGCTCGCGGACATCCGGCTGCAGCCCGGCGATCGCATCCGCGTCCGGGGAACAACCCAGGAGAGCTTCCGGCCCTACGTCCTGGCCGACTCCATTACCCGGCTTGGACAGAGGACCTTGCCCCCGCCCGTCCATGCAACCTTCGACGATTTGATTCACGCTCGCTACGACTGCCGTCTGGCCACGATCCGCGCGCAGGTCCGCACCGCCGATCTGCTCAACGCCAGCACCCGCAACGCCTATCTGCAAATGCAGACCGATGGCGGAGAAATCGACGCCGTCCTCGACACCGACGACCTGCGGGCTCTGCGCGCGCTGCTCGATGCCGAGGTCGAAGTCACCGGCGTTGCTTCCGGCAGGTTCGACGGCAAGATGCAGCAAACCGGCGTCCTGCTCCACGTTGCCTCTCTCGATGGCCTCCGGATCCTCCACCGCGCCTCCGCCAGCCCCTGGTCTCTTCCCCCCACGCCCATGGATGCGATCCTCACCAGATATCACGTGAACGATCTCACCCCCAGAGTACGGGTCGAGGGCACCGTCACCTATTACCAGCCCGGGTCGGGTCTGGTCCTCCAGCAGGGAACACGCAGTCTGTGGATCGCCACCGTCACCCGCGATGACCTGCCGATCGGCGAGGTCGTCGATGCAACCGGGATCCCCGCGGTCCAGGGCGGCTTCCTCACCCTTACCCACGGCGAATTCCGCGATCGCCACATCCGCGCACCCCTCTTACCCCGCGCCGTCCAATGGGACGATCTCACCCGCAGCCGCTATATCTTCGACCTCATCAGCGTCCAGGGCCGTGTCATCATGCAGGTCCGCGAGGAGACCCAGGACCAGTACGTTCTCTGGTCCGAGGGGCGTCTCTTTTCCGCCGTTCTCCGCCACCCTGCCGGTACCGTCTTCGCTGTCTCCGCTCCCCCGCTTCCTTCCATGAAGAACCTCCCTCTGGGATCGACCGTCGAGATCGTGGGCATCTGCGCCGTTGGCGATTCCAACCCCTTCGACCCCCAGGTCCCCTTCAACCTCCTCATGCGCACTCCCAGCGACATCGTCATCCTCGCCCGCCCCTCTCCCCTCAACGTGCGCAATCTTGTCATCCTCGTCGGCTTCCTGCTCCTCGTCGTCATCGCGGTCGGGTTACGCGGCTGGCATATCGAGCATCGCGTCCGCCATCAAACCGCTGCCCTCGCCAACATCGAACGGCGCCGCGGGCGGATTCTCGAAGACATCAACGGCACCCGCCCCGTCGAAGAAATCCTCCACTCCATCACCGAACTGCTTTCCTCTCACCTCGAGGGCGCCCCCTGCTGGTGCCGGCTCGCCGACGGCTCTGCCATCGGACATCCCCCGTCGCCGCAGCCTCCCCTGCGTATCGTCGAAAACCAGATCCGTCCCAGCTCCGGACCTTCGCCCGGTTCTCTCTTCGTCGCTTTCGACCCGCTCGCCAAACCTCTGAGCACCGAAGCCGAAGCCCTTTCCATGACCACCGAACTCGCCGCTCTCGCCATTGAAACCCGCCGCGTCCGCTCCGATCTGCTCCGCCGCTCTGAGTACGATCTGCTCACCGACATGCACAACCGCTTCTCGCTCAACACCCATTTCGATTCGCTCATCGAGGAGGCACGCCTCCAGGACCGGCTCTTCGGCCTGATCTATATCGACCTCGACGGCTTCAAACAAATCAACGACGTCTATGGCCATCAGATCGGCGACCGCTATCTGCAGGAAGCCGCGAAGCGTATGAAGCGGCAACTGCGCCCCGACGACTGGCTCGCCCGCGTAGGCGGCGACGAATTCGCCGTCCTCGTGCACCAGGCCGGGTGCCGCGCCGATGTCCAGGAGATTGCCCTCCGCATCGAGCGCTGCTTCGACCATCCCTTCTCCATCGCCGGATGTCTCCTCCGCGCTTCGGCCAGCTGGGGCATTGCGCTTTATCCCGAGGATGGCGCTACGCGCGACCAGCTCCTCACCAGCGCCGACTCCGCCATGTATGAAGTCAAAAACGCCAGGCGCCCGGCCGCTCGATCGCAGCCAGACCCCCAGCTCCCGGCGAAAATTCTCCGTTCTTCGTAGATCCGGGGCGGCCGCGGTCCCGTGCGAAGAACCAGGGTTCCTGGTCACTCTCCCCTTGCACTTCTACAACAGTCACGGTATCGTCCTGTAGAAGTGAAAGGGGAACCCATTGCCTCCTGACCGCATCGACCTTCCGCAGGGCACGCTCGATCTGCTCATCCTCCGCACTCTCTCCATCGGCGCCCAGCATGGATGGGCCATCTCCGAACGCGTGCAGCAGGTTTCAAGCGACGTGCTCCGCATCCAGCAGGGCTCCCTCTATCCCGCGCTCCATCGCCTCGAACGCCGTGGCTGGATTCGCGCGAAGTGGGGGACCTCGGACAACAATCGACGCGCGAAATTCTACGAGCTGACCGCCAGCGGCAAAAAGCAGCTGGAAAAGGAAACCGACACCTGGCGCAAGCTCGCAGCCGCCGTCACCCAGATCATCGAGAGCGTCTGAGGCTGCTATGTTCGACCGCCTGCTCAGTGACCTGCGCTATCGCCTCCGCGCCCTCTTCCATCGCAAGGCGATGGAAGAAGAGCTGGACGACGAGCTGCGCTTTCACTTCGAAAACGAAACAGAAAAACTCAGGAGATCCGGCATGAACGAGCAGGAAGCGAAGCGCCGCGCGCGCCTGGCCATGGGCGGCCACCCACAGGTTCAGCAGGATTGCCGCGAAGCACGCGGCACCACCTTCCTCGAAACCTCTCTGCAGGACGCTACCTACGCACTGCGCCAGCTCGTGGCGAATCCCACCTTCTCCATCGTCATGATCCTCACCCTCGCCCTCAGCATCGGAGCCAACAGCGCCATCTTCAGCGTTGTCGACAACGTTCTCGTCCGCTCCCTGCCCTACCCGCACCCCGATCGCATCGTCCGCATCTTCCTCACCAGCCCCACCTATCCGCGCTTCCCGCTCAACCCCTTCGACTTTCGCGATTACCGCGCGCGCACCCGCTCCTTCTCCTCGCTCGCCGCTTTCACCCGATCCGATATGCAGCTCTCCGGCAATTCCGGCCAGCCCCGCATGCTGAACGGCTTCGGAATCACTTCAGGATTCTTCAGGGTTCTCGGCCTCTCTCCGCAACTCGGCCACGAATTTACCCCAGCCAACGAGCTCCCCAACAGCGCGCGCGAAGTCATCATCAGCGATCGTCTGTGGCGCACGCGCTTCGCAGCGTCACCCGCCATCATCGGCCGCAAGATCACGCTCAATGCCATGCCGTTTACCGTGATCGGCGTTATGCCTCCGGGCACCGAGCATCCCGGCAACGAATATCACCCCATCGCCTACGGCCACGATGTCGATGTCTGGTCGCCGTTCTGGTTTGAGGGCAATCCAACGCAGCGCGGTCCGCACTACCTCGAAGGCATCGGCCGCCTCAAAGACGGCGTCTCTTACGCCCAGGCGCAGTCTGAGCTTGACGCGGTCATGACGGAGATCAATCGCGAAAATATCGCCAATCCCAATCGCTGGCGCGTACTGGTCGTTCCCCTCAATCAGGAAATTGTTGGCCGCAGTCGAACCATGCTGCTGGTCCTGCTGGGAGCCGTCGGCATGGTCCTGCTCATCGCCTGTGCCAATGCCGCCAATCTGCTGCTGGCTCGCGCCGCCGCCCGCCGCCGCGAGCTTGCCGTGCGCCTGGCCCTCGGCGCGCCGCGCTCCCGCCTCATCCGTCAGCTGCTTACCGAAAGCCTGCTCATCGCCGCTGCCGGCGGCCTTCTCGGCCTTGCCCTCGCTGCCGGCGGCGTCACCGCCATCGTCTCGCTGCTGCCCAGCGACTTTCCCCGCGCCCACGACATCCACATCAGCGCGCCGGTCTTTGCCTTCACCTTCCTCGTCAGCGTCGTTACCGGTTTGCTCTTCGGACTCGCACCCGCACTCCAGGCCGCCCGCACCGATCCCCGTTCCGGCCTGCACGAAGGCGGCCGCAGCACGACCGGCAGCCGCGGCCAGCAGCGCCTGCGCAGTGCTCTGGTCGTTTCTGAAGTCACCCTCGCCTGCGTGCTCCTCATCGGAGCCGGACTCATGCTCCGCAGCCTTCTCAATCTTCTCCACGTCAACCCCGGCTTCCGCCAGGACCACGTCCTCACCGCCATCCTCTCCCTGCCCGCCGCTAACTATAAGGATGACGCCCTCACCGCCGTCTTCTTCCAGAAACTCATGGCCGACCTGCGCTCCACTCCCGGCGTTGAAGCCGCCGGCGCCGGCAGCGATCTGCCCTGGAATGGCTGGGACGAAAACACCAGCTTCGCCATCCAGGGCAAGCAGCCTCCGCCTCATGAGGAGTTCCACGGCCGCTACCACTGCGCCACGCCCGACTATTTCCGCGCCCTCGGCACTCCGCTGCTCAGCGGTCGCTTCTTTACCGACGCCGATAAAAAAGACGCGCCCTCCGTCATCATCGTCAACCACGCCCTGGCCGCCAAATACTGGCCAGGCGAAGACGCCATCGGCAAACGCATCACCTTCGAGGATCAGCCCAAAGAAAAAGACTGGCTCACCATCGTCGGCGTCGTGGGCGACGTCAAGGACCAGCCCGGCAGCCCTGGCGCCGATCCAGGATTCTGGTGGCCGCATCAGCAGGTCGCCTTTCGCGATATGGCCCTGGTGGTGCGCTCCTCGTCCGATCCTGAAGGCCTCGCCGACGCCGTGCGCAACGCCGTCCATCACCTCGATCCCTCGCTTGCTGTCGCAAACGTCCAGCTCATGGATCAGATCGTCGAAGAATCTGTCGCCACCCCGCGCTTGGCCTTCATCCTGGTTGGATTGTTTGCCGGCCTCGCCATCCTGCTCGCCGCCATCGGCACCTACGGCGTTATCTCCTACACCGTGAGCCAGCGCACGTCGGAGTTCGGACTGCGCCTCGCGCTCGGAGCGCAGCGTTTGGATCTGTTGCGCCTCGTCCTCGCCCAGGGCGCGGGCCTAATTCTCACCGGCACCGCAGCCGGGCTCTGTCTCGCACTTCTGCTCGCGCGCATTTTAAAGAGCCTCATCTACAACGTCAGCCCCGCCGACCCGCTCACCTTCGGCGCGGTCGCGGTTCTTGTCGTTGCCGTCGCATTGCTGGCGTCCTGGTTTCCTGCCAGAAGAGCGGCAAAGTCCGATCCGATGGTCGCCCTGCGCGCTGAATAGACCGGCGGTCGCCCGGACCCCATCCGTCCGCAGCGCTGAAACATAAAAAAAGATTTGTGGCGTTCGCGAAGAAGCCGCTATTTCTGTTCGGGAACCGCGCTTTGAATCGTCAATGCAGCCGTCTCCGTCCGGCCTCTGCGCATCGGACTCCGATCGATGACGCGCTCCCCGCCCTCGCGCCGGTACACGAATGCATCCAGACGATTGAAAGCGTCGCCGCCCAGCTTCTGCTCGAGCTTCGTCATCGTGTCATTGATGATCGTATTTCTTTGATCGCTCAGCGCATCGAAACCGGTCGCATGTTCCGTCGCGCGCGCCGAACCGCCGCCCTCGAAGCGGCCGTCCCTCCAGCCCAGCGACTCCTGCATCCGATCGCTCCAGGCACCGAGCTGATCGCTGCCTTCGAGCAGAATCGCGTACGCGCTCGCCCACTCCTCGTCCGTCAGTCCAATGGACACGTGATTCAACCGGGCCCAGTCCACACGGCCCTGCTTTTCGCCGGTGATTGTTTCCTTGCGCGCCGCCAGGTCGTCCCCGCCAATCTCCTGCACGAACGCCGTGAACGTCGCCTCATGACTCGGCCACGCTTTCGATGAATCGGAGGGCGAGACAGCGGCCGCGTTTCGAATCTGCGGTACCGCCGTCATCGCTTCCTGCGCGCCCACCGGCACGTTCGCCGCCAGAGCGCATACTACCCCACCAAAAACAGCAATTCCGTGCACACGTTGCAAGAACCCAGGCATAAATCCTCTTTCCGACAGTCGTACAATCCCTGCGCTTACCGAATCCGATACCGCACACCCGCGCTCACGCTGAGGTTCGTCATCGACCCATACGTGAACCCAGGCCAGTACTGATACTCCACATCGAACATCCGCAACCGGATCCGCGAGTTCACCCGGTAATCCATCCCCGCTCCCGGCGCCATCACAAAGTAGTTGCCCCAGGCGTAGTGATAAGGAAAGTCAAAATATCCATCGCCAACCAGAAACTTCACGTACGGGCGCCATTGCGCATTTTGTCCCATGCCCGCCAGCTGATACCGCGGACCAACCAGATACGTCGTCGCATGCGTCTTCTCATACTGGCGCAACAGTTCCCAGTTCGTCTCGCCCTCGATCCCGTAACGCCACGTAAAATTCGCATCGACAAACGCCGTTCCACCCAGCAGCCAGTGCTGCCCGTACTGCAGACGATTCGCGTTGAAGCTTCCTCCCACCGCCAGCGACGACCAGTCCCCCGTCGCCGCTTCCGGAGACTGCGCGTGCGCGCTCGCGCCTGTGCCCAGCCATGCCGCCACCAACAGAGCCCAGACCGCCCATCTGCGATGCATCACCTTCCCAACTCCGCTCACTGGGTCACCGTCACCGTCAGGTTCGCCACGTGCGTTATGCCTGTCTGCGTGCCCGTAGCCGTCACCTGGATCACGTAGTTCCCCGGCTTCGCGCTGTTCAGGGAAAACCCGCCGCAGCCCGTCATCAGGAACGTCGTGCCGGCCAGCATCCCGATCACCACCAGCATCCGCAGCGCAGCCGCATTCTTCCGGAACCGCCAGAAGGCGAACCCGAACAACGCCGCTCCCGGAAATACACACGCCGCCAGCATGCCGCTGCCGCTCAATGGACTCGCGTTCTTCGCCTGCGACCCCGACGCCAGCGGAGAATTGGTGTCCACATTCAGCACCACCGACGCCGTGCCATTCTTGCTGAGCGTCACGTCGTTCGTCGCGAAGTTGCAGGTCACCGAATACGGCAGCGAATCGCATCCCAGCGCAATCTTGTCCGTAAATCCATCCTGCGATCCAAGATTGATCGTCACCTGTGCCGACTTCGTTGTCGGAATGCTGAGCGACGTCGGATTCAGCGCAATCGTGAACTCCGTCGCCAGCGATACCGTCACCGTCACCGCGTTCGACACCGATGGCGCATTCAACGCGTCGCCGCTGTAGTGCGCCGTGATGCTGTACTGCCCCGCCGCCGGATTCAGGCTGAACGTCGCCGTTCCGTTCACGCCTACTGTCGCCGATCCCAGCGTCGTCGTCCCATTCATGTAAGTAATGGTTCCGGTCGCCGCGCCACCGTTGCTCGATGTGGTCGTGGTCAGAAGCGACAGCTCCTGATCCGTGTTGAGGCTCGTCCCCGAAGCCGCCAGGTACGTCTGCGTCGCATACGCCGTCACCTTCTCCGTGATTCCCGTCGATGTGCTGCCCGCGTCGTTCGCATCGCCGCCATACACCGCGGTGATGGTGTGCGTGCCCACCGTCAAAGACGATGTGGTGTACGTCGCCACGCCGCCCGCGTTCATCGCCACGGAGCCCAGCGTGTTCGGTCCATCCATCAACGTCACGTTGCCCGTCGCAATTCCGCCGTTGCCCGTCACCGTCGCCGTAAAGCTCACCGGACTGGTCACCTGAACCGTGGGATTGCTCGTCACCAGCCTCACTGCCGTGGTCGCCTGACTCACCGTCAGCGAAAGCGCCGCGGACGTGCTGCCCGTGTCATTCGAGTCGCCTGCATACGTAGCTGTAATCGAGTAGCTCCCCACTCGCAGCGTCGACGTGGTGAACGTCGCCACGCCAACGCCGTTCAGCGTGCCCGCGCCCAGCAGCGTCGCACCGTTGTAGAAATTCACCGTCCCGGCAGCCGTTCCGCCGTTGGTCGTCACCGTCGCCGTCAATGTGAGCGCCTTGCCCGCAATCGACGGATTCGCGCTCGACGCAATCGCTGTCGTTGAAGAAGCGATGTTCACCACCTGCGCAATCGCCGTCGACGTGCTGGAGAAGTCCTTCGTGTCCCCTCCATACGCCGCCACGATCGGGTGCGTTCCCGCCGCCAGGGTCGAGGTCTGGAACGTCGCCGCTGCCGTCGTCGGTCCCGCCGCTGTCAGCGTTCCCGTTCCGATTGGCGTCGACCCATCCAGGAACGTCACCGTTCCCGTCGGCGCCACCGTCCCCGTCGCCGTCACCACTGCCGTCAACGTCACCGGCGTTCCGTGGATCGACGGATTCGCGCTCGACGCCACCGTGGTCGCCGTCGTCTGCTCCACAATCTGCGTCAGCACCGACGACGTCCCGGTCACGTTGTTCGTGTCCGTGTAGCTCGCCGTGACTGGATTGCTCCCCACCGGCAGACTCGCCGTTGCGTAGGTTGCAACGTTGCCGTTCAGCACCCCACTTCCCAGAAACGCGGCCCCGTTGTAAAACGACACCGACCCCGACACCGGAATTCCACCCGACACCGCAACCGTTGCCGTGAACACCACGCTCGTCCCATAGGCCGACGTGTCATTCGGACTCGAACTCGTTACGGCGACCGTCACCTGTTCCTGCACCACCTGCGACAACGGGTTCGACGCTGCCCCGCTGTAGTACGTATCGCCGCTGTACGTCGCGGTGATCACGTGGGTTCCCACTGCCAGGCTGGTCAGCTGCAGGCTCGAATTGCCGCTCGCGTTCAGCGTCTGCGTCGTGCCGATCGCGCTCGTCGTGCCCTCGAATGTATCCGTGAACGTCACCGTCCCGGTCGGCGTTCCCTTCGTTGAGTTCGGATCCTGCTTCACGCTCACATTCAGCGTCACTGCCTGCGCGTAAACCGAAGGGTTCTGCGTGGAGCTCAGCGTCACAATCGCGCCGTTTTGCCCCAGCGCCTGGCCCACCACCGCAAGATCCAGCGCCGCGTCTGCGGAATTTCCCGTCAGGTTCACATTTCCCACCAGCGGGTTGGGCAGCGGATTGGCCGTGCTCGTCGGCGCAAACTCCGCCGACACCACGCAGCTTGCATCCACCCCAATGTTGCTCGCCAGGCTGCACGTCGTGGTGCCCGCCGCCAGCGCTGCATTCAGATCGGGTGCAACAGCAGCAAACGTCAGCGCCGCATTGCCGTCGTTTTCAATCAGCTGCGTTTGCGGCGCGCTCACCTGGTTCGTCCACAATTCCGGCTGGAAGAACAGCGTTGCCGAATCGGCAGAAACTTTGCGGATCAGATGGTCGAAGTATTCCGCGATCAGCAGGTTTCCGCTCGCGTCTACTGCAACGCCATACGGCGCGTAGATTCCCGCGCCGGTCGCAATGCCTCCACCGGTGAAGGCATCGCCGTTCTGCCCGTTGCCGTAGCTGTAGTCCGATTTCCCATCTATATAGTTGTCATGCGCGTTGGTTCCGGCGATGGTCGAGATCGTCAGCGAAACCGCATTCACTTTCCGCACAACATAATTGCGCGCATCGGCAATGTAGACGTTCCCCGCCGGATCGCACGCTACGCCCAGCGGCGAATACAGCTCCGCCGCCATCGCCGCTCCGCCATCGCCCAGATACGCCGGCGTGCCGTTGCCCGCGAAGGTGTTGATGTTCCCGCTCGCATCCACCACGCGCACCCGGTTGTTGCCGGAGTCGGGAATGTACAGATTCCCCGCGTAATCGAGCGCTACACCAAACGGCGCATTCAGCGTGGCATGGATGGCCGGCCCTCCATCGCCCGCGAATCCCGGCACGCCCGTCCCGTCGCCCGCAAGGGTCGCGATGTTGCCCGTCGCCGCCGCCACTTCCCGCACCGCGTTGTTGTTCGTGTCCGCGATATAGAGGTCGCCGGCTGCACCCACCGTCACGCCTTCAGGCGAATTCAGCGTTGCCGCCGTTGCCGCGCTCCCATCCCCCGTGTAACCCGGCGATCCGTTGCCGGCGACCGTCACTATGCTCCCCGTCGTCAAATTCACCTTGCGGATCACGTTGTTGTTCGTGTCCGCGATGTACAGATTCCCTGCGCCATCCACCGCTACGCCCCCCGGCTGATTCAGCGACGTTGCCTTCGCCACCGTCGCCGTTCCGTCATAACCCGCGCTGCCGTCTCCGGCCACCGTCGTAATCGTTCCCGCCTGCGCACCCGCTGCAAACACTTCGCGCACCCGGTTATGGTGCGAGTCCGCGATAAATACGTTCCCCGCTCCATCCACCGCCACGCCCGACGGTAAATAGATGTCCGCCTCGGTCGCCGGACCCCCGTCGTTCACCATCGTCCACTCGCCCACCTGGCCGGCCACGATGCTCACGGCTCCCGGCACCATCACCGCCAGCGAGCCCTGCCCTATCCCCGTCACATACGCCGTACCCAGCGTGTTGTTGCCCGCATCCACAAGAACCACCGCGCCGTTGCGCGATCCCGGATACTTCGGCGCAAACGCCACCGTCACCTGGCAGCTTCCTGTGCTGATCCCCACGCAGTTGTCCGTCCCGGACTCCGTAAAGTCCAGGTTCGGCGCTCCCAGGGTCAGTACGTTGACCTTCGCCACGGTCCCGGCCGTCTGCAGGTTCACCGTCACAACCGCAGTGGCGGGCGTCGCCGTTCCCACCGCGGTCACGGGAAACATCGTCTGAGCCTGGGCCGCGGTCGCACCCATCAATCCCGCGGCCGCTACCGCCATCAGGACTGGAAATATCGTCTTCGCGAACAGGGCCCGCAGAGTAGTTTTGGAACCAAGGCAGAAGTGAAACAGGGTCATACAATTCCTCGTGATGATCTCTCCGCCGCTTGCGTTCCGAATGGTTGGGAACTCGGCAGAGGGCAGCAGGGCGAGCTCCTGACGAGGCCGGCAAACGTACGCGGAAAAGGTCAGTCCCTGGAACCGATATGCTGGAACATAGCACGCACAGTCACTCGTAAAAATGACTTTGGTAAGCAGATTCTGGTACTTATGTGTTAGCCCGACACACACGGGTCAGAGCGTGGAACCATAGAGGGAAGCGTGGTTACCGCAGGTCTCTAATATCCACAGAATTTCTGCCGACAATCTACAGTTGGCCATCAGAAATGCCAGAATCAGGCAGTGTTTGTCCGTCATCAGCCCCACCGGGGCGGGGTCGAGTCCCATGCTCAGCTTCCCTGCGACGCTCGATCGATACCAGTCTCCCGCTCGCCCCCTCCCCAATCTCCCCCTTCAGAAGCCGACCACCCGCCCCAAATTGTGTATTGCCCCTCCCCCCAGCCCTCCGCTATCCTCCGGCCTTATCGGAGTTAAGCTCGCTGTCTTTGTAGTGTTCCCCCGCGCGAAGGCTCCCGAAGGAAGATTGGGTGGCTGAGACGTTGAGTATCATCACGGACGCAGAATCATCGCCGCGCACCGACCAGGAGTCGGCGCCGCACAGGACACCCGCCGGCATCGGCGGCCTGCTGATCTTCGTGTTGCTTGAGCTCTGGATCAGCGCTGCCGTCAGGCTTGTGGCTGGAAGCCCCCGGCTCATCGCCTTCATCGGCGTCGGCGGCGTCCACGTCAACCGCACTCCCGCCGGGCTTTTGCCTGCCCTCACCAATATTGTCTTTGGCTTGCTGGGCGTGATTGCAGGTTTGCTCCTCGCCCGAAAAAGTTCCAAAGGCCTCATCTTCGCCAAGATCGTTCTGCTCACCGAGGCCGGATTCTACGCAGTGTCCCTCTTCAACGTGCTGGTCGCCACCGGACCCGCCGTTGCTACTGCCGTTCCCGTCTGGGTCAGGCCTGCCGGCTGTCTGCTCGCGTCCGTCCTCTGCATCTTCTACTTATTCCGCTCCAGGCGGATCGTCAACACTTTCTTCGCCGCCTCCACCGGCGCAGCGGCTACCGCAACCGATCCCGCTTCCGAGGAGACCGACCATCCCCGCTCCAACCGCCGCACCTGGGATGATTTCGCTCCCGGCCAGGCAGATCACGATGCGGACGCAGTCGATCCCCGCATCGAGCGCATTCGCCCGTGGACCGAAACCCGTTTCGTCCTGAAGGCGGACCCCGCCGCCGAACCGGCGCCACCTTTGCCCGAGCTCGAAGGCCAACCTGCCGTCCCGACCACCGTGGTTTTTCCTCGCGCAAGGCGAGTGAAGGATGCAAACGCCATACCGTACTCCGCGCCGGAACCCGAAAACAGCAGCAATCACTGGTCGTGGCCTCCGGAAACCGGAACCGATTTAAAGCCCATTACGCAACCGGCGCAGCACGTCGTAGAACCCCATTCCTGGGTGCAGGCCGCGGAATCCCAGCCCTGGCCGCTGCCTGAAATCGCGTCGCCCGCGCCGGAAACCGATGATCTGCATCTCCACGCAGAGCTGCCGTCGCAGCCCGAGCCCGCACTCGAAGATTCGCTGCCCGCTCCGCAAGCCCACGAGCCGGAAGCAGAGCCGGAAGCAGAGCCCGAACCAGAGCCCACGTACCTGCACCAGCCCGCTTTCGAAATCCATGATTTCCAGCCCGCTCCGCAAGCCGCAGATGCAGCGCCCACACCCGAGGACTCCGAGGCATTGCCCGCTCGGGCTGAGGAGCATCATCCGGAATCCGAGCCCGAGCCGCGGCTGGAAGAACCGCAACAACCCACTCTCCAGGCGGAGGAACTCCAACCGGAGCCCGTGGCCGAACACACTGAGCCCCAGCAGCAACCGGAGCCGGTCGCCGAAGAATCAGCGCCCCTCCAGGAATCAGCGCCCCTCCCTGAATCAGCGCCCCTCCAGGACCCGAACGAACTCGTCACCCTGAAGGTGCACATCATCGACGGCGCCGCGCAGTGGCTCTCCTCGCCTTCCAACAACACCGTCCACGCCTCCTTCCTGCGCGAGGCAAGCACCTCGGGCGAGCTCCATACCATCCAGACCACGCTTCTGAGCCGGGTCACCGAGATTTGCGACCACGTCGGATCGGTTCACCTCGGGCAGTTCCCCACCGTCCCCAATACCGCGGATGCCAACGGCTCGCTTTCAAAGGAGCTGCAAAAATGGGCCATCGCCCAGGCAGCCCAGCGCCTTTTCCGTTCCCTCGACATCCGCGCTGCCATCGAGATGAACGGCCCCTTTGAAAACCTCATCGAGAATCGGGACTATCTCATCTCTATCGTCGAGGAAAATTCCTCTGAGGATGTCTTCGGCCAGAAGCTGAGCCTCCCCGATTACGAAGCCAGCTCCGCCCTGGAGATCGCCTTTAAGCTGATCCTCCAGGCCCAGAAAGATATGTACGAAGCAGAGATGTGGGCACAGGTCGCCAGTCTCGCCGGCGATTCCAACTATCTGCACACATTCGCGGACAGCGGCCAGAAGTCCTTCCAGCTATCCGTGTGCAACTGGAGCGCCCGCCTCACCCGCATGCACGACGACCGGCGCAACTTCCA
>DATAZC010000060.1:0-11972 GCA_036272255.1 Acidobacteriaceae bacterium | reverse complement strand
GGTGTGGATGGCGGCTGCTGTGTGCGTTTCGATCTGCGCTGTTCCGTGGACGGGGCTGGCACAAAGGAGCGCTGACGCTGCGATTCGCTATGACGAGGCGGCGCGGACCTTTCGACTGGAGGCTGCGGATGTCTCCTATATTTTGGGTGTCAATCAGGACGGGCAGGTGCAATCGCTGTACTGGGGAAAGCGGCTGCGCGCGTCCGATCCGATGCCGGCAGCGAAGGCAGACAACGGAACCTCGTCCTTCGATCTGCCGGTGAATGCGACGCCGCAGGAATTTGTGGGATGGGGTGGCGGGCTGGTGGTGGTGCCAGACGTGAAGATCACGTTTCCGGATGGGAATCGCGACCTGGTGCTGCGCTATGTGTCGCACAGCATTGAGGGCAATGCGCTGACGATCAACATGAAGGACATCCGTCGCGATGTGACGGTAGCACTGCGGTACCGGATCGATGGCGAAACGGGAATCGTGGCGCGGTCGGCGCGAATTGAGAATCACACAGGTGCGGCTCTGACGGTGGAAGAGGCCTTCGCGGCGACGTGGAATCTGCCCGCGAGCACCGATTATCAGTTGCGGTATCTGACGGGGCGCTGGGCTGGGGAGTGGAATTTGCAACAGGGGCGGTTGCATCCGGGCAAGGTGGTGCTGGAGAGCCGGCGCGGCTCGACTGGCGACGAGGTCAATCCCTGGTTTGCGATCGAGCGCGGCCAGGAGCGCGATGAGGAAACGGGAAAGGTTTGGTTCGGCGCGCTGGGATGGAGCGGCTCCTGGCAAATCAACATCGAGCAGAACTGGCAGAACCGCGTGCGCGTGACGGGAGGCTACACACCCTTTGACTTCGCTTACCATCTGGCGCCGGGCGAATCTCTGGAGACGCCAAAATTCTACGGCGGTTATTCGTCGAGCGGGATCGGTGGCGCGTCACGTCTGCTGCATCGCTTCGAGATGGACACGATTGTGCCGCAGCCGCATCGGGTGCGGCCTGTGCTGTACAACTCGTGGGAGGCGACTGGCTTTGACGTCAACGAGGCCGGACAGGAGACGCTGGCGGAGAAGGCGGCCAGCCTGGGTGTGGAGCGGTTTGTGATGGACGATGGGTGGTTCGGCGAGCGCAAGGACGATCACGCGGGGCTGGGGGACTGGTATGTCAATCCGCAAAAATTTCCTCATGGGCTGAAGCCGCTGATCGACAAGGTGCATGCGTTGGGGATGGATTTTGGCTTGTGGGTTGAGCCGGAGATGGTGAATCCGGACAGCGAGCTGTACCGGAAGCATCCGGATTGGGTGCTGAATTTTACGGGACGTCCGCAAACCGAAGGGCGGAACCAGTTGGTGCTGAATCTGGCACGGCCGGATGTCCGCGCGTATGTGTACGGTTTCCTCGACAAGCTTCTGACCGAGAACGATATTGCATTTCTGAAGTGGGACTACAACCGGAACTGGTCCGAGCCGGGGTGGCCAGCGGCGCCGATCGAGGAGCAGAAAGAGGTGTACGTCAAATATGTGGCGAATCTCTACAGCATTCTTGACGAGCTTCGGCAAAAGCATCCGCATGTGGAGATTGAATCGTGCTCGGGCGGAGGGGCGCGCGTGGATGCTGGAATTCTGGGATACGTCGATGAGGTATGGCCTTCGGACAATACCGATCCCTTCGATCGGCTGAACATTCAGAATGGCTTCACCTATGCGTATGCGCCGGGGCTGATGATGGCGTGGGTCACCGATTCGCCGAACTGGATGAACAATCGGGCGACTTCATTGGACTATCGTTTTCTGTCGTCGATGCAGGGGAGTCTTGGCATCGGAGCGAATCTGAACAAGTGGTCGGCGGAGGACTTCGCGACCGGAAAGAAGATGGTGGCGGAGTACAAGGCGGTTCGCGAGGCGGTGCAGGAGGGCGCGCTGTATCGGCTGATTTCGCCAGTGGAGAGTGAATACGCGGCGACGGAGTCGGTGGCGCACGATGGGCGAGAGGCGGTGGTGTTTGCTTTCCTGCATTCGAGTCAGGAGGGGAAGCCGTTCCCGCAGTTGTATCTGAAGGGGCTGGATCCGGACGCTCATTACAGCCTTCACGTCGAAGCAGGGAAGGTTGTGGATGGAACTGTTGGACAGGCGAGTGGCGATTACTGGATGCAGCACGGTGTGGAACTATCACTGCGAGGAGATTTTCAGGCGGCGTTCTTCACGCTGGAGCGCGAGGCGAAATAACCCGTAGCCGCTCGAAGGCGATTCGTCGCGCTGACTAGGAAGGTTTTACGGTGGCGGAATGCGTGATCTGTGCTTCGATCTCTTCGAGCGTGCGACCTTTGGTTTCGGGCGCGAAGACGGCGACGAAAACCGCTCCGGCTGCGCAGATGAGCCCGTAGGTGAAGAAGGCGCCGGCGTTCCCCACTGCGGAATTGATGAAGGGAAAAGAGTAGGTGAGGGCGAAGGACGAAATCCATAGCGCGGAAACCGCAACGGAGACGCCTGCGGAGCGGACACGGTTGGGAAAGATTTCGGCGATCAGGACCCAGGTGAGCGGCGCGAGGGTCATGGCATAGCAGGCGATGGCGCACAGAGTGAGGACGAGCACGGGTGCGCCATGCCAGCCGGCGCGATAGGCGAGTCCGGCGAGCAGGTGCGAGATGGCGATGCCGCAACAACCGATGAGCATGAGGGGGCGACGCCCGAGGCGATCGACGAACACCATAGCGGCGAGGGTGAAGATCAGGTTGATCGTGCCGGTGATGACGATGTCGAGGAGAATCTGGCTGGCTCCAAGGCCGGCGGCGCGATAGACCTCTTCGGCATAGTTGAAGAGGATATTGATACCGCTCCACTGCTGGAGGACAGCGAGGACGATGCCGATGAGGAGGACACGGCGCACGCCGGGCTGGAGGAGACCGCGCCAGCCAGGCGAGGAGGACTGCTCCTGACGCAATGCGGCGACAATGGCAGACGCTTCAGTGGAGGCGGCGTCCTCGGTGCCGCTGACGCGACGCAGGACTCTCATGGCGTCGTCTTTGCGATCGCGGATGAGGAGCCAACGCGGGCTTTCGGGAATGGCGAGGGAGGCGACGAAGAAAATGATGGCGGGGAGGGCCACGACAGTGAACATCCAGCGCCAGCCGAACTGTACGTTCCACGAGGTCATGGCTGCTGCGGGCGCGAGATGGTCGGGCACCGGTGCGGCGATGACCCAATTCATGATTTGGGCGAGCAGGATGCCGATGACGATGGCGAACTGATTGAGGCTGACGAGGCGTCCGCGATGCGCAGCGGGGCTGATTTCAGCGATGTAGAGGGGCGAGACGTTGGAACTGAGACCGATAGCAATGCCGCCGGCCATGCGCCATGCGATGAAGGCGGTGAAGTTGGGCGCCCATCCGGTAAGGATGGAAGAGAGGGCAAAAAGCACGGCGGAGGCCAGCAATATGGGCTTGCGGCCGTAGCGATCGGCGAGGGCTCCCGCGACGAGCGAGCCGAGGAAGCAGCCGATGAGGGCGCAGCTGTTGGCCCATCCCACGGCGGATGCGCTGTGGAGATGAAAGTGCAGCTCGAAGAACTGACGCGCACCGCCGATGACGACCCAGTCATAGCCGAAGAGCAGACCGCCGAGCGCGGCGACCAGAGCAATGCCCCAGACGTAGAGGGTGGTGGGCGCAGGATGCGTCGTGATGGGTACCCGCGAAACAGGCGCGCCGCGCACGATCAGCGAGTTCCTTCTTTTGCCGCTTCGTTCCTGAGCAGATCGCGCGCGGCGGCGTGGAACGGATCGAGGTGGAGGACTTCGTCGAGGGCAGTTTGGGCTTCGCTGTTGTGCCCGAGTCCGAGGAACGCCTGAGCACGCAGAAAGGTCGCCGTAATGTGCTGGCGTTTCCCGAGGTCCTCATCGAAGAGCAGCATGGTGGGCAGCGACGTGGCGAAGTAGTCGATCTTTGGGGTTTCTTTCTCCAGTGTTTCAGCGTAGGAGAGAATCGCGGCGAAGAGGGCAGCGGCTTCATGCTCGCGTCCAAGGCGGCGGAGGGCCATGGCGCTCCAGTAGGTCATTTCAGAACAGGTACGGACCTGCATCTGCTGAAAATCGCCGCGCTGGTGTTGGGCACGTTCCCAGTGGCGCGCGGCGCGAGCGGGATCGTCGAGAGCTGACCATGCTTTCCCGAGCCAGTATTCGATGTTGCTGCTGTTAGCGAGCAGATGGCGAGCCTCGCTCAGGGACTGCGGTGGACGGTCTGCCGCTTCAAAACAGGCGACGGCGCGATGAGGGTCGCCGGAGGCAAGCAGATCGCGACCGAGCAAAAGTTGGGCGCGGACGTACTCGCCGAGGACGAGGCCTTCGCCGCCCTCCCAGGGCTGGAATTGCCGCGCGGTGAGCAACGCGAGGGCATCGGCCGGACGACGGACGTGGTTGTAAAGAGCGGCGAGTTCCACCGAGAGATCGTCGCGAAGAGCGACCATATCTGAGTGGGCTTCGAGAGTCGCGAGACGGTCCGCGGGGTTGTCCCCGAGGCGCTTGCGGAGCTGGTCCTCTTCGTAGAGGATGCGGGCATCGTGAGGGGCCGCGATACGGGCGTGGCAAAAGGCCTCGCGGGATTTCTGCGCGTCGTGTTCGACGTTGTAGAAGGCAATGCCAAGGTTACGCCAGACGGTGGGGAAATCGGGGGCGAGGATCGATGCTTTCTCCCAGTGCGTGATCGCTTCGCGATGGCGGCGGCGGTCATAGAGGAAATTCCCGAGGTAGTAAGGAGCGCGGGCATCGGATGGGTTGGCAGGGATAGCGGCTTCGAGAATCCTCATCTCGTCGAGCTGGGCAGGGAATACCCAGGTGGGATCGGCAGCGGCAGCCTCGGCGTAAAGCGCAGCACTTGCCGTGGCGTCGCCGCGCAAATGCGCGATGAATGCTCGCGTATAGAGCGCCATGGGGCGGGTGGTGCGCGCGAGAATCTGTTCGGCATCGTCGAGCAAACCGGCACGCATGCAGTCGAATGCCACGTCGAGACGCTTTCCCGCGTCCGTCGGCGGGATTCCTGTTTTCTGGAAACGGCTCCAGGCATCGAGCGGGTCGAGGGCCAGGATGGTGTCGAGTTCGATTGCTGCTTCGGCGGAGCGGTCGAGACGACAGAGAACGGCGGCACGGAGATTGCGCGCGTTGAGGTTGTCGGCATCGGCGCGCAGGGAGCGGTCGAGGTGATCCATGGCGGCGGCAAGGCTGCCCTTGCGGTTGTCGATCTCGGCAAGCCGATGATATCCAGGCGCGCGCCATGCGGAGGACCATGTGGCCTTGTAGAAGGCGTCGTAGGCTTCGTCGAGGCGACCTTCGTCGATGTGGGCCTGAAAGAGGAGCGCCATGCCGAGGTTGTAGTACGGTTCGCTGTCGTACGGGTTGGAATTGCGGGCGGTGAGGCGCGCGATGGCGGTGCGGAAGTGGGTTTCAGCCTGGGTGAATTCGCCACGGCGGAGATGCAGGCGGCCCAGGGCGTTATTGGTGCGGCTGTCGTTGGGATCGCGGTGCAGAGCCTCACGCCAGTACGGTTCAGGCGAGCGTGTGGCGTGACGGTATTGCTCGAGATGCAGGCCCGTCAAATAAAGCTCATCGACGGTTACGATATCTTCGGGAGCGGGAGGCTCGGTGGCGGCGACAGGTACAGGCGCGGGTTCGATTGCAGAAGGGGCATAGCGCAGCAGGGTCTCGCCATCCGATTCAAGCTCCAGCACCCAGGGTCTGTCCGCGTGCGAAAGCGGCAGAGTAATGACTGCGGGATGTTCGGGATCGAGAGCGCCGGTCCAGAGGGCCGGCTTCTGATCGAACGCGGTCAGGCGCAGTCTCGCTGCCGGGAAAGCGCGCGTGACCTGGATGTGGATTTGGGCTTGGTTACTCTGCCAGGCAATGCGCAGGGCCGCGTGGAGATTCGCGATATCGGGAACGCCGATATGGCGGATCGGATACCAGAATTGGCTAAAGGGTTTAGTTTCCCCGGGGGCGAGATAAGAGAAGTCCGGCTGATTGTCGGTGAAAACGCCGGCCATCAGCTCGATGTAGGGGCCGTCGTTCTCGGTGAGACTGCGATCCCAGGCGTATCCAAACTCGTGATTGCCCCAGGTCCACTGTTTTTTTCCGGGGGCGATGTGGTGATCGGCCACATGCACCATTCCGGCCCGAGCCGCGTGATCGTAGCCACCAAAGAAATCTTCGTGGGAGTTGACGGCCATGTAGCTGGTGGGCACAGGAATGTTGGCGTACCAACTGAGATCGTTGGGCGGGTAAGAGCCGTCGGGAACAAAGTTGCGCGGCATCTCATCCGGGGGGAGGCCATGGAGAGCGCGCTCGCCATAGGGAACGCCGTACCAGGCGCCGAGGCTCAAGGGAAATTCAGTGATGGCGCGGCGGGCGTGGTCGGCAACGAAGCGGACGTCGCGCGGGAAGAAGGACTGGTACTGCTCGTGGACGCGCGCGGCTGCATTGGCCCACCAGAGAAAGGTCTGCGTATCCCAGGTACGGTTGAAGAGCCGCACGCGGAGCTCAATGTAGGCGCATCCGGGCCGGAGGCAGACGCCATGCATGGCTTTCATGCGGGAGAGGGGATCGTGGTCACTGCACCAGACGACGATGGCGCCGTCTTCTTCGCGCTCGATGGCAACTTCAACGGGCAGGAACGTGGCGGGGCGATGATGTTGTGGCCAGTTGAATTCGACGCCGCCGGAGATCCAGGGACCGGCAAGGCCGACCAACGCGGGCTTGATGACATTCTGGCGATAGAAGAAGTCGTAGCCGTTGATTTTGTCCTGGCCCACGTGAATGCGGCCGCCAATCTCGGGCAGGATCATAAGGCGCAGATATTCGTTTTCGAGATGCACTGCTTGCCAGGTGTGATCGCAGGGCTCGGTCGAGATACGGTCAATGACGGGCAGGGGATAGACCTTGCCGGTACTTCCCTGGTAGACGCGCTTTTCGAGGAAGAGCGGATTGGGATCGGGCGAGGCCGGGAGCCAGGTTTTGAAGACAACCGGGTCGTGCCAGGCCTTGACGGCGCCGGTTTCCGCGGCGGGCGCATCGGGCAGCACGAGCAGGCCGGCTGTGTGCGGATTCGCGATCTGGCTGGGCATAAAGAGGGCAGCTCGTCTCGTTAACGTTAACGCCATGGCCCTGAAGTTGGCAATAGTTTTTGTGGCAGGGGGAGGCTAACGGTCACCGCAGCTCGGTTGCGTGGCAAAGCCTGGGCCAGTGCGAGAAGCGGCTTGACAAAACCGGTCGTTGGGCGGAAACAGGCTGGCTTGACAAGCGAATCCTGAGGGACGTAGAGTGCCTTTGTTTTTTGCTGACGGATATTCCGTTAACGTTACCGGAATGTGCAATCATTCATCCCAACCCAGAAGGAGAATTCCGCCCATGACCCCCAACATGCCTCTGCACTCGAGCGTCAAATTATGGTCCCGCCATTTCGTGCCGTGGATCCTGCGAAGCAGGCTTCTGGGGGTGATCAGTGCTGGAATTTTCCTTTTTGTCGGCTCGTTGACGACGAGAGCCCAGGTGAACGGTGAGGGGCAGAGGCCGTATCTGGGCTGGAGCACGTTCAGCGAGCAGACGATCAACTCCGGATTTCTGACACAGACGAACGTTGCGGCGGAGTCCGACGCGCTGGCGGCGTCCGGCCTGGAGCGGCATGGTTTCCAGTACGTCAACATCGACTCCGGGTGGCAGGGGAGTTTCGATGCGTATGGGCGGCCCATCCCCAACAGCACGACGTTTCCAGACATCAAGACCCTGATCGAACACATTCATCAGAATGGACAGAAGGCTGGGATCTACTGGATTCCCGGGGTGGAGTATCCGGCGGTGGCGGCGAATTCGCCAATTCTGGGCACACCGTATCACATTCAGGACATTCTGGTGGTGCCGTACACGGCCGGCAACGCTTTCGGCGGGCCGGGAACGTCGCCGTATCACTACAAGATCGACTTTACGAAGCCGGGCGCGCAGGAATACATGAATTCCGTGGTGGCGCTGTTTGCGTCGTGGGGCGTGGATCTGATCAAGCTGGATGGGGTAACGCCGGGGTCCGACAGCTACGATCTCTCCATCGATAACCGGACCGATGTGGCGGCGTGGTCCAAAGCGATTGCCGCGAGCGGGCGTCCGATCTGGCTGACGATTTCGTGGGCGCTGGATCAGGATTACCTGAGCGTGTGGCAGGAGTATGCGAATGCGCGCCGCATCGATCAGGATGTGGAGTGTGAGGGCGGCTGCGGGACGCTGACAGACTGGCCGCGCATCTATGAGCGCTTCCGTGATCTGCCGGGCTGGGAGAATGCAGCGGGGCCGAGGGTTGGATGGAGCGATCTGGACTCGCTCGACATCGGAGATGGCACATTGGACGGGCTGAGCAACGACGAGAAACAGTCGGCGTTGTCGCTATGGGCGCTGGTGAATGCTCCAATTTACCTCGGGGGCGACTTGACGAAGATCGACAGCTTCGGCAAGCAACTGGCCACGAATGACGAGGTGCTCGCGGTAGACCAGACCGGTAAGCCGGCGAGGCAGGTGCTGGATGGTGACGTCGAAGTGTGGGTGAGTCAGTTGGGGGATGGCAGTGCGTACGTGGGCATCTTTAATATGAACGCCACGATTACGAATGCACGGATTCCCTGGAGTCTGCTCGGTTTTCAGAATGCGATCGCGGTGCGCGATCTGTGGGGACACCGCAATCTGGGTCCTTCCCTCGGCGATTACTCCGCCACGTTAAATGGACACGCGTCGCACTTGCTGCGCGTCTGGGGTGTGGGGCATCCCGCGGCGTCACCTTCGACCAGCTATGAAGCAGAGTCTGCGATTTTGGGCGGGAGCGCGGTAATTGCACCGTGCCCTGCTTGCTCAGGGGGAGAAAAAGTCGGCGGCCTGGGGCTGGGAGCGGATAACAGCGTGACGTTCAACGACGTTTACGTTGCGAGAGCCGGCGAATACCTGATGGAAGTAGATTCGATGACCCAGGGTCTTCGCTCTTATCTTTACACCGTGAATGGTGGAGCGTTCGAGACGCTGGACTGCGGCGGGGGTAGTTTCTTTTTGCCGGCAAGCACAACGGTCGCGGTGCATCTGGACAAGGGGATGAACACAATTCAGTTTGGGAGTCCGGTGAGTTATCCACCGGATCTCGATCGCATTGTTATCAGCGGCAACGGAGGCTTTCCGGCTCCGACATCGGCGACGTATGAGGCGGAAGTGGCGACCCTAAGCGGAACTGTCGCTGGTGAGTTCAGCAACTATTCGTCTGGTTTAGGGAAGGCGGGCAATATTGGCGGGGGTGCAGGGAACTCGGTGACGTTTTCGAATGTCACGGTGCCGGCGGATGGGAACTATCAGCTGGAGATCGACTACCAAACCAGCGGGCCGCGTTCGTATTTCATGAGCGTGAATGAGGGTACGCCGACAGAACTGGATCTGAATGGAACGACCTTCAGCGATCCGGTCCCGATGGTTGTGCAGGTTCAACTGCATGCGGGAACCAACACGATCAGCATCGGGAATCCGACCGGGTATGCGCCGGATCTGGACCGGATCGTGGTCGCTCCGGCTGTGGTGGCGGGACGTTAGTTGGAGGGAAAACTGAATGGCAGCTGCGGCCCGGTGTTGGGCCACCGAGGCCGAAGCTGCTCTGGTTTAGCGCCGCATTTCCGGCGCCACATCGTAAACGCTGCGGACCCGCAGTTGGTTCCGAAAATCAAAGGGCGTTACAGGTTGGTCGAGCATGACTTCGATCTGGGCGGCCGTGCCCGGGCACAAGTGGAAAAAATTGTCTGAATACGACGCGTCGGAATTGCCCAGATCGAGCCATACCCAAAGCGCGGGGACATCCGTTTCGATCACGGCACGATATCGATTCTCGCCGCCGCTGACGCTGACGTTCAGATTTGGCTTCCTCAACTTCAACCCCAGAGGCCGGCCGGAGAAGAGCGTATTCTGCGCGACGGTGCATCCGTCGACGATGACTTCGAGCCACATCAGCCAATCGTTTGCGTTGTGGGCGTGAAGGAGATCGGCAAGATCGAGCAGCGCCATGCGGCCATTGGTTCGGGCAGGAATGTCAATCTGCTGTTCATCATGGCGCAGCACTTCACCGGAACAGCTGGTGATGCTCCAGCGCAACTGGCCGGAGCTCTGCTTTTGCTGGTCGCTGGCGACGTAAATTTTTGCCTGTCCAGTTTCGGCATTCAGGAGGCCGCTTACCAGGATCGGTGCAAAGAAGTGCCTCGACTGATAGAGCAGCGGCTTGGCGCGTCGAAAGTAGTCCACCATGGACCAGCTGGAGCAGGGCCAGCAGTCGTTGTACTGCCAGATCACGGCAGCCATTGAACGCGGCATATCGCGCCGCCAGTGCTCAACGGCATAACGGATCATCCAGGCCTGGTTGATGTTGGTGAGCCACAGGGCGTCGTCAAAATTCGCCGGTAGCTTGCCAAAATCTGCTTCCGTATATTTCTGGATGATTTCGATGCCGCGACCACTGCCGTCCAGCTCGTGATATCGCATGACGGCGGAAGAAATGTCCTGACGGTCAACCGGGTTGGTGAAGGCGCGAACCGTCGCCGGAACCGGTGGGGACTGCATTCCGAACTCGGTGACGAAACCCTCGATCTTAAGGTAGCTCTCGACGGGATCGTTTCCGTGCCAGACGCCCCAGGAGTGAATATCCCCGCTGCCGTGCGCGCCGCTGCCGACTTCATAGAAGGCGTTTGGAACAAGGCGACGCACGATGCCGCCGATAAAGTCGTCGAAGAGCTGGTTGTATCCGTCAAAATACTCGATTTCATTATTGCCGCTCCAGATCACGATCGAGGGATGATTGCGGCATCTGCGGGTTTGCTGTTCGATCTCCTCGCGAAGATTGTCCATCCACTCTTCGTCATGGATCGGGTAACTGGCGTTGGCAAATTTGAATTCGAATTGCAACATCAGCCCCAGTTCGTCGCATAGATCGAACAGTTCGTCTTCTTCGTAATAGCCACCACCCCACAGCCGGAGGAAGTTGAAATTGCATTCGGCCGCTTTGTACATATACCAGCGCAGAATTTCCGGCGATACGCGGTCCGGCATGTTATCAGCAGGAATCCAGTCTGCACCCTTCGCGAATACAGGCACCCCATTGACCTGCACATGCATGGCGGTGTCTCCAGTGGGCGCGACAACCTCTATTGTTCGCAGCCCGATGCGGCGCGATGCTGTGTCGAGAGACGATGCTCCGGCGTTCTTCAATCGCACGGTAACGACGTAGAGGGGCTGATTGCCCATGCCGTTGGGCCACCACAGCTGCGGTTTCGGAATGGCGAGTTGCAAAGTGGTCTCACCATTCGTCGTGGCTCCCTGTGCAGTCGCTACGACTTCACCCGCCAATGCAATTTGAACCTCGAGAGAGAGTGCCTTCGTTTCTCCGACTGTCGTGGTGTGGATTTCCAGCTGTACAGTTCCATCGGGCTGATGGTTCTGCACGACGCTCAAGTCGGCAATCCGGACGTCATAGCCGAGAAGTTCGATCTTTCTCCAGATTCCCTGGGTAAGAAGAGGGCGGCACCAGTCCCATCCCCACATATAAGGCGCTTTGCGAACCCAGGAACGTTCGTTGGCGAGATCAACTCCGTACTTCCGGTGATAGGCGGCGCGCTGGTTCTGGACATAAGCAGTTAGCGGGTCAAAAGTAATGCGCAGATGGTTCGTTCCTCGACGCAGGTGAGGCTTGATATCAAAAGTCCAGGTGCGGAACATGTTCTTGCTGTTGCCGATCCGGTCGCCGTTGAGCCAGATGTTGGCCAATGTATCGAGGCCATGACAAACGAGGTCCACATGGCTTTTGCCGTACAGATTGTCCGGTATCTCGAACGTACGCTCGAAGAAGGAGCCTTTCTCGGCGACTGCCTGGACTTTGTCGTTGTTCTCGCCGATAAACGGATCGGGAATTTCGCCGGCGGAAAGCAGATTCGAATAGGTACTTCCTGG
>DATAZC010000059.1:0-5294 GCA_036272255.1 Acidobacteriaceae bacterium | reverse complement strand
CGAAGACGACGAACTCCCGCCCGTGCTGTAGCCCACGTACCAGCGCGGTTTCCCGCACGTGGGGTTGTTTTCCAAAAGAAGGACGAACCATGAAGAAGAAGTGGGTGAAACCCGTTCTCACCCGGCTGATGAAACCGAGCGTCGACACAAAAGCATTTATGGCGGCGCACCCGGAAGTGAGGGTTGTTCCGGTTCCGAAGCCGGCGGCTGAATTCGCGACGGACGCCACACTCTCCGACCCGCGCGGCCTGCAACCGGCCGACGAAGAGTAACCGCAGGCGTCCGCACTTCAGAGCTTACAATTCCTCTGATGGACATCAAGCTCGAACGCGGCACCAGGGTCGAAGTTTTTGACGAGCGCAAACAACAGTGGACCGAGGCTATGATCGTGCGTCGCATCGCGATCGTGCATCCCGCCTCGAACCGCCGCGGCTACGAGTATGAAGTGACGGCCGATCTTGCCACCGATATCGATAGAAATGCGCTGAGCGGCCCGGCGCCCAACGCCCTCGGCGGCATTTTCGACGCGCATAACATCCGCCTCCCTGCCGGCAAATCCGCCCGCCCGACAGCGCGTCCGGCAATCGAAGAGCTGCACGCCTGGTTTCGCAAGGATTCGCAGACGACGCTTGCGAGACTGGCCTGGTTGCGGCGGAAATTCAATGAGTACCTGGACGAAACCCGTTAGCTGGTTCCTGGAAGGGATGTTATGTCTGGTTCTCCGCAAATTCAGAGGCTTGCAGACCGTCTTCAGCCCCGTTTCCGATTTTGTAAGTCGTGAACCCATCACACCACAACATCCAGGGGCTCTGACTCCCACCTATGCTGAGTTACTCTGGCGCAGATTCCGATTCTGACAGATGATGGTGAAGACATGCCACCCAGCGATGAAAAGCCCCAGATGAGCCTGGAGGTGCGCGGCCCCAATCCGGTCCCGCACCAGATCCTGCAGCAGCTCGTAATCCGCATGAAAACACCCCACGGCGCGGAGCTGGAAATTCCACTGAGTGAAATCTCGCTCGGCGGCAACGTGCACCCAATACGCCCGGCCGGCCGGCACGCCGCCGCGAGCGCCCGCTTTGCGATTTGCGGCAACTGCGGCGAGAAGATCGAGCTCTCGCCGGATCCGGCCGAGAACCATCACGCCGCCCAGCAGCATCGCGTCGTCTGCGGCAAAAGAGCGCATGCCGAAGACGAGCATCGCCAGCTCCTCGAAGAGCAGGCGGTGCGTGCCCCGCTGCAGCTCGCGGCCGGCAAGCCCGGCTGGTGGAAGCGCCGGTGACATGCCACTGCGCGCTGAGCACCGGAAATATTACGGCCGCCACTGGCGCACCTTCCGCCTCGAGCTGATCCGCGAGGCCGGCGGCGAAATCTGCAGCCAGTGCGGCATAGAGCTCGCCCAGGGGATCAACGGAGCCCATCGCGACCATGACCCGCGCAACCAGGCGAGCGTGGCCCTGATGTGCCCGGGTTGCCATGCGCGGCACGATGCGCCGCATCGGGTGGCGATCACGCGACGAAGGAAAGCCGATGCGGCCGGTCAGCTCTGGCTTTTGCCGGAACTCGAATGGGCGCCTTTCGCTTCGTGGGAGATCCCGGGCTGGATCTATGACCGGATGATCCAGTCGCGATTATTCGAGTAAGAATGTAAGCATGCCGAAACAACCGCAGCAGCCCATCCCAGAGCCGCGCCCGGCGCCGGCCGCCACCGGCAGGAGCAAGCCGCTGCGCGAGCAGCTTCACGAGGCTGTAAACGCCAATATTGCGCAAACAGTGAAGCAGGGCCTCGACAGCATCGACCAGCTTAAAGTGCACGCCATCGCGGACCTCGAGCGGCGGGGGATCACGGGCATGGAGGAGATTGGCGAGAGCGCGGCCGATCTCGTGAAGCGTCTGCTGCTGCGGGGGATCAGCAAATGAAGACCTGTCCGAAGTGCGGAGCCGAGCTCGGCAAATGCCCAACGTGCAACGCAGAGACGCATTGCGGCGACTGCCGGGCCTGCTATGCATACCTTGGAAGCTTTCAGCTTCCGGTGACCAGGCCACAAGCGAAGGCGGCAGCATGACCGCCCAGCAACGATACGACGAACAGAAACGCATTCTGCGGGACGTGACCACGAGCGACCAGGAAACCCTGCAACGAATCAAGTTGCTTTCGGCTTTCCGTGGCACTTTGACGGAGTTCCGCGAATTGCTGCGAGCACGCAGGACCAACGGGATCACCGATCGGGCGAAGCGGTACCGGGCACAACGGAATAAGCCGGCCGGCCCCAGACGTTGCAACTTCTGCGCCTCCCGCCGAAATGTCGACGTCGATCACATCACCGGCAATGAATCCGACGAGGAACCCGAAAACCTGATGTATCTTTGCCGCGTCTGCAACACCCGCAAAGGTCTGACCCAGGCGCGCAACCGAATCGGCGTTCGCACCCGGCAGTACAACCCGCAGCGCGCGCCGGGTTTCGTCGAATTCCGCAACGCCGCGCTGGTGCTGGTGGGCGCCGAGCCCGGCGACGTCGGGGTGGCCACCGCCCTCGTACGGGCCACGCCGCCGGATCAGCGCCGGAAATACGCGGAGCGAATCGCGGCAGGCATGAAGAACCCGGATCCGGACTTCCGGCAATACGCAAGGGCCGTGGCCATCCACCAGCGCGGCGCCCACGATGAAGGCGGCGCAATTATTCATGCGACGCCCCCGGCACTCCGGAGCCGGTACGCGGCGCGGATCGCCGCCATCAAACGGCAGCGCCGCGAGAGCGTTCCGTTTTAAACTGGAAAGAGAATGAAGAATCTGTCGAGCCCCACCGAAACGGAAATGCGCGAGCTGGTCGCCAGCCTGACGCCGGCGGAACGGAGCACGCTCAAAGATCCGAACTTCATCAACGAGGATGAAGCGGATCTGATCATGCATGACCGTGCGATAAAAGAATCCGGCTGGATTACACTCGACCAGCTCCTCAAAGAGAACGGCCAGACCCGCCGGAAGCGCATCGCTTGAACGGCTGGACACTCCAGATCAGCTCCTACGCCCGAAAACAGTATCGCCTCCTTGGGGCCGGCCCGAAAGCTGCAGCAAAACAATTACTCGAAGACCTGGCGGAAGAGCCAGCGTCAGTGCCGGCCATCGAACTGCGCGGTAAGCCAGGTGTCTGGAGAGCCCGCTTTCACACCGATTACCGGATGGTATTCGAGATTTCCAAAGCCGAAAAACGTATTCGAGTCACGCGTATCGAACACCGCGCGACGGTGTACGAAGGCATGAAGCGTTAGAACAGGCGCGAGAGCAGCAGCGCCCCGACCAGCGCACCACCAGCGAGATAGAGAGCCGGCACAGACGATGGTCCACCCACGCTCGAAAGATCGATCGAAGGATCGTAGCTCGACAGATCCGAAAAACTGAACGCAGGCAAGGAAGAATCGTCGACGGCAGCCGATGATCCATCAAACATCGAGACTCCGAGCGAGGACAGCGGCGCCGCCGGGTCGTATCCCGTTTGAGAGGTAACGCTCGAAATGTAAGCGGCCGTATCGTTCCCGTCAGAGGCGGGAGCCCATGAACTGATCAACTGCGAGATGTTGGTCACCGGGTTTCCGTTCGCATCGGTTCCCCGGGTGGCGTCGAGCGTGATCTGATTTTTGAGCGCTGCAACACCCAGAGGGTACGAAGAGAAGCTGGCAAAGCCGCCCGCTCCCTGCGTCGCGCCCGGCTGACCAGCATAAATGAGATTGCCGGGGTTGTTGTTGACATAGGCCAGCGAGCCCGGATAGTACCCTTCCTGCGTCTGAATGGCACTGGCGAGGGAATCGACCGCGGCGGGCGCGATCGAGCCGCGTAAGCGGCGCCTGCTGAAGAAAGCGACAAAGGCAGCAGGTGGATCCGCCCGCCTGGGTGCCGATGCGAAGGTGGCCGTGGTACGGATCACACTTAAGACAGTATAGGCGCGAACACCATTGGAAACGCACGATAGTCGAAGTGCAGACCAAAAGGCTCGAAGCCTGGCTTCAGGTGCTGTCCTGGAACCGGGAGTATCCGACAGGAACAACCGTCACCTTCTACACAGCGATCGGCGGGCTCGGGCTACACCTCTGCAAGACTCGTAGCGCCGCGGCCATTCTTCCTGGTCACGTGCCGGGCGTCTGGATCACCGGGCACCTGGTCGCGGTTCGACTGGATCAGTTGAGGGTGTACCGCGCGATCGCGGGTGGGCGTGTGGGTGGTCCACCGTTTAACCCACCCACCCAGCCGCAATTGTTTTTATGTCTTCGTCTGAAGGCAATAAGGAAGGGGCCGCCAAAGTTCACCGATGCGCCGGTGAAAAAGTCCCCGTGTGCAGCGGAGGAAAGAGATGACGAACAACTTCACCTGTGCACCGGTGAACGAAAATAAAGAGCTGGCTATTGGGATGAATATGTACTAGATTTAGTGTGTAATGAAGTCCTTGCCAACGAAGAGGGTCAAGAGCGCGAAACAGCGTCGCTCTCAGGCGGCTAACAAAGCTCGATGGGACCGGTATCGTGAGACTCTCGCGTCACAAGGCATTACACCGCGTGAAAAGGCCCTGCAGATGAATCGTGAGCGAGTAAGACGGTTCAGGGAAAAGCAGCAACGAACGGAGGCCGCTTGAATTGGCGCGAATATGTGTTATCGGATGTAAAATCTGGCGCCTGTTCACTACCCACGCCCATCAGCCTACGATGGGCGTTGTTGTTCGAGTCGCGTTACGCGATCGGATACATTCTCAAGTTCAACGTCAATCGCCCGAAGCGTCGCAGTATGCGTCTTTATCCGCATTTCGACCGGACTGGCCCACTTGTGAAACTCCGTAAGAAGCGTGGTCTCTACCCGCTCGATCCGCTCCGCAACCGTAACTGCGAACTCACCAAACTGGGCGCTGATCCATGCGCGGTCTTCGTCGTTTAGGCTCATGATACTTAGGTGTCCTGACCCCTTCAGTTTCTCACGAAAATGTAGCGGTTTCTATTCATACCGCAGCGCTTCGACAGGATCGAGGCGCGCCGCCTTCACTGCAGGCCACGTGCCGAAGAACAATCCCACGGCCATCGAAACACCCAACGCCGTGATGATTGCCCAACTGGGCACCGAGCTCGGTAGCGACGGGACCAGCGCTCCCACGAGCATCGTAATCAGGACGGCGACCACGATTCCCAGCAGTCCACCGCTGCTCGTCAGCGCCATCGCCTCCGCAAGAAATTGGCCGATGATATCGAGCCGCCGGGCGCCCAAAGCCTTTCGGATCCCAATCTCGCGCGTCCGCTCCGTCACGCTGACCAGC
>DATAZC010000058.1:0-45450 GCA_036272255.1 Acidobacteriaceae bacterium | reverse complement strand
AGCTGGACCCCACACCGCAACCTGCGACGAGAGCGATCGAGGCGAGGAGAAGAATGGAGAGACGACGCGCATTTTTGCGGCGAACTCGGCCGAACCACAAGGGCAGCACCAGGCTCAGGACGGGGAGGATAGTTCTCCAGTTCGGGTGCGCGGCGGCTGCTGTGGTCGAGACTCCGGTGACGATCGTGGCCGTGACGCTCGAGGTGTTTTGCGCGCCGACGGCGATGCTGGCTGGGTTGAGAGAGCAGGTGGAATACTGCGGAGCGCCGCTGCAGGCCAGAGCCACGGTGCCGGTGGTACCTCCGAGCCCGCCGAGCTGGAGTGCGAAGGTTGCGGTTTGACCGCTGGTGATGGTGATCGAGGAAGAACCGGTGACGGCCACGCTGAAGTCCTGGCCTGCACCGGAAAGAGTGACGGTGAGAGCCTGAGGAAGATTGGTCGCGGAGACGATCAGGGTTCCGCCAGTGGAACCGGCGGCGGCAGGGGTGAAGGTGACGCCGATTTGGCAGCTGGTGCCGACAGCCAGGGTTGAGGAACAATTGTTGGTAGCCACTGCGAACCCGGAGCTGATTACCACCGTGAGGCCAGTGAGGTCGTAGCCGCCGCTGTTGGTGACGGTGACGGTCTGCAGGCTGCTGGTGGTGCCCACCGCATAGCCGCCGAAGTTGATCGTCGTGGGTAAGGCCGATGCGCCCGGCGGAGCGATACCGGTGCCGCCAAGAACGACTTTCTGGGTGCGAAATTCATCGGTCACGGTGAGCGTGCCGGATTCGGCGCCCGTGATAGTGGGAACATAGGTGACGGAGACAGAGCAGGCAGCCTTGCCCTGCAGCGTTGCGCCGCAATTGTTGACCGCGGCGAAGTCGCCGGTGGCGCCGACCGCAATGCTCGTGAGCGGCTGATCGCCGGTGTTGGTGAGGGTGACCTGTTGCGCCGTGCTGTTGGTGCCGACCTGCTGCGCCGCGAAGGTGAGCGACAAGGGCGCGAGTGCATCGGTGGCGGGATTCTGGCCGATTCCTGAAAGCGGGGCGGTCTGTGTGCCGAGAGCATCTGCGACGGTGAGAACACCGGTGCGCGCCCCGGAGGCGCTGGGAGCGAAGACAACGCCGAGGGTGCAGCTGGAATTTGCAGCCAGTGACCCGGTGCAGGTGTTCGTGGAGATGGAGAAATCGCCGGAGACAGTTTCGCTGGTGAGGGTGGTCGCAATGTCGCCGGTGTTAGCGATCGTCATGAACTGCGCGGCAGACTTCGATCCGACCATGGTGGCGCCGAACGTGAGCGACGATGGCGTCAGGAAGACGACGGCGGGTGCGAGACCGGTGCCGGAGAGCGCCGCGGTGATTTGTCCGCCGCTGACGTTGCCGAAGAGGGTCAACAGGCCGCTTCGCGATCCGTTCTGCGAGGGGTTAAAGGTAACGGAGACCTGGCAGGAGCCCTGGAGAGGCAGCGATTGATCGGTGCACGTATCGGTCTCAGTGAAATCGCCGGTGACGGCCACGCTGGTGATGTTGAGATTCAGCGTGCCGGTATTGCTGACAGTGATGCCTTGTGCGGCGCTGGCGGTCTCGACTTTTTGACCGGGAAACATCAACGTCGCGGGCTGAAAGGTCGCAGTCGTCGGAGCGATACCGGCTGTGGCCAGGTCCGTCTGCCAGATGCCGCGGCCCCAGGTGGCCACGCGCAGGACCTGCGTATCGCCTTCGTTGTAGGCCATCAGGCTGACCGGCGGCGCGTTGGGAAGACCGCTGCCGTAAACGTTCCAGCATGCCTGGTTGAGCTGCGAACACGTGGCGATGTTCTGCGTGATATAGACCCCGGTATCGAGGGCGACGTAGACGACGTTCGCGTTGTTGGGATCTACCAGGATACTGTCGGCGGGCGCGGCGGGAAGATTCTCGCCGATAACGGTCCAGTGCGCACCGGCATCTTTGGATTGATAGACGACCGGCTCGTAATCGGTGAGGCTGGAAATTCCCTGGACGGTGACATAGATCGTTCGACCCGTGGGATCGTGCGGATCAGGCTCGATGCTGGAAATGCCGTAACCACCGGGGTTGAACTTTGCACCCCCTGCGCCTGGCATCGTCACCGGCGAGGAGTAGCGGTCGAGCCATTGGGTGTTGTTGGCCTGTGAGGCGCTGTTGACGGTGGCGGTGAAAAGGTGTCCAGGGATCAGGCCGCCGCCATCGACCACGCCGGCCATGCCGACATAGATTTGTTCTGACCCGGCTGAGGGGCCGGAAGTGATCGGAATTGCCGCAAGGGTGCGGATTTCTGCATTGCCATTGCAGAAATCTCCCTGGTCCTTATCGAGCGTGGCGCTCAGAAGGTTGAGCTGGGACCAGCCGAAGCCGTTAGCGGCGCCGCGCCAGACGCGGCAGGTACCGAGGATGAGGTTGGCGGTGTTCTGCGGATCGAGAATCCACGGAGCGGCAATGGGCTGGAAGTCGTTTGCGACCTGAGACTCGCCGATGACGGTATTGCCAAAGTCTGCAATGTCGCAGGCTGTGCCTTGCGTGCAGAGGTTGATGGCGACGCCCGCTTCGGAGGTGGCGTACCAGTTCTGAGAATTGGCGGGATCGATGGCGACCACATCGCCTTCGCCGTCCAGAACCTGGTTCCAGGTTGTTGCGCCAACGGTCGGTGCCGCCGTGCCGAGATCGCCCAGGGCCGCAAGCCAGGTCGTCGGGTTCGATGGATCCTCAGTGAAGCTCTCGACGGCGGCAAGAGAGCCAAGGCCGGCGTTGAGGTTTTGAAAATGCTTTGCGTCGTCGCCGGTGCATGGGGTGTTCTTCTGGTGGACGGCGTCGGTCGAACGCCACAGCCCGGCGTCATTGCCGAAATAAAGCAAGCCGGTGGAACCGAAGGTCGACTCGATCGCGTGCTGCGCGGGCGCGACCTGAGCCGCAGCGCACGTTTGGGTGTTGGTGGTGTTGCGCCAGACGCAGCTGTTGGCGAGGCTGCACTTCCATAGATCCACGGTGCCGGCAAAGAGCAGTGTGTCCTGTTGCGAGGGAACCGCGGCAAGGGTGAAGTCGTAATCGGCCTGTCCGAGGGTGCCGCTGCCGGATGGGGATTGCAGCAGCGAGTCGCTGATCTGCGTGGCGAAGCTCACCGTCGGAGATGCGCAGCCACTGGATCCAGCGTGACAGGTGTCCTGCCACAAGCCCTGGTCGAGATTATGGCTGTCGACCGTCCACGCAAACATGTCACCGGTGGCCGGCTGCGCCGCGAGCGCGCCACGGTAGATGGGGCAGGCATGAGAACCGGATGTGCCGGGTCGGGTGGGGCATTGGCCTGTGGTCAGATTGACGCCGGGTTGGTGAGTAAGCCGGGTGAAAGTGACGCCGTCAGTCGATTCGTAATAGCCGTGATACCGGATCGCTGCGTAGAAGCGCCGGCGAATGGGATTCCAGGCGATGGCAGTCGCGGAGTTTCCGCCGCCGTTACTGTACTCGTCGCCCTCAATGACCTGGGAGCCATCTTCGATGGTGGCGAGTTGCCACGTGGCGCCGGCGTCCTGCGAAGAGTAGAGACCGTAAGTGGTTTCCTGGTTGACGGCGCCGATGACGGTAGTCTGATTCCCTGGGTCGGCAACGGCGACGACAACCAGGTTCGGATTCGCCGAACTCCAGGCGAATCCGCTCATAGCCCCGCCAATGAAGTTGTAGGTGAGGCCGACGGGGTCAGGAGCCGCGTAGCTGATCAGGTTCCAGGTGCTCCCATTGTTGGTGGACCGGAGAATCCCTGCACCATACCAGGAGCCGGAGCCGCTGTTGGGATCGCCGGTGCCGGCCAGGACGACGCCCGTGCCGCCGGGCTGCACGGAGACCGTGCCGATGCTGAGAGAGGTGAGCACTGCGGAAGACCAGGCGCTGAGTGTGTCCGTGAGGGGCGTGAAGGTGACGCTGGCCGGGGCCCCCGCGGCGTTGGTGGATTTCCAAACACCCCCTCCCGCGGTTCCGGCGTAAAGAGTATTGCCGGTGGTGTCGGACGGATCGGCAGCGAGGCTGGTCACCTGTCCCGTGACGACGTTCCATGGCACGGTGCTGACCTGGGATGGGCCAACCGGCTGCCAGACCGTATAAGGTGGCTGGATTGAGCTCTGCGCCCGGACCAGCGCTGCATGGGCCGCTCGGGCGCGAAGAAGGAGAATCGCGGGGACGCCGGTGTGGGGCTGCCGGCGCGCGAGGAACAACGCGGTACGACGGCCGTCGGGTGGTCTGCGCGTGGTGGGCCGGGTTGGCGGCAGGAGTTGCTGTTGCTGAGCCCACGCGGCTGATGGATCAGCGGCGACGGCGAAGGGGATCAGGAGAGTGATGGTCAGCAGGAGCCGAAAGCAGACTGTCCAGCGACCGGGGGACCTTCCGGAGGTCGGCAATGCTTTTGAGCCCTGCACGGCGCCTCTCCGCGTTGGAGGCTCCGGAACGAATCTCTCCACAAACAGTCACCGATTACTGTCACGTTCCCGCATCGAGGCTCCGCACAGACGGCTTGGCTGCCCGGAGGGCTTCGGCGGGATGCTCTCATTATTCGGAGCAATCAGCAGGAAGGGCACGGTACTTCTGTCAGCAGCACATGCCTCTGGTACCGCGAGCCGCCTCGCATTGGGAATCGACGACGGACGGAATCGATAGGGATGTCGCGGACGCATGGGCAGCGACGCGATGACCGCGACGAAACGGATGCTTAGAGTTCCTGGTTGAGTCCGGCGGGATAGACGCGGGGCTGAGCCATGGGATGGTTGACCGGGAAAGGTGCGAATTTTCCCGACCGCATCCGCACGACGGTCTCATGCTGCAGGATGGTCTCCGCGGATTCAGCCAAGGCAGTCTCGCTGGACGACAAGCACGCGCTTGCAGTACGCCAAAGCACCCTGAGGTCGCTGCTGAGCGTTGCCGTTCGCATGTATTCCAGATCCAGATGCGCTTTTGCCGGCTTAACAAAGGTTTCGTAGAAGGTCTCGAGCTGATCTTCAGGAATTTCCGAGAGAAATTCCTCTTCGTTTCTGAAGGCCAGGGTAGCCGCACCTGTAATACCGGGGCGGCAGGTCATAAGGAGTGCCTCGTGGTGCGGAAGTTTCGGGCGGGGTCCAACCAGCGACATATCGCCGCGGAGCACGTTCCAGAACTGCGGCAGCTCGTCCAGCTTGTAGCGGCGCAGCAGGGCCCCGATCGGCGTAATGCGGACATCGCCACTCACGGTTATCGAGGAGTTGCTGCCCTTCTTCGGACACATAGAGCGAAACTTATATAAGGTGAACTCTCTTCCATTCCGGCCCATGCGGCGTTGGCGGAAAAAGACAGGCCCGGGAGAACTCCAGCACACCAGAACCCCGGCAAAAAACATCACTGGCAGTAAGCCAATGAGGGCACAAACAGCCACGACAATTTCCAGCCATCGCCGCAAGGCAGAAAGCGCCCATGGACTTGTCTGCGCTACAGCAGCCTGCTTAGCAAATGCAACAGAATGCGTTGCATCGCTCCTCGCAGTCGATAACTTCGGGGCCCGGCTGGCTGATGCAGGATGAGAGACACCCTCTGATCGTTCAGTGGCGTCGGAGGAAAATACATTTTCGTAAGAAAGCGAGCTCATTCCCACCCATCACAACGGCTTTGGCGTTCTAACTTCCGCAAAGCTAAGGAAAAGATCAGTGTTTTCGGCGGTCGGAAATATATGTGGATTATCTGGTTGTTACTAAACTGTAACCAAAAAATACTTGGATTTCCTTGGTGCAGTATATCGTGGAAGCCCTGCCTACAAGGATCAATTTTGATTACGATGACACGGATGTCACGCAAGAATCATTACGACAATAACCTTCCCGAAATGGTCATCTCAATCCCCCAAAGGTATACCCTGCGCATCCGGACTGAGCCACCCATGCTAGACTGTCGTCACCGGGAAACACGCGCACGAATCAATGAAACAAATAGCTTCCGGGCGTTATTCGCGCCCTCTCTCTTCTTCGTGCATTACCGTGGTGACGAAACAATTCCCTTCGCTCCTCTTGGCGTGGTGCCTGGCGTTCGCGTTGCATGCCGCGGCACAGGACATCATTCCCGGCAGTACGCAAAACCCAAACAGCACCCTTGATTGCTCTGATCCCCTCCTGGCGAACTCGTCACAGTGCAACACGCAATTACAGATGCAGGGCCAGGGGCAGATGCCGTCGTCGGGGATGAATCCTTCAGTTCCGTCTGGCCAGTCCGGTTCCCAGCAACTTCCTTACTTTGACTACAGGGACAACGAAAACGTTGGCCGCCAGCCCACCAGCAGGACTGGGCAGGTGCAGCAGCAGCTTCCCCCCGAGCCATTGACCGAATTCCAGAAATTTGTGGCCTCGACAACCGGTCAGGTTCTGCCGATTTATGGGGCGAACCTCTTCCGCCAGGTCCCTTCAACGTTCGCGCCATTGGATTTATCCCCCGTGCCGCCGGATTACGTGATCGGCCCGGGTGACGAACTTCGCATCCGCGTGTGGGGACAGGTGAATTTCCGGGCCGATACCCGGGTCGATCGTTCCGGGGAGATCTACCTGCCGCAGATCGGGCCGGTACACGTGGCCGGAATGCCGTTCTCCGCCCTTGACGGCCATGTTCGGTCCGCGATTGGCAGGGTTTACCGCAACTTCGACCTTGTCGTGGATGTCGGTCAGATTCGGGCCATTCAGGTCTACCTCGCCGGCGAAGCGCGGCGACCGGGCATGTACACGGTAAGTTCTCTCAGCACCCTGGTGGATGCGCTGTTCGCTGCCGGGGGCCCTTCGGCGTCCGGCTCATTCCGCCATATCCTTCTGCGGCGGGGGGGTAAAGAAGTCACGGACTTCGACCTTTATTCGCTCCTGGTCCATGGCGACAAGTCGAAGGACGTGGGGCTGGAAAATGGCGACGTGCTCTTCATTCCGCCGGTCGGACCGCAGGCGGCGATGACCGGCAGCGTGAGAAGCCCGGGAATCTACGAACTGCGTTCGGGCGATTCGCTCGGCGAAGTGCTCGCGGATGCGGGCGGCGCATCCGGAGTCGCCGCGCAGGCGCGTGTTTCGATCGAGCGCATCGACGAACACCGTGCGCGCTACGCGATGGAAGTTGCGTGGGACCAGACCGGTCTGGCGACAGCGTTGGCAGACGGCGATCTGGTTCGCGTCTTTTCGATCGTCCCTCTGTATCAGAAGACGGTGACGCTCCGCGGCAATACCGCGAATCAGGGCCGCTTTGCATGGCATGCGGGCATGCACGTCAGCGAACTGATTCCGGACAAGGATTCTTTGATCACGCGGAATTACTGGTGGAAGCGCGCCCAGCTCGGTCTGCCTGCTCCTGAATTCGAGCCGCTACGGAACTTTCCCAACCTGCGCCAGCCCACGACGCCAATCGATTTAACACCGCGGCGACTGATTGAACCGTCAGTGAATCCCGGAGCCCCTGGACAGAACGGCTCGACTCCAGGCGATGGAACCCAGAGCGATGGAACCCAGAGCGAAACCGATCTGAATTCCTACGACAGCCCCGGCGCGGTATCGGACGCCCCAGCGAATGCGGCGGCGTTGGCCGCAGGAGGTTCGCGCGATTTGACGGCGGCACAACGAGCAGGCAACGCCAGTCTGGCAGCCGGCCAACCCCGCAGCGCCACTTCAGGATTGCCGTCTACGACACGCACCGATGTGGGTCCGGTGGCGCCCGAAATTGACTGGGATTATGCGGTCGTCGAACGGCTGGACACGACTACGCTGAAGACGACGCTGCTCCCCTTCGACCTGGGCAAGCTGGTGCTGCAGCATGACACGTCGCAGGACCTGGAGCTCGAGCCGGGCGACGTGGTTTCGATCTTCTCGCAGGGGGATATCAGAGTTCCCATCATGCAGCAGACCAAATTCGTCCATCTGGAGGGCGAATTTGTCCACGCCGGCGTATACACCGCCCAACCTGGCGAGACCCTGCGCGATCTGGTGCAGCGTGCCGGCGGACTCACGGCGGCCGCTTATCTGTATGGCTCAGAATTTACGCGCGAGTCGACGCGAGTCCTCCAGCAGCGGCGGATGGACGAATATGTTCAGACACTCGAAATGCAGATGCAGCGCGGCAACCTCGCGCTCGTCTCGTCGCCCGCAACTTCGGCCCAGGACCTGGCCAGCGGGGCCGCCGCGCAGAGCAGCGAGCAGGAACTGGTTGGACGACTGCGCCAGATACGAGCCACCGGACGCATCGTGCTGGAATTCAGAGCCGGCAGCAGCGGGCTCGATGTGCTGCCGGATATCGCGCTCGAAGATGGAGACCGTTTCGTGGTTCCCCCGGTCCCTGCCAGCGTCAATGTGGTCGGCTCCGTTTACGACCAGAATTCGTTCCTGTACCAATCCGCCAGGCGGGCCGGGACCTATCTGCATCTGGCAGGCGGACCCAGTCGCGAAGCGGACCGGAAACACATTTTTGTGATTCGCGCCGATGGATCGGTCATCAGCCGCGAGGCTGAAAATGGAATCTGGGGCAACGAGTTCGATAACCTGCGCATGAATCCCGGAGACACGATCGTGGTTCCGGAGAAGGTGTTCAAGCCCTCCGCACTGCGTGGCTTTCTCGACTGGTCCCAGCTCTTCTCGCAGTTTGCGCTGGGCGCCGCAGCCATCAGCATAATCCAGTGAGCGTAACGAACAACTTATTGAACCTGTAAGATACGTTGAGCGCGCAGTCTTCAGAGTTCGGCGGTTTTCATGGCGACAGAAACCCACTACCGCAATCTCCAGCAGTCCTCGGGCGCCGAACCGCCTGAGCAGAAGAACGTCGCAGGCAGCGAAGACCGAATCTCAGTGCTGGACGTGCTGATCATTCTGGCCGAACGCAAGCGGCTTATCGTATTGATCACGGCCGTCTTTGCTGTGATTGCGGCGGTGGTTTCGCTGCTCTTGCCGAGCTGGTACACGGCGGAGGTAACTTTGATGCCGCCACAGCAGAATTCTTCGCTTGCTTCCGCAATCACATCACAGCTCGGCAATCTCGGATCGGTGGCAGCTTTAGCCGGTGGCGGCGGTCTCGGGATCAAGAACGTCAACGACATGTACGTTGCCATGCTGAGGAGCCAGAAAGTCGAAGACGGGATGGTGGATGTCTTTCAACTCCAGCACGAATATCACTCAAAGCTGGTTTCCGATGCGCGGAAGCAGTTCGAGAACCACACCAAGGTGGACGGCTCCGGCAAGGATGGTCTCATTCACCTCTCTGTCGAAGCGCGAACGCCGAAACGTGCTTTAGATCTTGCGAATGGTTACGTGGAGGAGTTTCGTCAGCTCTCCAAAGACCTGGCCATCACCGAAGCACAGCAGAGAGCCGCCTTTTTTCAGCAGCAACTGGAAGAGGCGAAGAACCATCTCGCAAATGCCGAAGTGGCTATGCAACAAACCGAGCAAACTACAGGATTGATCCAGCTCGACAGCCAGGCAAAGGTCCTCATCGAGTCCGCAGCCATGTTGCGAGCGCAGATTACCGCGAAAGAAGTGCAGATTCAGGCCATGCAGACCTTCGCGACCGGCGAAAACGCCCAGTTGATTCAGGCGCAGCAGGAACTTGAGAGCATGCAGGCGCAATTAGCAAAACTTGGGGGCTCCGAAGACAGCGCGAACTCCCTGATTATGCCGAAAGGCAAACTGACGCAATCGGGTCTTGACTACATACGCAAGTATCGGGACGTGCGGTACTACGAGACGATCTTCGACATTCTGGCTCGGCAGTTCGAGATCGCAAAACTCGATCAGGCGAAAGAGGGCTCGCTGATTCAGGTGGTGGATCCTCCTGTTTTGCCGGATCGCAGATCGTCGCCTAAGCGCACCCTCACTGTCATCGTCGCGACTGCATGCGGTTTTTTCCTGGCCATTCTCATCGCTCTCCTGCAGGCGGGCTTGGCGCATCTGAAGGAAGATCCGGAAGCTGGAAGCAAGCTGGCTCTGCTGCGGCAAACGCTGCGGAGAACGTCTGCCTAGTCGCAACAGGCGCGGAAAAGGTACGCTATTCGGGCAGATCCTGCGATCCGGTGATGGTGAGCTTCGTCGCAACCCCCGCACCGCTGAGGCCGGTCTCAGGCGAGCTTCCTCCCACATATAACTGATAATCTCCGGCGCGCACCGCTCGATGGCCGGCAGCGTCGACCTCGCTGAGCTGGCGCGGATCGAGCCTGAAATGCACGGGGGTGCTCGCGTGAGGCGCGAGATGGACGCGCGCAATTCCTTCGAGACTCCGGAGTGGATAGCCCTTGCCGGCAGACGGAATCAGGTAGAGCTGTGCGACTTCATCGCCGGCGCGATTGCTGGTGTTAGTGACCTTGACTTCAGCGGTAAGTGGATCGCCCGCCTTCAGCGACTGAGAAGATAGGCTTATGCCCGAATAGTTGTAAGTCGAGTAACTCAAACCGTAACCAAATCGATAAAGCGGTTCACCAGCGAAATAGCGATAGGTCCGATTTTTCATGGCGTAGTCGGTGAACGGAGGGAGCTGGTCGTCGGAGGCGTAGAAGGTGACGGGGAGCCGGCCGGAGGGATTGACTTTGCCTGTGAGAATGTCCGCGACGGCTTCACCCCCTGCCTCGCCAGGGTACCAGGCTTCGAGGAGTGCGGCCGCGTGATCTTTGGCCCACGGCATGGCCATGGCGCTGCCGCTCATCAGCACCACGACTACCGGCTTGCCCGTGGCCGCGACGGCTTCCAGCAGGTCGCGCTGCGTTTTGGGCAGATCGATGGCGGTCCGGTCTCCGCCCGCGAACCCTTCGACGTGGACAGGCATCTCCTCGCCCTCAAGGTTGGGTGAAATGCCCACGAATGCGAGGACAATGTCGGAGGATTGCGCAGCCCGGACCGCTTCGTCACGAAGAGCTTCGGCCGGAGGCTGCCAGTCCAGTGCGATGCCGGCGCCGAGGTGTGGCGCTTTGAAGACGTACTCCATGCGGATTGCGTGTTCCTTCATGTCGCTGAGGTCGAGGTCAACGCCTGACTCCCCCTGGCCGCGGCGAGCCGGCGCCGCATGCTGGGTGCTGTCAAAGACCTGCTTGCCGTCGACCCACAACGCGTAAGTCTCCTGATCGCCGCAGCGGTAACAGCCCCCGCGGCGCAGTGTGAGCTTGTATTTGCCGGGCGCGGGAGGCGTAAAGACCCCGGTCCAGCGAACGCTGTAGCCGGTGACCGGGATCTTCGGTGCCGGGCTCGCACCGTTCCAGTCAAACTCGATCTGCCTGTCGATGCGCTCAGCCGCCGGAGTGCCGGAAAAAGTCGGGTTGGCGAAATACTCGCCCTTCAGGCCGTCTTCCTTCGAGTCCGCGGCCGGGTGCAGTGCGGTGCGGGGTAGGACGACCGGCAGTTCCTCGACGTAGGCGGATCCCTGCGCGTAAACGACCCTGGCTTTACCGCTGAGTGCTTCTTCAATGCCATCGACAGGGAGCGACGGGTGCGAGGGAATTGCGTTGTAGTTCCCCTCGATGGCGGCCAGCGAAGCGGCGTTCGGACCGACTACCGCCACGCGCTTAAGCTCCGGCTTAAGCGGGAGCGTGCCGTCATTCTTCAGCAACACGATGGATTCGTGCGCGGTCTTGAGTGCAAGGGCGCGATGCTCGGGCGAGTCGACCTCAGAGAAGGGCAACTGCGCGTACTTCACCTCGGACGACGGGTCGAACATACCGAGCCTGAACCGGGCGGTGAACAGTCGCTTCACGGCCGCATCGACTTCCGTCTCCGAGATCAGTCCCTGGTGGACCGCGTTGACCAGCGCTTTGTATTCGTCTCCACAACTGGTATCGGTTCCTGCCTTAACCGCCACAGCGCTGGCATGTGCATCGTCCGGCGAATAATGATGTCCGTTTTGTGAGTAGAAGTCGGAGATCGCGCCACAGTCGGACGTGACGAAGCCACGGAAACCCCAGTCGTCGTAGAGATGGTGCCGCAGCAGCATCGTATTGGCGCACGCGGGAACGCCGTCAATGGCGTTGTAGGCGCACATGATGGAGTCGGCATGGGCTTCGGTGATGGTGGCGCGAAACGCGGGGAGGAAGGTGTCTTCGAGATCGTGCGGCGTGACGTCGACGTTAAATTCGTGGCGCAGGGATTCGGGCCCGCTGTGCACCGCGTAGTGCTTGGGCGTGGCGATGGTGCGGAAATATTCAGGGTCGTCCCCTTGTAATCCTTCAACGAAAGCGACTCCCATGCGCGCGGTCAGGAAGGGATCTTCGCCGTAGGTTTCCTGGCCGCGGCCCCAGCGCGGGTCGCGAAAGATGTTGATGTTCGGCGACCAGATGGTGAGTCCGTAAAAAATGTTGTGCAGGTTGTCGCGCATGGCTTGCTCGTATTTCGCGCGCGCTTCAATGGAAATGACCGTGGCGACCTGGTGCTGAAGGTTCGTGTCCCAGGTAGCGGCGAGCCCGATAGCCTGCGGGAACAGAGTGGCGTAGCCGGAGCGCGCGATGCCGTGAAGGCCCTCGCTCCAGTAGTCGTATTCGGGTACGCCGAGGCGCGGGATCGCGGCGGCGTGGTTCTCCATCTGCAGAACTTTTTCGTCGAGGGTCATCGCGTGGACGACCGCATCGACGCGTTTATCGATGGGCTGCGAGGAGTCGAACCAGATCTGGCCGGAGTGATCGGCGGGCGACGGGGATTGGCCCGGGAGCGAGGAGACGAGGGCGAGAATCGCAGAAAGGACTAAGGTCGAGCGCTTGATCACAGCGGAACTCCTTCGGGAACAAATCTCACTTTGGCGTAATGTGTGCTGATGATAGCTACACATTGTTCACGACGCCCTACCAGTCCCACAATGTGCCGTCGAGCTTGCGCAGAACTGGCAAATAAGCGCGTTGGTAAGGATGTTGTGCCGCAAGCTTTTCATCGAGGTCCACCCCGAGGCCGGGCGCATCGCCCGGATACATGAAGCCATCGTCAAAACGGTAGGCGTGCGGGAAGACTTCGTCGGTTTCTTTGCTGTGCGGCATATGTTCCTGGATGCCGAAGTTGTGAATCGCAAGATCGAAGTGGAGTGCCGCCGCCATACAAACAGGCGAGAGGTCGGTGGGGCCGTGGCATCCGGTGCGAACGTGATAGAGCTCGGCAAAGTCCGCAATTTTCCTGAGGGCCGTGAAGCCGCCGGCGTGGGTGAGCGTGAGGCGCACATAATCGATCCACTGGTTGCGCATGAGGTCGTGCACGTCCCAGATGGAGTTGAGGACTTCGCCCGTTGCAATCGGCGTGGTGGTGTGTTCGCGGATGACGCGGAAGCCTTCCTGGAATTCGGCGGGGACGGGATCTTCCATCCAGAAAAGATGGAAGGGCTCAAGCTCTTTACCAAGGCGGGCGGCTTCAATAGGGCTGAGGCGATGATGGCAGTCGTGGAGGAGATGAAGGTCGTCGCCAAATTGCTCGCGGACGCGAGCAAATAATTTGGGTACGTGGTTCAGATATTTTTCCGTCGACCACCGGCTTTCGGACGGCAGTCCGCGCTCGGCGGGCTCGTAGGGTTGCGCGCCTTTCGGTACTCCATACGTGGCATCGAGTCCAGGGATGCCGCTTTGCACCCGGATGGCTTTGTAGCCCATGTCGCGGTGACGGGTAACGTCGTCGAGAGCTTCATCGATATCGGCTCCGTGGGCGTGGCAATAGACGAGGACCGCATCACGGCTCTTGCCCCCGAGCAGATTGTAGACAGGCGTGTTGAGCGCCTTCCCTTTGATATCCCAGAGAGCCACGTCGACAGCGGCGATGGCCGACATGGTGACGGGGCCCCGCCGCCAGTACGCGCCGCGATAGAGATACTGCCAGATGTCTTCAGTCTGAAATGGGTCGCGACCCACGATGCAGGGGATAACGTGCTCGGTAAGATAGCTGGCGACCGCGAGCTCGCGCCCATTCAACGTGCCATCGCCAAGACCGTAAATGCCTTCGTCGGTTTCGATTTTTAGTGTGACAAAGTTGCGCCCCGGAGAGCAGACGTTGACGGTAGCGCGCGTAATCTTCATCGTGATGTCTTTCCTCTTTTCACTCGGGTGCGCGATTTGCCGGAGTCGGCCAGCTTTCGGCCAAGGAATGCAGCGTACCCTTCAGCCGCCTGCTCCAGACCGGTTTGTTCTTTCCTGTTCAGGATACGCAGGAGCCGGGGCGCGATGGCGACAGTGTTGTCGGCGAGCAGCGTGCGCTTCCAGGTTCCGGCGATCCGGCCGTTGATCAGGATATTGGGCGCGAGGCCGTGGGCGGCAGAGCGCAATGTGGAGGCGTCGCCCGCGGCGCTGCGATCCGCGTAGGCAACCGTGTATTCATCGAACGCTGGCAAAAGCAGCACAGGCAGCGGGCCGGAGGAAGCAGCAGCTGCATCGCGCAGGATCCAGTACTCGACGCCTTCGAGTTTCGTGGCGCGCAGAAGATCGCCGGCGAGCACGACCGCGCGTTTCGCCTGGGCCATTGGAAGGCCGGTCCACCACGCAAAATCTTTTACAGTGGCGGGGGCATGGGCGCGGAAATAGATCTTCACCAACTCTACGAGCGCGTCATCGCCGGAAAGATCGCGGCCGCGCGGGATCCATTCCTCGAGCAGCGCGAAGGTGGGCTGCTTCCCCTGGCGCGCTGCAATGCAGATAAGTCCCGCATGGGCCCAATGGACGAGCAAATGCAGTCCGCGCATCGGAACGCCGGGCATTTTGGTGGCAACACCGGCGTCATTGAGCCGCTGATACAGCTCGGGGCGGGTGAGCTGCATTCCCGCCAAAGTGGCCTCAAAGACCTTTCCGGCGCGCGCCAGGTCGTCCGCCGAAATCCCCATAGCGCGGTGATACGGCTTCATCCGCTCCATGCCGCGCGGCCCCAGCATGCGAATCATCCACCGAGCGTCTTCGGCAGCCATACAGTGAATGGTGCGCCGCATCGGCCAGCTGCGCACAATGGACCCGTCCGCGATGGCCCGCTCGACCACCGCTTCTGTCGCGCCACGCATGCGCAGCCCGATGGCGTAGAGTGAGCCGGCCGGGTCCTGCGACTGGATGGCGCCGAACCAGCGCACGACTTCGACAGGAGTGGCAAACGTGGGCCGCGTGAGCCGCTGATGGTTGAGGCGCATGCGCGCAATGTCATCGATCTTCATCGGTCTGGTGGGTGCTGGCCTTCTGCTGCATGCCGGTCTCGGGGGTGATCTCCATGAAGTCGACGGGCGCGGGTTCGCCATCGTTGGGATGGCCTTCGATCGTGAGGACGTCGCCGGGCTCGAGCCGCACCCCGTGGAGAGTGTAGCGCGTGGAGGTGTCGCCGTTGGGAGCCTGCCCAGGGAGGGTGTTGTCTGCCGTCCAGGTTGCGATGGGTTTGTGGTTCAGCAGCAGATGGAAGGTCGATGCACCCTGGCGATAGTCGAAGTATTCGACCGCAACGGTGTACTTGCCGGCAGCGCCATCGAAGTGTGCCGTCGCGGTGCAGGCGTCACGATCTTTGCAGACGTAGGCCTTGCCGCCCGAGGCTGTTTCCCACGGCGTGACGTCGATGGGTGTGTAGCCATCGAGCTGCATTTGCGATGCGGTGATGCGATTGGGATCGTGATCGATGCGATGCTGCTCGTCCGGAATGCCGGACATTTTTTCGAACCAGCGATGGATGGCGTCGCGCCACACGATGGCGTGCCCAGCCTGGTATTCGAGCAGGCTCAGGGTCTTCTCATAGCGTTCGGCATCGACGCGGCCCCGAAGAGTCTGCCACTGGTGCACCAAGCCGGCGGCTTCTTTCGCTCCCTGGTAGTGGTCGTCGTAGATCGTCTGGATGACAGTTTTGCCGGTGTGCAGTTGGTACGTGTACGGCTCGTGATGCATGAAGAGGAGCAGCGACTCGGGGCAGGTCCTGAGCGACGTAAACATCGCGGCCACTTCGGGTGGGTACTGGCCGATGAAGCCGGTGCCCGTGGCGACGGTGCGATCCATGCCGACACCCCTCGGGTTTGCGTTTTCGCCGTCAGCGCGAATCCACTGGCCCCAGCCGTTGTTCTCCTGCGACTGCGGAGCCGGACCATAATGAGGGCCGGTAATGTTGGTAAGCGTTTGTAGGCCAAGCGGGCCGGTGTATCGCTCGTAGATGGGCCACGAGGTGAGCAGCATATTTGTAACCGTGGCGACTACTTGTGGATCGTTGCCAAAGGTGAGGCGCGTCCAGTCGGCGGCGATGCTTTCGGCGGTGGTGTTCGGGTTCCAGGCGAGGCGGGCAAAGCCGTAGAGATTGGCCATCGAGAGCGGGTGCGCTAACCAGTTCGTGTCGAGCCCGACGTTGGCCACACCGACATACCCCCCCAGCGGACGATGGAAGGTTTTGCCATCGACAATATCCTTTAATAAGGATGGGCGATTTTCCGCGCGCAGGTCGAAATCAAGGTAGCTCTTCCACATGGTGGGCAGGAAGACGAGGTGGCGGCCCTGGCCCAGGTACTCCTGGGTGATCTGCAACTCGACGGCCGTGTTGGTTTTTTCCATGCCGGCGAAGAGAGGCGACACCGGCTCGCGGACCTGAAAGTCGATGGGGCCGTTTTTGATCTGGACGACCACGTTGTCGGCGAACCGGCCGTCGAGTGGATGGAAGATGTCGTACGCGGCGCGGGCGCGGTCCGCCTTCAGATCATTCCAGTCGAGGTGATGGTTGTAGACGAAGCCGCGATAGAGCACGATGCCGCCGTGGGGTTTGAGCGCGGCTGCCAGCATATTGGCGGCATCCACCGGCGTGCGGCCGTATTGCGATGGGCCGGGCTGGCCTTCGGAATCCGCCTTGACCACGACTCCGGCGAAGTCAGGAATCGCCGCGTAGATTTCTTCGACACGAGCGCGCCACCAGGCGGCCACTTTGGGATCGCCGGGATCGAAGGTGTCGAGGCCGCCCACGACCTGCGGGCTGTTGATGGCTACCGACATGGAAAGGCGCACGCCCCAGGGTCGGAACGCATCGGCAATGCGTGCGACACCGCGGATCATTTGCGGTGTCAGCATCTGCGGCGATGCATTGACGTTGTTGACGGTGCAGCCGTTGATGCCAACGGAGGCGAGGAGACGCGCGTAGTCGCCGGCGAGGGTCAGATCGTCGCGAACTTTATCGTTGTCGAAAAAGATGGAGCGGCCCGCGTATCCACGCTCGATCGTGCCGTCGATGTTGTCCCACTGATTCACCCAGCGAATCGGTGCAGCGGGCGACTCGCTGCCTTCGAGAGCCGCAAAGGACTGCCCGCGCGCCATGCCGGAGAGGACGTGAAAGGCGCCATAGAGCAGGCCCCGCGAATCGGCTCCAGCGATGATCCAGTATGTGTGACCGTGCGTAGTGAGCGCCGAAATAGAAAAGCCTTCGGCGCCGAGCCGCGGCCCGCGGTATTCAGGAAACGCTGCGAGCACCTCATCGGTGGTTCCCAGGATCCACGCGTTGTGGCCGGGAATTGTTTTCTCGGCCTGCAGCGTGCGCGTCAGCATCGACTGCACGCCGCGGCGCAGTTCAGCCTCGGCACTCGCGGCCCCTTCGGAGGAATCGAGGTCGACGATGCCGTCCGGCATTTTCTCGTAACCCGCGGGAACAGGCGAAAGTGGCGCGTAGCGCAGCCAGCCCTGGGAACCGTCTTCAGCGTGGAGCGGAGTCACGGCCGGGACGCACGCGATCAACAGCAAGATGACATGCAACCGAACGCGCAGCCGTGCGTTGAGACTGGCCATGATCCTTATCCGTGGCGAAGGGCTATTTTCGCAGAACCGCGAGCGAGTATGGCTTGGGGTGCGGATGAAAAAAGTCGGGCCGGGACAGTGGAGGGTCCCGGCCTGGAGGAATGATGCAAGGGTGTGGTTAAAAGATGAGCTTGGCGCCCAGATACCACAGACGCTCGCCGCCGCTGCCGCCCAGGGAAGCATTTTGCCCCTGCGCCTCGCCGGTGACCTTGCCAAAGTTTGAGTCCGTAATGTTGGCGTCGGGATTGGCAAAGTGCGGCGTGTTGGTAACGCCGAACGCGTCCGCTTCAAAGCGGAAGGTAAGGAACTCGGTGATTTTGAAGTTCCGGTATAGGTTGGCGTCAAGGTCGAAATATCCCGGCCCGCGGATGATGTCGCGTCCGGCAGTACCAAAGGTCGCCGGTGTAGTGACGGACTGGAACGAGGCGATATTGAAGTAGCTGCAGCTGTTCGTTCCCCTCGTGCACAGCCCCGGCGCATAGGCCGGCTTGCTGCCGGTGAGTTTGATGGGCGAGACGATGTTCGGCGTTTGCTGATTGCCCGGCGCATTCAGGCTCGCAGCGCCCGCATTATCGGTGACCGTGAAGGGAGCACCGCCAAGCCTGCTCAACACTCCAGCCAGCGTCCACCCTCCGGCGATCCAGGAAGCGGCGCCATGATTGGCCATGCGATGCCCTTCGCCAAAGGGAAGATCGTAGACCCAGTAGCTTTCAAAGTTGTAGTTGCGGTCATATCCCGCCAGGGCCTTGTTCCGCGCGAAGTAGGCGGGATAGTTCCACAGAGGAGAATTGAGTTCCTCGTTGTCTTCAAAGTCTTCTGTTTTCGACCAGGTATAGAGAACCCCGATCGTGGAAGCCTGACCGATGCGGCGTGTGAGCTTCGTCTGGAGCGCGTCGTAATAGCTGTGTCCGGCCGGAACCAGAGTGTTGATGCTGCCCCACGTTCCACCGAACTTCGCGTTCAGAATCTCTCCAGCCGCGCCTGCACCCGCCGGGGCGGAGTTAAGATTCACATTGAGGACGGGGCGAACTTCGCGTTCGCCCACGTAGGCGGCATCCAGCACGAACCCGGCGAATTGCTGCTCGATGGTCAGGTTGTAACTGTAGATGTAGCCGCGGCGGAAGTTCGGATAGGTGCCGATCGTGCTCGTGGTGATGTTGTTGGGAAGCGGAATGGAGCCGCTGCTCAGATTTGGCGTGGGGATGAGAGTGACGCCGATAGGCAGACTGGCATAGGGTCCGGTCGCGTTGGTGCCGGTGAGACTTCCAGCGGGAGCCACGGCGCTATAGTTGACCGCCCCACCCGTGTTGGTGCCACTGTAGCTGGAGATGGTGTCGGCGGGATAGTCGTTGCGCAGGTAGCGCCAGTTGTTGCTGTCCGCACCAATGCCGAAGCCCGCGCGCACCACCGTATTCTGCGTGGCCTTGTATGCGATGCCCACTCGTGGCAGAAATTCGCCCGGTCCGACTTTGACGCCGTCGTCCTGTGGAACGGAACCGTAACCGCCGATGAGGACCTGCATGGTCGACGGATCCAGAACCCGCGCGCCCTTGCCGTGATCGCTGTAGGCCATGGGGTAGTACTCCCAGCGCAGGCCGTAATCGAGATTGAGTTTGGGCGTAACCTGCCACATATCACGCGCGTAAACGGCCCACTGCGACCAGCGCAGCGCGATGGGGTCGCTGTCCTGCACTGCCTTGCCGGTTTCATACGGCAGGCCAAGGAGAAAATCAGCATACGAGCCGTATTGGAAATTAGTCGGCGGATCGGGATCGGTGCAGGTTTCTTTCGTGATGGGCGGGCCACCGGTGCAGTTGACCTGCTCGGTGATGGTGCCGTTCATCCCGAAGGAGCCGCGCGCCGTTTGGAATGTCCCGCCTTGCGGCTGGAAGTGATTCATCTGCACGTGGTCCCACTCGCCTCCGAAGCGGAGTTGGTGATTGCCCCTGATCCACGTCAGGTTTTCGTTCTCGACGTACTGGTTATCCCGGAAGATGAATGGATTCCCGGTGCCGGGATTGCCGAGGTTGGTGAAGGTCACAAACTGAAAGGCCGGAATGCCGTAGTACAGGTTGTCGGCAGGATCGACGGAGTTGTTGGTTCCCGGGATATGCAGGGTGTTCAGACCAAACGGTCCCTGCGCAATGTCGGGAGCCTCCGCAGCCAGGTGCTGGCGTGTGTAGCCAAGATTGCCGTCGAGCAGCAAATTGGGACTAAAGGTGTGTGTGCCGCCAAAACCGATGACGTAGATGCGTGTACTGGCATTACCCAGCTGACCTCCGTTGGTAGCGTTGCCTTCCGCCGGGCCCAGAGAGGGAGGATCGTAGATATCGCCGCGCGAGGTGCTGAAGTGCCCGAACAGCGTGGACTTCTGCGAAGGCACGTAGTTCACCTTGGCGTCGTAATCGTCGGTATGGAAGAAGCCCTTCTGCGTGTCGAGATAGTTGTTGCTGTCGAGCGTGGCCAGGCTTGAGGTCGGCGAGGGAATGAGCTTGGCCATGGCCAGTGCCGCCGGATCCACACGCGACAGGCAGATGGTGTCGACAACTCCGTTGCACGAGATGGGCGTCCGGCCGGTGCCGTCTGCATTGCCGGTATTCGGGTCGTAAATGTGGATAGGATTGCCCGCCTTGTCGACCATGCCGTAGGCTGCCGTCTGGAACGGGCGAAAGTCAAAATAGCCCGCCTGTTGTGCGGTGCTGTAGAGCAGCCCACCAAAAGGCACCGTCTGCGGATTGCCGCCCGCAGGCGCCAAAATCTGGCGCGTCCCCTGATAGTCGCCAAAAAAGAAAAGCTTGTCTCTGAGAATGGGACCGCCCACGGTTCCACCGAATTGATTGAAGATGTTTTCCGGGCGCTTGAATGTGGGCGGCTCGAAGTAGTTGATGGCCTTGAGATCGGCGTCAGTGTGAAACTCGTACGCGTCGCCGTGAAACTTATTCGTGCCGGTCTTGGTTTGCACGTTGATTGCGGCGCCGTTCACCATGCCCTGCTCGGCGTCGTAGGAGTTGGTGACAATGTTGACCGTCTGCAGTGCGTCTTCCGGCGGCACGTACGCCACGTTGTTGGGCAGCCACGGATAGGCGTCAAGGACGCCATCGATGCGCGTGTTATTGCCCTGCGTTGATTGTCCGTTGACGTTGGAGGTCATGGCGCGCGCGGGATTGCCGGCAGCGGAGTTGTTTTCCAGCGGAATCGTCGATCCCGGAATGATGCGCAGCAGTCCCTGGAAGTTCTTTCCTTCCGACGACACCGTAGGCAGTTCCTGGAGCTCGGCCGTGGAAATGTCCGTATGCACGTCGGCCCGATCGGTCTGCAACTGCGGCGGCGCCGCCGTCACGGTCACGTTTTGCTGCACCTGCCCAACCGCCATCTTTTCGTCCACGCGGGCATCACTGTTGGCATTCACAGCGATGTTGTCTGTTTCCACCGGGCTGAATCCTTGAGCGGTAACCGTGATCTTCCAGGTACCCGGCAAAATTTCAGAGAAGCGATAGAGGCCCGAAGCATCGCTCGTCGCTTGCTGCGTGATCCCTTTGGTCTGTTCTACGGCCAGCACCCTCGCTCCGGAAACAGCGGCCCCGCTTGGGTCGGTCACGACACCGGAGAGTGAGCCGTAAAGCACCTGACCTCTGACCGCCGTCGCGCTCAGCATTGCCCCCACCAGCGTCATCGCCAGCAGCCATCTTGTCGTGATCGTGCGCTCGAATCTGCTTTGCATTGTTGGCCTCTTCATTCAATCCCCCTTCGGGTCGCAAATTGATTGTCCATACTCCAAATCAATGCGTGTCCTTGAGCAAAGATGCTTGCCGAACGCGCCGCCCATCGGGCCGGACTTTTCAGTAATAGGGCCAGAAACCGACGTTTCCCAGCTCCAAAACATTCATAGCCGTTTTAATAGGCGTCCCGAACTATATGAGCCTGTTTGCAGGGTTGTCAAGAGCATTCAGGGGATGGATTTCGTGCCGGCAACGCCGCCGTCAACGCCTTCCGGGGGAGATTGACCTCAACCACTGGAGAAAATCGATGGAGTTTGAAGGGTTTGAAATCGCGCCGAGAAAAAGCGGTCAGCCCCGCGGTGAGGCGGGTTGTGCCTGTAAAGCGCGGCGGTTGCCGTCGTTCGATGCGATACCGCCGGAAGAATGCGGGTCGAGCGGCACCCTGCGCTGGAAAACGATAGCAGCAGCCCCACGGAGGCGGGCGATCTCGCTCTCGTGTGTGGGACGGATCACGGGTGGTTCGCCGGCCAGCGTCATCTCGGTTGCTTCCTTCTCGATCGCCGGCCCGTAACGATGCCACGCCGAGGTGACGTCGCCGGCAATCAGGATGGTACTCGGCGAGAGAGCCGCGATAATCATCCGCAGACCACGGCCGATCCACGTTGCCTGTTTCGTCAACGCCTGCGCTGCGTGCTCATTCCCCTCTTCTGCAAGATTGAGAAGTTCCTGGAAGGTGACCGTGCGCGATTTAGCCTGGAGCTCGCGATAGTAGCGGAGCGCCGCATTGCAGGATGCAAAGGTTTCCCAGCAACCGTTCTGGCCGCAGGCGCAGCGCGGGCCCGCCGGATCCACAGGGATGTGACCGAACTCGCCGGCCATGCCGTGACTGCCGGAAATAAGCCGCCCGTTCGCGAAGACGCCGGTGCCGACGCCCTCGGAAACCGTCACGAGCACGGCATCGCGGGTACCATCCATACGCGCGAAGGTCAGCTCAGCGAGCAACGCCGCCGTCGCGGCATTTTCCATCTTCACCGGCAGCGCCATCTTCGTCTCGATCACGCTTTTCAGATCGAAGTCCGGCCAGTGCAGGTTGGGAGCGAAGGTGAGCAGTTGCGTGGATGGATCCACGCGTCCGGGCAAACTGATCCCGATGCCTTCCGTCGATTTTTTCGGCACGCTGCGAAGTACACGCTGCATGCACTCGATCATCAGCCGCGTCGACGCTTCCGGATCGGAGCTCAGAGGCACAATCGATCGAGCGAGCAGCCGCCCGTTGAGGTCGACCACAGCCACGATTGCCTGGCGCGGATGAACGTCGATTGCAATCGCAACCAAATCTTCGTTGAGTCCGACCAGAGTCGGACGGCGGCCGCGAGGCGCCGAGGCGATCGAGCCTTCCCGAACCCAGTTCTCGCCAATGAGCTGTTCGACAATTTGCGAAACGGTGCTGCGTTGCAGGCCCGAACGGCGCGCAAGATCGGCGCGCGAAATCGGCTGGCTGGTGCGGATGAGCTCGAGGATGATGTCGCGATTGATGTGTCTCGCGGTTTCGCTCGATGCGAGCTGAACATCCGTTAGATCGATGTGACGCATGCCGCGCATGTTTTGTAGTTGTCCCGTACTTCAGGCGATCCGCGCTGTGAGCGGCGCGCGCTGGTCTCTCCCGTCGTCAATTCGGCTTCTTCGGCTGGAGCCGCGAAGCAACCTCTAACTCTACGGGGATACCCCAAGATACGCCAGAAGCCGAACAAAGCGGTGCGGGAATTTGATTCTTCGGCCGCAGCGTCACGCTGACAGAGGCGCGGAAGCGCCTATTGGCCTATTGATTGACGCCGCTGGCCAGAAAACCGCCATCGACTGCGAGGATCTGCCCGGTGATGAACGACGCGCTCTCCGAGGATAGAAACACAGCGGTGCCCACCAGTTCTTCGAGCCGCCCAAAACGCTCCATCGGCGTGCGCAGCAACACTTCGCGGCCGCGGGGCGTGTTTTCAAGCAGCATCTCGTTCAGCTCTGTTGGGAAAAAGCCCGGCGCAATGGCATTCACGCATACGCCGTGACGCGCGAGTTCGACGGCGAGCGACTTGGTGAGCGCGCCGACGCCCGCCTTGCTGACGCCGTACGCAGCGACCTCGAAAAAAGCAATGAACGTCGCCAGAGATGCGATATTGATGATCCGTCCCCAACCCTCCCGAACCATGCCCGGCGCTACGATCTGGCACGCGTGCAACGTGCCCGTAAGATTGGTGCGCAGAATGGTCCGCCAGTCCTTCTCCGGCATATCGAGTGTAGGAACACGCCTGGTCGTTCCCGCAGCGTTCACAAGGATGTCGACTTTGCCGAAAGCGGCCATGGTTTGCGCGTGGAGATTTTCCAGCGTGCCGCGCTCGAGAACGTCGGATGCGATCTCGAGTGAGCGTCGCCCTTTCGCGCGGATTTCTCGCGCGACCTCGGCCACTTCCCGCGTCCGGCGCGAGCTGGCCACCACGTCCGCTCCCGCTTCGGCGAGTCCGAGGGCAATCGCTCGCCCGATTCCTGACGATCCTCCGATCACCAGCGCCACGCGTCCGGTCAGGTCGAATCGGTCCCGGGTTGTCTCCGCCGTCATGTTCGCGCGCCTCTCACCACACACCTGTGGGACAACATCGTCTCACATCGCGCGACGCAGGAAGGGGTTCGAGGCTCGGAGAGGCTTCGAATGCCCGCCGGTTTCTATGGCGCAGAGTTGTGCAGGACGGCGGGGATATAGAAGCGGAAGAAGCGGTCCGAGTCGGAGTCGAGGCAGACCTTGGCGTTCGGGGGTCCGTCCACGCGCCGTGTGAATCCCTTGTCGTCAATTTCGATGCGCATAGGAGTGGTCGGGCAAAGGCTGGGATCGATCGTAGCCGCCACAGCCATCGCATCGAAGAGAGTCGGCGTCGGGCTTCCTGTTGACGCGCTCCACTCTTCGTACAACGAAAGCAACGCGTCCGTCGTCGGCGTGCCTTGACTGAAAACAGTGTCGCGCATGACTTCGTCGAACTTCAGCTGCGTGGAGTCGAGCGGCATCATCTCGATCGGAACGCCGGAAGCGAAGAGCTTTCGTGACGAAGGAATATCCTGGTCGATGTTGTACTCGGGCTCGGGGCCGCGGTCGGCAAAATAGCCAAGATCGCCGTAGCTGCGGCGAATCGATCCACCCATCAGCACAACTCTTTTCAACTTCCGAAACATTGCCGGATCTTTGTCGATCAGCGCGCCGACATTGCTGAAGGGCGAAACCGCTATCAGGGTGATCTGGCCGGGGTTGCGGCGAATCGCGTCGAGGGTGAAATCGATTGCGTCTGGCCACCCCTGCGCGGGCTCAGGCTCAACCTGCGCCCATCGCGCCTGCGAAAACTTCGAGGATGCATGTGTCTTTGGGCCCGCGCTGACAGGGATGTCCCCATGTCCCGTCGTCCTGAGGAGGCGCTCAGCGAGGCGCGCGCGCAGATCGGTGTCGCCCCACGCCGCAGTCACACCGATGACTTCGAGCCTGGGGCTCGAGACGGCAAGCGCGAGCGCGAAAGCATCGTCGATGTCGTCGCCAATGTCGGTGTCGAAGATGACCTTTTCCCTGTCGGCTGTTGTGCCAGGTTGCTGCGCCAGCGCGTGGCGGCAACAATTCGTCGTGCCGGCCAGCGCCAGCATCACCAGCCACAGTCTTTTCCCGGTCCACAATCGCTTCGTCATGGTGCCTCGTTTCTCGCTGATGAGGCTTGAAAGAACGATTGTAGCGACTGTCGCCATTTTTGGATGTGGAGGCCACGGATGCGGGCCACGGATGCGTCTGGAATCGCGCGAGCATGACGCTGGCGCGGGTCCAATTGTCGGACGCGAACCATGGAGTCGCTCCCGCGAGCAGAAAATGGCCCGAGGTTCCCGGTTGTTCCCCGGTTTCTCGCGCAAGAAAAGTGCGCGAAATGAATTCGCCGCGGAACAAAGCTTAATCGTCTGTTCACAGCGAGTCAGCTTGCAGTTGAAACCTGGCCCGTCGATGAACCGTAGCGGAGCGGTACGATGTCCATCGCCTCGCACGCATTCCGGTTGGGTTAACAGGCCAGGTGTTGGTTTTCGGTGCCCTGACTCCGAGCTCCGGACTCTCCGTCTTATCCCGCCTTCTGCATCTCTCCCAACGCCGCCAGCACCTCATCGCTGTGCACGTTCGGATTCACCTTCGTCCATACCTTCACAATCTTTCCGTTGGGATCGATCAGAAAAGTATTCCGGTTCGCAATCACCATCGGCCCATAGTTCCCCAGCGATCCATACTGCGGCACAACCTTCTTGTCCGGATCGGCCAGCAGCGTGAAGCTCAGCGAATCTTTTGTGCAGAACTGTTTGTGGCTGTCCACCGTGTCGACGCTCACTCCCAGAATCACCGCATTCGCCGCTTTGTACTTGTCCAGATCGGCCTGGAACTTATGCGCCTCAATCGTGCAGCCCTGGGTCATGTCCTTCGGATAGAAATACAGCACCACCCACTTCCCCTTGTAACTATCCAGGCTCACCGGCTGGCCTTCCTGGTTCGGCAGCGTAAACGTCGGTGCCGCCTGCCCTACCTCGGGCATCGGGCCGTTGTCGGCGGCAAAGACGCGCTGGAGGGCGAAGCCTCCCGCAACCACAACGATGGCGACCGTGATCACAATCGCGGAAATCTTCGACATAGCATTTCTCCAATTCTTGTTTGAACGCTCGTGCGAGACCTGAACTGCATATTTATCGACTTATTGTGAGTGCCCGACCATTATCAATTTTCGAGGGCGATTATCGCAATTCCCGCCGTATCCGCCGCTTCCCGCACCGCCTCCCGATCGAAGATCAGCGTCTTCTGCGCCTCCAGCGCCAGGCACTTCGCCCCCGCCGCGCGCATCGTTTCAATTGTGTGAATTCCAATCACCGGCACATCGAATCGCAGATCCTGCTTCGGCTTCGCTACCTTTACTACCGTTAGACTCCGCTCAAACGTAGAAGCTTCTTCTTCGAGACTCCGCATCAGCGTACCCGCCCGCTCCACCGTCGCGTCCGTCCCCTCCATTGCCTCCACCGCTACGCACGCCTGCGCCGCAATCACCACCGTCTGCCCCAGATCGAAGCCCGCGATCCCGCGCGCCACCTCGCGTCCATACGCAATGTCCTTCTCCTCCTGCTCATTCGGCCCGCGTGCCGTCAGCACTCCCCGCTGCGCCAACAGCGGCTCCAGGTAAGTCGTCGACGAAATCAGCTCGATCCCCTCATCGCCCAGCACCTTCGCCACCGCGCCCAGCAGCATATCCGTACTGCGCGTCCGCAAATTCAGCAGCAGCTTCGCCAGCCGCCAGTCCGGCCGGATGCTCGAAAAGATTTGCTTGTGCTTCACCTGGCCCGCCATCACAGCCTTACGCACTCCCTCGCGCTGAAACGTCTCAATCAGCCGCGACAGCTCGCCCAGCGACAGCCAGTAGACGCGAACGCCCCCATCCGCCGCAGCCCGCGCATCCATCTCCGCATCGGTTTCTTCCTTGATCGCCGCAACCACCACCTCGGTCCCGTGCGCCCGCGCCGCATCCAACAGCAGGAACGGAAACCGCCCGTTGCCGGCAATCAACCCCAGCTTGTCAGCCACCACACCACCCTACTTCGCCGCCGCCGGCTTCGCCAGATGATCGAAGTTCAGAATGGCATTCATCACCAGCCCGTAGCTCCCAATCGTCTCGCCCCGATAGATCGGATTGTTCGCAAACAGCAGCACGTTTCCCTGGCCGAAATGCGCGTCCACCACAATCGGCTTCTCCTCAATCTGCCCGCCGCCCTCCAGCAACCCCGACAGCAGCAGCCCCTTTGTAGACGTAAATCGCAGGATCACATCCGGCCGATACTGCTCCGGAATGATGTAAGGATTGTCCCGCGCCTCTTCCTCATTCAACGGTGTCGCCTCCCACGGCTTCGGCGAAGGCAATGGTTCCGGCGCAACCGCCATCCGCCCCTGCGGAACGTCCTCCTCTTCAGGGCCGCCGCGTCCCGTCGCCCGGTGATAGTCCTTCTCAGTCTGCACCCTCGACGGCACCGTCGTATTCGCGATCGTAAAGGCCATTCCGTTTGCGCTGTAAACCGCCAGCGAATCGCCGTAACCCCATGCCGTCGGATTCTTGTGATCGACAAACTGTGCGCCCAGCACACTGCCCACCACATGCACGCTCGCCGCGCGATTCGCGAACACCCCGGGCGCCATGCCTTCATCAATCGCAAACTGCGCCGTGTCTTCTGACGTGATCAGCAGCCCGCCCTTCTCAACAAACTCCCGCAGGTGCGCCACGCCCTCCAGCCCCAGTCCCGGCCGCATATCATCCGTCGAATCGACGCGTCCAAGGTTTGGCGTCAGATCAGTCTTCTTCCACGGCAGCGCGTTCCCCCACATCGGCATCCCGTTCACAATCGTCTGCGTCGACCCACGCCCCGTCGGCGCAAAAATAATCACGTCGTACTTGTCGCGCAATCCACCTTCCTGCGACACCGTTTGCGTGTTGATGTAGTCGTAAGGCACATGCAGCTTATCCAGTGCCTCCCTCCACCACCCCTCCGTCTGCGTCCCGCCCCACGTGTGCATCATCGCGATGCGTGGTGCCGGCGCATCATGCATCGGAACCGAAGGCGCCGCACCCAAACTCACCGCCTCCACATCGGCATCCCGAATCGCATGTCCGATTGCGGACTTCAGCGCATCCGTGCCCGCATTCTGGATCACCAGCGATCCAGCGGCAAAATGCTTGCCCTCCGCATCGAACGCCTGCTCCGTTACCCCAATCTTCGCGTCCTTCAGCGTGTACCGCAGTTCCAGCAGCGAAATATCCCCGCTGTTGTTGATCGCGATCACATTGCCGGTCCCGCTTACCGCGCCGCTCGCCGCGCCGGCATCCTCCACCCGCTCCATCTTCACCTTCAGAATCGAAGCGTCCGTCACCCGCACCGTCGGGACGCCAAACAAATCCGGGAACGACCACCCCGTGTCGTCATAAGGATGCTTTTGCGGATCATCCGGGGCCCAATACTGCCGGTCCAGCAGCGCATCCGCAATACGGGAGTACGGCTGATCCATCCGGATTACATAGCTCCCCGCCGCAAACGTCTGCGTCTTCGGCGCGTCCGCCTTGTCTTTGTCATCGTGCTTTTTCACCGCTGGCTTATCGGTCACCGTGGCCGATTCCGACAGCCGGCTCACCTCAACATGCTGCAGCGCCAGCACCCGCAACATCTCCGCGCGCCGGCTCGCCGACTGCCCCTCCGGAGCAATCACGTACGCCGCTGGCCCCGACGAATCCGGCTTCTCAATCGACCGCTTCGCCTTCAGATAAAAGTTCTCCAGCCACTGCTGCTGGTTCTGCGCAAAATACGAAATCGTCGTCAGCAGCGCCGTCTCTTCATAGTTGTTGTTGTTCCGCTGCGACCACTCCACCACCGGCAGCGGCGGATTCTGCTTAAACCAGGTACGCTCGTATTCATCCGGCTGCAGGATTCGCTTCTCGGTGTCGGCTCCGCCGTTGCCGAACGTCTCGTAGAGCCGGCTGATGCCGTTGTGCATTGCGGCCAGAAACATCAGATACCCCGGGCTCCATGTGTCGAAATCCCCATGCGTGAACGCGCCCGGCATTCCGAACTCCGTCATCTGCTGCACATTGTTCCAGCCAATTTCCGCCCACTCACCGGCAAGAATTGGATCGATCCACGCGTTGTACGGCCCATCCCCCACCGTGTTGTCGTACAAAAATGGAACCGACTCGTGCAGATCGTGCAGCACCTGCGCATGCCATCCCAGGTAGGTATTAAGCACGTTTTTCGTCAGATCCAGCGTCATCCCCATCGCATCGCGATTGTTATCGTGCGCGACGTAATGCCCCCAGTACACCAGGTGCGGCCAGTTTTCCCCCGGGTGCGCCAGATGCCACTTGTAGATATCCACCATCCGGTCGCGCCCATCCACCTCCACCACCGGCGTGATCAACACAATCATGTGTGAGCGGATGTATTGGATGTACGGCGAATCGTCCACCGCCAGCCGATACGCCAGCTCCATCAGCGCCGTCGGCGCCCCCGTCTCCGGCGAATGGATCGTTCCCGTGATGTAGTACACCGGGAACGACTGCTTCACCAGATCCTGCGCCATCTTATCGTCCAGGTGGATCGTTCGCGGATCGGCCAGCTTCGCCAGCCGTGCATCGTTGTCCTTCTGCTTCGCCAGCAGCGATTCATCCGCGATCGCCACCGCAATCATCTCGCGGCCCTCTTCCGTGTGCCCGATCGTGTACACCTTTACCCGCGGCGAGCTCGCCGCCAGCAGCCGAAAATATTTGTAGACGTCCTCGGCATACGGCAGCATATTCGGCGCGCCGGACACATCTCCCAGCACCTTCCACGGCGTCGGCACCGTCTTCGATGCCGGCAGATAATCCGTCAGCGGCGAATTAAAGTACGGCTCCGTCGTGTACTTCTTAATGTGATCCGTGTACTCCTGATCCACCGGCTGCTGCGGATCGCGCGCATAGGTTGAACTAATCGCGGTCTGCGCATAAATCGGAAAAGCAGCGAAACAGAGAAGGGAAGCAAGCAGCGGACGACGCATCTTCATCGAAAAGCAGCCTCTGGAATCAGGGATTGGCAGCGAAGGATGAAGGATATCAGGACTGGCCGTCCGGGCGACCGTGGCAAGACCAATAAACAGGAGGACCTCAGTGGAGGCGTAAGAGTCCAAAAAGCATTAAGGAAGGAAGTAAAGCAACTAGCCACCAACGCGAATCTTTGATCACGGCAACCAACACCAGGACAATTGAAACGACTGCGATCACAATCAGCATCTCCCGACGACCTGAGATGGTTGGCAGAAGAAAAAAGATCGACCATCGGGAGAAGACGCTGAGCCAAGTGACAGTTGAGAGGGCCAATCCCGTGATTCCGAAGATTCTGATTGTCCTTTTCGTCTACCTAGATTCCTGCGCCACAGCGCGAGACCAGTCCCGGCGTGTAGCCTCTTGCGCCGAAGGCGCGCCCGCCTGGACGGCGAGTCCCGGTCAGTCACTCCCACTCAATCGTGCCCGGCGGCTTCGACGTAATGTCGTACACCACGCGGTTGATCCCGCGCACCTCGTTCACAATCCGGCTCGAAATCGTCTTCAGCACCTCATACGGCAGCGGAACCCAGTCCGCCGTCATCCCGTCTTCGGAATGCACCGCGCGCACCGCGCACGTGTAGGCGTACGTCCGCTGATCCCCCATCACGCCCACGCTTTTCACCGGCAGCAACACCGCAAACGACTGCCAGATCTTCGTGTAGAGTCCGGCATTCTTAATCTCTGTCACCACAATGTCGTCGGCTTCCTGCAGCAGCGCCACGCGTTCCGCCGTCACCTCGCCCAGGATCCGCACCGCCAGCCCTGGCCCCGGAAACGGCTGCCGCTGCAAAATGTCTTCCGGCATCCCCAGGTCGCGTCCAATCCGCCGTACCTCATCCTTGAAAAGATCCCGCAGCGGTTCAATCAGCTTCAGGTTCATCTCCTCCGGCAGTCCGCCCACATTGTGGTGGCTCTTGATCGTCTGCGATGGCCCCTTCACCGACGACGACTCAATCACGTCCGGATAAAGCGTCCCCTGCACCAGCCACTCCACTCCGCCCGTCTCCTGCGCAATCCGCAGCGCCTCATCGTCAAACACCGCGATGAACTCCGTCCCGATAATCTTCCGTTTTCCCTCAGGATCGGTCACGCCCCGCAGCTCGCCCAAAAACCGTTTGCTCGCGTCCACACCCACCAGCTTCAGCCCCAGCTTGTCCCGTAAATTCTGCTGCACCTTCTCAAATTCGTTCTTGCGCAGCACGCCGTTGTTCACAAATACGCAGGTCAGCTGGTCCCCGATCGCCCGATGCACCAGCACCGCCGCGACCGATGAATCCACCCCGCCTGACAACGCGCAGATCGCGTGCCCGCCGCCCACCTTCTCCTTAATCGCCGCAACGGTGGTTTGAATAAAGTGTTCCGGCGTCCAGTCGGGCGTCGCCCTGCAAATGTTGAAGACAAAATTCCGCAGCACTTGGGTGCCCAGCGGCGTGTGCTGCACCTCCGGATGAAACTGCACCGCCCAGATCCGCCGCTCCGGATTCACCATCCCCGCTACCGCGTTCGCCGTCTTCGCCGTCAGATGGAACCCCGGCGGCAAATCCAGAGCCTCATCGCCATGCGACATCCACACTGTGATCGAAGCCGGCAAATCCGCAAATAAAGGATTGGCCGTGTCGATCACCTCCACCTCGGCATGCCCATACTCCCGCTTCACCGCCGAGCGGACCCGCCCGCCCAGGTGGTGCGCGATGAACTGCAGCCCATAGCAGATGCCCAGCACCGGCATCCCCAGATTCAGAATCTCCGGATCAGCCGGCGGCGCGTCCGAATCGTACACCGAGCACGGCCCGCCCGACAGCACAATGCCCACGGGATTGAGTGCGCGAATCTCCGCGATCTTTGCAGTGCACGGCAGCACAGCCGAGTACACGTTCTGCTCGCGAATCCGCCGCGCGATCAGCTGCGTGTACTGCGACCCAAAATCAAGAATGACGATGGAAGGGGTAGTCACAGCCCAGTTTGTCAGGGATCATTGGCCCTGTAAAGAAATCCGCAGCGAGCACGAATGCAATGGCCCTTATTCTGATTGAGTCCTTCGTTGGCGCCATCACCGTTCCGAAACCAATCAAATCGAAACGAGTCACTCCCGCACGCATCCGAACCATCCCCGCGAACCGCCGCCGGATTCAAACTACCGTCCCGAAACTCCAGCCGCCCGGCCCTCAGAACCCCGAACCACCCGCCCCAAAACTCCAGCCCCCCGCCCTTAAAGCTCCAAACCACCCGCCCCGACGGAACCAAAGCCCACTCCTCGGAACCCAAGCCCGGGCCCCCAAAAAACCCAGGCCCCCGCGCAAAGACGGCCAGGTTCACCCCACAGCAAGTAGAAGACTCCCACACGCGCCGAGTCGCAACACAACCACCCTTCTGGCCGTACTCCGAAGTACCGCTGCCTTAGCTCCGCGGAACCATTGTGGGAATTTCCGCTTTCCACGAAATACTGGTCCCGCTTCGGATAACGACATCCTCGCCCGAACTCGGCTAGTCCTTCGCCACCCGCGTGTAGATAAAGTCGTATTCCGTGTGCCAGGTCTTGCCCCCATCCGAGGAACCCTGCGAGAACTGACGCACCTTATCCGGCCCCAGATTGAAGAACTGGAGATGCCGCAGCAGCGTCCCGCCCGTGGCCTGCGGCACATCGTCCGTCCAGTAGTCCATCACGTTGTCTTTCAGGCTTCCATGAAAGAACATCACTCCCGCAGCGCTGTCGACCCAGTATTGTTCCCACCGCTTTTGGTTTGGATTCCAGGTGTTGTAGCTCTTGCCGAAGTAAGGGCTTCCGGCCGAGGTCCAGTTCTCCCAAACAACGCATCCGTTCATCTCTCTCGATACGTGACTGGTGCCCTCATGCGTGCCGCCTCCGGCAGGGACGACGTCCCAGTCGCCAATCCAGAAATCGAGTTGCCTGAACTCCGCATCGTCACAAGGATTGGCGTTATGCTGCACCTGTTTCGCGAGCGCGATGAACTGCTCGTTCGCACGCAGAGCATTCCACTCCGCATCGCCAGTCAGCCGCGCTGGTTGCATGTAACCGGCATCGGCAGAAGACTTCAGAAACTCCAGCGCCTGCGACGGTTTGCCCGCGCCGGCATAGATGGTGGCGATCTCATAGTCTGCAAACGACGCCGGAAAGCCTTTCCCATTCCCCAGGGCCTTCGCTCTTTGCATGGCGTCAAGCGCCACGTCGTAATGCTTGTCTGCGCGTGCCGAAGCTCCGAGACGGTACCAGAATCGGCCGTTATCCGGTTGCTGCTTCACGAGCGCGGCGTATTGAGATTCGGCTGCCGTCCAGTCCCGCGCTGCATAGGCTTGGTCGGCGGCGCTCACAGCAGCGTTCGGAATCGGAGCCGTCTGCGAATGAGCGCCAATGGACAGCAGCGCCAAAATAGAAACCATCACGAAAGACAGTCGCATCGAGCCTCCCCAGCGCGGACTGGTGCACCGAGAATCATGCTGCAGAAAAGCGATCCCGGTGCAGGCCTTTGTGACGAATCAAGGTCGCCGGGTGATAAGAGAGCGAAGCAATGGAAGTGCTGGTTGTTTTCGAGCGAGTCGGAAAATGTCTCTCCGGCGAGGTGCTTGCTGCCGTTCAGGCCCTGTTCCTCCGAAAACTGCGGCCGGCCGGCTGCCTCGCAGCCCGTCCCCCCCTCAAAAAAGGCAGCGCGCGGCCAGGTTCACCCCACAGCAAGAAGACTGCCTTCCGAGCCCGGTGCGAGAGTTCTCACGCCAAAAGACGACCTGCTCTCCGCAACTACCCACGCCTCCTTCGCGTATTACCAGGTGTAAGGGAGATTCCCCCTATGACCCCCAATACGTCCCTCTATCGATTCCGCCGCCCCCTCCGTGCCATCGCGTTCTTCACTCTCATCGCCGGTCTCGCCGCCGTCGCGCTTGCTGCGGCCCTTCCCGCTGGCCAGAGCAGCGGCGGTATGGCTCACATGATGGGTCACATGTATATGACCACCCTTCGCGCGCCCCAACCCGGCGATCAGCAAAAGGCCGACGCCGTGGTTGCCGCAGCGAAAACCGCCATGGAGCCCTACAGGGACTACCACCGCGCCCTCGCCGACGGATACCACATCTTTTTGCCGAACATTCCCCAGCCTCAATACCACTTCACCAGCTACACCAACACCCGCGCTGCGGCCCAAACGTTCGACCCGCTGAAACCCGGGTCGCTCCTCTACAAAAAGAATGCCGACGGAGGCTACACCCTGGTCGGCGCCATGTACACGGACCGCGTCACCGCCAGCGAAGACGAACTCAACGACCGCATCCCGCTCAGCATCGCCCGCTGGCACCAGCACGTGAATTTCTGCAAGGCACCCTTCGGCCAGGGCGCCGCCTACTTCGGCCCGAACGCAAAGTTCGGCCTCATGGGCTCCATCAACACGCGTGAGGCCTGCGACGCCGCCGACGGCGTCTTCCTCCCCCACGTCTTCGGCTGGATGGTCCACGTTTACCCCTACGAGACCAATCCCGCAAAAGTCTGGGCCATCGACGATGACGACAAAGGCCACGACAACATGGATCACTCCGCTATGCCCGGCATGAAGATGAACTAGCCCCTCGCGCGCGCATCCGGCTCGTTGATTCTGTGAAACGGCGGCCTGCCGTCTCGCACTACTTGTCGACCGAGCGCTAAGCAACCAGCCGCGTGCTATAGTCCCGGCATGGTTTCGCCCCGCGGGGACGATCGCTCAGAAGACAAGGGGAGCGGTATGGGCAAAGTGGGCGCATGGCTGGCCGGAATTCTGGCCACGGTGATTGGCGGTTATGCCGTCTGGTATTTCACGCGGCCTCCCGCGGTCACCACCTTTGAAGGTATGGTGTACGCAGGCGACGCTCCGGTTGCCAAAGCGCTTGTGGCTGTCGATCTCACCGGCAGCGCGGGGGCCAACGGAGCGGTCCACGACGTCACCGACGAAAACGGGGCCTACCGCATCGACTTTACCGGACTCCCCACAGGCTCGGGTGCAACCCTGACCGTTACCTCCGCCGGCTATGAAGCGGCCACGCCAAAGTCAGTAACAGCGCCGCTCGCAACCGACAACCATATCGACTTTCCCCTCGCCGCGGTGCCGTCGCCCAGTCCCGTGCCCGGCCCCGCGCCCGTCAGCCCCCCGCCGCCCGTCGTCCATCCTCTGCGGCCGCCTGTCGCGCACATCCCTCTCTACATTCCCAAACTCGCCGCGCAGGCCAAGAAGTTTACAGTTCCACAAAAATAGGTGAAGTACTTCGACGTCGCGTTCGTTGCATCAGCCTGCGACCAATAAGAAACAGGTCGACCGCACATAGGATTAGCGGTTTTTCGCGGTCGCGCCCAGGGCGCGGTTGGCCGCACCGGAGGTGCCCCAGAGTTCCACAAACGCGACCACTCGAGCCACCTGAAAAAAATCGGAAGCCACCAGATACAGCACCGTGACCACCGCCCACCACGCATACAGCGTCCCGCCGCTCACCGCATCCGCAAACGGTAACGGCGTTGCAGAAAACACCATCGCCAGCACAATCAGCCCAATCTTCGCGATCCCCATCACCAGGTTGATTTCCACCAGCTTGCCGCGCAGCGGGCCCAGGCGCAAACTCCGCGCGAGACTTCCGCCGACGCCACGACCCTCCAGCAACACCAGCAGTGGAGCAATCGAGAATACCCAGCTCAGCAGCGCCCACACCGTAAAAATCCCCAGCGAAAACACAATCACCAACGCGCAATAGAAAACCAGATTCGGTTCTCCCTGCCCTCCACTCAGATCCGTCCCGCCCATCGACACATTGCCAAGAGTGAAGTTGGCCGCCCAGTGGATCGCCCCGAACCACACCGCGAACGTCGCCACCAGCGCCATAATCCGCAGTAGTTGCAGCGCGATCATCGCTCCTGCTTGTCGCGGCGTCTCCGGCCTGTACCGTCGCAGCACGGCGTTCCGCCCCAGCCCCGAAGCCACCGACCACGCCACCATGGCCACAGGCAAAAGCCACGCCCCGGTATGAACCACCGGCCCTTTCAATACATCGATGGCATCGGAAACCTGCAGCGCTCCGTTCATCGGATACTGGAGCGAAAACTCAAATACTCCTGTCGCCCGCAGGCGCGCCGCCGTCTCCCCCCAAATCCGCAGCGCCTCAAACCCCAGCACCGCCAGCAGCGGAATCCCGAACGCCCACCGCCACGCCACCTCGAGCGCCACCAGCGAAGGCCGCCGCCAGCACAGCGCCAGGATCTGCACAAACGACTGCGTACCCCTGGGGGCTTCGCGCGCGGCGGATGGCAAAGCGTGCCCCGGACTGGCCATCGGCCTACTTCACCACAATGTTGATCAGCTTCCGCGGCACCACGATCAGGCGCGCGATCTCCTTGCCTTCGAGCAGCGCGGCAATCTTCTCGTCCTTCAGCGCCGCATCGCGCACCGCATCCTCATCGGCGTCCGCGCTCACTGTCACCACCGCGCGCAGCTTCCCCTTAATCTGCACCGGAATCTCGATCTGCTCCTCGCGCGCCAGCGCCTCATCGAACTTCGGCCACGGCGCCCGCAGCAAATCGCTCGTCTCTCCGATGTGCTCCCACAGCTCAAACGCCAGATACGGCGCGAACGGCGCCAGCATCAGCGTCAGCGACCGCAGCGTCTCCCCCAACACTGCATCGGGAACCTTCCCCGCCGCGATCGACGCCTCTTCCGCGGTCAGCGCGTTCACCAGCTCCATAATGGCGGCGATGCAGGTGTTGAAATGCCACCGCCCCGCAAAGTCCTCGGTAATTTTCCGGATGGTCTGGTGCAGTTTGCGCAACAGCGCCTGCGACTCCGGCGACAAGTTCGCGTCCACCGCCCCGCCGGCTCTCGCCCGCTCTCCTTGCTTCATCGCAAAACGATAAACGCGGCTCAAAAACCGGCTTACCCCAGCAACTCCATCCTCCTGCCAGTCCAGGTCGCGATCCGGCGGCGCCGCAAACAGCGAGTACATCCGCGTCGCGTCGGCGCCAAAACGTGCAATCATCTCATCGGGCGACACCACGTTGCCCTTTGACTTCGACATCTTCGCGCCGTTGCGGATCACCATCCCCTGCGTAAACAGCCGCTCCACCGGCTCGTCGTTCCGCACCAGTCCTATGTCCCGCATCACCCTTGTCCAGAAGCGCGAATAGATTAAATGCAGGATCGCGTGCTCCACCCCGCCAATGTACTGGTCGATCGGAAACCAATAAGCAACCGTGTCGGTTGCAAATGGAGCCTTGTCGTTATGCGCATCCGTGTACCGGTAGAAATACCAGGAGGAATCGACGAAAGTATCCATCGTGTCCGTCTCGCGCAGCGCTTTTCCGCCGCACTTTGGACAGGTCGCGTTCACGAATTCCGGCATCCGCGCCAGCGGCGACCCGCCCTGCTGCGTGATCTCCACGTTTTCCGGCAACAGCACCGGTAATTCGCTCTCCGGAACCGGCACAATCCCGTCCTTCGCGCAATACAGCATCGGAATCGGCGTGCCCCAGTACCGCTGCCTGCTGATTCCCCAGTCCTTCAGCCGAAATGTAACCGTCGCCTTGCCAAATCCATGCGCCTCGGCATACGCAGCCATTTTCGTCTGCGCTTCCCGGCATCCCAGCGAGTTGAATTCCCCGGAATTGATCAGCAGGCTGTCCTCACTCGTGTAGGGCAGCAGATCGCGATCCCCATTCGCCGCGGCCTCTCCATGACTCCGCGGCAGAATCACAACCCTCATCTCCAGGCCATACTTCTTTGCGAACTCGTAGTCGCGATCGTCGTGCGCCGGCACCGACATAATTGCGCCCGTGCCGTAGTCGAGCAGAATGTAATTCCCCACCCACACCGGCAGCCTTTCGCCGCTAAATGGATTGATGGCGTAGTGCCCCGTAAACACGCCATGTTTCTCGATGGCGCCAACGTCACCCGCCTCGCGCGCCTTCCGCTGCTGCTCCAGCAATCCCGCTACCGCGTCCGACAATCCGGCATCGGCCGCCGCCATCTCCTTCACCAGCACATGCTCCGGCGCCAGCTGCAGACTCGTAGCGCCGTAAATCGTATCCACGCGCGTCGTGAACACCTTGATTGCCTGCCCGGTTCCCTTCACGCCTTCGCGCGCCGGCAACATCGCGGTCCCCTTCTTCCGTTCCTTGTCTTCCTCTTCCGCTGCGTCGCTGTCATCCTCCAGCTCAAACGCAATCTCCGCGCCCTCGCTGCGCCCGATCCAGTTCCGCTGCATGGTCCGGACCTTCTCCGGCCACCCATCCATCCTGCTCAGTTCGTCCAGCAGTTCCTGCGCGTAATTCGTGATCCGCAAAAACCACTGCTCCAGATCCCGCTGCTCCACAATCTGCTCTTCATGCCGCCAGCAGCATCCGTCCACCACCTGCTCGTTCGCCAGCACCGTCGCGCATTGCGGACACCAGTTCACCTTGCTCTTCTTGCGATACGCCAGCCCGCGCTCGTACATCCGCAGGAAGAACCACTGGTTCCACCGGTAATAATCCGGCAGACAGGTCGTGATCTCGTTGCGCCAGTCATAACTAAAGCCGACGCGGTTCATCTGCTCTTTCATCGCCGCAATATTGCTGAGCGTCCACTGCCGCGGCGGAGTATTGTTTTTCAGCGCCGCGTTCTCCGCCGGCAATCCAAACGCGTCCCACCCCATCGGGTGCAGCACGTTGTACCCCTGCATCCACATGTAGCGCGCCAGCGCGTCCCCAATGGAGTAGTTCCGCACGTGTCCCATATGCAGCGCGCCCGAGGGATACGGCAGCATCTCCAGCACGTAGTACTTCTTCTTCTTCTTCTTCGACGAGGCCGGCTCCGCGGCGTACAAATCCGGCTGCGCCTCCCAGCGCGCCTGCCACTTCGCCTCAATTTCGCCCGGCATGTACCGGACCTCAAAAGGTGTGGAATCCCCGGTGGCTGCCTTCGCGGCAGCTTCTGCTTGTTCTTTGGTTGCCATCATTGGCCTCAATCTTGATTGTAAATTGATGCGGACGAGCAGCGGTCCGACGCATTCGGGACGCCTTACTAAGCCCTAACCTCCAATTCCTAACCTTTTTTGCTTAGCCCTCCCCAACCAGCGCCAGCATCGTGTCCACATTCCGCCGCTCATCGCCCTCCTCATCCACCGGTGTCTCCGCCACAAACGCGCAGTGCGCAAACCGCGCATCGTTCAGCAGCCGCCGGAATGGCTCCAGCCCCATCGTCCCCATCCCTATATGTTGATGCCGATCCAGCTTCGATCCCCGTGCCGCTTTGGCGTCATTCATGTGCCACACCCGCACCGCCTCCAGCCCCATCGACCCCTTGATCCACTCGACCGTCTGTTCGTACCCCGCCTCGCTTACCAGGTCGTACCCCGCCACATGGCAGTGGCATGTATCCAGACACGCACCCACCGGCACCACCCCCCGCAGCTTTTCCATCAGCTCCGCCACCTGCTCAAAACTTCCGCCCAGCGAGAACTCCGCGCCCGACGTGTTCTCGATCAGCACGCGAAAATCGCAGTCGTCCAGCTTCACCCCATCCACCGCCCGCGCAATTGACTCCGCCGCGAGCCGCAGGCCCTCACCCCGGGTCAGCCCCTTCCACGATCCAGGATGCAGCACCAGATACTCCGCTCCCAGCGCCAGCGCCCGCTCCACCTCCCCGCGAAACGCCACCACCGACTTCTCCCGAAACAGCTCCGTCTGGCTGCACAAATTCACCAGATAGCTGGTGTGGATCACCAGCGGTGCGCAGTCAAATTGCGTCCGCAGCGTGCGCATCTGCTCGCAATGGCTCGCCTCCAGCCGCTGCGGCCGCCACATTCGCGGGCTGGAGGAAAAAATCTGAAACGTGTTTGCCCCAATCGCGTGCGCCCGCTCCGCCGCGCGAAACACCCCGCCCGCCGTGGAAAGATGAATCCCAATCCGCTTCTTCGTCACTGCGTTCAGTCTATGGCTCCGGACTCACGAAGTACCCGACCCCGGCGAAGCTCACCGCATCCGCTCGCGATAAGCTACTTCCACCTTTTTTTAGGAGATCCCCATGCGTCTGCGAAAAGCCGGCCTCTTCGCGGTTTCCCTCGGTGCGCTGCTGCTCGTCGCCCTCAACCATCCTCGTCCGCACAAGCCGTCGACGGCTTCCCCGCTGGCTTCGATGCGGTCCAGGCCGCCCCGGCAAGCCATCACGTCATCTTCGAAAACAGCCTCGTCCGCGTCCTCCAGGTCACGCTTCCCCCGCCTGGCTCCGCCGAGCCCATGCACTCCCATCGCTGGCCCAGCCTGTTCCTTGGCTACGATACCGGCGGCAAGACAGCCCACATCCGCTACCACACCCCCGATGGCAAGGTACGCGACGTTCCGAGCGAAACCGAGCCCACGCATCCCGGAGTCTGGACCGCCAGCTGGATGAAACCGGAACCGATGCACGCCATCGAAGTCGTCAGCGCCGAAGCCCCAGGTCCCGGTTCCTTTCCAGGATGGCTGCGAGTCGAGATCAAGGTCGCAACAAAATAGCTCTTCGTTTCGCGCTTTGACGTGATTCCTAATCACTCACCTTTGAGCCCTGTTGTTCGGTATCCTGACCCTTCCCGTGTCTGACCCCACCACCGACACCCAAACTCCGCTCATGCGCCAGTACCTGGCCGCCAAACGCCAGCACCCCGACGCTCTGCTTTTCTTCCGCCTTGGCGACTTTTACGAGCTTTTCTTCGACGACGCCAAAACCGCCTCTGCCGAGCTCCAGATCACCCTTACCGCCCGCGACAAAGAACGCCAAACTCCCATGTGCGGCGTCCCGTATCACGCTGCGGAAAACTACATCGCCCGTCTTCTGCGCAAGGGCTATCGCGTCGCCATCTGCGATCAGATGGAGGACCCGAAGCTCACAAAAAAAATCGTTCGCCGCGAGGTTACCCGCGTCCTCACCCCCGGCACCGCGCTCGATCCGCAACTCGCCGCCGAGCAATCCAACTACCTCGCCGCCGTTCACCTCACCGACACCGCCGCCGGCCTCGCCTTCCTCGACCTCTCCACCGGCGACTTCCGCGCTACAGAATTTTCGGGCTCCAACGCCGCCACCGCTCAGGCCCTTGAAGAGCTCCTCCGCCTCTGCCCCGCCGAGCTTATCTTCCCCACAACCCGCGGTCCCTTCGGCCCCAAAACAGATCAAGCCACCCTCGACCCCCTCCTCGCCCAAATCAAAACCCGCACTCCCGTCGACGATTACGCCTTCTCCCCCGACTACGCCATCCCGCTCCTCGAGCGCCAGCTCGGCAGTCAGTCCCTTGAAGGTTTCGGCCTCGCGCATCATCCCGCCGCTGCCATCGCCGCCGGCGCCATCGTCCATTACGTCCGGACCACGCAGCACTCCGAGGCGGCCCATGTCGAATCGCTCCGCTTCTACGCCCGTGCCGAGTGTCTTCACCTCGACCAGGTCACCGCCCGCAATCTCGAATTAACCGACCCGCTCTTCACCGACGCCGGCCCTGACGTCACCCTCTTCCGCACCATGGACGCCTGCTGCACCCCCATGGGCAAGCGCATGCTCCGCGCCACGCTGCTGCGCCCCATGATCGATCCCGAAGCCATCGAATCCCGTTACGCCGCCGTCGACGCTGCCCGCGCCAGCCTCATCCGCCGCGAAGAACTCCGCCGCGCCCTCCACGGCATCCTCGACCTCGACCGCCTCCTTGCCCGCATCTCCCTCGACAGCGCTGGCCCCCGCGACGTCCTCGCATTGGCCGCTTCTCTCCAGCACCTCCCCGCCGTTCAAAAATCTGCCGCATCGCTTTCGGATCCCGAACGCGGATCGCCGAACGCCGAAGGCGAGTCCCTTTCTGAACGCCGAACGCTGAACGCTGAACGCTCGCAGTTCTGGTCCCACTCCGCCACCACCCTCGACACCCTCGAAGACCTTGCCACCAGCATCCTCACCACCCTGGTCCCCGAGCCGCCCCTCACCCTCGCCGAGGGTGGAGTCATTGCCCCCGGCATCGATGCCGAGCTCGACGACCTTCGCTCCATCGGCTCCAGTGGCCGCGCCTCTATCGCCGCCATTGAAGAACGTGAACGCCGCCGCACCAACATCGGATCCCTCAAAGTCCGCTTCAACTCCGTCTTCGGCTACTACATCGAGATCACCAAATCGAATCTCGCCTCTGTCCCCGCCGACTACGAACGCAAGCAAACCCTCGTCAACGCCGAGCGCTTCACCACTCCCGAGCTCAAGGACTACGAAACCAAAGTCCTCACCGCCCAGGAACGCTCCGTCGAAATAGAAAAGCGCCTCTTCGCCGGCCTTCGCACCCGCCTCGTCGAAAACGCCAGCCGCATCCGTCGCACCAGCACCGCCGTCGCCCAAATTGACCTCGTTGCCAACTTCGCCCACCTCGCCGCCCTTCGCGGATACACCCGCCCCCGCATCGATCCCGCCCCCATCCTCGAAATCGCCGGCGGCCGCCACCCCGTCATCGAGTGCCTCATGGAGAACGCCGGAGACTCCCGCTTCGTCCCCAACGACCTCTATCTCGACGCCGGCGACAACACTTCTTCGCCCAATCTTCTCCTCATCACCGGCCCCAACATGGGCGGCAAGTCCACCTACCTGCGCCAGGCCGCGTTGCTCGTTATCCTTGCCCAGTCCGGCAGCTTCGTTTCCGCCGACCGCATGACCTATGGCCTCGTCGACCGCGTCTACACCCGCATTGGCGCCGCCGATAACCTCGCCCGTGGCCGATCCACCTTCATGGTCGAAATGACCGAAACCGCCACCATCCTCAACACGGCCACCCCCCAATCCCTCATCCTGCTCGACGAAATGGGCCGCGGTACTTCCACGTTCGACGGCCTTGCCCTCGCCTGGTCCACTCTTGAATATCTGCAGCGCCACATCGGCGCCCGAGCCCTTTTTGCCACCCACTACCACGAGCTCACCCTGCTGGCGGATGAGTTTCCCCGGTTAAAAAACCTGCATGTTGTGGTCCGGGAAGCCCCCCAGGGCATCGTTTTTCTGCATCGCATAGAACAGGGGGCTGCGAATCGGAGTTACGGAATTGACGTCGCGCGCCTGGCCGGGCTTCCTCCAGCCGTTATCCAGCGCGCCCGTCAGGTGTTGAAGCAACACGAACGGTCCGAACGGCATAACGTCGCCGTCGAAACCGAACCGGCGCTGCAACTCACCATGTTCACTCCGCTTTCCCAGCTCATCCTCGATCGTCTGGCGCAGACCGACATCGATACGCTTACGCCGTTGCAGGCGCTTAACCTTCTGGAAGAGCTGAAGGCCGAAATCGGGGACAAGAAAGTTAGCACCGCTCCTTAAGTGACTAGCCCAATGATCTCCACTCTCCCATCCGAACCCTCTTCCGCCTCTCAGTCCAAACGCAGTGACGCTGGCCGCCGTGCGCGTGTTTTCATGCCCCGTCGCCGCAGCGTTGAGCTCGCCGAACAGGCCGGCCAGGTCCTGATCGCCGGCGTCGAAGCTACCTCCCTTTCTGCCGACGAGCGAGCCTGGTTTCACCGCATCCGCCCCGGCGGCCTCATCCTCTTCCGCCGTAACATCGAGAACCCAGTCCAGGTTGCGCATCTCCTCCGCGAAGCCGACCGCACCGGAAGCACTCCGCTCCTTCGCTCGCTCGACCTTGAGGGCGGCCTCGTCGATCGTCTCCGCGACCTGATCCACCCCATGCCTTCCGCGGCCGCCGTCTTCGCCACCGGCAAGCGCAATCTCTTTCGCCAGCATGGATGGCTCATCGCACGCGAAGCGCGCGCCCTCGGCTTCAACGCCGTCTTCGCGCCCGTCCTCGACCTCGCCCTGCCGGAATCCGCTTCGGTGATGCGCACGCGCGTCGTCGCCGCTGAGCCTGGCCGCGTCATCGACTACGCCCGCTGCTTTTTGGCTGGCATGGACATGGAAGACATGCTGGCCTGCGGCAAGCATTTTCCGGGACTCGGTGGCGGCAAGGTCGATTCGCACCAGTCCATGCCCGAGATTCATCGCCAGACCCGGCTCATGTGGCGCACCGACCTCGCACCCTGGCTCGCCATCGCCGGCCGCCTGCCCCTCGCCATGGTCGCTCACGCTTCCTACCCGTGGCCCGGACGCGACGGCGCACCCGCCACTGTCTCCCGCTACTGGGTCACGAATGTTCTGCGCCGTCAGATCCGATTCAAGGGCATCATCCTCTCCGACGACATGGAGATGGGCGGCATCCTCTCGCAGATGTCCATCGAAGACGCCGTCATTCAGGCGCTTACCGCCGGTATCCAGATGATTGAAATCTGTCGCGACCCCTCGCTTGTGATGCGCGCCTACGAAGCCCTCATCAGGGAGTCCGAGCGCTCGCCCGCCTTCCGCGAATGCGTGGCCAGCGCGTGGCGCAAGGTCTATCGCTCCAAGAAAAAATGGCTCCGCCCAACCCGCCGCCAGAATCTCTCTCCCACGCGGCTCGACCGCCTTTGCGACGACGTGAGGAAGTTCGCCGCCCAGGTCGGCGAAACCCCGGTCCACAGCGCACCCGACCCCGAACGCTGGAAAGGGCTGGAGATGAGCGCGCACAATTAGGTCAGGGGGAGCTTCCTCATGCCCGTCCAGATCGGCGCCAAACTCGACAGCGGCTTCGACGACCCGCTCGGCATGCTCCACGATTGCCATCGCCGCATCGAGCGCTTTCTCGTCATCCTTTGCGACGTTCCTGAGCGCGCCCGTTCTCGCTCCCTCACCAGCGAAGAAGCCGCCGCCGTCCGCACCGCGCTCCACTACTTCCGGGAAGGCGGCCGCCGTCATACCACCGACGAAGAGGAGTCGCTTTTTCCGCGCATGCGCGACAAAATGCGCGACTCGAGCTCCTCCGCCGCTCTCGTCCCTTTGAACCACCTGGAAGACGACCATCGCCAAGCCGGTCAACTGCACGACGAAGTCGATCGCCTCTACAGCGCGTGGCTATCCTCCGGCGCTCTCACGCCGGACCAGGAGCAAGCCCTCCTCGAAAAAACTCGCCGCCTGCGCGGGCTCTACGCGGAACACATCCAGGCCGAGGAAACCGCCATCTTTCCCCAGGCTGCGCGCCTTCTCGACCGCGACACCATCGCAGCCATCGGCGCAGAATTCAAAGCTCGTCGCCTCGCCAAAGGGTAATGGTCCCCACCCGAATCCGCCCCAAAAAATAAAAAAGCAAACGCGTTTCCCTCGGTCGAGATCTATCTCTTCATGTCCGGCGGCCTCGCCCGGATGGACCTGCTTGACTTCTCTCAGGCCGCCAGATCCATCCACGTATGTGGGCCACGCCAATCTACCCCAACCCCGTAACCCCAAGCCCGCAAAGCCAAGCCCGCAAAACCAAGCCCGCAAAACCAAGCCCGCAAAACCAAGCCCGCAAAACCAAGCCCGCAAAACCAAGCCCGCAAAACCAAGCCCGCAAAA
>DATAZC010000057.1:0-73477 GCA_036272255.1 Acidobacteriaceae bacterium | reverse complement strand
CCCCCCTTTGCGTTGCCGAGGTCCTCTTACTTTTTCTTTGAGGACTTCTTGGCTGCCTTTTTCGCGCTCTTCTTAGCTGCCTTTTTTGCTGCCATGTTGTCTATTCTCCCTTTTCGATGTCTACATCGAAGTCTGCAACATAAAATGCTGCAGTTAACGAATGTATAGAGTTCTGCGCATACAGTGTCAAGAAAAAAATGCAATCTTTCTCTACAACTTTCTTCGCGCTCTCTCGCGATCGTCGTCCGATCGCGCAATTCAATTTCACGGCAGATGAAAATGTTGCAGCAGCATGAGCATCACACCGCTGAAAATATCGTGCCATGCATGCGCGATCATTCCTGGTCGAAGACTCTTTCGCAAAATCGTCAACATGCAGAAGAGCGCGCCGTATGCGGTGATCGCGATCATTCCCGCTGCGCCTTCGTATCCGTGACTCACGCCGAACAGCAGCGATGAGCAGGCAACACCGATCCACAATCCCGCACCGATCGACGCGAACTGCCGCAGCAAATATCCGCGAAAGACCAATTCTTCGCAAAAACCAGCCGACATGCTGAGCATCACCCATAGCAACAGTTCAACCGGGGTTTGGGGCGCAATTCCGATCAGCGTCTTCTGCGGAGGCGACAGTCCCACCGCCTTGAGGGCCAGCCCAATCATCGCCAGCACGACAATGGCGGCGATCCAGAACACCGCTGCCGCGCCCAGATCTTCCTCCAGCGCATCGATGCCGTGTCGAAATCCCAACAGCTCCGCGATGGGAACGCGCCTCACGCGCAGCCCCGCCCAGGTCAGCAGCAGCAGCACCCACTCTGCACCGATGCCCACGAGGTACCGTGCCACATGGTGCGCCGCGACCGCATCGCGATGTGCAGCGCGCGCGCCCAGCAACGATGTGCTCGCCAGCAGAAGCACCAGGATCGCGGTATGCCACCACGGCGCCACCGCTCGGGTCAGGCGGATCTTCGCCTCTGCTATCGCTTCTGATGGCCCCTCGTGCATCCAGCCCTCGCTCTCTGTTATCTTCCTCTGGATTCTAATGGGCGCTTCGCGCATCGAATCAGAGTAGGGAAAGACAATGGATCAAATTGTGATTGTGTCCGGCGTACGCACGCCGGTTGGCAAATTTCAGGGATCGCTCTCCGACATTTCGGCCACGCGCCTCGGCGCCGTTGCCGTGCACGAAGTCGTCAAGCGCGCCGGCCTCCAGCCCGAGCAAATCGACGAGTGCATCATGGGCAACGTCGTCTCCGCCGGACTCGGCCAAAACCCCGCGCGCCAGGCCGCTCTCTTCGGCGGACTCCCGCCCGAGGTCAGCGCCGTCACCGTCAACATGGTTTGCGGATCCGGCCTCCGCGCCGTCGCACTCGCCGCGCAATCCATCCAAACCGGCAATGCCGACATCGTCGTCGCCGGCGGCATGGAGTCGATGACCAATGCCCCTTATCTTCTCCCGCAGGCGCGCAGCGGCTTCCGCATGGGCAATGCCACCGCGGTCGACTCCATGGTCAACGACGGCCTCTGGGACGTCTACAACGACTTCCACATGGGCCAGACCGCCGAGCTCGTCGCCGAAAAATACAACATCACCCGCGAAGATCAGGATTGCTTCGCGCTTCTGTCTCACAAGAAAGCGGCGGCCGCCTGGCGCGAAGGCCGCTTCGCCGACGAAGTCGTCCCCGTCGAAATCCCCGCAAAGAAAAAAGGCCAGCCGCCGATCCTCTTCAATTACGACGAGTCCATCCGTGAAGACTCGACCATCGAATCGCTCCGCGCCCTCAAGCCCGCCTTCAAAAAAGATGGCACCGTCACCGCTGGCAATGCTCCTGGCGTCAACGATGCCGCCGCGGCGGTCGTCCTCATGACCGCTGCGAAAGCAAAGGCTCTCGGCCTCAAGCCCCTCGCCCACATCGTCTCTCACGCCACCAGCGGTATCGATCCCAAGTGGGTCATGATGGCTCCCGTCAACGGCGCCCGCAAAGCCCTCGACCGCGCCGGCTGGTCCATCGACAGCATCGACCTCTTCGAATTCAACGAAGCCTTCGCCGCCCAGGCCCTCGCGGTCACCCGCGAGCTCGGCGTCCCACCAGACAAGGTCAACGTCAACGGCGGATCCGTCGCCATCGGCCACGCGATCGGAGCCAGCGGCGCACGCGTCCTCGTCACCATCATGCACGAGCTCATTCACCGCAACGGCCATCGCGGACTCGCCGCCCTCTGCCTCGGCGGTGGCAACTCCGTCGCCATGTGCATTGAGGTCTAGCCGGCCGGGCAACGGCTACTTCGCGGCCCATGGAAGTTGCGCCGAGGCAATCGGCTTTGTGTTTTTGTAACAGAGCACGAGTTCAGGCTTGCCAACCATCGTCCGGGTAGATGACGGGCTCCAGCCCCTGAGTATTTCCGAGAATGCTTCCCAATCCCACAGACCGCTTCACCGGCCGCGTCGAAAGCTATCGCCGCTACCGTCCCACCTATCCACCCGCCATCGTCGACCTGCTTACGCGCGCATGCGCCCTCAACCCCGAGTCCACCGTCGCCGACGTCGCGGCCGGCACCGGCCTCCTCACCGAAATCTTTCTCTCCGCCGGATTCACCGTCACCGCCATCGAGCCCAACGACGAAATGCGCGCCGCCTGCGCCACCCTCGAACCGCAATACCCCAAGCTGCAAGTCAGAAGCGGAACCGCCGAAGCCGCTGGCCTTCCCGATCACTCCGTCGACCTCATCACCGTCGCGCAAGCCATGCACTGGTTTGATCTCGACCGAGCCCGCGCCGAATTTGCCCGCATCCTCAAGCCCGGCGGCTGCTGCGCGGCGATCTACAACAACCGTCGGCTCGGTGGCGATCCCTTCCACGACGGCTACGAGCTGCTGCTCCTCGATTTCGGCGTCGACTACGGCGCTGTCAAGCAGCAGCACGTCGGACGTAAACGGCTCGCGCAGTTCTTTTCACCGTCACCGATGCAGTGCGCGAGCCTTCCCAACTCCCAGGCGCTCACGCTCGAAGCCCTCGAAGGCCGCATCCTCTCTTCGTCCTACATGCCGCAACCCTGCCAGCCGCGTTACGATGAGATGCGCGCCGCGATCGAGCGCCTCTTCGCCCAGACGCAGTCGAACGGCGCCGTCACCATGGAGCACGACTGCCTCGTCTGCTACGGCCAGATTTAACCTGTGACCTGGGACCCGTAACCGCACTTCAGCACTCGATAACATTCAAGGCCAGCCCGGCCAGACTCGTTTCCTTATACCGCGACTGCATATCGAGTCCGGTGAGGTACATCGTCCGAATCACCTGGTCGAGCGAGACCTTGTGCCCCTCCGTCTCGTTCATCGCGAGCCGACACGCCTGTACTGCCTTTACCGCGCCCATCGCATTGCGCTCGATACACGGAATCTGCACCAGCCCGCCAATCGGATCACACGTCATACCCAGGTTGTGCTCCATTCCGATCTCCGCTGCGTGCTCCACCTGATCGTTCGTTCCACCCAGTGCCGCTGCGAGGCCGCCAGCCGCCATCGAACATGCGACGCCCACTTCACCCTGGCACCCAACCTCCGCGCCGCTGATCGAAGCGTTCTCCTTGTACAGCACGCCCACGGCCGCCGACGTCAAAAAGTAGCGCAGGATCCCTTCCTCATCCGCTCCGGGAATAAAGTCGCGATAATAGCGCGCCACCGCCGGAATCACACCTGCCGCGCCGTTGGTGGGAGCCGTCACCACGCGGCCGCCCGCCGCGTTCTCCTCATTCACCGCCATCGCAAACACCGTCACCCAGTCCAGCGGCGCGAGCGGGTCCACTGACCCTTTCCCACGCAGCCGCTCCGCCAGGCGCATCGCCCTGCGCCGCACGGCCAAGCCTCCCGGCAGAATCCCTTCCGTTGTCATTCCGCGCTCCATGCACGCCTGCATCACGTCCCAGATGTGCAGAATCCCCGCGCGCACCTCCTCCGGTTCGCGCAGCGCGCATTCGTTGGCCAGCATGATCTTCCAGATCGGCTCGGCGGCCTGCCCAGCCATGCGCAGCAGATCCGCCGCGCTCGCAAACGGCCAGGGCAGCACCACCGCACCCGTAGCCGACTTGGGCAGCGCGTCTTCGCCGTCCGCCACAATAAATCCGCCGCCAATCGAGAAATACGTGCACGTCACCAGCACATTTTCTGCCGCGTCTAAGGCCGTAAAGCGCACGCCGTTGGGATGCTGCGTCACCGCGCCTGGTGGAATCATCTGGTCGCGATGGAACAGCAAGTGCTCGGTCTCGCGAAACGGAATCGGGTGCGAACCGAGGAGCGGCAGCTGCTCCGTGCTGCGAATCGCCACCAGCTTCGGCTCTATCGTCGCCGGAGCGATGGTCGCTGCTTCTTCGCCGCTCAGCCCCAGCAGCACCGCACGATCCGTCCCGTGCCCCTTCCCCGTCAGCGCCAGCGATCCGTACAGGTCGACCCGCACCTCAGCCACGCGGTCGAGCGCGCCCGTCGACTCCAGCTCCACAGCAAAGCGCAACGCCGCCCGCATGGGACCCATCGTGTGCGAACTCGAAGGCCCGATGCCGACCTTGAACAGATCAAACAGGCTCGTCTTCACAGCAAACAGGGTACAGCGTTCAGCGCACAGGGTGCAGCAAGAGTCCAGGCAATGCGCTGAGCACTTTAATTTTTAGCCCTAAACTCCAGGTTCTAAACTCCAGTTCCGGTCCTTCAGCTGCCAGCCACATACACAAACCTCGCCAGAAACAAAACCGACAGCACGTACAACAACCAATCCCGCCGCCTGAATTTCCCCGTGGCCAGGTGCAGCGCCGCAAACGCAATGATCCCGAACCCCAGCCCGTTGGCAATGGAGGTCGTCAGTGGAATCAGCACCAGCGTCAGAAATGCCGGAAAGGCAATCAGGGGATCCTTCCACTCAATCTCGCCCAACGTATGCAGCATCAGGCTGCCCACCACAATCAGTGCGGGAGCGGTCGCCGCCGTCGGGACCATGCTGACCAATGGCGCCGCCACCAGCGAGCACAAAAACAGCAGTCCCGTCACAATCGCCGTCACGCTCGTTCGCCCGCCAGCCGCCACGCCCGCCGCCGACTCGATGTAGCTGGTCACCGTCGATGTTCCCACCAGCGATCCAGCCACCGTCGCCGTTGCATCCGCAAACAGAATCTGGCTCAGCCGAGGAATCTCATCGTTCGGCCCCAGCAATCCCGCATGCTTCGTCACCGCCACCAACGTGCCCAGGTTGTCGAATAAATCGACAAACAGAAACACGAACACAATCTCGACCAACCCAATGTGGAGCGCCCCCGCGATATTCAGTTTGAATGCCGTTTGTGTAATCGCCGCCATGCTGTAGGGCGTTGGATTCCAGTGCACCAGGCCCAATGGAATTCCCGCCACCGTAATTGTCAGCACGCCGATCAGGATCGCCCCGCGCACCCGCCACGCCAGCAGCGCCGCCATCAACAGCACGCCGAACAATGCGAGAAACGTCTGTGGCTGCCGCAGATTTCCCAGCGTCACCATCGTCACGGGATCGGTCGCTACGATGCCCGCATTCTTAAATCCTATGAACGCGATGAACAGCCCGATCCCACCCGCCACGGATGAGTACAGCTCGTGCGGAATGCTCCCCAGGATCGCCTGCCGCAACCCGGTAGCCGTGAGGAGCAGAAAAATGGCGCCTGACAGAAACACCGCACCCAGCGCCGTCTGCCACGGCACGTGCATCTTCATCACAACCATGTAGCTGAAGTACGCGTTGAGCCCCATCCCTGGCGCCAGTGCCAGCGGATAGCGCGCGACCACCCCCATCAAAATGCTGCCGAAGGCCGCTGCGATGCATGTCGCTGCCGTCACGGCAGGAATTGGAAGCCCCGCCCTGCCCAGGATCGCCGGATTCACGACGATGATGTACGCCATCGTGACGAAGGTCGTGAGACCGGCGAAGATCTCCGTCTTCCAGGTCGTCTTTAGCCCGACGAAATTGAAATACCGTTCCAGTCGCGCGCGCATGTTCTCCGGGGAAATGCAGGTTGGTGTGAATGCAATGAAACCACAGCCTCGCTCAATACCCGCTAACTTTTTCGCTCTCCCGGGCGGCGCCCACAGGTTACCGGCGCTCACCAGCAGCTGAATCTGCACTGCCGTTGCGCTGTCCCGCTTGATATTCTGACGGCAGTGGATCTGCTTCCTACCGCTACCGCACTATGAGACCCTTCGCCGCGCTCGCGGCCGCTCTGCTGTTGCTTTCGCTCCCCATCGGCTGCTCACGCTCGGTTCACCATCCAGCGTCCGCGATCGAAGCTGCAGCCGCTGCGCGTGAAAGGGCGCTACAGCAGGCCCGCGCCGCAGCAGCAGCACGCGATCAGGATCGCGAGGGAATAGCAGGCATTCCTCTGCCCACCAAAAGCGTCTACCTTGCCATCCACACTCGTCAGAGTTGGGCAAACCCCTTCCTCATCGTCGGCAAATCGACCGTCAACCTCAGTATTCTTATGCCGGACAACGGTCCCGCCGGCAGCCCAGGCAGCGAAGTGCTGCGCCCCGTTGCCGCACGCCGCCGGGTTCTCGATCTCCGCCTTTCCGATTTACCCGAAGCGCTCGCCGCGCTGCCCGAAAGCGTCTGGCCCTACGGCCGCGTCATTGCCGTCCAGGAAGATCCATTGACGCAAAAGCAAGACCGCGCGGCTATGCGTGGCAATGTGGAAGCCACCATGCAGGTACTCAACGACCTCGGCATCGTGATCGACGACTGGTCAAGCACCGGCCCTCGCTAAATCACCGATTCGCGGCTCAGAACCTCAACGCTGAACGGAACCCCCTCAGCCTCCACCGCAACATCCTTCATCCATACAATTCGCCCTTGCCACTCGAGCACCGGCCAACTCTTCCGCACATCCGCCGCCACATGGACCCGCTCGAAAATTTCCTTCAGCGGTTTCGCCCCGCGCGAGTGGCGCAGCCGCACCCGATCCCCAGGTCGTGGCGTCCGCAACACTGCCCCCACCGCGCCGTTCAGCTCCGCAGTCGCAACCAGCGTCACCCGCAGCGTCACCCCGAACCCCGTCGCCTCTCCGGGAATCGCCACCGCGACCGGCTGCAGCGCCGCGGCCTGCGCCTCATTTGCAGACAAGCGCACCAGCCGCAGTTCCCGCGCCGTCTTCTCCGCCCGCAGCTCCGCGGTCAGCTCCTGTTTCTTCGTCCCTGATGGCTCGCACATCGCCATCAGCCGCCCCGTCTGCTCAAAATTCAGCGTGCATCCCAGTTGCTGGGCTGCCGCCCGCAAGACCCTCCGCCGCACCGCCGCAGCCAGCCCCCGCAGCCGCTCCAGCTCCATCCCCGCGCTGCCTTCTTCAGGATGGGTGGAGACTGCGCGACCACCGCCCCGTACCGCTCGCCCTGGCAGGATCAATCCTGGCAACAGCCGTGCGAGCTCCCGGTCCCACCAGATCTCCTCATCGCGCGCGATCGTCGATAGATGAGCCAGCTGCTCCGTGATCCGAGGATTGAACTCCGCCAGCTGCGGCACCAACTCCCTGCGAATCCGATTCCGCGTGTGCACCGTATCCTCATTCGACGCATCCTCTCGCCATTCCTGGCCAACTGCCCGCAGCCAGTCCCGGATCCCCACCCGACGCACATCAAGAAACGGTCGCAGAATTTCGCCACGCGCACACTCGACTACCGGATGAATTCCGCCCAGTCCCTCGGTCCACGCGCCACGCAGCAGCCGATGCAGCACCGTCTCCGCCTGATCGTCGAGGGTGTGCGCCGTCGCCACTGCGTCCGCCTTGCCCGAAGCCATCAATTCCCGAAGCCATGCGTACCGCAGACCACGCGCCGCCTCTTCCAGCGTCTGCTTCTCTGCGCGGGCGATCGCGGGCGTGTCTACGCGATGCACCCAGCACTCCAGACCCAGCCGTTCCGCCAGCGCCTCTACAAAGCGCGTGTCCTCATCCGCATCGGCGCCGCGAATTCCATGGTGAACGTGGGCTACGGCCAGTACCAGCCCCATCTCCGACGCAGACGCCTGCAGCGCCCGCAACAACCCTACTGAATCGGCACCGCCCGACACCGCAACCGCCAGGCGCATGCCCGGCCGCAAATGTTTTTTGTCGATCTCGGGCGCCCGTGTCACGTTCCTCATCCTAAGCTCTATACTGCCAATCATGTTGAAGACGAGGCAGGCGACCGCTGCCGATGCGCCGCTCATCACGAACCATCGCCGCCGCATGTTTGTCGACGCCGGACGCCGGGACGATCAGGTCCTCCAGCTCATGGCCCAGGCCCACGAGCCATGGGTCGCACAGGCCATCACTGACGGCCACTATCTGGGCTGGCTTACCGAAGACGATGGCAAGGTGATCGCCGGTGCCGGCCTTCTCCTGCTCGACTGGCCCCCGCATCCGCTCGACCCGCGCTCCACCACACGCGGATACCTGTTGAATGTCTACGTCGAGCCCGAGTATCGCCGCCGCCACCTCGCCAGCAACCTCATCGACCTCGCCCTCGCCGAAGCACGCCGCCGCGGCATCCGCGTCGTCGCTCTGCATTCGACAGAAGAAGGCCGCCGCCTCTACGAATCCAGCGGTTTCCGCTCAACCAATGAGATGTTTTATGTGGAACCAGTCGAGCCCTGAGCGGAGCGCACCGAGTCTACGATCTGGATGGCCCAGGTCGGCAAACCCTAATCTCTAAACTCCAAATTTTGCTTTATCGAAGGATGGGAAACGCGCTCTGCGATCCTGCCCCGCCGTAATCCATATCGAATCCCAGCTGCAGCTTCGCCGCTTCCGACATCCGCGCCGGGCTCCAGGGCGGATCGAACACTACGTCGACCTTCACCTGCTTCACTTCCGGCAGCCGCGCCAATTTTGTTTCCACATCGGCCTTCAGCACATCCGACATGCCGCACCCCGGCGCCGTCAGAGACATTGCCACGTCGATCTTTTTCCCGCCGCCAGGATCATCGGCGATCGCGCATGAATAGATCAACCCCAGGTCGACAATGTTCACCGGAATCTCCGGGTCGTACACCGTCTTCAGCTGATCCCACACCATGCGCTCGCTGAACGTCGGAGGCGTATGTGTTTCCGCAGCCGGCCCGCTTAATCCCATCGCGTCCGCGTCCGTCCCCTCGATGCGATACAGCGCCCCGCTCGACGCGACTGTGTAGCTCGTCCCCGCAGCCTGCGTAATCCGCACCGTCGTCCCCACCGGCAACACCATCTTCGTTCCCGCAGGGATCGCAATCGCCGCGCAGTCGCGCTTCAGATCAACGGATTGATTGTTAATAAACATCGTTTGACGTACGGTTCCAGCTTATTCGGTTGAAATCTTCTCCTGCTTGCCTTCCAGCGCCGCCTCCAGCGTGTGCCACGCCAGCGTTGCGCACTTCACCCGCATTGGAAACTCCGAGACCCCGGAAAACACCGCCAGCTTCCCCAACTCGCCCTCATGTTCTTGCGAGTGCCCGGTCACCAGCTCATGGAATTGCGCGAAGATCTTCTCTGCTTCGGCCTTCGTCTTGCCCTTCACGCTCTGCGTCATCATCGACGCCGACGCCTTCGAGATGGCGCACCCCGCGCCCTGGAACCCGACTTCGCGAATCTTGTCTCCGTCCATCTCCAGATACACGGTAAACCGGTCCCCGCACAGCGGGTTATACCCCTCGGCCTTGTGATTCGCGCCTTCCAGCGCCTTGAAGTTCCGTGGCGCCTTGCTGTGCTCCAGAATTACTTCCTGATACAGATCCCTCAGCTCTGGCATTACGCAAACACCTCGCCCACTTTGCGGATCCCTCGCGCCAGCGCATCCACTTCCGCCTTCGTGTTGTACGCGGCGAACGATGCACGCACCGTTGCCGGAATCGAAAACCGCTCCATCACCGGCTGCGCGCAGTGGTGTCCCGTGCGCACCGCAATCCCCTGCTGATCCAGAATCGTTCCAATATCGTGCGGATGAACATCCTCCAGCACAAACGACAGCACGCTGGCCTTCTCCCGCGCCGTGCCAATCAACCGCACACCGGGCAGCGCGCCCATCACGCCGGTCGCATACTCCAGCAGCTCGTGCTCATGCGCGGCAATCTTTTCGATCCCGACGCGGTTCATAAACTCAATCGCCGCCTTCAACCCTGCCACACCCGCCATGTCCGGCGTTCCTGCTTCGAATTTGTGGGGCAGCTTGTTGTATGTCGTCTTCTCGAACGTGACGGAACTGATCATGTCCCCGCCGCCCTGGTAGGGCGGCATCGCCTCCAGCAGCGCGGTCTTTCCATACAGCACGCCAATTCCGGTCGGCCCATACATCTTGTGTCCGGAGAAAGCATAGAAGTCCGCATCGAGCGCCCGGACGTCCACAGCAATGTGCGGCACCGCCTGCGCGCCATCCACCATTACTGGAATCCCTCTTGCATGCGCCGCCGCAATCATCTGCTTCAGCGGATTGATCGTCCCCAGCGCATTCGACACATGCCCGGCCGCGACCACCTTTGTCCGGAGTCCCAACAGCTTTTCGAATTCCTCCAGGAGCAGCTCGCCTTCGTCGTTCATGGGCGCCACCCGCAACTTCGCACCCTTCTCCTCGCACAGCATCTGCCACGGCACAATGTTGGAGTGGTGCTCCATAGCGGTGATCAGCACCTCGTCGCCCGCGCCCACATGCGCGCGCCCGTAGGTCTGAGCCACCAGGTTGATGGCCTCGGTCGTCCCGCGCGTAAAGATAATTTCGCTGGTATGCGCCGCGTTCACAAACGCGCGGACCGTCTCGCGCGCCTGCTCAAATGCCTCCGTCGCAATCTGCGACAGGTAATGCACGCCGCGATGAATATTCGCATTCTCGCTTTCGTAGTACCGCACCAGCGCGTCAATCACCGCCTGCGGCTTTTGCGATGTCGCCGCGTTGTCCAGATACACGAGGGGATGCCCGTGCACCTTCGTCCGCAGAATCGGAAATTCCTCCCGAATCTTCTCCACATCGAACGACGGCTTCGTTGCGGACTTTTCGCGAATCGGCACAGCGGCTGCAGCGCTCATCCAACCTCCTCGACAACCCTCTCCACCACCCGGCCCGTGCTGCGATGGTTTGAGGCCTCAGCGAACAGCAAATGCTCGCTCACCAGCCGCTGGATGTGCTCCCGCGCAACTTCCGAATGCATGCGCTCCACACACTCTTCGGCAAACGCCATCAGCAGCAGCTTGCGCGCTTCCATCTCATTCAGACCGCGCGACCGCAGATAGAACAGCGCGTTCTCCTCAATCTGGCCAATCGTCGCGCCGTGCGTGCACTTCACATCATCCGCGTAGATTTCCAGCTGGGGCTTGGTATCGATCTGCGCGTCATCGCTCAGCAGCAGGTTGCGATTCGTCTGCTTGGCATCGGTCTTCTGCGCCGGCTTGTGCACCACAATCCGCCCGTGAAACACCCCGTGTGCCTGCTCATCCAGGATGCCGTTGTAGAACTGCCGGCTCCCGCAGTGCGGCGCCGCATGCTCCACGTGCATGTAGTTATCCAGATGCTGCCGCCCCGTCCCCAAAAACAATCCGTTGATCAGGCACTCGCCACCTTCACCTGCCAGCACCGGATGCACATTGTTCCGCACGAGGCCTCCGCCCAGCAGCACAGAGTGCGACGCCACATTCGCGCTCCGACCCTGCTCGATCCTGAGCGTTTGCACGTTGAACGCCTTGCGATGTTCGCGCTCGATCAGGTAATGCTGCGCTACTGCGCTCTCGCCGGCCACCAGTTCCGTCACCGCGTTGGACAGCGCCACGGATTCGCCGCCTACCGAGGCATAATCTTCGATCACCGCAACCTGGGATTCGTTCTCCGCCACAATCAGATTGCGCGGATGCGTCACCGTCGGTGCATCTTCCTTCGTCGAGAGGTACATCAGATACACCGGCGCTTTCAGCACCACGCCGCGCGCCACATGCACGTACGCCCCGTCGCCGATGAACGCCGTGTTCAGCGCGCAAAAAGGATCCCGCTCCGTATCGGCGTAACGCCCAAGGTGTTTCTCCACTTCTTCCGGATGCGATTCAATCCGTTCCCGCAGGCTCGCCACTGTAACGCCCTTCGGCAGCCTGTCTGTTTCCGAAAGCTCCGCCTCGAAGTGGCCGTTCACAAATACCAGCGTCGCCGCGACATCGTCCACGCGCCACGCCGCCGTATCGCCCGGCGCTAACTTCCCGCGCGCCGCCGGACGAAACGTCGTCCGCGCAATCGCCGACACGTTGGTAAACCGCCAATCCTCATCCCGCGTCGTTGGAAAGCCCACATCGCAGAAACGCGCAAACGCCTGCTCGCGCATCCGCCGCAACCATGGCAGCTTCTGCCCTGGAGCGCTCTTCGTAAACGCCGTAAAGTTTTCCAGCCAGGTTTCCAGCTGTTCGACCGTTGCCACCGCCATCTCCGTCACGCCCGCGCTCCGGCCGGCTGCCGCGTCTCGTTCTCCGTTCCGGCGTAGCCCTTCTCTTCCAGTTCCAGTGCCAGCTCCTTGCCGCCCGAGCGCACAATCCGCCCGTCGACGAGCACATGCACAAAGTCCGGCACGATATAGTTCAGCAGCCGCTGATAGTGCGTCACCACGAGCATCGCCCGCTCCGGGCTCCGCAGCGAGTTCACGCCTTCGGCAACAATCCGCAGCGCATCGATGTCCAGTCCGGAATCCGTCTCGTCCAGGATCGCAAGCTTCGGCTCCAGCACCGCCATCTGCAGAATCTCGTTGCGCTTCTTCTCGCCGCCGGAGAATCCCTCGTTCAGCGAACGGTTCATCAGCTTATCGTCCATCTCCAACAGCGCCAGCTTCTCCCGAAACATCGGGAGAAAATCCATCGCGTCCATCTCCTCCTGCCCACGATACTTCCGCTGGGCATTCAGCGCCGACCGCAGAAAATACGTGTTCCCGATGCCGGGAATCTCAACTGGATACTGAAACGCCAGAAACACGCCCTCGCAAGCCGCTTCCTCCGGTTTCATCTCCAGTAGGTCCTTGCCGTCCAGCGTGACCGACCCTTCCGTGACCGTGTACGCATCGCGCCGCGCCAGCACCTGCGCCAGCGTGCTCTTGCCCGATCCATTGGGCCCCATGATCGAGTGGACCTCGCCGGCATTCACCGTCAGGTCAATCCCTTTGAGGATCTCGTGCCCATCCACACTCACATGCAAATTTCTGATTTCCAGCAAACTCATCCGTCCCTCGTCTCCCAATCTTTTTCTGAACAGTATCCGCCTGGGTGCCCCATTCAAGCCCGCATTTGGCCTGAGTGGGTTATCCCACGCTGCCTTCCAAACTCACAGCCAGCAGCTTCTGCGCTTCCACGGCGAACTCCATCGGCAGTTCTTTAAACACCTGCTTGCAGAATCCGTTCACGATCATCGAAACCGCATCTTCCGTCTTCAAGCCGCGCTGCTGCAGATAAAACAGCTGATCTTCGCCGATCTTCGACGTTGCCGCCTCATGCTCCATCCGCGCCGAGCTGTTCTTCACTTCGATGTACGGGAAGGTATGCGCGCCGCACTGATCGCCGATCAGCAGGGAATCGCACTGCGTGTAGTTGCGCGCGCCCTCGGCCCCCTTCATGATCTTCACCATCCCGCGGTACGTGTTCTGACCGTGGCCCGCGCTGATCCCCTTCGACACGATCGTGCTCTTTGTGTTCTTTCCGAGGTGGATCATCTTGGTTCCGGTATCGGCCTGCTGGTAGTTGTTCGTCAGCGCGACCGAGTAGAACTCGCCCACCGAGTTATCCCCCTGCAGAATGCAGCTGGGATACTTCCACGTGATCGCCGACCCGGTCTCCACCTGCGTCCACGAAATCTTCGACTTCCGCCCCAGGCATTTCCCGCGCTTCGTCACGAAGTTGTAGATTCCGCCCTTGCCGTTCTTATCGCCGGGATACCAGTTCTGCACCGTCGAGTAGCGAATCTGCGCGTTGTCCAGCGCCACCAGCTCCACCACCGCCGCGTGCAGCTGATTCTCATCCCGCATCGGCGCCGTGCAGCCTTCCAGATAGCTCACGTACGCGCCTTCTTCCGCCACAATCAGCGTCCGCTCAAACTGCCCCGTCTCCGCCGCGTTGATCCGGAAATACGTCGACAGCTCCATCGGGCACCGCACCCCCTTCGGCACATACACAAACGATCCGTCGCTGAACACCGCGGCATTCAGCGCCGCATAAAAGTTGTCCGTCTGCGGCACTACCGACCCCAGATACTTCTTCACCAGGTCAGGATGCTTCTGCACCGCTTCTGAAAACGAGCAGAAGATCACGCCCGCCTCCGCCAGCTTCGCCTTAAACGTCGTCGCCACACTCACGCTGTCGAAGACTGCGTCGACGGCCACATTCGCCAGCAGCTTCTGCTCCGCCAGCGGAATGCCCAGCTTCTCGTACGTGCGCAGAATCTCCGGGTCCAGTTCTTCCAGGCTCGTCAGCTGCTTCTTCTGCTTCGGCGCGGAGTAGTACGCGATCTCCTGGTAATTAATCGGAGGGAACTTCACGTTCGCCCATTGCGGCTCCGCCTGCGCCTTCTCCTGGCTCGCCCAGTAGCGATACGCAGCCAGCCGCCACTCCAGCATGAACTCCGGCTCATTCTTCTTCGCCGAAATCACCCGGATCACGTCCTCGCTCAACCCCTTCGGAATGCGGTCTTCCTCAATATCGGTGACGAAGCCCCACTCATATTCCTTGGCGGCGAGTTCATGGACGACATTCATATCAGTGCTCATGCAGATCTCCTGGCGGTTCCTGAACCGTTTCCCGCGTCTCTCTGGGGGGTGAATCGTACGCGGCGCGGTCCCGGGTCTGTTGGGTCTCATCGCGCGAAATGCGACTAAAGCGGTCCTATATCAGTGTAAGCTCTGCCACCCTATTCTTTCAACCCTCTGCACTCCGCTAAATTGGCCGGCCCTCTGTCCCTCCACCTTATATAAGGAGGGATGCGGCGGCTTGGCACAGGTTTCACCGAAAAGGGGCCTCCCCCTCCCGCGCTCGCATCCCACCATTGACCGCGAGGTACTCGATGTCGCCTTTTACACCTAAAGAGGTGTGCCGCTTTTTCGCTCTGGTTGCGATCGTTGGGGTTGCGATCGTAGCGGCCGTCTGGTTCCTCTTTTTCTCCTCCGGCCGCCAGCAAATCCACGTCCAGCCCCACCCCGCTTCCGCTTTCATCGCCTCCACCCAGCCGGTGCCCAATGCCGAACTCCCGGCAATGTGGCAAATTTATAGCCACGATTGATCCCCATCCTCAGCAGAACAGCGTAATCCTAATGAGCGGGGAGCCCCTGCCTATGAGCAACGAGGCGAATCTTGCGGCCTTCGAAAAATTTGCCGAAGCGGCTAATACCGGAAACTTCCAGCTCTTCTACGACGTGGTTTTGCCCGGCTGCGTCGATCACGACGCCGCTCCCGGTCAGGCGGAAGGACCGGAAGGCTACTGCATGCTTTTTGCTGAACTTCGTCGAGCGTTTCCCGACTTCCATGCCGCTCCCGACAGCATTGTTACGGACGAAGACTCCATCGCCCTCACCTACACCATGACTGGAACCCACAATGGACCGCTCATGGGCTTCCCGCCCACTGGCAAGAGGATGAAAATTCGAGGTGTACAAATCTTTAAATTCAAAAGGGGCAAGGTCACGGAGCGCTGGGGAAGCTCCGACGAGTTGGGCATGCTCCAACAGCTGGGAATTGTCCCCACCCCCACGCCCGCCTGACGACTGCACCGGACCCCCAAAAGCCTCGCAATCGCCCGAGCCAAAGGTCCAGAGTCGCCGCGGCCAGCTATATACTTCTTCAACCCGGTCATGAAGCGCCACGTCCTCATCTTCGGTGTCGTCGGCGGCATTCTCATCGCCGTCCTCCAGTACACCGAATACCGCTTCGTGGTCATCGAGCACTCCGTCGAGCTTTATGGCGCCCTGGTGGCTATCCTCTTTGCCGCTTTCGGCATCTGGCTCGGCCTACGCATCACGCGCAGCCGGGAACCCAACCGCGCAACCGTCGTGGTCAGGGAAGTACTCGTCGCCACGCCAGAGCGCGCACTCGAACCCTTCGCTCCCAACAAGAGTCAACAGCAGACCCTTGGCATCACGCCACGCGAACTCGAAATCCTGACCCTGGTCGCCCAGGGCTTGAGCAATCGCGAGATCGCTACCCAGCTCTTCGTCTCTGAGAACACCGTCAAGACCCACTGTGCCCGCGCGTTCGATAAGCTCGGTGCCGCCCGCCGCACCCAGGCCGTCCAGCGCGGCAAAGAGCTTGGCCTGCTGCCATGAATGTGAATTGCCGGCAGGGCGACCGCCTGGACAGCCTGCGCTGAACGAGCCCGTGGAGCCGGGCTCGTCACCCAAAAGCACGATTTCCGCTCCACTCCGCCAAAATCATTCGAAAGCATGACGACATCTGCCATCATTTCGCGACATCGTGACTCCATCAGCAGTCGGAACCGCACTCGTATCGGGAGCCAACCATGAAAAAACCCGTCCTCACCTTTGGCCTTATCTCCGGCCTCATGATCTCCGTCCTGATGGGCTGCTCGCTTCTGCTTGCCAACAGGATTGGGTCCGGCCACAGCATGGTTCTCGGCTACACCATCATGGTGGTCTCGTTCCTGCTCGTCTACTTCGGCATTCGCAGCTATCGCGACAATGGTCTCGCCGGCCAAATCTCCTTCGGCCGGGCCTTCGCGTGCGGCATTCTCATCACCCTCATCACCTGCGTCTGCTACGTCGCTATGTGGGAGATCCTGTACTTCAACTTCATGCCTCATTTCATGGACAGCTACTTCGCCGCACAGATTCACAAAGTCCAGACCTCAGGACTCGATGCCGCCACCGCCGCCGCCCAGGTCGCCGCCATCGAGCACTCCCAGCAGCTCTACCAGAATCCCATCGTCAACATGGCTTATACCTTCATGGAGCCGCTGCCCGTCGGCGTCGTCATCACACTCATCTCGGCAGCCGTGCTTCGTCGCAGAGCTCCGACGGAGCCCGGCGACGCTCGAGCCTCGGCGACGATGTAGGCAAAAGCGGGGAAGCGGGCCGGGTTCCGTCTTACTTACTGTGAGATTTTTATCTTACTGTGAGATTTTTATGGTGCCCGGAGGGGGACTTGAACCCCCACGACCGGTAAGGGTCTGCGGATTTTAAGTCCGCTGCGTCTGCCGATTTCGCCATCCGGGCACAACTCCATCCATGGCCGCGCGACCTATGCACTATCCTCGCGCCGCCACAGCAGTACGCAATCCCGTCTCTCTCGTCGCGCTCGCAGTCCGCGTCAACGTCAACACGGTAATGTCGTCTGCCTGCCCGTATCTTAGCGCTGCCTCGGCAATGGCCGTCGCCGGCTCGGCGCTGATCGCCCGCGTCCGCTCAAACCCAAACAACTCACCACGCGCATTGCGTGCCTCCACCACGCCATCGGAAAGCAGCATCAGCCGATCACCCTCCTCCAGCCGAAATCCATACTCGCCATACTTCTCTTCCGGCGCAATCCCGAGAGGCAGGTCCGGCTCCAGCAGCATCTCCTCGCCGTTCCGATAGGGCGGCAGATGGCCGGCATTCGCCACCGTCACCTCTCCCTCGGGAGCCACCCGCGCGCACAAACACGTGATAAATCCCTCATGCCCACTCTCCGCCAGTTGTCGATTCAGCAACGTCAGCACTGCTCCCGGCCCCAGACCTTCGGTCGCCAGCGCCCGCAGTGCGCCCATCGCCAGCGTTCCCATCATCGCCGCCTTCGGTCCCTTGCCGCTCACATCGCCCACCACCACCAGCTTCGCCCCGCCCTTCGTCTCCAGCACCTGATAAAAATCCCCACCCACTTCTTCCGCCGGAAAATACGCAGCCTCCAGCACATACCCGGCAATCTCCGGCAAAATTTCCGGCACCAGCCGACGCTGCATCTCCCGCGCCGCGTCCAGTTCCCCCGCCCCGCGCGCCTGCTCCCGGCTCACCTGCGTGAACCGGTGGAACATCACCACCCCGATCCCCAGCACAAACAGAAAATCGCCGACATCGGGGAGCTGCAGCAGAAACGGGCCCGCCGGAATCGGATTTGCCAGAAAATCCAGCTTGCTCCACCCCGTGTAAATCGAGCCCGACCCCGCATCGAGAATAGCTGCCGCCAGCGATGGCAGCAGGCTCGGCAGAATCAGCCACCCCGCCTCGCGATTGCCCCTCCGGTACCACACCAACAGCATCACCGGCAGCAACAGCGCAAGCCGGCAAAATCACGGCTGCTTCGATCAGCGCATACGTGGCGCTCCGAAATTCCCCCGTCACCATCAGCCCCAGCATCAGCAGCGGCAGCGGCATCAGCCACTGGTATATACGCCACGGCCGCGTCACTCGCTGTCCCGCAAAACTGAACGTGAACTGGATCTGCATGATCGTGAAGGCATAGATCAGCGGATCGCCCACCAGATTGTTCCAGGCCAGCGAAATCACGCCGTTGATCGAGCAGAACAAAAGCAGGTTCGACGTTCCCAGCAGAAATAAATACAGACTCAGCCACAAATACTCAGCGTGCTTCCGCTGCGCCCGATACAGCAGGAACATGCCGATCCCCGCCAGCATCAGCACAAGATTGATAGCAATCGACGGCAGCGCCGCGTAGAGCCGCTGGCTCTCCAGCGCCGCCCGCTCGTTCTCTATCGCTCCCGGTGTTCCCACCGCCGCTGTCAGGAAGAGCGGCAGATACCAGCTCGTGTACATCGGCGGCGCCGACGTACGCAGCGCAATCGTTAGATCCGTCCCCAGGTCCTCGGGCGAAAACACCTGCTCTGTCGGCCGCTTCGCCGCAAGCGTTCGGATCCCCGGCCCTTCTTCCCGCTCTCCGTTGAAGTACAGCTCGTAAGTTCCCTCGCCCCCCGCAATCAGCAAATGCACGTGCGGATGCCCTGCCGCCAGCTTGACGTGCAGCCGGTACCACCGCAATCCCGGCTGCGCCGGTCCCATCTCCTCCAGCACAACCTTCGTCCATCCACTGCCGTCAAAGTTCGCCTGCGCCCACGCCGGATTATCTCCGTCGTGTTCCAGCCATCCCTCGCTCAGCGTCACCAGCCCCGAGTGCCATGCGGTCGCATCCGCCTGCGGTTTCGCCACCGGCACGGCGAGCAGCAACAGCAGCAGCGCCCATCCGTGTCTGGGGAATCCGGGTCTGGGCCATCCATATATGGATCGTTGCCGCATTGCCCCCTTCCTCACGCGGGTGCCAGCACCGGCGCTATCAGTTGCGTTCTCGACTCCTCGCCCACGCCCAGCCGCGTCAGCGTCAGCACCGTAATGTCGTCCTGCTGGCCAAAATGCACTGCCGCGTCGGTGGCCTGCGCGGCGTCCGGCCGGCTTGCAACCAGCTTTTGCAGCCGCTCGAAGCTGTAGAGCTCTCCGCTCGCCATGCGCGCCTCCAGCAGACCATCCGTATACAAAACAAAATGATCGCCCGCCCGCAGGTATACCGTCGTCTCTTCGTATTCCGCCACCGTAGTCAGTCCCAGCGGCAGGGCTCCGGCCATCGGCACTTCATGGTCATTCAGGAATGGCGCAGGGTGTCCTGCACTGGTCAGCACACAGCTGCCGTTTGCATCCAGCCGCAACACCAGGCAGGTCGCAAACCCTCCGTGCAGGCGTCCGTGCAGCCGACGATTCAGCCCCGCCAGAATCTCCCCCGGATGCGTCGTTCCCTCAGCCAGCGTGCGCAGCGTGCCGACAATCAACGACACCGTCATGGCCGCACGCAGACCCTTGCCGCTTACATCGCCCAGCACGATCAGCGTCGATCCCTCCCGTTCTCCATCCAGTGGAATGATCTGGAAGAAGTCGCCCCCGACCTCCGAAGCGGGCCGATACGCGCTCGTCAGTGCAAATCCCTTCAGCGACGGCAGCGCTTCCGGAATCAGCACCTGCTGCAATTCCTGCGCGCTCTTCAGCTCCTGTTCAATGGAATGCTGCCGCTCGATCGCCTCGCGCGAATATCGGTAAACCGCATAGATGATCGCCAGCAGAAGTCCCGTCTCCGCAATGCGCGACGCCGGAAATCCATTGCCCGCTATCGTGAACAGCGGATTGTTCATCCGGTCGGCAATCGTCCAGTTCGTGAACCGGCTCCCTTGTTGCAGCGCGATGCGCAGTTCGAACAAACCGGACGAGACAAATGCCGCAATTGCCACCAGCAATCGCGCCGAATCCAGCTTCCTGCGCAGCATGACAAACACCACCACCAGGATCAGCGGGAACGCCTGCATCGCCGTGAACACTGCGGTGAGCACCGCATCCGACCACTGCACCCAACTCGTCATGGCCAGATTGCTGGGGTCCACCAACATCAGTGAGCCGTCCATCGACGTCGCCGTCATGGTGGCGATCGCCAGCACCTTCGTCGCGCGCACGAGGCGCGGATTGTCCTGGAGCTTCAACAAATAGAGCAGCAGATACCAAAGTCCGACATCATGGAGTCCCAGCGCCGGCTGCAGCCATCCCAGCGCAAAACTAAACGACAAAGGTAAACGCAAATCCACCATCACCAGGCCCATCAGCGAAGAGACGCAATATACCGCCATCCACAGGAGCACGCGCTGCGACCTGTCCCGCAGCCACATCAGGAAACTCAGCAGCATCACCAACCCATACAGTGACTGCAGCGCGAAGTAGTACTGCCGCGACCGCAACCAGCGATAATCCTGCTCCGCCCGTCGAGCTCGAATCGCCTCTGGATTGCCAATTACCGGCGCGGCCGCAAACCCTCCCTGCAGGCCAGTGTCGAAAGAGATCAGCGGCGCCTTCCACACTCGCACGGCCAGAACTCCATCCCGCAGGGGCCCCAGCCCGAACGTCTGCGATCCTGATTCGTACAGAAAGGACGCCTTCGGCGGCATCTTTCCGTATTGCGCAATGCGCTTTCCGTTCCAGTAAACCTCGTACACATCCTCGATTCGCCCCATCATCAGGGCGAAATCAGGCTCTGCTCCCGGCGCAGGTGTCACGTGCAGATGCTTTCGATACCACCCGTATCCGGTCTGCGAACGGTACCCCTGCGCGCCCCACGGCGCATCGGCCGTGATTTGCTCCCACCCGCCATGGCCTGTCGCATCGTCGATTCCTGGCTCGGCCCATGCCGCATCATCACCCAGGTGAAACTGCCACGGGCCATCCAGTGCCGCAGTTCCTTTGCCCAGCTCTTCAAGGTTCAGCACAGGAGCCGTGTTCGTTGCCGCGCTCGAAACCGGTACAAGCGCCGCCACCGCAATCAACAGCATTCCCGCCGCACACAACTTTCTCATGCAGGCACTCCGCTCATTCGCGTTGATTTTCGACCGTTCGGGGGTACCCCAGTCTATCGTTCGCACTTCCGGTACGGCAATTAACCCGTCGCGAGCACTCCCGGGTTACGCATGCACCACTCCCGCCCCCACCAGCGTCACCGTCAGAACCGTAATGTCGTCGTGTTGACCAAAACGGCGCGCCTCCTGAGCGATCGCCTCCGCGGATGTTCCGCTGATCGCGCACGTCCGCTCGAATCCGAACAACTCTCCGCTGTCACTCTGGGCCTCCACCACTCCGTCGGAAAGCAGCGTCAGCATCTCGCCCGGCTCCAGCCGAAACAATGTCTCGCAGTAATCGCTCTCCGCCGTCACCCCCAGCGGCAGACCCGATTCCACCGCCACTTCCTCTCCATCGCGATACGGTGCCAGATGCCCCGCATTCGCCGCCGTCACCATGCCCTGCGCGGAAATCCGCACGCACAGACACGTCACGAACCCGCCCTCCTGCCCTCGCGTTATTTGCCGGTTCAGACGCGACAGCAGCGCCGCCGGCTTCAACCCTTCGTCCGCCAGGGTGCGCAACGCTCCGATGGTCAGTGTTCCGGTCATCGCTGCCTTCAGCCCTTTGCCGCTCACATCTCCCACCACGATCAGCGTCCCGCCGTCTGCCTGCTCCAGTACCTGGTAGAAATCTCCGCCCACTTCTTGTGCCGGAAGATACGCCGCCTCCAGCTTGTACCCTGCAATGTGCGGCAGCGAAGACGGCACCAGCCGCTGCTGAATCTCCCGCGCCGCCTGCAGCTCCGCCGCGCTTCGAGCCTGCTCCCGGCTCACCCGCGTGAAGCGAAAGAACATCACTACCCCAATCGCCAGCACAAACAGCAGATCCGCAATATCGAAGGGTTGGATCGCAAAAATTCCCAGGGGCACGGAATCGCCCATCCTTGCCAGTGACCTGGATCCCAGATACGAGCCGATGATCCCGACATCGTTCAGAGCGATTGTGAGCATCGGGAAGAGGCTTGGCACGATCAGCCAGCCGGCTTCACGCAATCCGCGCCGGTACCACACAAGCAAAAGGATCGGCAGCGCAATCGCGGCTGGCACGATGAGCGCCACCTCGTCCACATTGAAGACTCCGCGGCTGAACGCGCCAAACCAAGCGGGCAGAACCCCCGCAATCGGGGGAACCAGCAGCAGCGCCTCATAGATGCGCCATCCTCGATTCACCCGCTGGCCGACGAAGCTGAAGGTGAATTCAATTTGCGCAATCATGCACAGATAAACGGTGGGAACAGAAATAAACCAGTTGGTGGAAAAGGGCCAAAAGCCGGCCGACGCAAGACTGAAAAGAGCGGTGCCTCCTGAGACAAGGATCAGATACAAGCCGAGCCAGAAATACTCCTGGTGTTCTCTTTGCAGCCAAAACAGAACTAACAGGACGATGCCAATCACGACTGCCGGCAGATTGATACCGCTGCCCAGAATGATGCCATCCACTCGTGTAGATAGCGCTGCCTGCCGAGCTCTCTCGATCGCCGGCGCGGTACCCAGCTCCACCCGCCATGCGCCTCGATCCGCGATGAACATGGAAGTCGCCGGCACAAAAGTCCGCAGCGCAATGACCGTCTCGCCGGCAAGCGTCAGGGGTACCACCCGCTCCTTTGGATAAGTCATCAAAAGAGGGCTTCGCAACTGCGGACCCGGTATCCGCTGCCCGTTCACATACAGCTCATAGGTGCCGTCGCCGCCCGTGATCATCAGCGCCAGCGGGGGGTGCTCCGCCGGCACTTTCACGCGGAGCCGATACCACCATGATCCCCTTTCCTGATCGTTGAGCGGCCCCAGGGAGTCGGTCTGCCAGTCGCTGTCGTTGAACTTCGGCTGCGCCCATGCGAGATCGTCCCCATCATGCACGCGCCATCCCTGATTCAGCTCGAAAGTTCCATTCGGCCAGGAATCGATGCGCACGGTCTGCGCCCGCGCGAACGGCGCCAGGCCCCACAACAACAGCAGCGTAAGCCCGCACACCGCCGCTCCCACGCGGATTCGCGTCCATGACCGCAAGTCTTCCTCCTGTGCTGTTCGTGGAACCAACCAATTGTGTCTGGGGACCCCAGTCTACGTCTCCGTTTCCTGCCCAGCAACCCATGTCCGACGCGACTTCGCCGTGCAGGCGCCGCAACGTGGTGACGGAAGCCCTTCACCCCGTATCTAATAGATCAAAGCAATGCGTCCTTCCCGCCTCATCCCGACGGCGCTCGTGTTTCTCGCCCTTGCGCCCGGCTCGCCCTTCCATCGCCTTACCGCGCCCGCGGCCTCCGCGCAGAACGTCATGACCAAACGGCTTATCCTCAAAGACGGCACCTACCAAATCGTGACGAAGTGGGAGATCAAGCACGACCGTGTCCGCTTCTACAGCGCCGAGCGCGCCGACTGGGAAGAAATCCCCAGCGACCTGATCGACTGGCCCAGAACCGAAAAGTGGAACAGCGAGCACGTACCCGGTGCACCCCAGCCGGCGACGCAGCCGCCCACCGCTACGCCCGAAGAGCAGCAGAAGGAGGCCGCTGAAATCGACGCGGAAGAGATCGCGGAGCGTGGGCGCACCCCCCTCGTTGCCCCTGGCCTGCAGCTTCCCGATCGCGACGGCATCTTCGTCCTCGATACCTTCCAGAGCATCCCGGAGCTCGTCCACCTCGATCAGAGCACGGGCAACGTCAACCGCGATGCCAACCACAACGTGCTGCGCGCCGCCATCGGATCCTTCAGCGGCGCGAAAGAGCCAGTGCGCATCAACGGCCAGGCCGCGCGCGTTCGCGTCCACGTCGACGATCCCGCGCTCTACGTCTCGCTCGACACCGGCAACTCCGAACAGATCGCTCCCGAAGACGCGCTCATGGTGAACACCCACGGCGCCAACTCCATGCAAAGTAAAGACGAGTACAGCTCGCCGGACAGCCGCTACGCCATCGTGCGCGTCGATGTGCACCCGGGTGAGCGCGTGATCGGCGCGCTGCGCATCAATCGAGCCGGCAACGCCACGCAGTCTGAGGACATCGTCCCCACCAAAGTTGAACTTCTTCCCGGCAAACACTGGATGAAGCTCACCCCCAAAGAGCCGCTGCCCATTGGCGAGTACGCGCTGATGGAAATCATCCAGCCCGGCGTCATCAATCTCGATGTGTGGGATTTCGGTGTCTCCCCTAATGCCCCCGAAAACAAACACCCCATCACTCCCGTCAAGGACCGGTAACAAGGATGCGGGCCGAATTTAAGTTTTAGGCGCCGGCCATGGGTTGGCCTTCTACCTGTAACGACGGTCGACATTCTCTGCGAGGCGTGTTCGCACAGGATGATACGCGTTGAGCAAACCCGCAGATCGAATACAGCCGGTTATTCGTTTCTTTTGGCGTGCTGTTCGCAGAGGATGCGGGGCCACGCGGTGGCCACAGCAGGCTGGCGGCGATCCAATTTTGATGCTGGTTGAGGTTGGCTAGACGGCCTGTGCGGCCATCACATCCCAGTGAGTCGATTGAAGCCCATGGGGGAGCGAGCATACAGTACTGGGTATGACAGAGACGGCCAGAGCCATCCGGGTGCTGATCGTCGACGACCATCCGGTTGTCAGGCTTGGGCTGAAGACGATGCTGGAAAGCGAGGAGCGGATCGAGGTGACGGCCGCTGTGGGATCTGCCAGGGAGAGCATCGCCGAAGTGGAGAAGGTAAGGCCCGATGTGGTGTTGATGGATCTGCGCATGCCGGAGATGGAAGGGGTAGAGGCGATCAGCGAACTGCGCCGCAAGGATCAGAGCATACGGGTGCTGGTGCTGACGAATTATGAGGAGGATGAATCCATCTTTCGCGCCATGCAGGCTGGAGCGATGGGGTACCTGCTGAAAAACACGCCGCAGGAGGAGATCATCCGCGCAGTGGAAATGGTTCATCAGAATAAGCACTGCGTTTCGCCAGACATTGCCAAGCGGCTGAGCGAAGCGATTGCGCGAGAGGAGCTGACCCAGCGCGAGGTCGAGGTTTTGCGGCTGGTAGCGGAGGGGCTGACCAACAAAGAAGTCGCAGAACGGTTGTTTATTAGTGCGAGGACGGCGCGGAACCACGTTGCCAGCTGCCTGCTGAAGCTCGGCGCCGACGACAGGACGGAAGCGGTGACGACCGCGGTTCGGCGTGGACTGATTCGTCTTTCTAAATAAGCGGCTGCAGTGTTCTGAACCGCCGGTTCAGGCGGAGCCGTTTCCTTTGACGATGCGCTCGATGACGGCGACGAACCGATCGCGGAGAAGAACGCTGCGAAGCCTGACTTTGACACGCACTTCGGTTCCCTGCTCGGGCGCGCTGCGCATTTCGAGGACACTGCCCACACCGCGGGCTCGTTTTTGCATGCCGAGAATGCCAAAGCCCTCTTTCCTGGCGGCGTAATCGAATCCGCTTCCGTTATCGGCAACGATGAGCTCCACGTTGCCGTCGCGGTAGCTCAGAACGATTTTGACTGCGGTGGGATTCCCGTGGCTGAGGGCGTTGACGATGGACTCGCGGCCAATATGCAGAAGCGCATCGGCAACGCGCAGGCTGAGGGAGCGAGGCTCGCCGTCAATTTCAGCGAGGATGGCGATGCTGGTGGGGGCGGTCCGGCGCGCGATCTGATTCAGCTCGCCGAGCAGGTCGTTCTTGATGGATGGCGAAGCTTCACTCAGGAGGGCGATGGTGCGGCTGGCCTCCTCGTGGCAACTGCGCACAGACTGATACGCGACGTTGAGTTGTTCGACGATGGTGCGGGGATCCAGGGTCTCAGAGCGGACGATTCCGGTACGGATGCCCTGAATCTGATAGCCGATTCCGGCAAAGCCCTGGGCCATGGTGTCGTGAATCTCGTGGGCCAGGCGTTCGCGCTCGCGATTGATGGTGTTTGTCTTCCAGGTCCGCAGGCGGAACCAAACGAGCTGGATGAGCATGGCCCCGGTCAGGGCCACGCTGAAGAGCATGCCGACGTGCCAGGGTGTCCACCACGGCGGCCCGTTGACGATGCGGGGATGCTGTACGAACCCGGCATGCTTCTCGAGATTGTGATAGTCCTGCCAGGTAGCGGGCTCAACGCGAACATTGCGCCACTGGGCGTTTGCATTTAAAGTTCGCAGCCCGAAGCGCCCACTCTTGATGCAGAAATGTTCCTGAAAGGCGAGGTATGCCGTTTGCTGCGTGGAGAGGTTGGTAACTGAGGTCCCGATGTTGCATCCGTAAGCTGTGACGCGCAATCGGTACCAGGTGTGGGGACCGACTCCGCCGGGGACGACGACGGGCATGACTTCGAGCCAGGAATAATTCGCACGGCCGATGACGAGGGTTCCATCGAGGCTGCGGAATCCGACGAAGTATCCGTTGTAGGCGTCCACGCCGCGCGACTCGTCGTTGGTACGGATCACGACGCCCATGTCGGCAGCCGGACCCCAGAACAAAATATCGGTGGTGAGGGTGTAGTTGCTCCAATATTTGGATCCGGCGAGCAGCTTGGCACCGCGCTCGTAGGAGTTGGATTGCACGGCGTCGTTGGCGAAGGACCAGCTACCGCCAAGGGGGGTCCACTCGCTGCTATTTTGCGCCTGGAGTGAATAGGTGTGAGCAGGCACGAAGGCTGCCGAGTGTTGCCAGTGCGGAGCCATCCACGCGACGAAGAGCAGCGCTGCGGCTGCGGCGAAGCCCAGGAGGGTTCCGGGCGAGGTGACAGACTGCCGGCGCGTCTTTCCCTTTTTCACGGGCGGAGCCTCGACGGCTGCGGCGGGAACGGGGTCGCGTGTGGTTATCTTTTCGTTAATCACTTTGGCTCGAGGTGCGATCACCATAGTAAAGCGGGCGGAAGGGGTGCGAGGGGGTCATTTGACCTATTCCAATTTGGTTCGGTCGGCCCATTGCGCGGACTGTTTTCAGAGACTTAAGATTCTGGCCGTTCAGTGACGGGGCGCGTAAACCGTCGCTAAATGTAAACAGTTACATCGCAAGTTGCACAAAAGCAAACTTTCAATCCAGTGTGCAGCACTTTTCAGGAGGAAAGACCATGACGCGAGAAACCTGGCAATATCCGTTCCGGCACGATTGCCTGACACGAGCGACAAGGCAGTTGATGTCGGGGACAGCACTCATCTTCATTTTTTTGTTGAGCGCTGTCTGCGGCCATGCACAGAACATTGTGAGCAGTCAGATCAATGGTACGGTGGCCGATTCCAGCGGCGCTGTGGTGGTTGGAGCCAGCGTGAGTGCCACGAATACCGGTACGGGTCTTGTGTATCGGCCGAAACGGACAACTCGGGCACGTATCACATCACGGAGCTGCCCCCGGGCACCTACACGATGCAGGTGACGAAGACAGGATTTGCGACGCAGCGCATTCAGGCTTTCACGCTGATTGTCGGCCAGACGTTCCAGGAAAACATCACCCTGGCGGTGGGGCAGTCGGAGCAAACGGTTGCGGTGAATGCAGGCGCGCTGCTGCTGAACACGGAGACTTCGCACGACGAGCAGCTGATTGAGAGCCAGCAGATCGACGATATGCCTTTGAACGGCCGCGATTATCTGCAGCTGGCGCAGTTGGACGCGGGGGTTGTACCGGTTTCGGGGATCAGCGGTATCAGCTCACCAGCTTCGGGGTGGGCGTCGGACTCCGGCGTAGTCGCGGTATCGGTGAGCGGACTGAAGGAAGACGACAACAGCTATCTGTACGACGGTATCGAGAGCCGCAACGCCTGGTATGGTGCAGCAGGTCTGCAGCCTGATCCGGACATGGTGCAGGAATTCGTGATGATGAATTCCAATGCACCCGCGCAGTATGGAGTGGGCGGCGCATTCGTCAACGTCGTAACGAGGTCGGGCACCAACCTGTTTCACGGAACGGCTTACGAATACCTGCGGAACAACGACTTCGACGCAAGGAACTATTTCGACGTCAGCGCAGGGCCTCCGGCTTTCCATCAAAACCAATTTGGAGCTAGTTTTGGTGGGCCGATCAAACGGAACAAGATTTTCTTCTTTGCCAACTACGAAGGCTTTCGGCAGCTGCAGCCGAACGACAACTACAACCTGGTGCCGAACGCCGCGCAGCGGGCGGGGGATTTCAGCGCCGATACGCAGCAGCTCTACAACCCCTATGTGCAGGATCCGTCGACGCCAACCGGGTATGCGGTGCTGGCGGGAAATCAGGTTCCGCAAGGTTATTTCAGTGCGATCGGGCAGAAGATCCTGGCGCTGTATCCGGCGCCGAACGGTTCTTATCTGAACGGTGCGGACAACTACTTTAATGTAGCGACCTCGACTAATAACTGGAATCAGTACAGCGGCCGGGTCGACTATTCGATTTCGGCGAAGGACACAATTTTCGGCCGGTACACAGGCGTGAATCAAAACGCGGTTGCGCCTGGGATGACCAGCTACAACTCGCAGACGTTTCCGTCGTCGCCGAAGAATCTGGCGATCGGATGGACGCACGTCTTTTCTCCGCGGCTGGTGAACAACTTCCGCTATGGCTGGAGCCATACGGCTGTCGGCCTGGAGCGTACAGATGGTTACGACTCTGCGCTGGCGAACCCGCTGGGACTGGTGAACGAAGAAGACCTGGCAGGATCGTACGGTCCGCCGAGCATTGGGGTGAGCCAATACGCGAATCCCGGCTCGACGAACGGCACGGACCTGGTCAGAGAAGGTTTGAATATGTGGACCGAATCCCTGATGTTCCAGAAGGGCAAGCATCAGCTGACGGGCGGCGTGGATATCCGTTACGAGCCGATGTATCTGTACGAGGACTGGTCGGCAACGTCGATTGGGTTCAGCGGAGTTTATACCGGAGACCCGGTGGCCGATCTGCTGATGGGTGTGCCCAACACGACGCGGACTTCGCTGGGCGGACCGACGATGAACCTGAGCATGTGGTATCAGGCGTACTACATGCAGGACAACTATAAGGTGGGCCGGAAGCTGTCATTGAACTATGGTCTGCGGTGGGAGCATCGTTCGCCACCGATCGAGAGAAACAACCGCGTGGGCAGCTTCGATGTTGCGACAGGACAGGACCTGACCTATCCGGACACCAGCGTACTGGGGCTGGGCAGGAATATGGTCAAGCCGATATGGACGAACTGGGCGCCGCGTTTCGGCTTCAACTATCTGCCATCGGAAAAGCTGGGCCTCGATATCAAGGGCGGCTTTGGCATGTATTATCTGCAGGGAAACATCAACCAGTACGAAGTTGAGGTAGATACCACCAAGCTGTACGAGGTGATCTATTTCAACAATCCTGCGGTGGGCCAGCCTTTGGCCTTTAACCTGGACGGGACCCAGGGCGTACCGGGGATGTATTCCCCGGCGATGACCAACGGAAACTTTTCCGGCGGCGGTCCGACGGTGTCGTTCATCCAGCCGAACGCAAAGACCCCGTACGCTTACGAGTGGAATATGACGGTGGATAAATCGGTCAAGGACTGGTTGTTCGAACTTGCCTATGTTGGAAGTTCGGAGCGCCACTACGAGGAGCGCAACGAGATCGATCCGCTGAATACCGCCGGCGTGCCGCTTTATTGGGACACTTGCGGAACGGCGGGCAATATAGGCTGCTACAGCGGCGTCCAGGAAAACCAGGCGTCGGGCACATCGAACTACGATGCGTTTATCGCGCGGGCGGAGAAGCGGTTCAGTTCCGGATTCTCGACGTCGGTCAACTACACGTTCTCGAAATGTCTCGGTACGCCTTACCAGGATGAGTTCACCTGGCACATCAATATGCATCTGGACTACAGCCACTGCACGGAGGACATCAACGACATCTTCACGGCGAACGGCATTTACGAGCTGCCGTTTGGGCGTGGGAAGATGTTCCTGAACCACAGCACGCTTGCGGATGAGATTGTTGGCGGGTGGAAATTCGCCGGAATCGCAACGCTGCGCACGGGGCCGTGGACGACACTGGGCAGCCAGCAGAACATTGGATTCTTTGATGGCGCGCTGCCTGATGTGATCGGACCGGTAAACAACCATTCGCTGCATGGAGGGCTGGGAAGGAACTTCAAACTGGGCCCCTATATCAACACGCAGAATGTCGTAAACCTGAGCGCTGTGGGGATCCAGGGAAATTCGGGTACGCACACGGTGGAGAACCCGGGCTACCAGGATTACGACGTTTCGGCATACAAGAGCTGGAAGCTGGGCGAGAAGCCGAGTTTGACTTTCCGCGCCGACTTTTTCAATGTTCTCAATCGAGTCAACTTCCAGTCGATCAGCACGTACGATCTGTCGAGCAATTTCGGTGATGTTTCCAGTGCCTACCCGGCACGGGAGATTCAGCTGAGCCTGCGGTTTGCCTTTTAAACTAACTGCATGGCGGACATCGACGTCCGATTGCTGACAAAACTCGTCCTCGTTGCCGCTCTCGCGGCCGGTAGCCTTCCAGGCTGCCAGGCCGCAGGGGCGGCGCGGGTGAGTCTTTCCGGAAATCCGGCGCAGCCGCAACCTGCAAAATGTCCCGCGCCGGGCGAACTGGACGCGGCCCTCGCCCAGGCCAGTGAGTGGCTGGGGCAATCGCGCTTTCAGGATGTCGCTGGCATGCTGCAGCCGCTCGCCGCAGAGAATTGCGACCCACGAATCAGCCTGCTGCTGGCGGCCGGTTTCGAAGGGCAGGGCGATTTGCCCAAAGCCGCTGCAGAACTGGAGCGGGCTCATCGGTTGTGGCCGGCGAATGACAGCATTGCGGCGTCACTGGCCCGCGAGTACATTGCGGCGGGCGATACGGAGAACGCCGCGAAGGCTCTCGCGCACTTTCACGTGACGGAGAGGACGCCGGAGCAGGAAATGCGGATGGCGGTGGTGGTGTACCTGGCCGCGCATCGACTGCCTCTTGCTGAAAGCGTGGCGGCGGCAGCTTACAAGACGTATCCGTCGGTTCAGACGCTGCTGTTGCTGGCGAACACGCTGCAGATGCAGGGACGCTATCCGGATGTGAACCGCCTGCTGGGCAGCCAGCGCGCCAGCTATGCCGGATCGCCCGAATTCTTCGTCACCCTGGCGGAAAGCGAGTTCGATGCTTCGATCTATCCAAGGGCGCGCGACGATCTGCAGCGCGCTCTGGCGCTTGATCCGGGACTATATCAGGCGCATTACGTGATGGGGAATGTTCTGTCGAAGCTGAACGACGGGGATGGCGCCGAAGCGGAATATCGGAAGGCGATCGCTCTGGCGCCGAACCAGCCGCGAACCTATTTTCAACTGGCGCTGCTGTTGCGGACGAAGCAGGACGAGCACGGCGAGCAACAAGCGCTCACCCAGGCGTTGGCTGTCGATGAGCACTATGGGCCTGCGCAGTGTGAGATGGGGAGGATTCTGCTGGAGCAGGAACATCGGCCGGCCGATGCGGTAAGTCATCTGGCCACGGCGATCAAGGACAATCCGCGGTTCGAGCAGGCTTATTTCCTACTCGCGCGTGCCTACGCGCAGCTGGGAGAGCAGGACAAGAGCCAGGAAATCGTTCGTCGTTTGACGGCGGTGAGAAAAGAGAACCGACCAGCGCAGGGTGGGGCAATGAAGGACTTCCCGGACGATGAACGCGCGCCTCAGCCGTGAGGGGCGGAATGCCTGGACGCGCCGAAGAAATGGGGTTCCCCCAAAAAAGCCGCTGCAGACCCAGGACCGCGCCCACTCCGGGTTTGATGAGCAAATGAGAAGCTGTCGTCTTGACCTCTGTGTCAGATGATTAGCAGCTGGATCGAGCCTTACGCCGCGGCAGCGAAGCGCTCTTGCCAGCGGGGGGCGTCTCGCTTTGCCCCTCTGCCGGGATCCAGGGCTGGCACGATGGACACCAGTAGGTTGATCGCGCCTGCTCTCCCTGTTTCCGCATTTCGACGATGGCACCGCAGCGGCGGCACTCCTGGCCCCTGCGGCCATAGACCCACAGGCGATCGTTGCGATCCATGTTATGCGTGGTGCGCCGGTTGCCGGAGTAAGTAACGATGGCATCGCTCGCGCCATCCTGAACATTGGCCTTCATATAGCGAAGAGCAAAGTCCGCCATGCGCTCCATTTCGTTTCGGGTGATGGTGATCATTCTGCGGAAAGGGTGCACGCCTGCGGCGAAGGGGACCTCCGATTTGTATACGTTTCCCAGCCCGGCAAGCACGCGCTGATTGATGAGGGCGACGCCGATCTCGGCTTCAGGATGCGAGGCGGCGAAGGCAGTAAGTGCTTTGACGCCATGCGCGACGTCGAAATCCGTGCCGAGAACGTCGGGGCCGAGACGGGGAATTTGGGAACTGCGCGCCAGGGATCGCGCCGTGTGAAATTCGGCTATGGGCACGTTGAAGGCCACGGCCTGGTATTCGCCGCAGGTGATGGCCACGCGCATACGGCTCCGACCCATCCACCATTTTTCGCCGGTGCGATAGACGTGCCACGAACCGCTCATGAGCATGTGAGTCGCGAGGATGAGGTCGCCGGAGAAGTAAATCATGCACCATTTGCCGCGTGCTTCCAGCCGTTCCACGACGCGTCCCACCACGGGCGTGTTGTCGTTCACGCTGGCCAGCTTCGCGAGGCCGGCTTCAAATTTTGTGACGCTGCGGCCGCCAAGCGCTTTCTCCAGCGCGCGAGCGGCGCGAAAGATGGTATCGCCTTCAGGCATGGTTCCCGGCTTCTGCGGGAGCTTCCGTTGCCGGTGGCGGAGGCAGGCCGCGGCGCACGGTAAATCCGGTGGGAGCGGGATGGAAGCCGGCGTCGAGCAGGAAGCGAGAAAGCGGATGCTCGGCGGCGGATACGCCGTTGACGCTGGCGATGACGAGCCCGCTGCGCTCGTGTCCCGATTCGGAGCGGTCCTTTTGCACCGACGCGACAAAGAATTCAGCAAGGGCTCGCGCGTACTGCGAACGTAAAGGCTCGTCGTCAGGAAGAAGGAGCTGGATGCCGGGGTTGGAACGCCGCATGTAAGCCGTGAGCGCGCCGTCAATCAGCACCACCCGCGCTCCGGTGCTGCGGGTGAGGGAACTGCCTTCTTCGGGCGCATCGGGCCAGCGCAGCTCAGCACCATAGGGATTCGCCGGATCGGTTGCCGCGAGCATCACGACTTCGTGACGGTCGTTGGGCACCTCCGCTCGCAGAGAGCGGAGCAGATCCACAGCAGCCGGCATGGCGAACTGCGTTGCGCCGAGATCGGCGGCGAAGTATCCGCGGCGAATACGGCCGCTTTCTTCAAGCCCTCTGAGAACGTCGTAGATCGCAGAAAACCCTCCGGGAAGATTCTCAGCATGCGCCGTCTCGCGAAAAACGACTCCGTACCGGTTGAGCAACTGCTGCGCGATGGCGTGGCTCCATTCGGTCACTGCGGGCGCAGCGGTGCGCGTTGTGTCAAAGGCAACTTCATTCAGCGCCCACCGTCCCTGTGCGGAAGGCGGAGTGGTGCGGCGGCTCCGAAAGCTGGGCTGGTTGTGGACGCGGCGGGCCTGGCGATGAGTGGTGGCCGGCTTCTCGCAGTAGGCGCGCAACGCATGCAGCGTATCGTTGCGCAGCAGCCCCCGCCACACCAGCGACCACAGTGCCTCAATGGTTTCTCCTGGATAGCCCGCGCCGGTGTCGTCGTGGATTGGCTGAAAGAACGATGCGCCATTGCGCTGCAGGTAGTCGACGATGCGCCGTTCTCTCTCGCTGGGCTGTGTCTCCGCGGTCAGGTCTTTTGCGGCTGGCTGATAAATGCGATTGGGAGGCCATAAGACTGGCAGCCGATCGGCAAGATAGAGGCCGATGCGCCCGTCGCGCTCGCCCAGAGACTCAAGGCCGGCCCACACGAGCTCGCCGGCGGCAATCAGAGTATCGAGATCAGAGGAACGGTAGCCGAGGATGCGCGCCGGCAGAATCTCCGTTTCGAGGAGCGACGCCGGAAACGGCGCACCCTGCAGATTTTCAATCGCGTCGAGAAGGGCATCGAGTCCGCGCCTTGGCTGCACCACACCCTGCCAGCGAGTGAACAGGCGGGCGAGGATTCGCTGCTCAACCGGCTCAATCTCCTTGCGCAGCTTTGCCAGAGATTTGCGGCGAACGCTCCGCAACACTTCGGCATCGATCCACTCGCGCACCAGACCACCGGGGCGAAATCCGCCTTCGACAACACGGCCCATGGTGACCAACCGCTGCAGCGCCGACTCGATGACGAGCCTGGGCAGCGCATACCGCGCAGCGACGTCTGAGGTCGTGAACGGACCGCGCGTCCGCCCAAAACGCCGCACGAGATCGAGGACTGCATCATTGGTGGGCTCAACAAACGCCGAGGGCAGCCCGGGGGGAAGCGGTACGCCGAGCGCATCGCGAACCCGTGCCGCATCTTCAACCGCGATGAGCCGCTTCTGTCCGGCGATCATCACTTCAAGAGCGCGACGCGATCGCAGGAGGCGGTCGGCACTGGCTGCGACCTCGGGAGTCATTGAGCGGGCCGCCAGCTCCTCGCGCGTCAGGTCGCCGATGCGCAGTAGTAAATCATGCACCGCGTCCATGGAGCGCGCTTTATATTCTTCGACCAGGCTCTGGAGCTGTTCTTCGGTCTCTTCGATAGCGCCCGTGTCCAGCAACTCACGCAGGTCGGCGTCGCCCAGGAGCTCACGCAGCTGATCCTGATCGATGGACAGCGCCTGCGCGCGGCGTTCTGCGAGCGGAGCGTCGCCGTCATAGATATAGTTGGCCACGTAACCGAACAACAAGGCGCCCGCGAACGGCGAGGGTGAGCGCGAATCTGTTACGTGGACGCGAATCGAGCGATTTTGAACAGCCCGCAGCGTCTCGATCAGCGCGGGCATGTCAAATACGTCGCGCAGGCACTCTCGATACGCCTCGAGCAACATCGGGAAGCTGGGATACCGCGACGCAACGGCGAGTAAATCGTAGGCCCGTTTGCGCTGCTGCCACAGCGGTGTTCGGCCTTCTGCGCGGCGGCGGGGTAACAGCAACGCGCGAGAGGAAGCTTCACGGAACTTGGCCGCGAACAGAGCAGTCGACCCCAGTTGGCGCATGACGAGATTGGCCGCTTCTTCCGGTTCGAGCAGAAGAAAGTCGATATCCGGAGGATTCTCCGTGTCGGGAAACCGCAGCACGAAGCCATCCTCCGTCCACATCGTTTCCACATCGAGGCCGGCGGCGCGGATGCGAGCCGAAGCCGCCATCGCCCATGGGGTGTGCACCTTACTGCCGAACGGTGTAAGGCAACAGATGCGCCAGTCACCCAACTCGTCGCGGACTCTTTCCACTACGATGGTGCGATCGTCGGGCACCTGCCCGGTAGCCAGCTCCTGATCGGCCAGATAACGAAGAACATTTTCCGCGGCCTGCGCGTCGAGGTCGTGATCGCGCGTGAGTTGTGTCATCGCTACGGATCGAGGAAGCTCGCGCAGCTCCCGCACCAGGGTTCCAATGCGGCGCCCGAACTCGATGGGCCTTCCCGCCTGATCTCCGTGCCAGAACGGCATCTTGCCGGGTTCGCCCGGCGCCGGGCTGACGAGAACGCGGTCGTTCGTGATTTCATCGATCCGCCAGGTGGAGGCTCCGAGCACGAACGTCTCGCCCGTGCGTGCCTCGAACACCATTTCCTCGTCGAGTTCACCCACGCGCACCGGCTTTTCTGAGCCGCTGAGGAACACGCCGTACAAGCCACGGTCGGGGATCGTGCCGCCGTTCAGAATGGCGATTCGCTTGACACCCTCGCGCGGGGTGAGCCAATTGCGGGTCCGATCCCAGGTGATGCGAGGACGCAGCTCCGCGAATTCATCCGAGGGATAACGACCGGCCAGCATGTCGAGCAGGCCGTCGAAGATCGGCACGGAGAGATTGGCGAAGGGGGCTGCGCTGCGGACGATCGTCAGCAAATCGTCCACCGAAATTCCTGGTCCGGCGAAGTCGGGACTGGTTCTGGACTTTCGCTGTCTTTCGGTTTCAGCGGGCGACAGCGGCGGCTGAGCAATGGTCGCGACGATCTGCTGCGCCAGCACGTCGAGCGGGTTGCGCAGGAAACGGGTTGACTCAACATGCCCCTGATGCATCGCCTGGGTAACGGCGACACAGGCGATCAGGTCGGCGCGATATTTGGGGAAGATGATTCCACTCGAAGCCGCACCTACGCTGTGACCGGCGCGCCCGATGCGCTGCATTCCGGCGGCAACCGAAGGCGGCGCTTCAATCTGCACCACCAGATCGATCGCGCCCATGTCGATGCCAAGTTCGAGCGACGATGTGCACACCAGCGCTTTGAGGCGGCCGGCTTTCAATGCCTCTTCAATCTCACTGCGTTGCGCCGCGGAGAGAGACCCGTGATGCGCTCGCGCAATCGGCTCTCCCGACAGCTCATTGAGCGCGCCGGCCAGACGTTCGGCAATGCGGCGCGCATTCACGAAAATCAGAGTCGAGGTCCGGCTTCGGACGATCTCCAGCAATCGTGGATGAATCGATTGCCAGATGCTGGCTCGTTTCGGTCCTTGTGAGGCTGGGCCGCTGGGAATCTCTTCCATCTGGCCGAGCTTCGCCATATCCTCAACCGGCACCTCGACGCGCAGCTCGAGCGTTTTGCGCGCGCCCGCGTTGACGATCGTCACCGGTCGAAAGCGTGGCCCCGTTGCCTCGCGCGCATCTACGTTGTCTTCGGTTTCAAGGGCATCGGTGAAAGCTTCGACAACCGCCTGCGTGTCGCCGGCTTGGGCCTGGAGGCTGGGCTGCTTCTTCTGCTTTTCGAGACCCTGGCCGTCGGCGCCGCCGAGATATCTGGCGACTTCTTCGAGCGGGCGTTGCGTAGCACTTAATCCGATGCGCTGTAGCGGTCGCGCACACAAAGCCTGAAGGCGTTCGAGTGACAGAGCGAGATGCGCGCCTCGCTTGGTGGGAACCAGCGCATGAATCTCATCGATGATCACGGTATCGACAGTGCGCAGAGTTTCCGCGGCATCCGATGTCAGCAGCAGATAGAGCGACTCCGGCGTGGTGATCAGAATTTCGCCGGGGTGGCGGCGGAAACGCGCCCGATCGCGTGCCGGCGTATCGCCTGTCCGAATACTGATCTCCGGAGTGTGTACGGGGACGCCTGCGGCTTGCGCCATGTTGGAGATGCCGGTGAGAGGCGAGCGCAGGTTGCGCTCCACATCGACGGCGAGCGCCTTGAGCGGGGAGATATAGAGGATGCGGCATCCCTCGGTGCGCGGAGAATCGCGCAGCATGAGCCGGTCGAGACACCAAAGGAAGGCGGTGAGGGTCTTGCCTGTTCCCGTGGGGGCGAGAATCAGCGTGGACTCGCCACGCGCGATGGCCGGCCAGCCTTCCCGTTGCGGCGGAGTCAGATCCTCGAAAACTGCCCTGAACCAGCGAGCCGTTACCGGGTGAAACAGGTCCAGTACATCGGCAGACGAAGAATCTGCTGTCGCGCTTTCATCCGTTTTTTTCCCTTTGGTTGCCACGACCCGATGCTCCGCTCCCTCCTAGGATGCCAGTTTGATCGACCTACTGGCGATTGGTCAGTTCCAGGCCATCCGGCTGTCCAGCCAGTGAGCTGCACTTTTCGGTTCTCACCGTCCCAAGGGGGAGGATCGAGGTTGGTCGCCACTTGGTATAGGTCCTTCAAAACCAGAGGCATCGCATTTCCGTTCAGGGCAGGTTGGAATGAGCTGCATCCGGAGAAGTCTGCGGAACTATGCTGAGAGAGCCGGCGGCGGGACGCGTATTCACCGTCACTCGGGATAAGAACATCGCCAGTGATGGTGAGGGACGCTCACACAGGGGAACAACCGCGGAGCGCAATCTTTTCGCTAAACGAAGGGTGCAGGAGCATGTCCAAGACGACGTCGGGGATGTCACGCAGGAAGCTATTGAAAACTGTCGCCGGTCCCACAGCCGCTATGGCACTGCTGCCGCGTGCCGTGCGGAGCCAGGAGCAGAACGACCCGGCTGGAGGTCGTGCGCAAACCATACTCCAGCTGCCCGTTCTCTCTCAACCCGATATTGTTCTGGTCTTCGCCGGTGACGTTGAAGCCAGCCGATTCGCACTCTCGCGGATGGGCACGGAGTGGACAGCGAACGGCGATCTCAGCGAGACCCGCATCAGTGTCGTGCCCGACCTGCGACACTCAACGGTCTGCCTTGAGTCGCAAACCATGCCGGTCCAGCGTGTTCACCTCCGCTGGAAGTTTGGACTGCCTTCGTCTGTTCTGGCGCTTGGCGATGCCTGGGAGCGCAGCTATGGAGATCTGGAATGGCGACCCTTGCAGGCGGAACGCGTAATGCCGTGGTATACGCTGCTCCATCTGCCGGGACAAACGGTGGGAATGGGAGTGAAGACCGGCGCAAAGTCGTTTGCCTTCTGGCAGGCAGATCCCGCCGGTATATCGCTGTGGCTCGATGTTCGCAACGGGAGCAACGGTGTACGGCTGGGCAAACGCAAGGTGGAGATGGCCACCATCGTGTTAGGTGAAGGGGAGAACGATGAAAGCGTCTTTTCAACAGCGCAACGTTTGTGCCGTCTGATGGCCGAGGGAACCAGGGTTCCCGAAAGACGGGGAAGCGTTTCCGTTGACGTAATTTATGGAAGCAATGACTGGTACTACGCTTACGGGACGAATACGTCAGACGGAATTTTGCGCGATGCGGATCTGGTCAGGTCTCTTGCCCCATCCGGTGGCCCGATGCCGTTCACGGTCATCGACGACGGATATCAGGATCATTCTCGATTTCCTGATATGTCAAAACTGGCTGCGGACATTCGGCGGAGAAACGTGATGCCTGGCGTCTGGATTCGTCCATTACGGGCCTCCGCGAAGGCGCCGGCCAATCTCCTGCTGCCCAACGGACGCTGGAAGGGAGGCGGCAGCGAGCCTCCTCCCCTGGCCTACGATCCAACCATTCCCGAAGCGCTCGACGCCATTGCTGCGGTTGCCACCGAGGCATGCGCATGGGGCTTTGATTTGATCAAGCACGACTTCACTACTTTTGAACTCTTCGGACAATGGGGCAGTGAGATGGGAGCTTCTCCCACTCGAGGAAGCTGGCACTTCAACGATCGAACGAAGACAAACGCGGAGATCGTGACCGATTTGTACCGGCGGCTTCGCTCCAGCTGTGGAGAAGACCGCGTCATTCTTGGGTGCAACACCATCGGCCACCTTTCTGTGGGAATTTTTGATGCCTCGAGGACTGGAGATGACGTGAGCGGCAGGGAGTGGGAGCGAACGCGCCGCACCGGCGTGAACACACTCGCCTTTCGCCTGCCGCAGCACAGGACCTTCTTCGCGCTCGATGCCGACTGCGTTACCTTTACGCCCGATGTGCCATGGTCAGTGACTCGCCAGTGGCTGCAGGCTGTCGCGAGGAGCGGGACTGTTCTGTTGGTTTCGCCGGATCCGCGCGCCGTCGGGAGGGAACAGAGGGAGGCATTGCGCGAAGCTTTCGAGCTCTGCGCTCACCAGCCGACCAGCGAGCCTTTGAACTGGCTTGAGAGCCGCAGTCCGTCAGCCTGGCACGGTTCTGAGGGAACTGAAAGCTACAACTGGCTCCTCGAAGATGGAGCAAGCCCTTTTCCCATCGGCATCCCGCGAGGACCGGCATGACGGAAGCCCGTCGGCGAGCGCATCAATTCGAAAAGGGACGAACGCGTAAGGACAAGGCCTGAAGAGATCGTTAACTGGGGTTATCCGTGCGATTCAGCAAATAATCCAGTCCGCAGACGCGGTACCAGCGGTACCCGTAGGGCTCGAACATGACGTTGTGTTTTCCGCTTTTGTCCGGAAAGCTGTGATCCTCGGCGAGGAGATTGATGAGGGGGCAGCTCTTTTGGTCGTCTTCTCCGAGTGAGAACTCCACTTCCTGCGGCTCTGCGCAGAGGTTATGCATGAGAAGCACGGCATTGCTTTGCCACGTGTATCACATCGCCAATACCCGCGGCGTCTTCATAGGAATGAAAGAGAAATCTCCGAAGCCGATTTCGGGAACCTCCTTGCGCATCCGGATGATGCGTTCCATCCAGTTGAGCAGCGAGTTCGGATCGCGCCGCTGCACGGCCACATTCACGTGTTGATATCCGTACGCGCCTTCGCTGATCACTGGCAGCCCGTGCTTCGGATTCTTGCTGAAGCCGGCATGCGGTTCAGTCGACCATTGCATCGGCGTGCGGGCGCAGTCGCGTTCCGGCAGACGAAGATCGTCGCCCATGCCAATCTCGTCGCCATAGCGGATCACCGGAGTGCCGGGCAGTGTCATCATGAGGCTGTATGCCAGTTCCAGACGGCGGCGAATCGCCCTGCAGCATGGGCGCCAGACGGCGGCGAATGCCACGACCATAGAGCTGCATGTCTTTCTCCGGACCGAAGGCCGCAAAGATTTTCTGACGCTGCTTCTCGGTCAGCCGTCCAAGATCCAGCTCATCATGATTGCGCAGGAACTGACCCCATTGAGCGGTGGCAGGGCGTGGTTTGGTCTTCTGGAGCGAGCCGACCAGCGGGCGCGAGTCACCGCTGGCCAGCGCATAGAAGAGATGCTGATTGACCTGGAAGTTAAACATCATCTGCAGCCGCTCGCCGGAATTCCCGAAGTATTGAAGGTCGTTGCCCGGCAGCACATTGGCTTCCGCAAGAATGATCGCATCGCCTCTTCTCCACGAGAGGAATTCGCTGAAGGTTCTCAGCATGTCGTACTGCTCGACCGGCCGCGTCACATCAGCGCCCTTCTTCGCGATCACGAACGGCACCGCGTCCATGCGAAAGCCCGAAACTCCTAACTGGAGCCAGAAGCCCATAATCTTGAGAATTTCCGCCTGCACCTCTGGATTGGCCGTGTTCAGATCCGGCTGAAATTGATAGAAGCGGTGGAAGTAATACGCCTTCGCGGTCTTCTCGTAATCCCACGTCGATTTCTGCACCCCCGGAAACACGATTCCTGAATCTGCGTTTTTCGGCTTCTTCTTCGACCAGATGTACCAGTCGCGATATTTCGATTGCGGATCCCGGCATGCTTCCCGAAACCAGGGATGCTGATCCGAAGTGTGATTCACCACAAGGTCGATCAGGACTCGCATCCCGCGCTGCTTGCAGCCTTCAGTGAACTCAACGAAGTCCCCCAGAGTGCCGTATCGCGGATCGACTGCGTAGTAATCCGCTATGTCGTAGCCGTCGTCCTTGCACGGAGAGGGCTGGAAGGGCATCAGCCAGATGGCGGTCACGCCCATGCCCTGCAGGTAGTCAAGACGGCGCAGAACGCCCTGGAAGTCGCCGACTCCGTCACCATTTGCATCCATATAGGTAGCAACGGACAAACAATAGATGACTGCGTTCTTGTACCAGAGGTCGTTGATCATGCACACATCCGTTCAGCGGCTGGATTTCGTCAGGGGTTGAGATGCAGGATGCGGCGTGGTGGCAGTGGGGGATCGTGTACGAGGTCTATCCTCGCTCGTTCCAGGACAGCAACAACGATGGCATTGGGGACCTGAAGGGAATTCTCGAGCGCATCGACTACCTCGTCGATCTGGGCGTGAGCGCGGTGTGGATCGCGCCAATCTATCCCTCGCCTATGGCCGACTTTGGCTACGATGTCGCCGACTACTGTGGCATCGACCCGATTTTCGGCACGATGGAGGACTTTGACCGGCTCGTTGCGACCCTGCATCAGCGCGGACTCAAGGTGATTCTCGACTTCGTGCCCAACCATACCTCAGACCAGCATCCCTGGTTTCTTGAAAGTCGATCGTCCCGGAACAATCCAAAACGAAACTGGTATTTGTGGCGCGATCAGCCAAACAACTGGCTGAGCAACTTCGGCGGTTCTGGTTGGGAGAAGGACGACACGACCGGACAGTATTATTACCACTCTTTTCTGAAGCAGCAGCCGGACCTGAACTGGCGCAACCCTGCCGTGCAGGCGGCGATGTTCGACGTCCTGCGATTCTGGCTTCGCCGCGGTGTCGACGGATTTCGAGTCGACGTGATGTGGATGATGATTAAGGACGACCAGTTTCGCGATAACCCGCCCAATCCCGGCTATGGGCCAGGTCAACCATCGAACAACCGCTTCCTTCCGGTCTTCAACACTAACCGGCCCGAGGTGCACGACATCGTCGCACAAATGCGAGCGGTCGTCGATGAGTTCCCGGAGCGCGTGCTCATCGGGGAGATCTATCTGCCGGTGCCGGAGCTGATGACCTATTACGGGGTGGATTTGAAGGGGGCGAACCTGCCCTTCAATTTTCTGCTGCTGCAGTGCGCGTGGACCGCCGAAGCGGTGCATCAGGTGATCGCTGATTATTACGGCGCGTTGCCGAAGGGCGCCTGGCCCAACTGGGTGCTGGGGAACCACGACAACGCGCGCATCGCCACCAGGGTTGGAGTGGCGCAGGCGCGCGTGGCGGCGATGTTGCTACTGACGCTCCCAGGCACGCTGACGCTTTATTACGGCGAAGAAATCGGGATGAGCAATGTGCCGATTCCGCCGGACATGGTGCAGGATCCCGCGGAAAAGAACCAGCCGGGCCTGGGACAGGGACGGGATCCGGAGCGAACCCCGATGCCATGGGATGATTCTCCCGGCGCGGGATTTACGGGTGCACGACCCTGGCTGCCCATCGGCCAACAGGTCAGCGTCGCCGAACAACACGCGGACCCAACTTCCATGCTGCACCTCTACCGGCGTCTCATCGAGCTTCGGCGATCGCATCCGCTGCTGGTGAACGGAGCGGTGCGCAATGTGACGACTGACACCCATGTATTGCGATACGAGCGGGCGGCAGGAGAGCAGAGCATTCTGGTGCTGCTAAACTTCGGTTCCACTTCGGTGACGGTGCCGGTGGGGAACGGAACGATTCTGGTCTCAACCTGTCTGGAGCGCGAAGGTGAGACGGTTAGGGACGCGGTGGCCTTGTGCGGCGCAGAGGGGTTGATTATGGATTTGCGACCATGACATAGCGAGCGCACAGCGGTCGGTCACCGGGCAGCCGTGTTGACCTTGTTCGAAACCTGCGACTGCTCGACTTCAAGAGGGGCGGATCAACAAGTTCGCTCTCCGCCGCTTCGTCGCCCAGCGAGAATTCCCGGGCGGTGAGGGAGCGCTTGGCGCCGAAACCGCAGGCGCGGAGGCGATCGGAGGCTCAGTGCACGACTCCACCAAGGCATGGGTGAGCAGCGCGTCGCGGCCTTCGAGCGCCCACGTCAGCCTGGTGTAGTAATTCCCGGGCACGCCCGAATGCCTGCCGCTGAATCAGGCTGCCGGCGGCTCTGGTTCCGCCGACTCAATAGTAGTTTGCTGGCTGGCCACTAACTGCCAGTGGCCGTCGCGCAGGATCCAGAGGCGCACGTTGTAATAAGGCTTACCTCCACGATGCGGTGTATGTTTCGAGAGCATCACGGCTGCGTTGGGCCCGAAATCGAGCATGCGGATGTCATGGATGGGATCGCCAGGAGGGCCGCTTTGCCCCTCCTGCTGCTGCTTTGCCAGCATATCGACACGCTGCGCCTTGCTACGGTTGGTGCCACTGTTGATGATGGAGAACTCATCTCCCACGCGCAGGGCCCAGTCGGAAGAGTTCGGGTGCCACTCATCCATTTTTGCGTGTTGCCAGGCTTCGAGGATGGCTTTGTCCTGTGCGGTTTTGGGGGTATAGGGAACGGTGTGACAGGGGTTGATGCAATCTCCTCCCCCGGGGGCCAGAGGGATGCGCGGGCCGATGGCGGTTTCAATGTAATTGAAGAGCCGCCATTCGCCCGAACGCCGCACCCAGATCCGCAGGAACAGCGTGTTGGAGTCAGTGCCATAGATATCCGCCACCTGACCGTAGTTGTAGGCGTGTACCCCGGTCGCGCCCGGGGCCGCGCTGACCGCGTGGGGAAACTGCGCGATCATCTCAGCCTTGTTGAACGTCTTTCCATCAGGGTTGGTGAATTCAAAATTGCGATCGAGGAATTTGCCCGCAGCGGCTTTGTCTCCCAGCGCCAAAGCGCTGGTGAAAGCCTGGTCTGTTTTTGCGACCTCAGCAGAAGCCTGGGCCGCCTGAGCGGGCGACGGGGTTTGGGACAGCATGGGAAACGGGGCGAGCAGGGTGACAACAGCAAGGAAAAACATCTGTTTCATGCGACTAACTCTCCACAGCGGAATCTGTTTGTTCAGCAGAAATTTCATTTGTATCGGTCTGCTCTGTTGAGTGCGTTCCGATACCAGGACAGGTCATAGAATGTGTCCGGCTCAGGCTGCGCCGCAGCTGGAGCAGCGCTTTCGCGATCGAGTGCGAGCACATTGCGAAAGCCTGCAGGGTCGAAGCGCGCGTCCGGATTCCAGGCCTGCTGCAGTCCCACGTCATAGGTTTGCTCCGCGATGTCGTGTGGGGTGTGCGACTGGCTCATGATGAGTGCGACCACCTGGTCGCGGTGCGCCGGATCCATCATCCAGCGTTGCGCTTCGACGAACGCGGCGAGGTAGCTCTCGAGCTGGGGGGTGTGATCGCGGGCCCAAGGCCGGAGCACGAAGCCGCCGATCCCCTGAAACTTGCCCATGCCGGAAAGGGAGCCCGTAGATCCGAGCGATCGCAGGCCGGCCTGCTCGGACAGGATCGATGTAGGCGGCTTTTGAACGGTGGCCGCGTACTCCGGATGCTGGCGCATGGCGGCGAGACGGTCGGGCGCCAGCCCAATCACTTTCATCTGGCAGTCAACGCCGGGGCGGATGCGGTTGCGCAGCAGGATTTTTTTCAGCAGGAGCGTGTAAGCCGTGTCCTCGCCATCGAGAATGACGATTTTCCCGCGCAGATCCTGCACAGTACGGATGGAGGGCTGAACAATGAGTTCGCTGGTGGAGTCTTCGCCGCCGACAACAATGACGGCGTCAGTACCTCCGGAGGTCGCAGCGACGACGGCGTTTTCAACGGAGGCATGGGCAATATCGGCGGTGTGGCTGGAGAGCGCGGCGCGCAGAGACACAGCATCAGCGGCCTTTTCGGCGACCACCTCAACCCCTTCGCGGGCAAAGAATCCCTCGGCTTTCGCGATGAGTACGGGCAGTGGGACGGCGGGCAGACAGATCAGACGAACGGGAGGCGGGGGCTCCTGCGCCGAGGCGCATCCGTTCACCAGAATCAGCATCACGACCGTCAGCAGTCCGCTTCGTTTCACCCTTCGCTCCGTGGCGAATCCTATTTGTTAGAACAACAGTTTCAGTCCAAGCTGGATGGCGCGGTTGCCGCCGGTTCCGAGCACAGGGTTGGCTGCGGCAACATCCGGCGTGGCGCATCCGCACCCGAAGAGGTTATGGTCGGAGGGATCGTCGTTCGCTCCGGCGCCATAGTCGCTGGGGCCTCCGTAGGGGTTGGCGAAATTCGGATGGTTGAGGATGTTGAAGAACTCAGCGCGAAATTCCGGCGTCAGCCACTCGCCGATTTTCCAGTTTTTTGCCACGGACATATCGAGGTTCTTAAAGCCGGTGTCGCGGAAGATGTTCCGCCCCATGGTGCCGAAGGTGCCGAGCGCCGGCGGAATCAGCAGCGAGTTGCCTTTGGCATAGCAGCCGAAGTCGGCGAGCGCGGTTGAGGCGGACCCGCCGGGGACGCCGCCAGTAATCCCATTCGCCGCACTCACGCAGGCCGAATTACTGGTTCCCGCATAGTAGGGCAGCGACTTCGTACCCTGGGATTGAAAGTCGGAGGGATTGCCGATGAAGTCCCAGCGGTCCTGGAATTCTCCGGTGCCGCTGATGTCGTCGACGGTGTCGGCGACCACCCACGGAGCGCCGGACTGGAGCGAGGCAATCGCATTGACCTGCCAGCCGCTGAGGAATTGCCCAGGTGTTTTTTTGCCGGGGATTTCGTAGGTCAGCGACAGCGTAAAGCGCTGGCGGATATCCCAGTCGCTGTTGCCATACTGCTGATGGGGAGCGGCGTTGTTCTGCGGCAGATACTGGTTCCAGTCTTCAGAAGAATCGTCGAGGGAGTGGGCGTAGGTATAGGCGGCGAGAAAAGACAGGCCATGATAGCCGCGAGCGTTGAGCGTGGCCTGCAGGCCGTCGTAGTTGGAGCGGTAGAGACCGCTCAGGTGATTAATAAACGCCAGGTAGGGGAAGGTTCCCTCATAGGGGCGGGCGAGTTGTTCGGCATTGGGATCGCTCGCTCCGGCAGCAATTGCGGCGGCGGTCCAGCCTGCGCCCGGCGCGGCCTGATTGATGTCGGTAATCCCCTGGAGGCGCGCGCCATGATTGCCGACATAAGCGACCTCGGTCGAGAGGTTGTTCGAAAAAGCATGCTGCAGGTTGACCGTCCAGGTAGCGACGTAGGGCGTCCGGTAGTCTCGATCCATACCGAGGATGCTGCAGGGCGCGGGATTCGTGCCGGTTCCTGGGGTGATGGCTGCCTGACCGTTGCCGCAGACAACCGCAGTCGCGTTAGCGAAGACGGTGCCATTCCAGTTCAGCTGCGAGCCAGGCAGCGTGACAGCCGCGGCGTCGATGGTGCCTTTACCCTGGACGGAAGTGCCGTCGGCCTGAACGAAGGTCGCACCTGTGGGGATAACGCCGAGTCCCAGCGTTGGAGCGTTGCTGGTTTGCTGCTGAGAGATGAGCACGTCGACCGGCATGTTGGCGTACATCAGACTGGCTCCGGCGCGGATGATGGTTTTTCCCTGGCCATCCACGTTCCAGGAGACGCCCAGGCGAGGCGAAAAGTCGCGCGTATCGGCGTTGTATACCGAGCTGATCTGCTGCCCCACCTGCACCAGACCGAGCGCAGGATCGAAGTTCCCGAGCAGGTTGCTGGAGTCCGCAGGGACGGTGCTGTATTCGTAGCGCAGGCCCAGATTGACGGTCAGTTGTGTGCTGAGTTGCCAGTCGTCTCCGACGAAGCCGGCATAGGACCATTGACTGAGATGCCGTGTGGGGTCGCCGACCTGAATCGAGCCGGTGCTGGGCAGGCCCGCGAAAAAGTCCTCGAGGGGCGACGCGCCGTGGAAGGCGCTGTTCTTGGCAAACTTGATGCTGCCGCGAGCAGAACGGAACGTGCCCTCATCCACGAGATATTTGCGCACTTCTCCGCCGAACTTGATCGCGTGTTTGCCCACCAGCCAGGAGGCATTGTCGATGCCGTCGAAGGCCTGATCGGGGCCGATAATTTTAGGGTGATTGGCACCGTTGCCGAGCGCGGTGAATCCGGAAACCGTGATGGAAGGCAGTCCACCCAACTCAGAATTCGTGATCCCCGTGTGCACTCCATATTGTGAGGCCGGGATATTTTGGTCTAGAGGGAGCACGGGCTGATAGATGCGGTTGTAGCCGAAATGGGCTTCGTTGACCCACCTCGATGTGGGCGTCCAGATCCAGCTACCGTCGCCTACCTGAGCGCGCGTGTGGAGTTTGGTGAGATACTGCGGCAGAACGTACTGTTTGTCGGCCAGGCTACCGTTTGAGTCGCCGAAGAAATAGAAGCCGCTCACCGTGTTCTTCACGTTCACGTGATCGTCGATCTTGGTGAGGAAATTGCTTCCGGAAAAAGTGTTGGGGAACCCGGTGCTGATATTCGGTGAGCCTGTGCTGTTGGTTCCGAAAACGCCACCCGTGCAGGGGGAGCCTCCCGCAGTGCAGCCGGCAAGTTTCAGGCTAACCGGGCTGACAGGAATACCAGCCGCCTGAAGGGCGGCGACGGCATTCGGCATGCTGTTGGAATTGTCCGCCGGCGTTTGCGCTGCATCCTCCGGAATCGCGATGGAGTAGGAGTTGCCGACGGTGTAACGCTGCGATTCGAATCCGCCGAAATAAAACAGCCTGTCTTTCAGAATCGGGCCGCCCGCGGTTGCGCCGTATTGTTCCAGCTCCACGGGGGTCTTGGCACTTCCCGCGGGATTGAAGTAGTTGCGCGCGTCGAAGCCCTCGTCGCGGCCGAAGGCGTAGGCGGTTCCGTGGATGGCGTTGGTGCCTGACTTGAGACCGACGTTGACGATGGCGCCCGGTTTCCATCCATACTCGGCGGGAGCGTTGACCTCGACGTTGAATTCCTGAATGGCATCGATGGGCAGAATGGTGGCCGCGTCGCCGGCAAGCAGGTCACCGTTGATGATGCTCTGGCCGCTGAAAGGTTCGACATTCTCCAGACCTTCGATCAGAAACGAATTCTCCTCGGGGCGCACGCCGTTGCTGCTGTGCGTGCTCAGACCGCCGCCGGGATAGCTCACCACTTCGGGACGCAGCTGCAGGAGGTTCTCATAGTTGCGGCCGTTGAGGGGCAGGTCGTTGATGGTCTTGTTGCTGAGCGTGCCGCCCAGGGTGGTGCTCGTACTGTCGAGCATTGGAATCTCGGCGGTCACGGTGACTGTCTGGTCCGATTGCCCGGGCGTAAGCACAAAATCGATCCGCACATCCTGACCCACTTCCAGCTGGACCGCTTGCCGATTCACGGTCCTGAAACCGGATGATTCGGCGCGGATGGAGTAGACCCCGGGTGCAAGGTTGGGCATGAGATACTCGCCCGATTCGTCGGTCTTGACGATGCGGGAGACGCCACGCTGCAGATCGGTGACGGTCACCGTGGCGCCGACGACGCTGGCCTGGGCCTCGTCGTGGACGCTGCCCAAAAGCCGCGCCGCAGCCGTCTGCCCAAGACCTGGAATGGACATGCAACCGATCGTGGCCATCACACTGAGGGCGAAACCCGCGCGCCGCAGCATGCGAGGCATCGGCGCAAAAATTCGGCGCGGCTGTGTGGATTTCTCGACGATGGGGACGGGCTTGTTCCTGATCATTGTTGTGTCGGGCGCTGGTACAGATCGCATAGGCGGCTTCTTCTTTCCGAAAGGGGTTTCAAATGGGGAACGATGGCAGTGGTTCGCGAGGGCTGGTCTCATATCGGTCGTGCGGCGAAAGGCCCGGTCATGTCTTGACTCCGATCATGGCTTGACTCCGTCAGGCTTGAGCTGACTCGACAGCCAGGGAAGGATGACCTCGCCAAAGATGCGCGGGTCGGGCCAGACTCCAACCTGGCGGCCGAGATGTCCGCCCTGAGGATTGATCCAGGCATATTTCGGCACGTCACCGGCGGTCAATAGCGCATAGACATCGGAGATCGGGACCTGGGTGTCGCGCGCTCCTCCGATCACGAGCATGCGCGTCGTGGGCTGGCCCAGGATTTTCTCGTTGACCAGCGACATGTGCTGGAACATGTCCACCAGCTGATCCATTGTGGTGATGTTGTCGAAGATGGACATGAGCGCGGGAACCTGATCGAAAAGGTACTCGCGGTTCCCGAGCAGCGAGTTCTCGACAAACGTCTTCTGGAAAAAGAGGTCGGTGGGAGGCGACTGGACGCTGACGCAGCGGAGGCGGGCCCTTTCGAGCACGGCCATTTTGGTGCCCCAGTACGCGCCCCAGCTCACACCATGGATCGCAATGCGAGTCTTCTCGATTTCAGGCCGTGTCTGGAGATAGTCAATCACAGCGGAGATGGCGCGGTTCGCGGTCGGGCTTGCCTTGACGGGCGACTGGCCGGTACCCGGACCATCGATGGCGATATATCCGATTCCGTACGGCAAAATGGCCCCGAAGCTTTCCGACAGATCTTCTTTGCGGCTGTCGAGGCCGTTGATGGCGATAACGATGGGGACCGGGGCAGTGGCGGATGCGCTTCGCGGCAGCCGCATATATCCGATGATCTCTTTTCTCTCGAAGGGAATGCGGATCACCTGGAGTGGTGGATCGAGGAACCTGGCGTGCGCGAGGTACGCCTGAATCGCTTTCTGGTAAGACTCCTGTTTCTTCGCGGAGACGGGAACAGGCCAGCGCCCAAAGGAATAGAGGCGCCAGGCGCGAATGAAATCCGTATCGGCCTTCGCGGGCTGCGTTTGCCGCAGCGACTCGCCTTCCGCCATATAGCGGCCGGCCACACCCATAAAGGCCTCGGCCCACTCGTCCTTATCGCGCGAGTGAATGGACTGGAACGCCTCGCGCACATCCCCGGGATCGAGTCCGATGAGAGGATAGCCGCCCACTTCCGCGCGGTGAATGGCTTCGGTGCGGATCTCATCGAGGGTGCGTTCCTGTTGTTGCGCGAGCGCGGGCGAGGCGATGATTCCCGCGAAGGCCGCCATAAGACAAACCTGTCGCCAGCTCGATTGGAGGGAGCGCAAGGGTGAGGAAGAAGCCGACAAGGTCATACGGTCCGACAGCTTTACCGGCGAGCATAGGAGTTGTCAAGGGTAATCTTCATAAAATCTTTATTTGTGGTGTTTGGAAAACCGTTTACAGGTCCGCACTACCTCTGGTACAAATGTCGGACCAGTGGTACAGAACGCGCACCACACGACACTTTCCTGACGGAGCGCACACCCGGCCATGACCATCCTCAGCCGCAACCCAGTGAATGGCGAAGTACTTGCGGCGTACGAAAGTCTGAGCGACGAACAACTGGAGCAAAAGCTTGGGCGCTCGGCGGCAACATTCGCGGAATGGCGCAGGACAGAGTTCCAGCTGAGGGCAAGGCTCATGCACCGCGCTGCCGATCTTCTTGAACAGCGGAAAGAAGAAATCGGCCGCATGATGACGCTCGAAATGGGCAAGCCGATTCGGGCGGCGATGGACGAGGCGGGGAAATGCGCATGGGCCTGCCGCTATTACGCGGATAACGCTGAGCAGTTTCTGGCAGACGAGGAAATACAAGCCCCTCCGGGCAGGAGTTTCGTCGCATGGCAGCCAATCGGCGCGGTCCTGGCGGTGATGCCGTGGAATTACCCCTTCTGGCAGGTGGTTCGTTTTGCGGCGCCGGCGCTGATGGCCGGTAACGTATGCCTGCTGAAACACGCGTCGAACGTGCCGCGGAGCGCACTGGCGCTCGAGGATCTCTTTCTTGAGGCTGGTTTTCCAGCAGGAGCTTTTCAGACCCTGCTGATTGGCGCCTCGAAGGTTGACTCGGTGCTGGACGATCCGCGCGTTGCGGCCGCGACCCTCACGGGCAGCGAAGGCGCGGGAATCCAGGTGGGAATCTCCGCAGCAAAGCGGATCAAGAAGATCGTGCTGGAACTGGGTGGCAGCGACCCATTCATCGTGATGCGCAGTGCAGAGTTAGACCAGGCCGTAGCGACGGCGGTCAAGGCCCGCATTGCGAACAACGGCCAATCCTGTATTGCGGCCAAGCGTTTTCTGGTGCACGAAGCAGTCGCCGATCAGTTCGAGCGGCAATTTGTGCAGCGAATGGAAGCGCTGAAGGTCGGCGATCCTCTGAATGCAGAGACGGAACTCGGGCCGCTGGCCAGCCGCGAAGCCGCGAAAGAGCTGCATGCCCAGGTGGAGGCTTCCGTGAGCCTGGGCGCGCGTGTTCTCACCGGCGGTCAGCTGATTCCTGGACGCGAGAGTTTTTATCCGCCCACCGTGCTGGTGGATGTTCCGCCTGGCTCGCCCGCGTACAGCGAAGAATTTTTTGGGCCGGTGGCCTGCCTGTTCCGCGTCAAGGATGCCGCCGATGCCATCCGCATCGCGAACGCTACGCGATTTGGGTTGGGCGCCAGCGTGTGGACGAAAGACGCCGCGGAAAGAGATCTCTTCATACGGGAACTCCAGTCCGGGATGGTTTTCATCAACAAGATGGTGGCATCCGACCCGCGAATTCCGTTTGGCGGGGTGAAGCAATCCGGATTCGGACGAGAGCTGGGTCCGTGGGGAATTCGCGAGTTTTGCAATCTGAAGACGGTATGTATCGAGCAGGACCAATGACGATTCAACTGGGCGTACATCGTGGACGACATTCGAAGGACGAGCAGACCGATGGTGCTCTTCTATACCGACGGGCGGAATCAACCGGAAGCAAAAGGAAAAATAATGGCGCACCCTGCTGACGGCATTGTGTATAGTGACCCGACCACCGCCGTGCCCAGAGGGAGTTCTATGTATAAGGTTGTGCGTCCATCGCGGTTGTACGAGCAAATCGTGCAGCAGATCGAGACTTCGATCCGGGAGGGGAAGCTAAAACCCGGCGAGCAACTACCGGCGGAGCGGGACCTGGCGCAGCAGTTCGGGGTGAGCCGCACAGCGGTGCGCGAGGCCGTCAAGGCCCTCAACGAAAAAGGTCTGGTCGAGGCGTATTCCGGGAGAGGCACGTTTGTTACGTCCGGCAAATCGCCGTCGATGCGGCATTCGCTGGAAAGCTTTATCCGCAGCGGCGGCGCGGACTGGGCCCATGTGGCGGAGCTTCGGGAACTGCTGGAAGCGGAGATGACGGCACGCGCGGTGACGCGGATTGAAGATCAGCAGCTTGCCATGATGCGTGAAGCCGTGGCAGTGATGGAACGCAGCATGGACGATCCTGAGTCCTACATCGAAGCGGATCTGGATTTTCATCTGGCTCTAGCGGAAGCGGCCGGCAATCCGCTGGTCCTGGCTTTGCTGGACGAGATTGTCGGTCTGTTGCGCGAGCAGCGCATCGGCATTTTCAATGTCAGCGGCGGTCCGCAGCGAGGACAAGTTCATCACAAAGAGATTCTGGCCGCGATCGAGCGTCGTGACGCGGCCGCAGCCCGCGAGGCGATGCGCTCGCATCTGGATCAGATTCGTAACGATTCCGCCGCTTCGACCGCCCTGTCCCGAAAAAGCCGCGGCACAATGCACTCCTCCTCATAACCAACGGAAAGGTTCTCGCAGGCATGGCAAATCTCGGCTTTATTGGTCTCGGTGTGATGGGCGGCAATATGGTGGACCGTCTTCTCGCAAAGGGTCATCAGGTCACAGGATTCAACCGGACCCGATCCAAAGCCGAATGGCTGGTGAAGAAAGGGATGAAGCTGGTGAACTCCCCACGTGAGGTGGCCGAGGCCGCGGACGTGACCTTCGCCATGGTCACCAACTCAGCCGCGCTGGAGGGAATCGTCGAGGGTCCCGATGGAGTTCTGGCGGGACTGGCGCCAGGGAAAATTTTCGCCGACATCAGCACGGTCAGCCCCGAGGTGAGCCGCAAAGTAGCCGAGGCAGTGCGGGCCCTGGGTGCGGATATGGTGGATTGCCCGGTCTCCGGCTCCGTGATCACGCTGCAACAGGGGAATCTCTCGGTGATGGTGGGCGGACGCGCGGAAACGGTGACGCGGATACGGCCCCTGTTGCTCGATCTGGGACCCAAAGTGACGCACGTGGGCGAAAACGGCCTCGCTCTGGTGATGAAGATTGCTTCCAATCTCAGCCTCGCCGTGCAGATGCTCGCTTTTTCAGAAGGCGTGCTGCTGGCGGAAAAGTCAGGAATCGAGCGCAAGGTTGCGGTGGAGGTTCTCACCAACAGCGCCATTGCTTCTCCGATGATCAAGTATCGCGGGCCGTTTGTGCTGCAGCAGCCGGAGGAAGCGTGGTTCGACGTGAACATGATGCAGAAGGACATGCAACTGGCGCTGGAGCTGGGGCGCAAGGTCGATGTTCCGATGCCGAGTACCGCGGTCGCCGACCAGTTTCTAACAGCGGCTCGGGGAATGGACTGGGCCAGGCTGGATTTTGCAGTTGTCTTCGATGTGCTTGCACGGATGTCGGGAATTGAAACGGGAGTGGGAGCATGACTTCGACGCCGGGAACGGATGACAAGGAGCTGCTGCCGGCGGTTCTGGACGACCGCTGGGTTGAGATGTATCGGCAGATGGTTCGAATCCGCGCTTTCGAAGAGCAGGTGAACGAACTCTATACGCGCGCGGTGATGCCGGGTCTCGCTCATCTGTATATCGGCGAAGAAGCGATCGCAGTGGGCGTCTCCGAATCCCTGCATCAGGATGATTACATTACGAGCACGCACCGCGGGCACGGCCATTGCCTGGCCAAAGGCGCCGCGCCGGATCGCATGTTTGCCGAGTTGCTGGGAAAAGCTGCGGGCTATTGCCATGGGAAGGGCGGATCGATGCACATTGCCGATCCCTCGACGGGAAACCTGGGCGCGAATGCCATTGTGGGCGGCAGCATGGGAATTGCGACCGGCGCCGCCTTCAGCGCAAAGCAGCTTGGCAATGGGCGGGTGGCGGTCTGCTATTTCGGTGAGGGTGCCCTCGGCCAGGGCGTTCTGTATGAAGTGATGAATCTTGCCAGTCTGTGGAGCCTGCCGGTGCTGTACGTCTGCGAGAACAACCTCTACAACGAATACACGCACTTCACGGAAACCACGGCAGGCGATATCTGCGCGCGCGCCTCGGCTTTCGGCGTCTGCGCGGAATCGGTGGACGGGCAGGATGTTCGCGCCGTCCATGAGGCAGCTCTTCTCATGGTCGGACGCGCTCGCCGGGGAGAGGGTCCAGCTTTCCTTCTCTGCAATACGTATCGCTACACCGGACATCATGTGGGTGACATCAGCCGTGAGTATTACCGTTCGAAACAGGAAGAGCAGGACTGGAAAACCCATCGCGATCCGATTCGAAGGCACGGCGAGTGGCTGATGGCGGAAGGGCTCGCGGATCAGGCAGCTCTTATGGCGGTTGAGCACGAGGCTCGCGCCGAGATGCTGGCTGCGGTGGAATTTGCGACGGCTGCTCCCTGGCCTCTGCCGGAGGACGTGGAAAGGCACGTGTATGCCTGATACCGAGGTACGCGAACTGACTTTCGCACAGGCGGTGCGCGAAGCGCTTGCCGAGGAAATGCGCCGCGACAGCCGCGTCTGCATACTGGGCGAAGATGTCGCCGAAGCCGGAACACCGTTCAAAGTTCTCTCCGGACTGGTTGAGGAGTTCGGGACCACCCGCGTTGTCGATACTCCGATCTCGGAGGCGGGGTTCTGCGGAGTCGCGGTGGGAGCCGCGATGACCGGCCTGCGCCCGGTGGTGGACATCATGTTCGGCGACTTTCTGACCCTGACCATGGATCAGCTGGTAAATCAGGCAGCCAAGATTCACTACATGTCAGGAGGCCGATGGAAGGTTCCGATGGTAGTGCGAACCACATTGGGCGCGACGCGGCGTTCGGCGGCACAACACTCGCAGTCTTTGCATGCATGGTTCAGCCACGTGCCGGGGCTGAAAGTGATCATGCCGTCCACGCCGGCCGATGCCAAGGGACTTCTGAAGAGCGCCATCCGCGACGAAAATCCGGTGATCTTTTTTGAAGACAAGATGATGCACCACAAGCTGAGAGGCCCTGTTCCGGCCGGGGACTTCAGCATTCCGCTCGGGGTTGCGGATGTAAAACGCGAGGGTACCGATATCACGCTGGTGGGAACCAGCAGCATGGTGCAGGTTGCGCTGGGAGCCGCCACTCTGCTGGAGCAGATTGGGATCAGCGCCGAAGTCATCGATCCCCGCACGCTGTGGCCGCTGGACGAGGCGGCACTGGTTAATTCTGCAAGGAAGACCTCACGCGCAATCGTCATTGATGAAGGCTATGGGCGCTACGGCGCGACTGCGGAACTGGCCGCGGTGATCTCGGAAGGAGCCTTCTACGATCTCGACGGCCCGGTGATCCGCATGGGAGCGATGCACGTTCCCATTCCCTTTTCCCCGCCGTTGGAAGACCTGACGGTTCCAACGGAGAACTCGGTTTTTGAAGCGGCGCGCAAGCTCTGCCGGCGGGCGTAAGAGCGCACAGGAGAATTCTCATGGCACTTCCCACCTATGGAACAATGGCGGTCGACTGGGAGCAGCGAATCGATTTCGATCGCCTCCGCAAAGAGCGCCTGCAGCGCGCCAAAGACCTTCTGCAGCAGTCCGAGATGGGCGCGCTGCTCTGCTTCGACATGAACAATGTGCGCTACCTCACGGCTACGCACATCGGCACCTGGGCGCAGGACAAAACAAACCGCTTCACCCTGCTTCCGCAAAACGACGAGCCCATCCTGTGGGATTTCGGTTCGGCCGCGCGGCACCACCAGTTGCATTGTCCTTGGCTGGGCGAGCGATCCCGGCCAGGAATTTCGATGCTGCGCGGCACTATGTCGCCGGAGCATGGGCGCGCCGAGGACGTTGCGAAGAAGATTCGCATCGAGCTGGAAATGCGTGGACTCCACAAAGAGCCAGTGGGGATCGACATTATTGAGCTGCCGGTGTTGTTCGCTCTGCAGCGCGAGGGGATCACCGTCATCGACGGGCAGCAGTTGATGTCGGAGGCCCGCGTGATTAAAACCCAGGACGAAATTGCGCTCCTGAACACTTCCGCCGCGATGGTCGACGCGGCCTATCACGAGCTGTACATGGCGATGAAGCCGGGCCTGCGCGAGAACGAGGCTGTGGGTCTGGTGAGCAAGGTGCTCTACGACCTGGGCTCAGAGTATGTCGAGGCGGTCAACGCGATTTCGGGAGAGCGCTGCAATCCACACCCGCACGTCTTCTCCGACCGGCTGCTGCGTCCGGGCGATCCGGTTTATTACGACATCCTGCATTCCTACATGGGCTATCGCACGTGCTACTACCGCACGTTTTCGATTGGCTACGCCTCGCATGCCATGAACGACGCCTATAAGCGCTGCCGCGATTATCTGGACGCGGCCATCGATTTGATCCGGCCGGGCCGCAGCACCGGCGAAGTCGCTTCGGTGTGGCCGCGCGCCACCGACTTCGGATTCCCCAATGAGGAAGCGGCCTTCGCTCTGCAGTATGGGCACGGCATCGGTCTCGCCATCTGGGAAAAGCCTGTCATCAGCCGCCTGGTTTCGCTCGACCATCCCCAGGAGATTCGTCCGGGCATGGTCTTCGCGCTCGAAACTTTCTGGCCCTCCACCGATGGCTGGAGCGCGGCGCGCATTGAAGAAGAAATTGTTGTCACCGATACCGGCCACGAAGTCATTACTCGGTTCCCCGCGGAACAACTGATGGTTGCCGGAGCACAGTACTTCACGGTGAGTGGACCGCTGCCAACCACCCGCGAGACACAAAGCGAACGAGAAGTGGACCTCCGGAATTGTGTGGTTTCCGGAGTCCATTCAGAAAGGCTGCGGGACTGAGTCGCAGTTTCGCACTCCGTTCCCCGAAAACCCGCTTATGGCCGTCAGTGTCGTGATGCCTGCGCTCGAAGTGGCGCAGGAAACCGGAAAACTCATCGCGTGGCTCAGGAAGGAAGGCGACCTGGTTGCGCGTGGAGAGCCGCTGCTCGAAATCGAAACCGACAAAGCAACCGTCGAGGTGGAAGCTCCGGCGGATGGCATCCTGGCGGGCGTGACAGGCGAGCCGGGAACCGATGTTCCCGTCGGCCACGTCATCGCCTGGATCGTGAAGCCGGGCGAAGTTATACCGAAGGAGACGCCGGCAGCCGAAGCCCCGGTTCGCACGGAGAACGCGCAAACGAAAGCGCTGCCTCCAGCTCTGAAACCCACGACGGACCCAGGATCAAGGCGCATATCGCCCAAGGCGCGGCGTCTTGCCGAGCAGGCGGGCCTCGATCTGGGCGGTATCCCGAGTTCCGGTCCTGAGGGCGAGATCCTTGCATCGGACGTAACAGCCGCGCTCGAACAGCGCGACCTCGAAAGAAGCTCCTCTGCTGCGCAGCCGCTGAGTACCGTGCATCGCCTGATGGCCGAACGCACCGCGCGGAGCTGGACTACCGTGCCGCACTTCTTTCTTCAGAACGAAGTGGAAGCGTCGGGCCTCAACCGGTATCGCGCTGCGGCCGCTGAGAAGAACGGCAAGGTGCGCATCACGCATACCGACGTTCTGCTGGCGCTTACCGCGCGTGCGCTGTCTCTGCATCCCCGCGTGAACGCCTCGTGGGACGGAGGTAACATCCGCCTCAATCCGGAAGTGCATATAGCCCTGGCCATCGCGGTCGAACACGGCGTGATTACACCGGTGATTCGTCATGCCGATCGAGCTTCCGTCGCAGAGATTGCAGCGCAGCGCCTCGACCTCGTCGAACGAGGGCGAAGCGGACGGCTCCGGCCTGACGATCTGACGGGGGCTACTTTCACCATCAGCAATCTGGGAATGTTTGGCGTCGATTCGTTTAGTGCGATTATCGTGCCGCCTCAGGCTGCGATCCTGGCCGTGGGCCGGATCGCGGACCGTGTCGTTGCTTCTTCCGGCGCACCCGTTGTTCGCTCCGTCGTGACGCTCACCCTTTCCTCGGATCATCGCGTGCTCGATGGCGCGAAGGCCGCCGTTTTCCTCCAGGAACTGACGCAGGCCATGCAGGAGCCGGAGCGCCTTCTTAGCTGATTGCAGTTCTCGGCGTCGTGCGCCCGCTGGGAGGCCCGTGATCTGGAGACAGGAGTACCTTCTTTTTGGTCGCGGCCTGCTTGGGTCCGCAGTCATTGCGGGCGCACCCCTCTATGTCATCCTGCTGCTACTGGGCGTGCTGCAACAGGAATGTCTACAGCGGATCAGGCAAGACAATTTCGCTTTGCGCTGCGGCACAGTCTGTTGCTCGCGGCCGTGGTTGGCGGGCTGGCCCTCGTCTACGTGTACGGCCCTCATTTCAACCAGCGCGGAAGTTATTTCGCCGATGCGCGGAATGATCCTACGTCCGACCAGTCAAACTCCCTGTAGGCTCCAGGTATCCCGCAGGTGCTCCACTCCCGGACAAAGCGCAGGTCGAGGTCCTGTGGCCATCGCTCATTTGTATTGGCGTAATGGCGCACGCTCACGCGCGAGAACCGACTCGTGACGGGATCGATTTCCTGCTCGGAAATGAGTGTATGGATGTCGCTTTGGTCCGGCCTTAGCAATCGCGAAGCATGCCGTCTCGACTACGACCGAAATTGCCGAGGTTATTTTCCGATGCAGAAGGTAATTATACGTCCGGACCCCAGTGTTTATGCGGCTCCGGACAAAGTCATGGATCTCTGGAGACACGCTGGAGACACACTTGCCGGCACCTGACGCCACCAAATGTAACCGATCGCACACAAGCGTGCGATGTCACCGATCGCACATATCCGCATACGACAAGTAACCGATCGACCACTTCTCAAAATGTCACCAATCAGATACATTAGGCCTTGCCGTGATCATCAGAACTCCAGCAGATTTGGGAGCACTCATCCGCGATCGGCGAAGCCATCTCGGAATGGACCAGGCGTCCCTTGCCAAAGCCGTCGGAACCAGCCGCAAATGGCTGATTGAGGTTGAGAAGGGAAAATCCACGGCGCAAATTGGCCTGATTCTGCGTACGCTTCGCGCCCTCAGGATCTCCCTCAGCGACAGTCAGCAAGCCACCGGATCCGCCGCGACTCCACAAGCTGCTGACGCCATCGACATCGACCGTATCATCGACTCGCTTAAACACCCAAAGAAATGAACGAGCTCATCGCGCTGGCAAACGGCCGGACCATGGGAAGACTTCACTATCAGAGTGGGCGTGTATCCTTTGAATACGACCCGCCCTGGCGCGAAGATGCCAACAGCTTCCCCTTGTCGCTCTCGATGCCGCTGGCCATGCGCGAGCACAGCCACGCGCGAGTCGACCCGTTCCTATGGGGCCTTTTGCCGGACAATGAGCAGGTTCTTCAGCGCTGGGCCAGCCGCTATCAGGTGTCGGCCCGCAACGCGTTTCGGCTGATTGAACATGTTGGAGAAGACTGCGCCGGTGCCGTTCAGTTCGTTCGGCCCGAGCGGCTGGACGCTGTCCTCACCGAACCAGCCTCACGGGAGATCACATGGCTTTCCGAGCAGGACATCGCCGATCGGCTGAGAGCTCTTCGAGCCGACCACTCGACCTGGAGACTGGCGACTGATACCGGGCAATTCAGTCTTGCGGGCGCCCAACCCAAGACCGCCTTGATCTTCAGCCGCAAGCGATGGGGCGTGCCAACAGGGCGGACGCCGACGACGCATATCCTGAAACCGCCCACTGGCGAATGGGACGGACATGCTGAAAACGAGCACTTCTGTCTGACTCTCGCCAGAGCTTGCGGACTCGTCGTCCCGAATTCAAGGGTGATGCGGTTCTCGGGCGAGATCGCAATCGTCATCGAACGCTTTGATCGCGTAGAGGCAACTGGCGGGTGGCTGCGTGTCCATCAGGAGGATTTTTGCCAGGCTCTGGGCGTTCACTCGGCGAAGAAGTATGAATCGCAGGGCGGACCCGGCGTCGGTCAGATTGTGGAATTGCTTCGGACGCGATCGTCGGAACCCGCAGAAGACATTGATTCATTTTTGGACGCCGTTATTTTCAACTGGATCATCGCGGGCACGGACGCGCATGCCAAGAACTACGCGCTCCTGTTGGGCGGCCGCGGCGCCATTCGCCTCGCGCCCTTTTACGACCTCGCCAGTGTTCTGCCCTATCGCAGCATCGATCCAAAGAAGGCCAAACTCGCCATGAAGATTGGCGGCGAATATCGCCTTGCCAACATCACTTTCCGAAATTGGAGAAAGCTGGCGTCGGAAATACGAGTGGATGAGGATCGCCTTGTCGCCAGGATCAAGACGACGTTGATCGAGCTGCCCGACGTCATTTCTCAGGTCGACAAGCAAATCAGAGCCGAGGGCCTGACACACGATCTCCTCTCAAGACTGACGAAGGCACTTGTGAAACGAGTTCGCGACTGTCAGAAGTTGCTGGAGTTGGATCGAACGTTACGGGACTGAGGCGTCTTTTCTTCCGGCTGTTCGAACCGACGACTATCGACTGGCGGATGCTGAGTTCCTGGTGATTTCATACTCAAGATGGAATGGCTTGATCGGGCGATCAGCCGGGAGGCGATCCTGCGCGATGATCTCGTTCACCTGCACGAGACGTTCGGACGGTAAAGGGTGGGAGCGGAAGTACGCGGTGAGGCCTTCGACGGCGACCCGGCCCAGTTCGTCGACCGGTGTTGCGGCGTGCAGGACGTATTCATCGTCCAGGCGCTTGAAGCGCTCCAGCATCTTCAGCGCTCCTTGCGGCGAATAGCCGACCGCGACCGCCAGACGAAGACCTTCGCGGTCGGCCTCGAATTCCTCATCTTTTGAGTAGCCGGCTTGCCAGATCGACATGGGGATCTGAACGATGGCGGCGACGACATCCAGATCGACGTGGTGCAGCTGCGCCTCCCACTGCACGCGTTCGACCGCGTGATAGTGATCTATGTGCTCGATCTCGTGGCCGAGCACGAAGGCCAGTTCGTCTTCACTCGTCATCTGATCGAGCAGGCCACGGCCGATGAAGACATGTCCGCCGGGCAAGGCAAAAGCGTTGATCAGATTCGGATCGGCGACCACATGAAATTGCCACGGCATCGTCCGGTGAGCCTGCGCTGCAACGCGCTTGCCTATCTGGTCGACGTAACGCGCGAGTGCTTGGGATTCCGGATCCGGGGGAGCGGTCGCGCTCTGATACTGCGCGGCCAGTTCGTTGCCGATGCGAATTTCCTCGTTATCCGAGATGCGGGTCATATCCGCGGGAACGCGGGTCAGGTCGCGCTCCCAATCTGCGGTCGCGTCAACTACAGCGTTCGGTGTGACGACGTCATGGCGAGGGCGACGCTCGACGAAATAGAGCGAGCCACCGGCAATCAGCAGGATGACCGCGAGGGCGAGGATGTGTTTCATAGCAGCCGCCGTACGGTTTCGCGATAGCGGTTATACAGCGTCGACACCAGGGTCAGGGCGGCGCCCAGAGCGATGAAGGTGATGTAGCGGTCGCGCTCATTCAGGTGCCAGGCATCGCGGAACACGATTTTGCCGACGCAGAGAACCAGGAGGAGGAGTCCACTGATGCGATAGCTGCGCTGGCTGACGCCGAGGCCAAGCAGGATCATCAGCACCGCCTGAACGCTCCATGAGAGCGTAACCATGCCGGGGTTCATGCGGATGGCGATGAGAAAAGCCAGCAGCACCACGGGCGCGAAGAAAAACCACTGCTCCGGATAATTGAGCCCGAGTCTTCGCGCCAGCATGGAAGAATCGGGTTCCGTGGCAAATCGTGCGCGAAGACGAAATGCGATTGGCAGCGCCGAGAGCAGAAGGGCAACGGCAAGCAGCAGGACTCCGAAGTTGCCACGCCATCCCTGAGGCGTGAAATAGCTGACGTCATAAATGTTGTGGGCGATGCCGCGAGCCATTGTTCCGACGACTAGTGCAAGAGCCTGATGGAAAAAGACTCTCTGCTTCAGGAGCAGCGCAGCCAGCATGAGAACCAGTGTGAGCGCAGCAAAGGCGACAACGATCCACTCGGGGTATGCCTGGAACCACAGCAAGGCGGCGACCGAACCTGTACCGAACCATGCGATGGAGTTTCGGATGGGCAGGCGGCTTTGGCTCTCATCAGCAGAACGCAGCCGCGTCCAGACATAGAAGAAGATGAGCGCCAGCGGCATAACCGTCGCGATCGCTGGACTGATGACGTCGCCGGGCACCTTCGTTGCGGTGAGGTTGACGAAGAAGATGCGACCGAAAGCGGCCGTGAGAGCGATGTACGCTTCGTAGCGAAGCGGCCGCTGCTTCCACATCATGCCCGCCTCGAAGAGCAGCAGACCGAGCACGGCGGTGCCAACAGCGACGGCAATCGGCTGCAGTTCGCTCCAGAGCATCCATGCGCACAGGATCGACGCCACCCAGGTGTAGGCATGGTGATAATCGCGACCGCGCCACGACGCTGGCATGCGCACCAGCCATGCGAGCGCGTACAGCGCTGCGACTACGGCGCCCACCGTCAGGAGCCGTACATCGACCGAATGCCATTTGTCGGTCAGGAACAAATTGACAGCGACCGCGCGTCCCACTGTCATCGCAGCCAGGACATGCGCCTGAAATGGCAGCTCCTCGATATCGAATCTGCGGTCAACGGCGGCGAGCACCAGTGCAAACCCAATCCACAGCGGAGCGAGCCACGGCTGCGGTGACTCGTGCCAGGCGAGTGCCGCCAGTAGTCCGGTGGCGATCCATGTGTGCGCCCATCCGGCAATGCGACGATGTGGCGCGTCCGCGGGAGTGCACATGCGCGAGATTGCGTAAAGCGCGGCGGCAGAGATAACGATGGGAACATAACGATCGAGAGCGTCCGATGCGCTGAGGTTGACAGCGATGAGTTGGGCGAGAACCAGGATTGCCAGCACATGCTCCTGCCAGGCAAGCTCGTTGATCCGCAAGCGGCGCCGGGCGAGGACCAGCACGACCGCCAACGCCATCCAAGCCGGCGCAACCCACTCCGGCGCGATTTCAAGCCAGGCAAGAGCCACCAGGGCGGCGGAGCCGGCCCACAGCGTAGCCGAACGAAGCTGCGCGCGGATCTCGTCTGATCCAACCACCGCCGAAGTCAGATAGAAGAGGAGCGCAACGACTGGAAGGGTGATGATTCGCCCCGGGATGTGGTGCGGGTAGATCTCCGTCCAGTGGCAGTTCGTGATCGCGACGCGGAAGAACGCAGCGCCGGCCAGCAGCCAGGCCTGTACGACAAGGTGCTTGCTCGCGAGCCAGCGGGAAACCCAGGCCGCGCTCAGCATCAGAACAGCCCAGGCCACTGCGGTCCAGTCCGAAGTGAAGATCGCCCACGAGCCGATGAAGACCGTGACACAGCCGAGGTAGCTGTGCAGATCGGCGAACATGGCGTCGATGTCCCGGAACAGCGCACTCCAGCGCCGCGCCAGGAAATGCGCGTTCAGGTAGAACAGGACGCTGCACGTAAGCAGCAGGACACCATCGTGGATCAGCGGCGCTTCAGAGTGCTGCCGGAGGTCGAGGATCGGCATCGCCTTCCACGCAACCAGCAGGCCAGTGAGAATTCCTGCAAGCAATCCAAGCCGCCGGAACAGATTCTCGGACTGCACAATGCCTGCCACCAGCAGGACTTCCGCGCCGATCATCCACAGCAACGCGATATTGTTTCCGCTGAATTTGAACGGTACTGAACCCAGCATGAGGATGGTGCCGAGAACGGTAAGAACGACGAATGCGGGCCGGCGCCGCCGAGTGGCCGGTAGTTGCCCAAAGAAAAACTCGCAGGCACCCAGACCGAGCAGCGCGTAAAAAGCAAGCTCTGGCCGGGTCGACTGGAATTTCATCACGGCACCCAGCAACATTGGATTCAGTAACGCAGCGACTGTCGAGATGCGCTCGTCGCGTGAACTGCGAATCCCTCGGGCGACATAAGAAATGCGAAACGTGAGCCAGTAAAGAACCAGGATGATGGCACTGGGCAAGAACTGCGGAAACGCGTGTCCGCTGACGCCGTCCGGATAGAGCTTGTAGAGCCAGTAGAAGTGGTTTCCGAAGCTTGCCAGGATGCCGAAGATCTCCAGTTCGTACCAGCCCATGCGCAGGCAGATCACGACGATGCCGATGGCGAGGATGACGCCGGCGCTGAGTGCGTAGACCGTGTCCTGGCTGAGAGCGACTGTCGAAAAGGCGAGCAGGAAGGCGAGGCCGGTGACCAGCTGCGATCGATAGCGCAGCGTATGGGCGACCATCGCGACAGCCACAACAAGGAGCAATGTGCAGTTTGCCGTCAGCGAACTCATCACGCGCATGGCAGGCACGTGCCACATGGCGTAGGTGGTGAAGAACAAGAGCGCCCATCCTCCGCCGATTCCGGTGCGCCCGATGAGCCGGTAGCGTTCTTTCCGCTCCAGCCAGATGCCACCGCCGAGCAAGGCGGCCGCGGCCGCGTACAGCAGGCTTACTTTGCCAGCCGGACCCATCGCCACCAGTGCCACGCGGCCGAGAAGAGCGAATCCGAGTACCAACAGAACAATGCCGATCTTCGCGAACAGGTTCATGCCCAGGAGTTCTTCGAGCGGCAGAGTTTTCCGCAGACGGCTGAAGACGCTGGCACGGGGTGGCGGCGCTTCGTATGAGGACTGCCAGGCTGGAGAGCTCGACGGAATCGCAGGCTCAGCTTCTATCTCGCTGGCCGGAAGTGTAACCGCTTCGGCCTGGACGCGAGCTTCCGCAACAACTGGGTCAGCCGGTGGAGGAGCAACATAGGCGCTCGGCACCGGCTCGGTGGAGAAAGCGGCTGCGGCAACTTCCTCTTCCGCAGGCATGGCGGACGGAGGCAGAGTCGCAGGGATGACTTCCTCGGCGGGCAAGACCGGCTCCAAGACCGGCGCGGGTTCGATGATGATCGGTACCGGGACCGGCTGAGCAGGTGTAGCCTGTTTCACTACTGGTTCGGCCACAGGCGGAATCGTGGCCTCACCAGCCTCCGCCCTCGTATTCGCGTTTAGCCGGAGGGAGAGTTCGTCGACCGCCCGTCGCAGTGTTACAACTTCTGCCCGGAGAGAAGAGATACGATCCGAATTCTCGTATCGCTGCTCATCGAGCGCGGCCCGCAGTGCACCGGTGCGCCGATAGGCCACGATCGCTAAGACCGGGATTACCACGGCAAATCCCAAAACCAACAAACCAAGCAGCAGAATAGAGCCGTCCATGGGTACTGACCTTTCCTCCCTAAAAGGGAGTGCATGCCGATGTTAGAACGAACAAAATCCAATGACTTGCAACTTTTTGGTGGGTATCCGAAGGACGATAGCCCTGCGGTCCCACGAACCGACGAAATCCACACCGGAGCTTAGGCACATGTCTGAACCTCCGTCTCGGCAGCAGAAACTGCGAGTGCCCTGATGGCGCGCAGATCCATCTTTCCTGTCCCCAGCGTCGGGATCGACTGGACCTGGACGAATTGATTCGTCTTCGGCCGCCACAGCGCCGGCAGATCGCACTGCGCCAGCCGTTCCAGGACAACTGCCAGCTTCGTTTCCGGCAGCGTGTGCAATACAACGATGCGCTCGCCCTTCTTTTCGTCCGGCACCGCAGTCACGGCGAAAACCTGCTTCGTCACGTCCGCCAGCTCGTGCAGCTTTTCTTCGATGCGAATGTGCGGCACCATCTCGCCCCCGATCTTGCTGAAGCGTGAGAGCCGGTCGGTGATCGTGATGAAACCGTCCTCCTCGAGCATCGCGACGTCGCCCGTCGTGTACCAGCCATCGTGCAGAACCTCGGCAGTCTTCTCCGGCCTGCCAAGATAGCCCTGCATAACGTTGGGACCTTTCACCAGCAACATTCCCGACTTACCAGCAGGAACCGGAAGTCCCATTTCCAGATCGACCACCTTCACCGAAACGCCAGGCAGCGGATGTCCGATCTTCCCGCGCTTCGCCGCAACCTGCCGGAAGCCGGGGGCGCGATAGTCTCTGCCATTCACAGTCACCACGGGCGAGCACTCCGTGCAGCCGTATCCTTCCAGAGGCCGAATGCCGAACTGATCTTCAAAAGCCACAGCGACGCGCTCGGGCAGCTTTTCCGCTCCCGCGAGGACATACTGCAGGGAACCGAACTGTTCAGGCGTGCAGCGCCGCATATAGGCCTGCAGAAAGGTTGGAGTGGCAACCAGGAAAGTGACCTTGTATTTCTCCACCAGCCCGCCGATCACCTGCGCGTCCAGCGGATTGGGATGGAACACCACACCCACGCCCTGGACAGCGGGCAACCACGGCCCGGCAGTAACTCCGAAAGAATGGAAGAACGGCAGGATGCCGAGAATCTTGTCCTGCCCGCCAAGCATGAACACCTGGCTGACCTGCCGAATATTCGCCACGATGTTGAAGTGCGACAGCATCACGCCTTTGGGTTCGCCGGTGCTGCCGCTGGAGAAGATGACCGTCGCCAGACTGTCCATCGTTGAAGCCTCATCCTTGGGCCGCCGCGCCCCAAGCGCCCGCTTGAGCAAAGCTGTGGGCATCAGCCAGGCCATGGCCAGGGCGCATAGCTTCTCGCTGAACCGCGGCTCCGCCAGCGCATCCTCCAGCAGCACGGTCCGCCCCGGAATCGCGAGATTTGGAAACCGCTCGACGAACGCCTTCGATGTGATCACCCGATCCAGCCCGCATTGCGCTGCGCAGGCAGCAATGGTCTCGTTCGACGATGTGTAGTTCAGATTCACAGGCACTCGGCCCATCAGCATCAAAGCGTAGTTCGTCAGCGATCCACCAACTGACGGCGGCAGCAGCACGCCCACCATCCGCTGTTCGCCAATCAACTGCCGCAGACGGCGCGCAATGTAGACGGTCTTGTTCAGCGCCGATCCGAACGAAACACGCGGCGTCTTTCCGTCCGCCATGAAGAATCGCCGTGGCCGCTGCCGCGCTGTACTGATGAACGCCTGGTCCAGAGTTTTCATGGATGATTTGCGCGTTTCGAACGCAGCGACCTGCAATTCCTGAACGGCCGTGCGAACCTCGACAGCGGACGACACCGGTGCCATCGGCTCGCCGAAGCTCACCGTCACGCGATACGGAATTCGCCTCGGCATCTTCCACAGGAAGCGGCCGCGCTCGAAGCTGAAGACGCTGCCCCACACGCCGTCGAGGTTCACGGGAATGATCGGGACATTGACGTCTTTCATGATGCGTTCGAGGCCACGGCGAAACGGCAGCAGTTGCCCGGTGCGGGTGATCTGGCCCTCGGCGAAGATGCAGACGATCTCATGGTTGCGCAGCGCATCGGTCGCCGTTCTGAGCGAGCGCAGCATTTCACGCGGATGCTGTTCACTGGAGATGGGGATCGCCTTGAGCATGCGCGCGAACGGCTTGACGAGGGGGTGATCATAGATTCCCTGGTACATCACGAACCGGATCGGCCGGTCCGTGGCGGCGACCAGCAGCGCCGCATCCACGAACGACATGTGATTGCAGACGAGCAGCGCACCGGTCTTCTCGGGGAAGTTGTCGCGCCCGAGCACGCGCACACGGTACAGGGTCCTTGTTGCGAAGAAGAGGATCAGGCGGCCGAACCACTCAGGCAACAGGCAGAGAACATACGCGGTGCTGATCGCCGTGATGCACGAGGCGGCCACGATCACGCCGCGCGGGTCAAGATGCACCCAGGCCGTGAAGATGAAGTAGACGCCGGACGACAGCGCGATTCCCACGAAGGACAACAGATTCGCCGCTGCGATGATTCCGCCCTTGTCCTGCTCCGCCGGCTTGTGCTGGATGAGCGCATTGACGGGCACCGCAAAGAGTCCCGCCCAGAAACCGAGCATGCCCAGCAGAAGCGCAGAACCCATCACTCCGTGAGGCCTGACGCCAAGCGCGAACCCGGTGCACGTCATCCCGATCGATCCCAGCGGGATGAGCCCGTACTCAATCTTGTTGTCGCTGATCCAGCCGGCAGCCATGCTGCCAAGTCCAATGCCCACTGCCAGCATCGCATTCAGATAGCCGGTCTTTGTCTGGCCGATGTGCAGCACGTCGGGGCCGTAGATGACGATGGTCGAAAACAGCAGCGAGCCCAGAAACCAGAAGTAGGTATTACCCAGCACCGCCAGGAACAGTGCGCGGTTTGCGCGCATCTTGCCGATCTGCGCCCACAGGTCGCCAACAATATTCAGGCGGAGCCGCTTTTCGGGTGCCGCCGCCTGCACCTTATCAATGCTCAGGCTCGTGATGAATCCAACGACGGACAAGCCCAGCAGCACGTAGCCCGCATACATCTCGTGGCTGGCGAAGTGCTCACCCATCCACGCACCGGCGACCGTGCCAACGATGATCGCGAGAAACGTGCCCAACTCGATGACGCCGTTTCCCCACGACAGCCGCTTCTCCGGCAGCAACTCGGGTAGCAGTCCATACTTCGAGGGCCCAAACAGCGCGGCCTGGCTCGCGACGAGGGTCAGCGCCACGAGGGAGAGGCTCAGCGTATGAGTGGCCAGCCCCGCGGTGGCCAGCAGCATCGACCCGAACTCCATCACCTTCGTCCAGATCGTGATCTGCCGTTTGCTGAACCGGTCCGCGAGCCAGCCGCCCGGCATGCTGAAGATCAGGAACGGCACCGAGAAGAGGAAGGTGACCACAGAGACGAAGGTCTCCCGCTCGGTCTTCGCCAGGTTCATCCCGACAATCATCGAGAGCAGCAGGTTGCGCAGGATGTTGTCGCTGAAGGCGCCCTGGAACTGCGTGACGATCAGCGCCCAAAAGCCACGGCTGCTGCGCGTCGGGGCCACAGCACCGCGCTGATTGAGGGTCGCTTCTACGGATTCACTGGGGAGCCAATCCATTGGTGTCCACCTCCTCCGCGGTTCGGAGATGGACCAAGATTAGCCAGCCTGGACCCCGCAAACGGGGCTATCCAGACAGTCTTGCGAGTGTCACAAAAACTGCGAGGTATCCGAGAATTTGCTCAGTTCCGCCTGAAAAGCATCCGCCAGGAGGGTGAACAGGAAAACCCTGGGCCCCTTCGGCAATGCGCGCGTCGCGGCGGTGTGGGCGTCGCAAATGATGGCGCCTGTCTGGTCCAGTCCTCGCTGCCAGCGCGGCCGCTTTGGATTGCGAACGACGAGCAGGTCGGGATCGACGCCGGCGGCAGCGAGCATCGTTCGCGCAATCTCGCGGAAGTCTTCCCATGCGGAGGCCACGCCGATCATCCAGCCCTTCAGCGACGGCAGCTCCGGATCGAGCCATCGATGAGCCGAGCGAATCTGTAGCGGAATCGTCTCCAGCCCCGCCGGGAGAGCCGCACGGACCATCTTCATCTTGCTGGGACGGCACAGCGGAATTGCGGCGCGCATCGCGTTGGGTCGAGCGGCCTCCTCGAGGGTCATGCCCGTCGCTGGCCAGGTTGTGAGACCGCGAATCTCGGTGAGCAGAATCTCGCGCGCATCCGTGTCCGGATCGATCAAAACAAAATGATCGGGAGGCGGGGCGGCAATCCATTCGGCCACTCGCTGGCGGATGGCCACGGCGGGAAGCCGCAGATCACGGACCGCCTTAAAGAAGGCGACAATGTGTTGGTCGAGAATCTGCTCGGGCGTGAGCGCCGGCGCGACTTCGCTCTGGATGTAGACGCCACTTCCATGCCGGTACTCGACCCAGCCGTCGCGTGCCAGCTGGCGGTAGCCCGCACTGACTGTATTGGGGTGAATGCGAAAGCGCCGCGCCAGTTCGCGCGTGCTGGGCAGTCGTTCGCCTGGCTTCAGGTCCCCGGCCAGGATCGCAAGCTGGACCTGGGTCGCCAGTTGCCGGTAGATGGGAACTTCACTCGCCGCAGAAAACCAGAGCCGCAATGGTTGAACCCACTTTCAGGAACATGTGAACATCGCTATCAATTTACCGGTAACGGACTACCGGATTCTATCCAGTCCCAGCTAAGTTGCAATGCACCTTTGTGGGAAGAAACTTGTCCTATTAACAACTTGATTTAGGGGCAGTCGCGATGCATTGTGGATGCGTCTACCATGCCAGGTTCTGCTTTGTTGCGTAAGGGCGCTGCGATCGCACTGGCCTTGCTGTCCCTCGCAGTGTGCGTGCGATCCGATACGGTGGCGCGGCCATGGGGCAGAGTGGCTGAGCTGCCTCGAACGACCTTGTGGGCGTGGGAGCGACGGGAAGATCTCCACGCCATCGACACGCGGCGTTTCGCTGTCGCTTATCTGGACCAGACGCTCACCATCGACACAACCGTTCGGAGCCTCCCACGGCGCAACCCGGTCGTTTTTCCTGCATCGGCAACGCGGATTCCGGTCGTGCGTATCGAAACTACGCGATTCGCGCGGCTGGATCAGGAAAGCCAGGATGAAGCCGTCGGTCAGATTCTTCACAGCGCGCGAGAGCCTGGGATTGCCGCCCTGCAGATTGACTTCGACGCAACGCGAAGTGAGCGCGTCTTCTATCGTGGCTTGCTTAGCCAACTCCACCAGGAGATGCCGCCTGGTCTTCCGCTTTCCATCACTGCCCTTGCCTCGTGGTGTTCCCGGGATCGCTGGATGCACGATCTCCCGGTGGACGAAGCCGTACCCATGATGTTTCGCATGGAGCCCGATCGCCGCCGCGCACCACCGGATTCTCGGGACTTCGATATACGCGAACCGCTGTGTAAGTCATCGGTGGGTGTCTCCACCGCTGAGCCTTGGCCTTCGCATCTCGAAGAGAAGCGAGTCTACATTTTTTCTGACAATGGCTGGCAACAGGACTGGCCGGCCAATATACAAGGGAAACTCCCATGAGAACTCGCGCGACGCACCGACTGATTGTCGCAGCTGCTGCTGGGCTTTTGTTCGCCGCCTTGTGGATGTGGAAGGGCGTCGAGGCCTGTGGGCCGTGGTTTACGCCCGACGTTTTCGTCGATGGACCCGACAATATGACACGGTTTGCTGCGGGCCAGCTGGGAATCATCTAGGCGAACTACGACTCCGACGATTACGCCATCGCGTTTCGCTATCTCAATGGCGGCAAGCTGTCGGACGAAGAAAGGAAACGGTGGGCGCCGCCCATACCAGGCCGGACCGTGACGAATCAGGAGTTTGAGGCCATACAAAAGGCCGAGAATGATGCTCGGCCGGTAAACCAGTGGCTCGCTGCCCGGGCGCAATTTGCTCCGCCCCTTCCGCAAAAAGATCAGACGGCACCCTTCCCGACAGATTCCGCCGGCAACATCGTCTTTGACCCCGACTATCTGAACTGCCCCGACCCGGCTTTCCGCAACGCCGTCCTTACGCTCCACTCACGTGCCGGCACGTGGGGAGCAAAAAGCGCCACACTCGAAGAGTGGATCCACGGACAGGATGCGGTCTTTGCCAACTGCGCGGCCACCACGGCCACAATCCCGCAGAGCGCCCCGGCCGGAAGTCCAGCCCTGCTGCGCGCCGACCGCGAATATCAGGTGGCAGCCGCCGACCTTTACGCGAAACAGTACGACGCCGCCCAGAAGGCGTTTGAGACGATTGCGCTCGACAAGAACTCGCCATGGCACAAGTGGGGTACCTATCTGGCAGCGCGTTCGCTGGTTCGGAAAGCGCTCGCGATGGGCAAGCCAACCGAGCCCTATAGCGGCGATCTCGCCACCTTTGATATGGCCACCATGCGCCAGGCGCAGGAAATGCTCGAAGATCTCCTCCGCGCGCGCGATACCGAGCCGTCGCGCAAGGCCATCGTCCTAGAGCTGAACTTCGTTCGACTGCGCACGGAGCCACAAAAGCGAGTCGAGGAAATCTGCACGGCTCTGGCTGGGCCTGGCAGCGATGAGAACTTCAACCAGGATTTGGAGGATCTGAGTTTCGCACTGAGCAAAGGGATCAGAATCGACGACTCTGCAGGGCTCTGGGCATGGATCGACAGCTGGCGCACGAAGGATGTCCCCGATGCCGGGGTCGCGGTGTGGCAACAGAATCATCAGCTGCCCTGGCTGGTTCTGGCGCTGGCCAAAGTGAGTCCCACCAACCCGGCCGTGCCGCAACTGCTCGCGGCGGCAGAGAAGATCCAGCCCGGCACACCCGGCTGGGATTCTGTGTTCTTTCGCCGTGTGCGGTTGCTGATTGCTCTTCAGCGCAACGACGAGGCGCGCGCGCTGCTCGATGCCCAGCTTCCCGCCGCACTCCGCGAGCAGCCCAGTTCGAACGCCAACGCACTGCTCGGCGAGCGACTCTCTGTGGCGCGCAACTTCGATGAGTTCCTCCAATACGCACCGCGCATCGTTCTGACCCAGGGTTCAGAGGGCGCCGACGACCTGATGGAAGTCTGCATGGAGACCGCACGGCGCAATCACCTGCCCGAACGATGCAACAACGCGGATGATCATCCGCCTGGATTCGATGAGGATTCCGTGCAGGTGTTCAATCGAGAAATGCCGCTGACGCGCCTGGTTGACGCGGCCAGATCGCCTCAAATACCGGCGCGGCTGCGTCAGGACATCACCGTTGCGACGTGGGTTCGGGCGGTTGCACTTAAGGATGCGGCCACTGCGGAGAAATTGGCCCGACTCCTGCCTGATGATCTGCGGAAGACTGCGGGGACAGGAACAGGATTCGATGCCGACCTGACGATTCTCCGTAATCCTGGCATGCGGCCATATCTGGAGCCAGGCGTGTCGCGGCTGCAGAGCTATTCCCTCTTCGACAACTTTGGCAACAACTGGTGGAGCAAGGAGTGGGACACCAACGACATTGATCGAAGAACAGAGAAGCAGCCTGAGGATGACGCTGCTATTCGGGCTGCCGCCATTCTGACAAAAGAGGAAGTGGCCCGTGGTGAGGCGCAGTATAAACAGTTGCTCGAAGACGGTAGTGGAGCGGTACTGATTGGTCAGCGGGTGGTGGATTACGCGAAGGCGCACTCCGATGATCCAGCAGTACCCGAGGCCCTGGCGCTCACCGTGCGTGCGACGCACTACAGCATCTGGGGCGGCGAATATCCCAAGGCTGCGGCGGACAACACGGCAGTCAGCAAAGCTGCCTTCCAGCTTCTTCACAGCCGGTACCCGAAATCTCCCTGGACGGCGAAGACTCCGTTCTACTACTAGTGTAGTGTCTCATTAATAGAATCATTTATGAATCGAGTCTTCTCTTATGATGAGGAGACTTGGATATGCGTGTAGCGGAGCCTGTTGTTCTGAGTGAAGAGGTCCGGCGGAAGCTGGAGCAGCATTCGCGCGGGCGC
>DATAZC010000056.1:0-3397 GCA_036272255.1 Acidobacteriaceae bacterium | reverse complement strand
TGCGCTGCGTCCAAAGCCGGCAGAGCCTTCTTTGAGGGAGCCGACGAGGTCGGGGCGCGAAGCGCGGAGGGCGGGAACGAGCCCAAACACGAGGGCAGTGACTGCGGAGAGGCCGAGCGTGAACAGGGCAACGCGCCAATCGACATTGAAGTCGAAGGCGATGGGGAAGGGCAGAGGAAGCTGGAAGCTGGAGATGGCGCGAGCCGCGGCTGCCGCGAGCAGAAATCCAACGGCGGCGCCGGCAAGGGCCAGCAGAAAACTCTCCATGAGAAGCTGGCGCACAAGCTGACGGCGTCCGGCGCCAATGGCGAGGCGAATGGCGATCTCCCTTTGGCGGCCGGTAGCGCGGGCCAGGAGCAGGTTGGCGACGTTGGCACAGGCGACGAGGAGCACTAAGCCGACGATGATCATGAGGACGGCCATGAGCGTGAAGGCGGGCGTGGCGGATCCGGCGATGAGTCCGCCGGCAATTTGCAGCGTGATCTTCTCGTGGGTTTTGTCGTCCTTGTGCCAGGCGTCGTCGAGGCGCTTTTTTACGACATTGACGGCGGTGGCAGCGCGGGCTCGGGTAACTCCGGGCCTGAGCCTGGCATTCAGCATGAGCCACTGATTATTCCGCTCCGTTCTGAGGCTGCCGTCGGAGATGAGGTCGGGCAGCATTTCTTCGGAGGCGGCGAGGGGCACCCAGAATTCGGATGTGATGCCGCGATCGACGCCGTAAAAGCCTGGGGGCGCGACTCCAACCACGGCGTAATGGCGTCCGTTGAGGACGACGTCCTGATTGAGAACGCCGGGATCGGCGGCAAAGCGACGGTGCCACAGACCGCTGCTGAGGACGACCACGTGGTCGCGCGAGGCGGTGTCGTCGTCAGGAAGAATGGAACGACCGAGGGTCATGGGCACATCGAGAGTGGCGAAGAAGTTGCCGCTGACGGACTGGCCCCAGACGCGCTCGGGTGCTCCTTTGCCGCCAATGCTGGCGGGAACGAGGGGAAAGTGGGCAGCGACACCACCGGTGAAAATGGCGGTGGTCTGGTCGCGGTAATCGAGGTAGTCGGGCCAGGAGAAGGAATTGCCTTCAGAAAACATGACTATGCGGCCTGGATCGCGGACGGGGAGGACACCCCAGAGCAGGCCGTTGGCGACGCTGAAGACGGTGGCGTTGGCCGCGAACGCGAGGGCGATGGAGAGGATGACCACGAAGGAGAAGCCAGGGGCCTTGAACAAAGTGCGAAGGGTGTAACGAAGATCCTGGAGCAGATTGCCCACGGTGGCGCCTCGGTTGAAAAGATGTTTGGTTGAGAAGACTACGCAGGCGATCACGGGAAAGTTCGAATCCAGTTCGGTGGGCTGGTCAGCATCGGGGACTGCAGGTCGTGGAGAAGGGAAAACGCCGGAGTGGTAGCTCCGGCGTTCACTTCCCTGCTCCGATGGCTGGCTTTCATTCGCCGAGAGGGGGGAGGTTGACTTTGCTGAGTTGCGTTTAGCGGCGCTCGGAATCGAAGTCCACGTTGCGGACGACGCCGTGGATGGCCTGCGTCCCGAAGTGGCTGGTTGCGGGTGGGCCGAAGACAAGCGTGACGTTCGAATACGGCACGGAGTACGGAACCAGGTCGCCTCCCGTGACACAAACCTGCAGAGTGGATGTGGGTGGCGTCGTCTCAAAAGGAGCGTTGCTTCCGTTGCCGGTGATGAGGCTGACGGTGCCATTGATCTGAAAGCCCTGGAGGGCGGCGGGGCTCAAGGTGGGGCAGCCGGTCATGTTCCAGGTAATGGTGGCGTTGGTGAGTTTGATGTTATGGGTGTGGGCGCCCGCGCCGGCCTGGGTGGGATCGACGGCCCCGGCGGCGGTCTTGCCATAGCCGGACATCGTCATGGCGGCAGAGAAGTCTGCTTTATTCAAGCCGCCAAGATCGAGCGACCAGGTGCCGTGCATTTCCCATGGACCGCCTTTGACGGTGGAGGGTGAATAGTCGTTGAGGACACCGCCGAAATGGACAACGAGAGGCCGCTGGGCGAAGGCGCTGGCGCCTGCGACCAGCAGAAAGGCAGAAAGGACGCGCAGGGTGAAACGCAAGGTCGTGGGTTTCATACAATTTCTCCAGTTGGTTGAAATGGGTGACTGCACCCGGTAACTGTCGGTCACACTGGGGCATGGGGCAGGGCTCGGTCAAACAGCAATACAAGGAACCGGTGGTTGCCGTCTAATACCGTCTATTACCGTGTTACTGGACGGGGGTACAATCGGCACACTTCTCGAGTAAGCAGCTGAATCGGCCCCGGAGATCCCCATGGGTGAGCCGTCGGTCGAAATGCCGCCGACGGAGAGACAACCGGACGAGCGCCTGGATTCCTGGAAGGAACTACACCGTTCCCAGTTCCGTGTAAGCCAGCGCCAGCCCCAGGAACAAAGCTTCTACTGGCTGAAGCAGGCGTACAAGGAACGGTCGAATATTTTGCAATTCGTCAAAACGCATCCTTACTTCGATTCGGTTCGCAGTGACCCGCGGTTCGCCGATCTGATTCGGCGGGTCGGGTTGGACCAGGATTCTCCTTTTCTGGAAGGCGTTTTTTAAGGGGTGGACTACCCCCCTCCCCCCCCGGCTGCGAGGCTGTGGCATGTTATTGCTCCAGCGGGATTTCCGGGACCCCTGTTTTTGGATGTGGCAAGTAGGTGAAAATGCGGCGCTTCGCATAGGCTTTTTGTCGCTGAGTGCGGGGGATGAGGGGCATGGCGGGCCGGCGGGCGCGATGATTGCGGGGGCTGTGGGTGAAACAGTGGTCCTGTCCGCGCATGGCAAGCGAGCGGCACGGTTCGCCGAGGCGATTGAAGTAGGCGCAACGTTGGTAGTCGAACGCATGCGGATCGTGGCCACAGCAGAAAAGCCGGCCGGGCATGGCGCGATAGGTACAGGGGTGACCGTCATAAACGCCGGTGCAGAAGCGTGGCATGGATTTGCCTCCTGAAACTAAAGAGCCCGCGCTGGGCGGGCTGTTGGGAGTACGCCTTGCGGCGGACGTGATGAATCGCAGTACGGACACAGAAAGGGCCGCCTGTTGGGCGGCCCTTTCTCCAGAAATTACCCTCTATTTTTAGAATACCAAGTTAGGGGAATCAACCTGCCAAATATGTTTGGGGATTTTGGCTTGTAAGTGGTTGTTGGTCAGCGGTTATTACTTTGGATTTTGGGGGTGGGGCTTGACAAATTTTCCACATTTGGGGGTTTGGCTGATTTTAGGGTGTAGGGGATAGGGCTTAGGGAAGCTCTGCGCAACCCGTGGCCGTGAAGCTGTTTTAGGCTGACCGGAGCTGAAGGGTCGGTGCCATCGACCCGTGGGATGATTTTCGGTGATGTGCCTGCTCGAAACTCGCTGTTTTCGCGGTTTGCGAAGACAC
>DATAZC010000055.1:0-9087 GCA_036272255.1 Acidobacteriaceae bacterium | reverse complement strand
GGTTTCGAGCACCGTGCCTGGCGGGACAGCGAGAACGCGGCGGCTGGGGGCGCTGGCGGATGGCGGGGAGTGTCACTTGACTGGATCGAGCGCGGGAGCTGGAGCGCTGACGTTTTACACGGGGAATGCTCCGGTGCTGGGAGAAGTGGTGGCGGTGAACTACCGGACGGTGGGACGTGCTGTGGGGCGGGCGGTGAATTTGGCCAGTCAAGTGGCGCTGGCGGCGGCTGGTTCGCCGGGGACGGCGGTGTGGATCGGGTCGGTGACGGAGCCGGCGGGGCGGAGCAGCCTGGATTGCCGGAATGCGGCGCGGGCGCTGGTAGCGGCGGCGAGCAGTGTGAGCGCGGCGTGGAGCGGGACATACGCGACGACGAATGTGGCGCTGAAGGCGGGGATGACGGGCAGCGGGAGTGCGGATGTGTGGCCGGGGGATGCGCTGCTGCTGGAGTCGGCTTCGCTACCCATTTCTGAGGGCGGCCTGGACGTACAGGTGGCGGTGCGGGCGGTGACGCTGTCGTATTCGGCCAGCTCGCCGGATCTGGTGGGGTATTCGATCGGGTTTTCGAATGACTGGGCGAACGATTTGTCGATCAAGACGAGCCGGACGGTTCCGGCGGATGCGTGGCTGCCGGCGGCGGTTTCGCCGACTTACCTGGCGAATCTGACGCTGCTGACGGTGACGGGGATTTCGGCCTTGGCGGTGAGTGTGGCGGCGGGGGTGACTGCGCCGAGCGGTGGCGGGTTTGAGGTGCGGCGGAGGGATTTTGTCTTTCAGGCGGGGGGGGATGTAGACCTGGTGATGCGGTCGGCGGTGCCGAACTTCGATATTCCGCGGGCTACGGAGGCGGACCGGTTTTATATCCGGGCCTACGACGGAAATACGCCACCGAATTATTCGGAGTTTTCGGCGGGGCTTTTCGTGAATCTGCCGCTTAGCTAGCAGGTTAGTGGCGATGAAAGACAAAAGCAGATCCTTCGCTTCGCTCAGGATGACAAGTGCTGGGCGAGATGGGTTGGTGTGGATGCGGATGATGAATGAGTTTGAGGCGCAGGTTTTGAGCGATCTTAGTGTGTTGAAAACGCAGATGACGGGGCTGGTGGGGGATGGGAATACGGGGCGAATTACGGAGCTGGAGCGGCGGATTGAGCGGCATGAGCAGAATTTGCAGCGGGCTAAGGGGTTTATGGCGGCGGTGAGTGTGTTGATGGCGGTGATCGAGGTGGCGGTGGAGGCGTACCGGAGGCATTAGGGCAGTGCGAAGTGTGAAGTGATCAGTGTGGAGTGTGAGAGGCCAGAGCTTTTGCTGTTGCTCCAATCTCCAGTAGCAAAAGCGTTTGCTGCCAACGGGAGTTTTTGCCTTTCACACTGATCACTCCACACTTGCCACTCGCACGGGTTCCTTATAATCGCGGGATGGACGAGATGGAGATGGCTGCTGCGCCGCTGGTGGGCGTGGTGATGGGTTCGAAGAGCGATTACGACGTGATGGCTGCGGCGGTGGATGTGCTGCGGGAGTTTGGCGTGGCGTTTGAGGCGCGGGTGGTGAGCGCGCACCGGACTCCGGACCTGCTGTTTGAGTATGCGGCGGCGGCGGCGAAGCGCGGGCTGCGGGCGATTATCGCGGGCGCGGGCGGGGCGGCGCATCTGCCTGGGATGCTGGCGGCGAAGACGACCGTTCCAGTGCTGGGCGTGCCGGTGCCGGCGACGGCTTTGCAGGGGATGGACGCGCTGCTTTCGATTGTGCAGATGCCGCGGGGTGTTCCGGTGGCGACGTTTGCGATTGGGCGTGCGGGGGCGGCGAATGCCGGGCTGTTTGCGGTGGCGATGCTGGCGGCTGGCGATGCTGCGCTGGCGGAGAAGCTGGCGGCGTGGCGGGCGGAACGGACGGCTGAAGTGCTAAGCCAGGAGCTTCCGCTGTGAGCTCAGGAAACGACAAAGCGAAGACTGTGGAGCCGGGTGGGTTGATTGGCATTCTGGGCGGCGGGCAGCTGGGGCGTATGACGGCCATGGCGGCTCGTACGATGGGCTATCGGGTGCGGGTGATGGACCCCGAGGCTGAGTGTCCGGCGAGCTTTGTGGTCGACGAGGTTGTGGTCGGCAATTGGGACGATGTCGAGGCGGCGCGGCGGCTAGCTGCGGGCGCGGATGCGGTGACGCTGGAGATTGAGCAGATTGGCGTGGATGCGCTGCGCGAGGTTGCGGCGCTGGCTCCCCTGAGGCCCGGGGTCGAGCCGATTCGGATTATTCAGGACAAAATTCTGCAGAAAGTTTGGCTCAAGGAGAACGGCTTTCCGGTGGGGGCGTTTCGCGTGGTGACGAGCGAGGCTGCGCTGCAGGAGGCTTTGCCGGCGCTGGGCGGGCGGGTGTTTTTGAAGACGGCGCGCGGGGGATATGACGGGCGCGGGCAGGCTCGGATTGGGTTTGAGGGCGCGGCTGGTGAGATTGACATCGCCGAGGCGTGGGCTAGTCTGGGCGGGCGGCCGGCGGTGGCGGAACAGGCGCTGGAGCTGGATTTTGAAATTTCGGTGATGGCGGCGCGGTCGCCGAGCGGCGAGGTGCGGAGTTATCCGGCGGCGCGGAACCATCATGAGCGGCAGATATTGGCGTGGAGCGTGCTGCCGGCGGGGATTCCGGCGGAGCTGGAGGCACGGGCGCAGGAGATTGCGCGGGGGATTATTGCCGGGTTGGAGGTCGAGGGGCTGCTTTGCGTGGAGATGTTTGTTACCCGTCAAGGGGAAACGGGATCGGGCGAGTTACTGGTGAATGAGCTGGCTCCGAGGCCGCATAACAGTTATCACCAGAGCGAGCGGGCGTGTGCAACGAGTCAGTTCGAGCAGTTAGTTCGGACGACATGCAACTTACCGCTGGGAGATACGGAGATACTGACTCCGGCGGCGATTGTGAATTTGCTGGGCGAGGTTTGGCTGGATGCTGCGGCTCGTAAGGGCGGGGACAGTCTGCCGGATTTTGCGGCGGCCCTGAAGGTGCCTGGGGTGCGGCTGCATTTGTATGAGAAGAAGTCGGCGCGGGTGGGGCGGAAGATGGGGCATCTTTCGGCGACTGGGGCTACGGGGGATGAGGCGCTCAAGCGGGTGCTGGAGGCTTACGAAAAGCTAGCGGCCAGGGAATAGGGACTAGGGAATAGAAAACCAGAGCAAAGGCGGTTCGTGCTTTGCACAAATTTGGCCCACATCTCCCGGCATAGTGCGCCGGTAGATATGGGGCACCCGATGATGGTGTAGTCTCCTGATCTTCCGCAGGCACCCGGCGACTTGCCCAGTTCGCTGGTTTGGGTTTTGAATTGGTGGCGGAGGGCAAGGGCCACTATGTTCTCTATGTACCGGCGATTGCTGGGTGCAATGATGTTTGCCGGAGTATCGCTTTGTATTGCAACCAATCACGGGGAGGCGCAGGAGCCTTCGCCTGCAGTGCCTGCGGCCAAATCGCAGGCGGTCACTCCTGAACAGGCGGGCCCCGAGTTAAAGCAACGGCCGCCAGCCACGGCGGAGGAGAAAGCCGCGGAAGGGCGCATGCGGCTGGATGTCGTGGTCACGGATAAATCCGGGAATCCTGTGGCGGGGTTGGATGCGAAGGATTTTACCTTGCAGGACGATGGGAAGCCGCAGACGATTGCGGCCTTCAAAGCTTCGGATGGCAAGGCTTTGGATGGAGCGCCGGGAAATCCGGACTCGCGGGTTTCTGTTTTCCTGGTGATGGACACGGTGAACTCGGGCCTGGTGGACCTTTCGTTCATGCGCGAAGAGATCGAGAAGTTTCTGCGGCAGAATGGCGGGCAACTGCTGCAGCCGACCACTGTTCTCTTGTTGACCGACGCGGGGTTTGAGGCGGTTGGAGAGACATCGAAGGATGGAAACAAGCTGGCGGATGCCGTGCATGCGATCCAGTCTCAGGTGCATACCATCCACTCGGCAGCGGGCCGCGAGGCACAGATCGAACGCTATCAGTTGTCGGGCAAAGCGCTGGCGGCAATCGCCGCACGGGAGGCGACGGCGCCGGGGCGCAAGATGATGATCTGGATTGGGCCGGGATGGCCGATTCTGCGAGCGACCGGCACGACCTACAGCGCACGCGAACATGAGTTGAACTACGACGCCATCGCTTCCCTGCTGAATCAGTTGCGCGAGGCGCGCATGGTCTTGTGCAGTGCGGGCGGCGGTGGCGCGTTCGCGGTGCAGGATTTGATGACGCCGGTGAAGTCTCCGATGGAGGCGACGGCTGCGAACCTGGCATTGCAGGTGCTCGCGCTGGAGAGCGGCGGGCGGACATTGGACGCTGGGAATCGAAGCCACCCGGCGAAGCAGCTGAATGCCTGCATGCAGGAACTGGGGGCGTATTACACGCTTACGTTCAAACCGCCGGCTGGGGAGAAGCCCTATTCGTATCGCGCGCTCAAGGTCACTGTGGATAGGCATGGGATGAAGGTGAACACGAACGCGGGATATTATGCGGAGCCTTGAGGAGAGGCTGACTCTTAATCTGCCGCTTGTAAGGTTGGGCGCTCAGGGCTGAGACTCGATGGCTTGTTTGAGGCATTCAAGGTCGATCATGATTTGCTTGCGACCGAAGTAGAGAATGGGTCCGAAGAAGAGGTATGGCCAGCGCAGGGTGAAGACGGCGGTGCAGGTGAGGTCGGAGCCTTGTGGGATGGCGCGGACGTCGAAGCGCCACTCGGCGGATTGGAAGAAACGCGCGTTGCCGGTGTTGCTGGTTAGCTCGACGACGCAGCGGCCGGCACCGGAAGTGCTGTCGATGGGATGGGCCTCTTTAATGCGGTAGGACATGCGGCCCTGATCGGGAAGATTGAGCCGGCCGTGAGCGACGGTGTTGAATTCGTATCCGACTCCGCGGGGTTGGGATGAGGCTTCGACATCGGCTACGCCGCGGTCCCACTTGGCGACGTTGGCGGGATCGCCGAGGAACTTCCAGACTTGATCCGGGGTGCGGTGGATGAGGATGCTGGAGTGAAGCTGCACGGGTTCCCAGTACGCAGCTGTGGGGTGTGGGGTTCCGGGGCCGAGGACAAAGACAACCCGCAGGTTCTTCGACTCGCGTTGCTCGCTCAGGATGACAGCGTTCTTTTTAGAGAGGCAGCGGATTTTTGCGGGAGTGACAGTAAGAAGGCAAAGGCGGGTTCGTGCTTTGCACGAATATGGCCCACATCTCCCGGCATAGCGCGCCGGCAGATATGGGGCACCCCGCGTCTCGAAAACAGATCCTTCGCTACGCTCAGGATGACAAGACTTTTTCAGGCTTAGGTGGTGAGGCGGTCTTTGGAGATGGGGTTGAGTTGCCATAACGACAGGCGGCTTATGTCGGATTGGTTGCCGGTGATGCTTACTGCTATTTCTGGGGCGGTTGAGCCGGGATAGTAGAAGCGGCGGGTGCAGGTAACTTGATTATTGACGAATAACTCGATTACGGAACCGTCTATGTAGAAGCGCAGTTCGAGGGGCTGGCCTGCCGTTGCGGAGCCTGGGTCGGGGCCAACTTTTTCAGGAAATATTGGCAATCTTTGTTGGTCGACGACTAACTCCTTTGGATTGGCGTGGCTGTAACGAACGGAGATCAGACTTACCTGCGATGTTACCGTGGTGGTGGAGTCTTTGGGCGCGTCGTTGCGTTTGGTGGTGTCGAGCAGGTCGAGCGAAAAGGGTTCGCTACCGGGCTTGACGATGCAGAGAAGTTCACCGCAGGCGTCTTTGAGATGAGTGTCGGCGAGGAGCTCTTTGCTGCCGGGTTTGATGGGCGTGAGGCGGAGTTTTTGTTCGTGTTTACGGAGCTTTTCTGCGATGGGCGCGACGGTGACGTGGAGGCGGCCGTCGGCTCCGATGGAGAGGACGCGCGGCAGGGACATGAGGCCGGACCAGCCGGAGGCGCTGAATTCGGCCTCGGGGCGGGTCTCCTGAATCCAGCCCCAGAGGATGCGGTTGCCGGATTTGTCGAGCTGGGTTTTGGGTGCGTAGAAGGAGCCATAGTCGAGCAGGCCGCTCTGCTGCTCGTGGAAGACCAACTCCGTTGGGTCTAACTGGCCTACTTTCCAGAAAACCTTGCCTTGCGTCGAGTAGATGAGGACGTGCTTGTTACCGAGGGGGAATAAGTCGGGGCACTCCCACATATCTCCTGAATCGACGGGATTGGTGGTGGCGCTTCCTGTAGATGCGCCGCCGGCGGCGACGTGGAGATACTCCCATGTTTGTAAGTCGGTGGACTTATAGAGGAGGACGCAGCCGCCGTGTTCCTTTGTGCCGGATCCGACGGCCATGAGCCATTGGCCTCCGGCGAGGGAAGCCTCGTGCCAGGGAGCGGGATCGCGGAAGCCGGTGACTTTCATGCCTTCAGGCGGCGCGGGGATGACCGGGGTGGGGCGCTTGGTCCAGGTGAGGAGATTGGGGTCGGTGGAGGTGGCGTAGAGCTGGGTTTCACGGAAGTTGTTGTGGCCGTCGCGGATGGTGGCTTCGGCGGCTGCTTTGTCGGCGGGGACGGTCTGGACGCCGGTGTAGATGAAGGTGGGGACGCCGTTATTGACCACGGCGGTGCCGGAGAAGCAGCCGTCGGCGTCTGGTCCGTCGAGGGTGGGCGCGAGGGCAATGGGCAGATGGCGCCAGTGGATCATGTCGGGCGAGACGGAGTGGGCCCAGTGCATGTCTCCCCAGACAGCGGCGTTGGGGTTGTACTGGAAGAACATGTGGTACTTCCCTTTCCAGTAGATGGGGCCGTTGGGGTCATTCATCCAGTTGCGGGCGGGGAGCAGGTGGTACTGGGGGCGGCGTGGGTCGCGGGCGAGGTCGGATTCTGGGAGGGCGGCGAGGGCGAGGATTTCGGTGAGCGGGGAGTTGAGGGCGGCGATGGCTGCGGCGGTGCTGGCGAGGAGTTTGCGGCGGGTGAGGGTCCGTGATCGGGTCATGGGCTTTCCTGTGAGGAGCTTACGTCCCGGACATCATACGCTGGGAGCGAGTAGGTGCGATGGGCGGAAGTGGGCATTGCGGCTTGGGCTGCCTTCGTGCGGCGCACGAATTGGGCCCAGGTCTCAGAGTCGAGACCTGGGGCACCCGGCATGTGGCGGCTTAAAGATCGAGCTTCGATACGAGTTCGTCGAGAGTGAGCCCGTGGTGGGCGGCGATTCGTTTCAGAATACTGGCCAGGGTGCCGGTTTTGATTGGATGGTGGTAGGAATTACTTCGTGGTTTTCGCCATCCCGCTGTGTTGTGACACGGATATGCGAGCCCTTTTGCCGGGTAGGGGAATAGCCTAAAACGTTGAGCGCCCGGACGAGATGAGGGCCGTCCACGTCGCGAGGCAGTCTCATTTAGATGAGTACTTCGTCGCGGACGAAATGGAGGCGGATGATTTTGGGAGCTTGCATGGATTCATCGAAGTAGCAGTGAACGGCATCGCGAACCATGGCTCGCAATTCTTCGAGCGTATCGCCCTGGGTATGGATGCCGTAACCCAGCGCGGAGGCTGTGTAGCCGCCGTCGGCTTCGTCCTCGCGCACTTCGAAGATGATCTCGCTCATCGCGTTTCCTTCTCAGGTTCATGCTACCATTTGCCGGATTTATAGGTGTCAGGTGTGGCGCGCCGAGCAGCAGATCCTTCGCTGTGCTCAGGATGACAAGTCTAGGGAGTAGTGAGCATGGCGGCCAGCAGGGCGGTGCGGGGGGCTAGATGGTCGATGAGGATGGATTCGTGGGTGGCGTGGGCTCCTTCGCCGACTGCGCCCATGCCGTCGAGGGTGGGGATGCCGAGGGCGCTGGTGAAATTGCCGTCGGAGGCGCCGCCGGTCGAGGCTTCGTTCAGGTAATGCCTGAGGGCGGCGGGGCTGGCTGCTTTTTCGGGGAGGAAGTCAGGGCCTAGTTCGGCGGCGAATTGCTGGGCGCGGCGGAAGAGCTGGATGGTGCCTCGGGTGCGCTCCATGGGAGGGCGGTTCATGCCGCCTTCGATGGTGAGCGTGGTTCCCGATTTGAGGGTGGGCTTGAGGACGGCGAAGCGCTTTTCGAAGCGCGGGCCGTCGGCGCGCCGGGTGGTGCGGAGGTCGATTTCGGCCCAGGCCTCGGCGGGGATGACGTTGGATTTGGTGCCTCCGCCGATGACTCCGACGTTGACGGTGGTGCCGCGCTGCAGATCGGTCCACGCGCTGACTTTTTCGATCTGGCGGGCGAGTTCGAGGATGGCGGAGCGGCCGCGGGTGAAGTCGACTCCGGCGTGGGCGGCGAGGCCGTTGACGGCGATGCGCCAGTTGCCGGTGCCTTTGCGGGCGGTTTTATACGCGAGGCCTTGAGCAGGTTCGAGAACGTAGACGGCGGCGCATTCCTGGGCCAGCTTTTCGGTGATGGGGCGGGAGATGGGGCTGCCTACTTCTTCTTCGCTGTTTAAGAGCAGGATGATTTCGTTGCCGGACTTTGAGCTGAGCTGTCCAGTTTCGGTGAGCATTTCGATGGCGGTGAGGGCCATGGCTACGCCGGCTTTCATGTCCAGGGTGCCGGGGCCGTAGAGGCGTTTTTGTCCGGTGGAATCGGCGGCTTCGCGGCAGGGCATGGTTTTTAAGGTGCCTAGGGGCCAGACGGTGTCGAGGTGGCCGAGGACGAGAATGCGGCTGGAGGGGGATTTGGCTTTGGGGCCGAAGCGTAGTTCGAGGACGTCTCCCCATTGGCGCTGTTTGTGGCGTTTGACTCTCACGAATCCCGGGCCGCCGAGGGATTGGGCGTGGGCGGCTGCGAGGTCCATGCAGGCGTCTACGGCGGATTTGGAGTCGGAGGGAGATTCGGCGAGGACGAGCTTTTTGGTCAGGTCGAGGAGCTGGGACTGCTTGCGGCGGGCTCCGGCGAGGAGAGCGCGCATGGGGAGGGGTTCGGGAGTGGAGGGGAGCTCTGCCATCCAGCTAATTTCGCATATTTGGCATCCCTCCCACATCTCCCCGCAAAATGCGCGGGTAGATATGGGGCACCTGTGATCTTTCCAGAGGTTGTCCATTCGATAGAGACCGGAGAAGCTGGTTGTGACGAGCAACTAGGAACTTCGGAGGAATCGAATGGACATACATAAGAATGCCCGACTGAGCTTTCGCA
>DATAZC010000054.1:0-14745 GCA_036272255.1 Acidobacteriaceae bacterium | reverse complement strand
TGAAGGCCTCCTGAACACAGGCCGAAATTCGCCAGGTTAAAACCTGGCGCTTCTACCCAGCCTCGCTTCGCGAGGCAAGCGACGCGACGGTAGAAGCCATGGCCTTCAAGCCTTGGGTAAGGCTCAAAATGAGAGCGGTTTCGCCGCGGGCCTTTCGGCTTTCCCAAAACGACGCAAACGTGGGACACCGAGTTTTGGGAACGCATCGCCACGCAGTGAAAATCCCTTCCTTCTCCCCTTCAGCCGCACATAAGATTCGCTGGTCATTGCGCTTAACGCGTCGCAAAGGCGCGCAACGTTTGCGGAAGGCTCGCTCAGGATGACAGATTAGGTTTTCTGGATAGAGATGAAGAGATTGCTTAGTGAGCCCGCCCCCCCAAAAAAAAAGAAAAGCCCGGCCTGTCGGCCGGGCTTCTCCGCTCTCCCTCTAACTACCGATCCGTAGCCCGATGCACTTCTCCGGCCCGGAACAGCTCGTTCACCGTCGCCACAAAATGCTGCGCCACCGCCGGTGTCGGGACCGCACCCGACAGAATCCGCTCAAACCGAATATCGTGCCCATAAACAATTTCGGTGTCCTTCGTGTTCTGGTGCACCACGTCGCCGTTCAGATCGATGCCGGCAAACAGTCCCCGGCTCCGCGAATAGGTCAGAAACTCCGCGCTCGCCAGCTCCGTCGTCGACGCCTGCGTGTTGCGCCCCACCGGGCCCGCAGCCACCGCCGCATCTCCACCCAGCTTCACCTTCTCCTTCAGCAGATCGTCCACCGCGTGGTGGTTCATGCCGATCAGCACCAGATCCGTCGACTGCCCGCCAATCTGGAACCCAAAGCTCGCGCCCTCCAGCTGAACGAAAGCCGGCGCGCTCCATTTTCCCGAGCGCGTCCTGCAGCTGGCCACGCCCTGGCCGTATTCGCCGCCAACCACGAAAGCGCCCTTCTTGAACGACGGCACCACCAGCACACACGTGGCTTTCGACGCGATGTCGAGCGGAATGCCTTTATCCGGCGTGTTGAGCAATTCATGCAGCACCGCGTGTGCCGCCTCGATTCGCGCATCGATCTTCGCCGTATCCTGCGCCTGCAGCGTAAGGCCCATGCTGGCCACTATCAAAGTTGTTGCGAGAAACGTTCTCATTGCGTGATCTCCGATACGATTCCTGAATATGTTGACGTCGAAGTCTTGGATCACCTTCGGCACAAGATGGTTGGCCGCTCTCACCGGCCCATTCCCATCGCCGTCACGCGCCCAGCCGGGCCGAAGCCGCCACACAGGACCTCAGTACCGCCCAATCTCTTCCGATTTCCCTCGCCCGAACCCTGGCAAAAAGCCGGGCCTGAAAACAGGGAAAGCTCTGTCCGCGTCACACGCGTTCAGAGCTTTTTGCTTTGCCCAATTTCCGTGCCAAAAGCAGGGTTCATGGAAGGCCGATCCCGGTCGCGCCCGACCCTCCGTCTCCCCACCGCCCGCCCAAGCCGGGTTACCAGTTCGATAAGGGGAATATCGAGCTCGATAATCCCTCCAGGTCCATGAAAAATAATGCTCGGCCAGGAAAGAAAGGGGGAAGGGGGGTGGGGGCACCCCGCACAATCTCCAAAAAATCGGACCAGCCCGCGCGCTCAACGACGCCGCTATCCGACCGTGCTTTGCAGCTCCAGCACCAGGCCCGGCCCCGCCGGATCTGCCGCTCGCCCCGGTTCCCAAACCGGCTGCTTCTCCACACGATCGCGCCCCAGCAACTTCGCCCGGTACAGCGCCGTGTCCGCATAGGAGACCAGCGTCTCCAGCGGCAAATCCCGCGCCGCTCCCAGCGATGCAATCCCGACGCTCAGGCTCACCCGCCCGGTCTCTGCGCCAAACACATGCTCGCTAATCTGGCTGCGCAGTTCTTCGGCCAGCCTCGACGCCTCGTCCGGCGCAACCCCAGGCAGCAGCAGAGCAAACTCGTCGCCGCCCAGCCGCGCGCAATGGCTGCCTACCACGCCGGCTCCCAGGCTCTCCAGCTTTCTCGCCAGCGTCACCAGCACCTTGTCGCCGTGCAGGTGCCCATGGCAGTCATTCGCTTTCTTGAACGAGTCGATATCCATCAGCAAAATCGACAGCGCGCAGTCACCCGCTCCATCCTGCAACCGGCTATAAACGTCCGCCAGCGACCGCCGATTCCCGATCCCCGTCAGCGGATCGCGAATCGCCAGGCCTTCCAGCTGCTCGTTCCGGCTTTCGAGCGCCGCCCGCTCTTCCACCGCCTGTGCATGCAGCATCGCCGTGCGCACCACATACGAAATCAGCGTCACGGAGATTGCCACCGCCGCCAGCAGCAGCGAAATGCGCAACAGAAACAGGCCCAGCATCAGGTTAACCAGCGCCAAAACCGATGGCATCAGGCTTCGCACCGCCAGGCTTGGATGCCGCAATGTCGCCTGTTCCCGTGCCTCAGCCCTGGCCGACTGGCTGGTGTACAGCAGATACAGAGCGAAGCTCCCAAACAGCACGTCGCCCGTCACATCCCAAACGCTGCTGAGCTTGTGGTGCAGCCAGATGTACGAAACCTGATCCGCGGTGAAGAATGCAACCAGCCGAAATCCGAAGAACCACGACAGGGTCCGCAAAAACTTCAACTCGGCGCGCGATGCCGCTCCCAGGCACGCCAACATCGTCACCAAAAACAGGAACAACGCCACCGACTGCCCTACGGCCAGATGGATATGCGTGAAGTGGTCGCGCGTCAGCGGCGAATAAACCAGGTTAAAGCGCAACACAACAAACACCAGCGCCTGCAGCAGATCCAGAACGACCACAGACCGCGCAACCCCGGCAAAGAAAAGCACCGTCGCCAGGATGTAGAGGGCCTCGCTCGCGTTAAAGCTCGCGGTTCCAAACGGCCTTCCAGCTCCGGTGTGCAACACCAATTCGGTGAACGAAGGGAGATAGCCGATCGCTTCGGCCAGCGCCGCAGCGGCAAACAGAAACCACCGCATCCGCAACGCACCCTGGCTCGAACGCTCCCGCGTCCACAAGGCCGCGCCACATCCGAACAAAATCAGCGAGTCGCACAAATAGCCGATCCCCGCCGCACGCGCTGTGTCCGCGCTCGCCACCGCTCCATGAATGAAACAGATAATCACAGCCGCCACGGTAGCCCCGGTCAGCACCAGCGTCCGCGGCAGGGCTTTTCGCCGACCCGCAGCGTCCGCAGGCATAAAGTGTGGCGGCGCGGTGGTACTCGATCCGGAAGAATCTCTCATTGGCTTGCTCCTGGGGATGGAGAGGTTCATGGGGATGAAAGGGCCCATCGAAACCAAACGGATAATGGCTCGTTTGGAAGGTACTTTACAGTAACCAGCGTCCGCGGAAAGTAGCACAAAAGCTGTACGAACCAAAGGCCTTCAGCCTCCAACCTCGACGCGGGGCATTAAAACAGCGAGTCTCGATCGCCGGGAATCCTGGCGACCGGTCTGGCATAGACTGGACCCGTTCCATAGAACGGTTCCGCAGCTCGCAATTTCTGGATAAACCTGCATGATGGATCGACGCGTCTTCTTAAAACGTACCGGTGGCCTGCTCGCCTCCACAGCCCTCTACAACGCCGCCTCCTTTGCCGGCCAATCCGCATCGCACAGCGCGGGCGGCCGCTCGGTTCTGCCCATGAATCGCAACTGGCGCTTCCACCCCGGCAAAATCGATGCCGCCGCCGCGCCTGCCTTCGACGATTCCAGCTTTGCCCGCGTCGTCCTCCCGCACAGCAACGTGCGCATGCCCTGGCACAACTTCGACGACAAGGATTACGAATTCATCTCCACCTATCGCCGCCGTTTTCGCGTACCGCAAAGCGCCAAAGGCAAGCGCGTCTTCGTCGACTTCGAAGGCGCCATGACCGCCTCCACCGTCTGGATCAACGGCGCCTCCCTCGGCGAATACAAAGGCGGCTACACGCCGTTCTCCTTCGACCTCACCCCGCATCTGCACCCCGAAGGCGAAAACGTTCTCGTCGTCCAGCTCGACTCCACCGAACGCGCCGACATTCCCCCCTTCGGAAACGAAATCGACTACATGACCTTCGGCGGCATCTACCGCGAGGTCTCCCTGCGCATCGTCCCGCAGGTCTCCATCGACAACATCTCCGCCCGCACCCGCGACGTGCTCACCGCGAACCCCTCACTCGACGTCGATTGCTTCCTCGCCGGTGAGGCGCACGCCGACCTCAGCCTCGAAGTCGAGCTGCGCGACGGCGAAAAAGTCATCGCCACCGGCAAGCAGCCCATTCCCGCCAATTCCTCAGCACCAACAGCAACAAGCGTCCCCGCTCCCGTACACGCGAGCGACGAAACCACCACAGACCCCGCCCGCCACACCGTCTCGCTTGCCCAGCTCACCGGCATTCAGCTCTGGGATCTGGATCACCGCAACCTCTACACCGTCCATGTCCGCCTTCTCAACGACGGCCAGGTCGTCGATCAGGACACCCGGCGCATCGGGTTCCGCGACGCCACTTTCACCGATCACGGCTTTTCCCTCAACGGAAAAATCATCAAGCTGCGCGGCCTCGATCGCCATCAGACCTTCCCCTTCGTCGGCGGCGCCATGCCTGCCCGCGTGCAGCGCCAGGATGCGCACATCCTCCGCAATGTCCTCCACTGCAACATCGTGCGCACCTCGCACTACCCGCAGTCGCGCCATTTCCTCCAGGCCTGCGACGAGTTCGGTCTCCTCGTCCTCGAAGAAATCCCCGGCTGGCAGCACATCGGCGACCAGGCCTGGAAGGACATTGCCGTCGACAACGTAGGCCGCATGATCCGCCGCGACTGGAATCATCCGGCCATCGTTCTGTGGGGCGTGCGCATCAACGAGTCACGCGACGATCACGATTTCTACACCCGCACCAACGCGCTCGCCCACGCTCTCGATCCCACCCGCCAAACCGGCGGCATCCGCAATTTCCAGCAGTCCGAATTTCTCGAAGACGTTTTCACCATGAACGACTTCGGCATTCCCCTCAAACCGCCCAACCATCCGCGCTACCTCAACACCGAGTTCGTCGGGCACACTTTTCCCACCAAAACCACCGACGACGACGAGCGCCAGCGCGAACACACCCTGCGCCACGCCCGCATCCACGACCAGCTCGCCTCCGATCCGCAGTATGCCGGCGGCATCGGCTGGTGCGCCTTCGACTACGAAACCCACTCCAACTTCGGCGCCGGCGATCGCATCTGCTACCACGGCGTCACCGACATCTTCCGCGAGCTCAAGCCCGCGGGCGGCTTCTACAAATCGCAGTGCGATCCCGCCGAAGAAATCGTCCTCGAGCCCGCATTCCACTGGGCCCGCAGCGACGAATCCGTTGGCTTCACCAAAGCCGTCGTCTGCTCCAACTGCGATCACCTCAAGCTCTATTTACGCGAGGGCAGCGACGACAAAAATCCCTGGAAACTCATCGCCGAAATCGATCCCGATCGCGAAGAATTTCCGCACCTCAAATATCCGCCTTTCATCTTCGATATCCGCCGCTACCACTTCGGCTGGGGCGATCTCCGCATCGACGGCTTTCTCCAGGGCAAACAGGTCATCTCCCGATCGCTCTCCGGCCGCGGCGTCGACGTCAAATTCGTTCTCCTCCCCGACGATCACGCCCTCAACGCTGACGGTGCCGACTCCACCCGCGTCGTTCTCCGCGTCACCGACGAGTTTGGAGCCATTCGCACCTACGCCGACGATCCCATCGTCCTGACCCTCGAAGGTCCCGCTGATCTCATCGGCGACAACCCGTTCTCCCTCACCGGAGGCACCGGTGCCGTCTGGATCCGAGCCCGCGAGCAGCCAGGCGCTGTCCGCCTCACCGCAAAACATCCGCGCCTGGGATCCCAAACCGTCTCCATTGACCTGCACGCAGTGCCGCCGGAATGGGTCTAGTCCCAGGCGGCACGCGGAAATTCCAGGTATCGTGGGGTGATGCCGGCGGGTGACCTCGACGAAAAATTAATCGCAGCCGCGCCGCCCCCGCTCGCGCGTCGCTGGAGCATTGCCTTCCTCCTCAGCCTCGGCGTGCTCATCAATTATTTCGATCGCGTCAACCTCTCCGTTTCGCACGACTCGCTGGTCGCTGCCTTCAAAATCTCCGACGTCACCTTTGGCCTCCTCGCCGGCGCCTATAACTGGACCTACGCCTTCGCTCAACTCCCCTGCGGCTATCTGCTCGATCGCTTCGGCGTCCGCCGCATCGGCTGCATCAGCACCTTCCTGTGGAGCATCGCCTCTTTCGCCGCCTCCGTCACCCCGGGCATCACCGGCTTCTTCGGTGCGCGGTTCCTGCTCGGCGTCGGCGAAGCCCCTACCTTTCCGGGAAATGCCAAGGCCATCGGCTACTGGTTCCCACCGAGCGAGCGCAGTTTTCCCACCAGCCTCTTTGACGCATCGGCGAAGCTGGGTCCCGCGCTCGGCATTCCCCTCATCGGTCTGCTTCTGCTCCACATCGGATGGCGCCTCAGCTTCGCTGCCACCGGGGTCATCAGCCTGCTCTTCTTTGTCCTGTTCTGGCGCGTCTATCATGACCCCCGGCCGGACCAGCGATCGTTCGCCTCCGATGCGACTGCGCCGCACCTCCATCGCCGCGTTCCGCTCGGCTATCTGCTGCGCCGCCGCAAGGTCATCGGCTTAGCGCTGGGCATGGGCGCCTATAACTACACCTTTTACCTGCTCCTTACCTGGCTGCCCGTTTATCTGTCGCGCACGCTGCACATCGATCTCAGCCATTCCTTCGTCTACACCGGCGTGCCGTGGCTCATCGCCACCTTCGCCGATATCCTGGTCGGTGGATGGCTCGTCGACGCTCTCATTTGCCGCGGACTTCGAGCCAGCCTGGTGCGCCGCACGGTGCTCGTTTCCGGACTCACCCTCGGCCTCGGCATCCTCGGCGCCGCGTACGCGCACTCCACCGCCCAGGCTCTCTTCTGGGTCAGCCTCTCCATCGGTGGACTGGCCGCGGCGTCTCCGGTCGGATGGTCGGTCCCCTCACTCATCGCGCCCGGCGACTGCGTCGGCTCTGTCGGCGGCATCATGAATTTCTCCAACCAGCTTTCCGGAAGTCTCGCCGCTTTCATCACCGGCTATCTGGTCGAGAGCCGGCACAATTTCGTCGCAGCTTTCGCTCTCGCAGCGGCTTATCTGGTCGTTGGCATCGCCGGCTACATCTTCCTGCTCGGAGAAATCCGCCCCATCCCCATGCACGAGGAACAGGGTCTCTGATGGATGTCGGTTGGGAGAAACCATCCCTCAGCGGCAAGAAGGATAGGGTTCCCTGCCACCTGCCACCGCCCGACTTCCTACTTCCTGGTCCCTACTGGCTACCGGCTATTCCCTATTCCCGACTGGCTACTCCCGACTGGCTATTCCCTACTGGCTACTCGCTACTCCCGACTCCCTGCTTTCCCACCGTAGCCCGCATCGATCCCGTCGAGATCCCGCCATCCACCAGCAGCGTCTGCCCGGTAACGTAACGGCTCGCCTCCGACGCCAGAAAAACCACCGCCCCATCCAGATCGTGCGGTTGTCCTGGGCGCTTCACCGGAACACGATCCACCAGATACTCCACCCACTCCGCATTTTCGTAGAGCACCTTGTTCTGATCCGTCTTAAACCATCCGGGCGCCAGGCAATTCACCGTCACCCCATGTTGGCCCCAGTCATCCGCCAGGCTCATTGTCAGCTGCCGAATCCCGCCGCGGCTCGCGCCATACGGAGCCAGCCCCGCATACCCAAACACGCTCGTGACCGAACCTATATTGATGATGCGTCCGTATCCGCGCTCAATCATCCCGCGTGCAATGGTCTGCGCCACAAAAAAACTTCCCCGCAGATTCGTATCCAGCACCAGGTTCCAGTCGTCCCAGGTCACGTCGAGCGCCGGCTTGCGCACATTGCATCCCGCGTTGTTCACCAGAATCTGGATTGGCCCAAGCGCCGTCTGCGCCTCGGCCGCCATCCGCTCGATGCTCGCGAAATCCCGCACATCCAGTTCCAGCGACGCCACGCGGCGACCCAGCCCGCGCATCTCCTGTTCAAATTCCTTCAACGACGCGCGCGTCCGGCTGGTCAGCACCAGGTCCGCTCCCGCCTTCGCCAGGGCCCGCGCCAGATACTGCCCCAACCCACGGCTCGTTCCGGTCACCAGCGCCACCTGACCCGTCAGATCGAACAACGTCTCGCTCATCGCGCGCTCACTCCCGCATCCGGTGTCAGCACCACTTTCATCAGGTTCGGCTCGCCCGCATGCAGCCGCTCGAACCAACGCGGTCCTTCTTCGAGCGACGCTACCGCCGTAATCAGCGGCTCGATCCTGATCTTTCTGTTCGCCAGCAGCTCCATCGCCTCCGGATATTCCCCACACGATGCCGCGCTCCCCTGCAGCCGCACCTGCCGCGACACCACCTTCTGCAGCGGCAGCGTCACCTCCGGCTTGATGTTGCCGATCAGCACCACCGTCCCGCCTTTGCGCACGCTGTCAATCGCTGCCGCCACCGTTTCGTTGCGGCCCACAGCTTCAAACACCACATCGGCTCCGTGCCCGCCGGTTTGCTTCTGCACCTCAGCGGTCAGCGCTGCGCCCGCGTGCAGCGTCCCATCGGCTCCCAATGAGCGAGCCAGTTCCAGGCGCGTAGCATCGATGTCCGCAATCATCACCCGCCTGAACCCCAGCGCGCGCGCCGCCTGCATCGTCAGCAGTCCAATCATTCCCGCGCCGATCACCAGCGCCGTCCGTCCCGCCGCATCGCCGCTCAGGTGTACCGCATGCAGCGCAACCGACACGGCCTCCAGCATCGCTGCCTCCGAGAACTTCATTGTGTCCGGCAGCCGATAAACAATTCGCTCCGGCACGGTTACATATTCGGCAAACGCCCCGTGCCGCCGATAGTCGCCGCACGATACTCCGACCACTTCGCGCCGATCGCACAGGTTCATCTCGCCGCGCCGGCAAAAATCGCACTCCCCGCAGTACACCGTCGAGTCGAACGTCACGCGATCTCCTTCGCGAAATCCCGTCACCCCCGCTCCCACCGCCGCTACCGTCCCTGCCGCCTCATGCCCCATCACCAGCGGAGGAATCCGCCGCCCCGACGACCCGTCGTAGCCGTGCACATCGCTTCCGCAAATCCCGCATGCGGCCACCCGCACCAGCACTTCTCCAGCGCCTGCAATGGGCTGCGGCACCTCCGCAATTTCCAGATGACCATATTCACGCAACAGCAGCGACTTCATAGAGTCCCGGCCTTCCTCTCTGCGCGCGGCGCCGGTACCACGGCTCGCGCCGCAAACTCCGATTGTATGCGTGGCGCTACCGGCCTCTCCAAAGCAGTCCGCTCCGTCCCTGTCGAGCGTCACGATGAAAGCGGCTCTGCCTTTGGCGGTGGATCGAGGAAGGGTGAACGAGTGAAGAGAAAGGCTCGGGAGAAATCTGCGCGAGACCGGATCAGTGGCCAGCGCACCGCGCTGCAATGCCTTCCACGGATGTGCCCACCGGCGCCAAAGGAAGCAGCGCCGCCATCTCGCTCGCAGGCAGAGGCTTGCTGAAATAGTAGCCCTGAATCTGATCGCAGCCGTGCTCCAGCAGGAACGACATCTGCGCCTGATTTTCCACCCCTTCAGCCACCACTCGCAGACTGAGGTTTTTCGCCATGCTGATGATCGCCGTCGCAATGGCCGCGTCATCGCTGTCCGTTGCGATATCCCGGATGAAGGAGTGATCGATCTTCACCTTGCTCACTCGAAAATGCTTCAAATAGGCGAAGTTCGAATACCCCGTCCCGAAATCGTCGATGGCCAGCGATATCCCCATCTCTTTCAGTTCCTCCAGAACTGGCTTCATCACGTCCGCGTTCGACAGCAGAAGGCTCTCCGTCAACTCCAGTTCCAGGCACGGCGGCGCCAGGTCGCACTCCTCCAGCACTCTTCTGATCAGTGTGCAGAATCCCTCCTGCCGGAATTGCAGCGCCGACACGTTCACCGCTACCGGCACCAGGCGCCGCCCTTCGCTCTGCCATTTCCCGGTCTGCGAGCACGCCGCCCTCAGGACCCATTCCCCGATCGGCAAAATCAATCCGCAGTTCTCCGCGATCGGAATGAACTGACCCGGGGGCACCAATCCTCGCGTGGGATGCCGCCACCGGATCAACGCCTCGATCCCGGTAATCCGTCCGCTCTCGATCTCCATCTGCGGTTGATACACGAGAAAAAACTGCTTCGCGGCCAAAGCCTGGCGAAGGTCGCTTTCCATGGTCAGCTCTGCAACCGCCCTGCGGTTCGTCGGGTCGGTGAAATGGCGAACCTTGTTGCTGCCGTCGTCTTTGGCGCAATACATCGCGGCGTCCGCGTTTTTGATCAGCGTTTCCCCATCCGTCCCCTGCTCCGGGAAAATACTGATGCCGATGCTGCAACTCGTGCTCAACGGCCGATCGTGCACGATAACCGTGCGCGCCATCGCACTCATCATCCGCCGCGCCGCCGCCATCGCCTCCGCCCCGTTCTTCACGCCGGTCAGCATCACCAGAAATTCATCGCCGCCTACCCGCGCCACCGTGTCCTGCTCCCGCACGCACTCCTTCAGCCTCTCTGCCACTACCTTCAGCATCTGGTCCCCAAACGAATGGCCCAGCGAGTCGTTGATCGTCTTGAACCGGTCGAGATCCAGAAACAACACCGCCACTTTCTCGCTCCGCCGCCGCGCCCCCGCCAGCGCTGTCGCCAGCCGATCCATAAAGAGCGTGCGGTTCGGCAATCCCGTCAGCGCGTCGTGGTACGCCAGAAAATTGACCTGCGCCTCCGCTGCCTTGCGGTCCGTGATGTCCTCGGCCGTTCCCTCGTAAAACTCCACATTCCCGCTCTTATCCCGTACCGCCCGCAGGTTCACCATCACCCAGAATCGGCTGCGATCCCTGCGATACAGCTCCACTTCAGCGGACCGCACCCTTCCATCAACCGCGGCCGCCCCGATCAGTTCCATTAACTGCTCCGGATGTACAAACAGCTGCTCACCTGGGTTTGTGACTTCCGCCAGCAGCTTCTCGGGCGAATCGTACCCGTGCATCTGAGCAAACGCTCGATTGATGCTCATCGGCCGCCCATCCGGCGTGTGCTGGAAAATTCCTACCACCGCGTTGTCGAAGATGGCGCGATACTTCTCTTCCGCTGCCCGCGCCGCCTCCTGCGCCCTCACTCGTGCCGTCACGTCGTAAGCCGCCACCAGCATCACTTCGCTGTCTTCCAGCTCCACGTCATGGCAAACGATCTCGACATCGATGATCGTTCCATCCTTGCGGCGATGCTTCCACCCCTCTCGCTCCTGCAAGCCGCGCCGCCGTTGCTCTACGTCATGCATCAATGCCGGAATCGTCTCTTCCGGTCGAATCTCGGCGATCGTCATCCCCAGCAATTCCGCCTCGCTGTACCCGTATTGGCGAATCGCAGCCCGGTTCACGGCGAGAAACCGCAGCGTGTTCCGATCGAACACCCACATCGGGATTGGATTGCTCTCGAAAAACACACTGTATTGAAAATTCGGCATCTGCAATGCCGCAGCTTCTGCGACCGCGTTCCACCCCCGCGCCCCCGCCTTACCTCCATCGAGCGTCGTTCCCGTTGCTTTTTGCGTTTTGACCGCCATCGCCCGCTTCATTCCACCTTCAACCGTGACTTCGGCTGGGTCGCTGTGTCGACAAGACAAGCGATCCCCCGCATGGAGGTCTATTTGCGTTATCGGGCCAGGAAAAGGGAACTTGAGCTGCAGCAGCGACAAGACCAACACCGGCGCACCGGCGCGCCTCTTCTCCCACCATTCCTGCACCACCGCCGGTACGCACCCTTCAGGTTCACACCCACCCCCCTGGGGATGCAGCAGGAATCGACGCATTCGTATTACTTCCGTGCGCGGCCCTGCAGCGGCCCTGCGGATCCGACTGCCCCGAAGGCGCTTTCCGCAGAAATCAGAAAGCAGGTGAATCCCGCTGGTAGGTCAGCGTCGCCTTCAGATTTACATCCTGCAGCACCATCGTGTCGGCAATCGGAAACCTCACCCGAAACGATCCCCCCGCTGGCCTGGCCAAATGAAGCGCACGCGTCCCCACCGCTGGTTCCACCATCATCTGCTGCTTCGGGCTCCAGTCGAGCACCTTTCGCACCATCAGCCCGTTCTCCAAAACAAACGTTCCCGACTGGGTTGCCATCAGCGTTCCTACCCGCGCCGTCTCGGTGTAGTGATGGCCGGCCGTGATCGTCATCGTGAACGAATATCGCTGTCCGTCGATCACCGCCGAGCCAATCCACTTCCCCATCAGGTTCTGAGCACTTGCCCAGTGCGCAGCCAACACCAGACAAAATGTGCACGCCGACCCGCGGATCGCTCTCATCCCCGAACCTCCTGTCGCACGCCCCGACAGCCGATTCCGATGGCGCGTACAGTAGCACGCCGCCTTTTCTCCTTGCAATTCCTTCATGAACCGCCGCAGGCGGGTGCGATATTCTTCTTTTCATCCATGATCGCAACCTCGATCCGTGCCCTGGCCGGCCTCTGCTGCGTCGCCGGGTTATCGCTCCTCGCCGCCGCGCAAACTCCCCCCTACTCGGTCGAAGCCATCCGCTATGCCACCATCAAAAACTATCCCGTAGCCGGTCTCGTCGCCGGAGCCGACAAATCCCGCACGATGGATTTAGCCATGGTCTTCTGGCTGGTTCGCGGCGGCGGCCGCAACATCCTCGTCGATTCCGGCTTCTACCGCCCGCAGCTGTTCCGCGGCTGGAATGTCTCCGAGTTCCAGAAACCCTCAGACGCGCTGCGCCATGCCGGCCTCCAGCCCGAAGACGTCACCGACATCGTCATCTCCCACATGCACTGGGACCACGTCGACGGCTTCGACCTCTTCCCTAAAGCCCGCATCTGGATTCAGCGCGACGAATACGTCTACTACACCGGCGAAGCGTGGCAGCAAAAGGATACCGCCGACGGCATCGACGCCTCGGATGTCGAGGCCCTCGTCAAAGCCAACATCGCGGGCCATGTTTCCTTCGTCAACGGCGACGCGCAGCAAATCTTTCCCGGCATCACCTGCTACACCGGCGGCAAGCACACGTATCAGTCGCAATATGTCGGTGTTCACGCTCAAGACGGCACCGTCGTCCTCGCCTCCGACAACGTCTACCTCTACGAGAACCTCGACAGGCACGTCCCTATTGCCGCAACCCTGGACAGCGTCTCAAACCTCGCTGCTCAGGACCGCATGCGCAAGCTGGCAAGCAGGCCGGAATTCATCATCCCCGGCCACGATCCCGCCCTCTTCACGCGCTTCCCCACCGTCGCACCCGGCGTAGTCAAAATCGACTAGCCATGAGGAAGCATCGACCAGGCATCGGCTACCGGCCGCGGCTCGATTTCGTCCGAGCCGCCTTCTTCTTCGCCGCTGTGCTTCTCCCCTCGCGCGCCTTGGTGCGTACTGCCTTTGCCGCCGCATCCCGCCTGCTGCTCGCACTCCGCTTGCTCGCCGCCGACCTGGTCTGCTTCGACAACGCGCTGCGCGACGCTGTCGTCTTCGGCTCCTTCTTCAGCGCATTCGTTGTCGCCCGCGATCGCTTTGCCGACACTTTCTTCCGCGCATGCGATTGCCCCTTCTCGTAATCCCGCTCCGCGCTCTCCTTCGTGCTCGCCTTCCCTTTCGCGGGCCGCTGCAGAGGAATCCCTGCGCGCCGTGCCTTGCTCAGCCCAATTGCAATGGCCTGCCTGGGCGACCGCGCCCCATGCACTCCCTCCCGCACGTGGTCGATCTCTTCACGCACAAATTCCCCCGCCGCCGTTGACGGCGATTTGCCCTCGCGCAGATCTTCCTGCGCCTTCTCCCGTGTCTCCCGTTCCTCTTGATCCGGCATCGTTGTCCCCCTTCGCACTGCCTCACTTCATGGGATGTTCCAGACGCACAACCCGGGTGCCTGCTCCGTCTCTGCACCTGCACCCGCAACCTGTAACCTGCTCTTCATGGAACCCTGGCTCCGCGGTACCCATACTGAGACCCCAGCCGTCCTTCGTGCTGTCGTGCACGCCCTCGAGCTTTCCCGCGAAGACATCGAACGCTGGTGTGCGCCGCTCTCCGACGAAGCCCTCAATGCCCGCCCCTCCGACATTGCCCCCGTCGCCTTCCACCTGCGCCACATGGTCCGCAGTCTCGACCGCCTGCTTACCTATGCTGAAGGCGAAGTGTTGCGACCCAATCAACTCGCCGCCCTCAAAACAGAACTTGACCCCGGCGCCACGCACGCCGAGCTGTTCTCAGAATTCAGGAAGGGAATCGACGACGCCACACGCCGCGTCCGCGCCTTCGCCGGCGCCGACCTCGAACAACCGCGGAGCGTCGGACGCAAAGCGCTGCCCACCACCATCGGGGGACTCCTCGTCCACTGTGCCGATCACACCCAGCGCCACACCGGCCAGGCCATCACCACCGCAAAAATTGTCCAACAAAAATAGTGCTCACGAGCGCACAGCGTCCGCGCCGTTGCGTCAGGGCACGAGCTTCACTCGTTCAGCCAGCAAAAGGATGAGCTTCACGCCCCCGGGGCCCGTTCCTTTCCCAGCTAGTGTAGTGTCTCATTAATAGAATCATTTATGAATCGAGTCTTCTCTTATGATGAGGAGACCTGGATATGCGTGTAGCGGAGCCTGTTGTTCTGAGTGAAGAGGTCCGGCGGAAGCTGGAGCAGCATTCGCGCGGGC
>DATAZC010000053.1:0-4207 GCA_036272255.1 Acidobacteriaceae bacterium | reverse complement strand
GAATCTTCCGCCCTGGATCACGCTACCCGGGATAGCTATTTCGATCTCGAATTCTGCGAACGCCAAAATAAAACCAACGTGCTCGGCAGGATCAAGCTGCGGTACAGCAAAATACTTCCGGCGGACAATTACTGCTTAGGTCTGTTTGAAGCTGTCGAATGTCACAATTTCTGCATTTCTAATTACCGCCTTGGAATGCATCGGGTCTTCAATGCTTTCAACGGGTGGCGAGATAAGCGGCCCGATAAAGAAAATGTGCCGGCCCTCGACTTTCAGTGCAACGCCGTCACATTTATCTGCCCAAGGCCCGTCGTGCTGGTTTGTGTTGCGAATGGTGATCGCGGCAATTTATTCCCGATGAACTTACTGGGAGACCTTGGCAACGATTACTTCGCCTTCGCGCTCAACAGTCGGAAGCAGGCATCTCCCGCAGTCAGGCGTTGCCGGCATCTGACTGTAAGCACTGTTCCTTTCGATAAGAAAAACATCGTCCGACAACTTGGAAAGAATCACTATCGAGAGTCGATTGCCTGGGATGAGCTTCCACTTCAGCTCCAGCACATCCATGAATTTGATGTTCCTTCGCCGGAATTTGCGATTCGGACCAAAGAATTACAGGTCGTTGAGACCTTGTCTCTGGGAAGCCATGATTTCTTCCTCGCCAAAACGATCCGGAACATCACGAAATCGTCAGCGCAGGAGTTTTGCATGATTCACGGCTTCTACTCCGCATATCGCAACCGTAAGCTTGGCCGTGGTCAGGTTTGAGCTCTATACGCAGCATGCGCTCTCAGAGCACGGTCCGCTCACCTCGTACCCGCGCCCAGAAATCCCTGCCCCCTGAGCCACGCATCGAGCAACCCCGGCCACAAATCAAGCGCCGGGTCGCCACTCCCCAACCCGCTCCCATGCGAACCATGCGCAAAGCTGTGAAATTCCACCGGCACGTTCGCCGCCCGCAGCGCTTCAAAATAATCAATCGACGCCTGCACATCCACCGTCTTGTCGTCTGACGTGATGTAGATAAACGTCGGCGGCGTCGCACTCGTCACAAACCGCACCGGCGAATACTTCGTCTCAAACTCCTTGCACTTGCCCGCCGGCACCCCATGCACTGTCGGATTGTTAGCGCAGTACGTGATTAAGCCGCTCGTATTCGGCGCCATCGCATTCAGCCACGGATATCCCAGCACCACAAAGTTCGGCTTGCTCGACGCTCTATCAATCGGGTCGCTCGCATTCGCATCTGCGGTTTCCGCGCTCACCGACTCCATCGCCGCCAGATGCCCGCCCGCCGAAAAACCCATCATCCCAATCCGTTCCGGATCGATCCCATACTTCGCCGCATTCGCGCGCACGTAACGCACCGCGCGTTGCGCATCTTCAAGCGGGATCGGGTACTGATACTTATCGCCCATCCTGTAGCGCAGCACAAACGCCGTAATCCCACGCGCCGAAAACCAGTCCGCAACCTCTCGCCCTTCAAGGTCCGCCGCCAGCTCGCGATACGATCCGCCCGGCGCGACAATCACCGCTGTCGTGATCGCATGGCCCTTGCGCGGCGCAAACACGCTCAGTGCCGGCACGTCCTTTGGTTCATTGCCGTTCTGTCCCGGCGCGCCATCCGGCCATAACTCCACCGTATGAATATTCAGCCCGGGATCAATCGCGTTGGCGTCCGGGCTCTGGCCCAAAGCCGCCCCGCCCGCCATTACAGCAAAACAAAGAAGCCACGCCGCGCATCGCATCATTCTCATTCACAACATCCTATGCGATATGCCGCTCACCCCGGCTTCACCACACAGTACTGCTTGCCCACATACCCCGAGCCCGGCATCTCGCTCAGATACACCAGCCGTCCGTTGAAGTCCTTCGCCGCCGTATTTGTCAGCCTTACATCCACCACCATCGCGGGCCGCACCGCCTCGCGTACCTCCGCCTCCGAAAGCAGATGCAGTTGCATGTCCCCGTCTCGCCTTCCCATCACCGACTTCCATCGCGTGCGCAGCCGCAGAACATCTCTCATTCTCTCCACGCGCGACGCCACGTCCTTCGCCACAAACGAATCCTGCACACCGAACACCAACACGCCTCCCGGCTCCAGCACGCGCACAAACTCCCGCAGGTATCCCACCGCCAATTTCCGCGGCATATGCTGCAGCACGATATTGCTGTACACAAACACGAAGCTCTCCTCCGCAAACAGCAGCCACTTCGTAACACTCGTCATGTAGCTGCAGTGCGCATACGGGTTCAACCCCTCCGCTCTGCGAATCATCTCCTCCGAGATATCCACGCCCACACACGCCGCAAACCGCCGCCCCATCGCCTGGGTCAACCGCCCCACACCGCAGCCAAAATCCAGCGCAGCTCCCGCGGCATCGGGCAGGCATCCCACCTCGCCCAGGTACCCCATCACCGTGGCTATCTCGATCTCGCCGGTCTCAAAAAAATCGGCAACGTCCCATCCGCCGTCGGCCTTCGTGCCATCGGTAAGAATTGCCCACAGCGCATCGCGCTTCGCCAGGGCATCCCAGTCGCTTCGCAGCCGTTCCAGATCGATCAACGTGCCCTCAAAGATTCCTCACAGCAAGGCACAAGCTACCACGCGTTTAAAGATCGAGACCGGACTTTGACAATCGAATTACGATTGACCTCGCACTACTGACATGGCTCTATCCCACGCCGCAACCAGCAAACCCGTAAATCTCCGATCCCGCGGCAACACTCTGGCGATATACTCGCCGCGTCAGCCCAAAACCACCCATGCCCATCACCATCCGCCCAGCCACGCCCGCCGACGCACCCTCCGCCGCCCAGATATGCTTCGACGCCTTCTCGACCATCAGCCGCGCGCACAACTTCCCACCCGACATCCCCGCCGTCGAACACGCCACCGGCCTCATCACCACCATGTTCTCCGCGCCCGGCTTCTACTGCGTCGTCGCCGAAGACAACAACCGCATCCTCGGCAGCAACTGCCTCGACGAGCGCTCCATCATCCACGGCATCGGCCCCATCACCGTCGACCCCGCCACCCAGAACCGCGGCGTCGGCCGCCTCCTCATGCAGGCCGCGCTCGACCGCTCCGCCTCCCAGCACTCCGCCGGCGTCCGCCTCGTGCAGGCCGCCTTCCACTGCCGCTCCCTCTCGCTCTACACCACCCTCGGCTTCGACGTCCGCGAGCCCCTCGCCTGCATGCAGGGCCGCACCTCCACGCGCTCCATCCCCGGCTGCACCGTGCGCCCCGCCACTTCCGCCGACCTCCCCGCCTGCAACACCCTCTCCGTCGCCGTCCACGGCTTCGACCGCTCCGCCGACCTCGTGCAATCCATCGAGCGCGGCAGCGCCCTCATCACCGAGCGCGACAGCCGCATCACCGCCTACGCCACCACCGTCGGCTTCTTCGGCCACGCCACCGCCGAAACCACCCCCGACCTCTGTGCTCTCATCGCCTCCGCCGACACCCTCGCCGGCCCCGGCATCCTCGTCCCCACCCGCAACGCCGCGCTCTTCCGCTGGTGCCTCGCCAACGGCCTCCGCGTCACCCAGCCCATGACCCTCATGAGCCTCGGCCTCTACAACTCGCCCGCCGGCGCCTTCCTCCCCTCCATCCTCTTCTAAACTTCGCATCATCCCGAACCGCGATAACCTCTAATGACCGCGAGCCTCTAACAGCGGTCGTGCTCCGATGAACTGCGGCCCCATCCCGTGCCCCCAGCAGAGCGCCCCCGCACGAACCCTTCCTGCACAACCAGCCGTGCGCGCTCCCTGGGTCCTTCTCGCGACCATCCTCGGCTCCAGCATGGATTACATCGACGGCACCGTCGTCAATGTTGCACTCCCCAGCATGCAGCGCTCCTTCAGCGCCACCGGCACCCAGCTGCAGTGGGTCGTTGAAGCCTACGCACTCTTCCTCGCCTCCCTCTTACTCACCGGCGGCTCACTCGGCGACCGCTTCGGCCGCCGCAAGATGTTCCTCTGCGGCGTCGTCGTCTTCGCCTGCGCCTCGCTCGGCTGCGGCATCGCCCGCCACATCGGCGAGCTCCTTTTCGCTCGCTGCCTCCAAGGCATCGGCGGCGCGCTCCTCGTGCCCAACAGTCTCGCGCTCCTCAGTGCCGAGTTCGAAGGCGCAGCCCGCGCCAAGGCCATCGGAACCTGGTCCGGCTTCTCTGCCATCATGACCGCGCTCGGTCCCGTGCTCGGC
>DATAZC010000052.1:0-3004 GCA_036272255.1 Acidobacteriaceae bacterium | reverse complement strand
TTGTCTGCCGCTCCGCTGGCGCTGCTCACGGTTGCGCTCTATGGATTCGGCTTCTGGCTGCTGCTCCAGCCGATGCAGATGCGCGGCATGATGATGGGTGGCATGTGAGGCGCCTCATCGTTGCTCTGGTGCTGGCGTGCGCTGCTGCCGCGGCGTATGCCGATGGCGGACGACTGCAGGTGCGCCAGGCTGCGGGGCCGTTTGTGGTGTCGCTGTTCACCACGCCGGAATCGCTGGCTGTGGGGCCGGCGGACCTGAGCGTGATGGTGGAAGGGCAGGGAAGCGGCACAGTTCTGCTGGATGCAGATATCGTCGTCACGCTGACATCGGACGATGCGGGAACTGCACCTGTTGTCGCGCATCTGTCGCATGCGCATGCGACGAACCGGCTTTTGGAGGATGCAATCGTCCAGTTGCCGCGTGCCGGGCGTTGGCACGCTACCATCCACATCAGCGAAGCACGACGAGAGGCCAGCGTCACGACTGTTCTGACGGTTGCCAACCACTCAGCGCGCCGGGGCACGGTGTGGCTCTTTGCCTTACTGCCGATCGGCGCGATCGCGCTGTTCACGTGGGTGGAGGTTACAAAGCGACGGGCGCGTCGCCGCAGGGCGTTCACCCCAGCGTGACCCACGGCCGCCGCGACCGTTATAGTGAAGAGTTTGCCCGACCTTTCCTATGACGAACCTTTCCGCTCTGCTCCTGCTCAACGGCGATCCTCTGACATTGGCGCAACTCGATGCGGTCGCATCTGCGCGTCTTGACATTGCCCTTGCGCCTGCTTCGCAACAACGGATGATTGCTTCGCGCGCTGTCGTGGATCGCGCTGCCGCGGGTAATGCGGCGGCGTATGGCATCAACACCGGGTTTGGCAAGCTGGCCGATGTGCGGGTGCCACCGGATCAGGTCGCCACGCTGCAGCAGAATCTGGTGCGGAGCCACTGCTGCGGTGTGGGCGAGCCGCTGAGCGAGGCCGAGGTGCGGGGCATGCTGCTGCTGCGGGCGAATGTGCTGGCCAAGGGCTGCAGCGGCGTGCGTACCGAGGTAGCGGAGCTGCTGGTGGCGATGCTGGACCACCGGATTCATCCTGTCGTCCCGTCGCGCGGTTCTGTCGGCGCCAGCGGCGATCTCGCTCCGCTTGCGCACCTTGCGCTGGCGCTGATCGGCGAGGGCGAGGTATTTGTGGAAGGCAAGCGCATGCCATCGTCCGTGGCGCTGGCGGCTGCGGGGCTTGCGCCACTCGAATTGCAGGCGAAGGAAGGGCTGGCGCTGCTGAACGGAACGCAGGCGATGGCTTCTGTTGGCGGCCTTAGTCTCTTTCGCGCGCAGCGCGTGGTGCGGCTCTTCGATCTGGCGGGGGCTATGTCGCTGGAGGGACTGATGGGCACCCCGGCGGCATTCGACGCGCGCATCCATGAGGCGCGCCCCCACACGGGGCAGATTGCGGCGGCGGCTCACCTGCGTGCGCTGATGGAAGAGAGCCAGATCCGCGAGTCGCACCGGCTGAACGATCCGCGGGTGCAGGATGCGTACTGCCTGCGCTGCATGCCGCAGGTGCATGGCGCGGTGCGCGGCGTACTGGATCACGCGACGGCGGTGATCGAGACGGAGACCGGCTCGGCTACCGACAATCCACTGATATTTCCCAGCACCGCTGGAGAGAGCGCTTCCAATACCGGCGATGCGCCGCCTTCGACTGGAGATATTCTTTCCGGCGGCAACTTCCATGGCGCGCCGCTGGCCTTCGCGCTGGACTACGCGGCGATCGGACTGGCCGATTTGCTGAGCATCAGCGAGCGGCGCATCGACCGGCTGATCAATCCGGATATCAACGAGGGGCTGCCTCCGTTTCTCTCCGACAATCCCGGGATTTCGTCGGGCTTCATGATTGCGCACGTCACATCCGCCGCGCTGCTGAACGAGGCGAAGGTGCTGGCGCATCCGGCGAGTGTGGACTCGGTGCCGACGTCGGGCGGCAAGGAGGACCATGTCTCGATGGGGATGACGGCCGCGCTGAAGCTGCGGCAGGTGGTGGAGAACGCCGAGATGGTGCTCGCGATCGAGTTGATGACAGCGGCGCAGGCTTTGGAATTTCGTTTGCCGCTGCGTGCTGCGCTGCAGGTGGAGGCGGCGCGGGCGCGGGTGCGTGAGTTTATCGCTCCGCTGCGTGAGGATCGCGTACTGGCGGGTGACATCACGAAGCTGGCGGTGGCGATTCGTGGCGCCGCGTTCGACGACTGGCTGGGGTGACCCCCTCCCCCCTCCCGTCCCGGGAGGCTGGTTTGTAAACGTCGTGTTTTCATCCGGTTAGGAGCTCTCCCGCGGGTCAAATTCGTCATTCCAGAGGGCTTATCGCCAAATTCGTCCAGCCAAAGGACTTACAAATGAGAAAGCCACGGAAGGAAGGTTCCGTGGCTTTCGGTTTCTTGATGTCCTGATTTAAGGATAGCAATTTGTGTGGGGTGATTTGGCAGTTTTCTGTTGTTCCATGAAGCCTCTGTTCGGTTTCGGGAAGGCGCATGCCCGGCTTCCGTTCATCCCACATCTGAAACGCGAGATGCGGGAAGCCATGCTGGTGTCTGGTGAGTATGTGCTTTGGGATTGCACGTAAGGTCCAGCTACCCAAATGGCTCATCAGGTAACGCACTTGCCGACGGCATAAGCCTGAACTTGCATCGCGCGGATCTGCTCAGAAAGCTAGCTTCATTGTCGTCTGGCACCGAGCCCAGCGGGAGGAGTCCCGGCCATGCTCACCTGGACTCCGACGCGCAGCTCACTTCCGGATCGCCGACCCATCCGGAGATAACTCACGAGAAGCGCGTTTCAGGGGACTAATCCGCCTCCGCCGTCTTCAATGAGTGCGTTGGCCTGCTCTCGCCATTTGAGTTTCCACCATCGCCCGTGCTTCGTAAAAACAATAAGGCTCACTTACCTATCGAGGTGGAACCGACACGTGATCCCGTTAGCTCTGCTCTGCGCCTCAAGTAAACAAGATGACCGATTC
>DATAZC010000051.1:0-1727 GCA_036272255.1 Acidobacteriaceae bacterium | reverse complement strand
TGGCGAATACGGGCGGATGGCACGATGCCGGAGATTATGGGCGGTATGTGGTGAACTCGGGGATCACGACGGGGACGCTGCTGTGGGCGTGGGAGATGTACCCGGAGGCGCTGCGCGGGATGAAGCTGGGAATTCCAGAGTCTGGCGGGAAGCTGCCGGATTTTCTTGCGGAGGTGCGGTGGAATTTGCAGTGGATGCTGTCGCTGCAGGATGCAGATGGCGGCGTGTGGCACAAGCAGACGAGTGAGGCGTTCTGCGGGTTTGTGATGCCGGAGCAGGATGAGTTGACGAGCTATGTGATTGGGACGGGCTCGGCACCCTATAAGAGCACGGCTGCGACGGCGGACCTGGCGAGTGTGGCGGCGATTGCGGCACGGTGTTACCGGGAGTTCGATGCCGCGTTTGCAGAGCGGTGTCTGGTTGCGGCGCGAAAGGCGTGGGCGTGGGCGATGGCGAACCCGAATGTGATGTTCCGGAATCCGCCGGCGATCACGACGGGGGGATATGGCGATCGCAATTTGAGCGATGAGCTGCTGTGGGCTTCGGCGGAGTTGTTCAGGACGACGGGCGAGGCGCAGTTTGAGCGGGCGTTTCTGGCGGGTGTACCGCAGGACCTGACGGTGGGCGCGCCGGGATGGAATAACGTTGCGCCGATGGCGTACTGGACGTACTGCATGACGGCGAAGGCTGATGCGCGGCTGCGCGAGAGGATTGTGCAGGCGACAGTGGAAGCGGCTCGGGTGAGGATCGCACGCACGCAGGAGAATGGGTATGGGAACACGCTGCGGGCGGAGGAGTATCACTGGGGATCGAACAGCGGGGCGGGGAATGATGCGCTGCTGCTGCTCGTAGCGCATCGTTTGCAGCCTGGTGCGGACGCGGTCGACGCGGCGCTGGGGAATCTGGATTACTTAGTGGGTTGCAACTGCTTTGGGGTGTCGTGGGTGACGCAGTTGGGAGCGCGGCCGTTTCTGCATCCGCATCATCGGCCGAGCGCGGCGGATGGGATCGAGGCGCCGTGGCCGGGGCTGTTGTCCGGTGGGCCGAATGCGTATGGCGGCGATGTGGTCGCGAATGCGATGCCGAAGCATCCGCCGATGAAGATGTGGGTGGACGATCAGCGGGCGTACTCGATGAATGAGGTGGCGATTAATTGGAATGCGCCGCTGGTGTTTTTGCTGGCGGCGGCGAATGGCGTGTGAGCGACTCTAGTTGGCCGAGGGTTGCTGGACGGAGTCGATGACGAGGACCTCGACCGGGCCTTTGGCGGCTTCAAGGCGGAGGCCGAGTTGCTCCTGCAGGGCGGTGAAGAGTGAGGGCAGGGAGACCTCATCGCCGTTGAGACGCATCGGCGGTGCGTCGTCCGGCTGCCAGCGGAGGTCGATATCGAAACGGCCGGTTATGTTGGTCTGGTCGATGATGACGCGGCCCGCGTCGCGGGCGAGCTCCTGGGCGAGCATCGGCAGCGTGATTCCTTGTGCGCTGAAGCGGTTGTTCCAGTGATTGATGGTAAGCCCGTCGGACTTGGCCGGGGTGAGCTTCGGGCCAGCTTTGGCGACGACGAGATTGTAGAGCGGGAGATCGCGCTGCTCGCGGTGGGTCTTGAGGCCGAAGCGGTCGGCGAGGAGGGATTGGATCATGGCGAGCTTGATGGGCTTGGCCTGATCGGAGGGAAGATCGTGCAGGCGCTGATTGAGCGCGTCGTCGGACTTGGCTTCGATGTCGAA
>DATAZC010000050.1:0-19627 GCA_036272255.1 Acidobacteriaceae bacterium | reverse complement strand
GTAGAGACGCTTGTCAGGATTGGCGGCGAGGATCCTGCCGAGGAAGTTGTCGCTCTTCCCTTCTCCATAAGCCCAGGCGGTGTCGAAGAAATTGCAGCCGAGGTCGACGGCGAGTTGCAGGGCGCGGAGAGATTCAGCGTCGTCGGAGCCGCTCCAGCCGCTCATGCCCCACAGTCCGCAAGCGATGTCAGTAACGGAGAAGCCGGTTTTGCTGAGTGGGCGTTGATGCATTGTGATCCCTCGATGATTCTCAGGTGCAGTGTATTCCCTGCCTGGCGACTATTTTGAGACGGGGTCGCTGCCGAGGAGAAAATCGAAGTCACAGCCCTGGTTTGCCTGGAGAACGGAATCTTCGAACAGCCTGGCGTAGCCGCGTTGGGGTTTCTCGCGGATGGGGGACGAGACTTTCCAGGCGGCGAGACGGGATTCTATCTCGGCCGCATCGACGAGGAGATTTAACTGACGGGCCTCCACGTCGAGGGAGATCGGGTCGCCGGTGCGAACGATGGCGAGCGGGCCGCCGACTGCGGCTTCGGGTGCGATGTGCAGAACGATGGTGCCAAAGGCGGTACCGCTCATGCGGGCATCGGAGATGCGCACCATGTCGCGAACGCCCTGGCGTGCGAGCTTGACGGGAATGGGAAGGTAGCCCGCTTCCGGCATGCCGGGGGCACCTTTGGGGCCGGCATTGCGGAGAACCAGAATATCGTCGGCACGGACGTCGAGGTCGGGACTGTCGATGCGGCGGGTTAGATCCTCGATGGAATCGAAAACGACGGCGCGGCCGGTGTGCTGCATGAATTGCGGAGAGGCGGCCGACTGCTTGATGACGGCACTGTTGGGCGCGAGATTGCCAAAGAGGACGGCTATGGCTCCCTGAGCGGAGAGCGGCGCGGCGAGAGGACGAATCACATCCTGCGCCGGAATTCCTTCGGCCTGGGCGATGACGTCGGCCAGCGTTCCGCCACCGATGAGGGGCGCGTTGACGTCGAGATGGGGCGCGATCTGGCTCAGGAGCGTGGGCATGCCGCCGGCGTAGTGGAAGTGTTCCATGTAATGCGCGCCGGAGGGCTTGAGGTTGAGCAGGACGGGAACGGTGCGGCCGAGCTGGTCGAAGGCTTTGAGATCGATGGGAACGCCGGCGCGCCCGGCGATGGCGATGAGATGAATCAGGCCGTTGGTCGATCCGCCGATGGCCTGGAGCACGACCATGGCGTTGCGCACCGAGGCTGTGGTGATGAGGTCGCGGGGTTTTGGACCGCCGCTGACGGCGATCTCGGCGGCTCGGGTGCCGGTGGCTTCGGCAATGCGCAGGCGATCTGCATGGTTGGCTGGGATCGAGGCGCTCATGGGCAGGGAGAGGCCGAGACTTTCGATGAGGCAGGCCATGGTGCTGGCGGTACCCATGACGCCGCAGGTTCCGGTAGAGGGCGCGAGGCGGCCGGCGATCTGATCGATTTCGCCCGCTTCGATGCCGCCGGCACGATGCTGGGCCCAGAATCGGCGGCAGTCAGTGCAGGCGCCGACGACTTCACCGCGATGATGGCCGGCCACCATAGGGCCGGTCGGCAGCACGACGGTGGGAAGGTTGACGCTGGCGGCGGCCATGACCTGGGCGGGAAGCGTTTTGTCGCAGCCACCGATGAGGACGACGGCATCCATGGGCTGGGCGCGGATCATCTCCTCGGTATCCATTGCCATGAGATTGCGCAGGAACATCGCGGTGGGATGAACGAAGGGCTCGCCGAGAGAGATGGTGGGGAAAACCATGGGCAAAGCGCCCTGAAGCATCACACCGCGCCTGACGCTCTCGATGAGCGCCGGCACGTTGCCGTGGCAGGGATTGAAATCGCTGCCGGTATTCGTAATGCCGACGATGGGGCGATCGAGCGCCTGGTCGGAATAGCCCAGGGATTTGACCAGGACTTTTCTCAGGAACAGAGAGAAGCCCGGATCGCCGTAGCTGGTGAGCCCTTTGCGCAAGCCGGTGGTCATGGATGGGTCTTGAGGAGCGGGATCAGGTCCGGCGCAAGCGCGTGACGCGATGCGTTGCGCGAACGGATTGAGTGTACATCCGCGACAAAAAACAACAGGAGTTCCCGGGCCGGCGGGAACTCCTGCTGGGCGATGCGATGGGTCGTCAGTTGCCTGCGGGGCGTTCGGGGAGCGGTACCAGCGCAACCTGGGTTGCTTCTCCGCCGCGGGAGGCCAGTTCCCGGGCCGCCTGCTTTTCTGACTGCGACTCATACACGGAGACGTGGGCTTCGCTGCCGGCCATAGAGATCTCTTCGAGGAAGTAGCGATCGCCGTACTGCCGGAAGGTGACCTGGCTGGTCTTCGTGATGCGGGGATCGAAGTTGATCTGGATCATCGCCATGGCGGCTGTTCCGTTGGCGCGAATGGACAGCACGTTGGGGCTGAGCTGGATGAGGGTGTAGATGCCGCCGGCGAAATGCGCTTTTCCGCAATCGAAAGAAAAGGGCACATTGACGCGGGCTCGAACGGCACCGGTCTGGGCATGCAGAGTTTGCGACAACGATGCGACAACGACGAGAGCGGCGAGAGCGATGGTGCGGATCCTGGATGTCATGGCGGTTCCTCCTGGGGAAGGCGCTTACAACCGCCTTCACTGGAGAACGCGCAGGGGCGATGGGAAAGGGGCGATGTTTTTGAAATATTTTTTGGGAGGGGGGAGCGGCGGGCTCAGGGGAGTCAGGACGGGACTCTACATCGCGGTGCGCCACCAGGGAGATTTTTCCATGGTGATGAAGCCGGTGGTGCCGCCGCGGGCGAGCCACAGGTCGTAGTCGGTATTCGATTCGAAGGTCGTGCAGGTCGGCCAGCTGTCGTCGGTGCGGAGGGTGGTGGGTCCTTCGGGTCCGGCAAGGGTGATTTCTCCGCTGCCGCAGGCGACAACCTTCTGCCGGGTCATGCGGAAGGTGGCGCCGTGGGGGCGGACGTCCTGGGCCACGTCGTTGGCGAACTTGGTGATGAACAGGACGCCGACGATCACCACCGTCCACATCAGAATTTTCTTCATAGGCGAAGCAGAACCGATTCCCACCCTCGTGCGGGGTTTCATGACATTTTGTCACTGTCGGGAGAGGGACACAAGAAATCCCCGGAGAGGAGGCTAGAGGGGGGAATTTCTGAGGCCGGAAGCAGAACGGGCTTCGTCTGAAGACGAAGCCCGCTGGATTTGGTTCAGAGGAGGGCTAGTTGCTGCTGCCGCCATTACCGTTGCCGTCGGGACGGCGATGGAGCGTCGGCTGATCGCTGCCGTTGTCGCCGGGGTTGGTCGTGGTGCCGTCGGGGGCAGTGCTGGCACGACGGAGGGTGGGCTTGCCCTTCTTGTTGTCGATGATGCGGCGCTTGTTCTCAATGCGGGCCAGCCGCGATTTAACGTCGTTGAACTCCGAAGTTGTGACCAGATACTCATCCTTGGGAGGAAGAATTTTGGCGATCTCCTCTTCGGTGTGCTGGATGCGATCCGGCGTCTGCGGATGGTTCTCGAAGACCTTGGCGACGGCACCGGGCTTCTGTTTCTCGAGGTTCTCCACCTTTTCAAAGAAGGTGACGAAAGCCTGCGGATCGTAGCCGGCGCGGTACATGTACTGCACGCCGAGGTAGTCGGCCTGAGCCTCGAATTCGCGTGAAAACTCGAGGAAGGTGATGGGGATGAGCAGCTGGGTGGCTTCGTAGATGCCGTAGCCGGTCCAGCTGTAGCCGGTCATCATGATGAGCGGCACCATACCAATCTGGGCGTAGTTGGCGCGGGTCATCTCGCGGGCGGCGTGATGGGCGCAGACGTGAGCAGTTTCGTGGGCCATGACACCGGCCAGCTCCGCTTCTTCATCGGCGGCGAGGATGAGGCCGGAGTTGACGTAGAAGAAGCCGCCGGGGAGGGCCATGGCGTTGATTTCGTCTGTATCGATCACCTTGATGGTGAAGGGGACCTTGCAGTCGGAATTCTTGACGATGTTCTGGCCGATGCGGTTGACGTACTCGGTGACGACGGGATCGTTGATGAACTTCGTGCTCTTCTCGATTTCGTCGGCGTACTGCTTGCCCATCTTGATTTCGGACTCGGTGGAATACCAGTTGCCCATGCCGCGCGCGCCGATGTTGCGGGTGCCGACGGCGTTGACGTCTTCGATGCTGCCGCCTTTAACGCCGGGCATATTGCCGTCCTTATCCGGCTCGGCCTGCTTAAAGGGGTTGACGTTGGGATCGGTGAGGGGCCTGGCGCCGGTGGTTGGCGCTTCGTCGCCGGTATCGGAGGCGGGGGCGTTGGCGGGCGGCGCGCCGGAGGAGCAGATGTCGCCACCCTTATCGGCGGGGCGATGGAGGACCGGGCCGGGACAATTTTGCGTTGTCTGGTCGCTCGCGGCGGGGGTCTGCTGGGCCGCCGGGTTCAGCGTGGGAGCCTGGGCCGGGGTCGCATCCGGAGCTTGCGGGGCCGACGTCTGCTGCGGGGTTCCGTCGGCAGGCGCGCTGGTGCTCTGAGCGTAGAGGCAGCCGCCGGCAAGGGCGAGACTGGCGCAAAGCAACAAGCGAACGGAAATTTTGGGGGTGGGCATGGAGAACCCTCCTGCGGGGCGGACTACACCCTGCTGATCTTAGACGTAGTATGCGCCTTTTGGGTGGTGGGCGTCGTTGGGATTATTGTCCAGGGAGCAGGGAGTAGGGAGTCGGGAGTCGGGAGTCGGGAGTCGGGAGCAGAGAGTCGGGAGCAGGTGGCAGGTTGCAGGTGGGAGGTTGCGTGCCAGATCGCTTCAATTGACTTGCTGGAGGCGGTCGATGAGCTTGCGGGCGAGGCTTTCGCCTGACTCTGACCAGAGGAGGCGGCTGGAAATGCCGCCGTTTTTCTGGACGCGGTTGGTGAAGTCGACCAGCCGGGCCACATTCTCCTTGACGCGAACCACGGCGTCCTCGTCGAGGTCCATGTCCTCGTAAAGGAAAGGGGTATCGAGGCCGAAGTCGACGCGGATGTGGCCATTGGTTTCGTAGGCGCCGTCGTCGAACTCGGGACCGAAACCGACGATGCGCACCACGCGCGGCTCATGGCGCCACATGGTGTCGAGGCCTTCGGCATGTTCGGGAACCCAGAGCTCCCAGATCAGCTCAAATTCCCAGGCGTAGTCGTCGTGGGCATTTTCCATGGCGGCGGCGATCACGGCGCGGGGGCTGGATTCCTCGTCGTCTGTTTCGTTGCGATAGACGCGTTGCCAGGAGGGGGTTTCGTTCCAGGAGATGGGGTAGACGGTGGCGGCGGCAACGCGCGAGGAACCACCGACGGCCGCAAACTGCTCCATGACCTTTTCGAGCGCGGAGGGCAGGCCTTCGAGCCGGAAGTTGGGGTACCAGAGACTGAGGTAGAGTTGGTCGGCCATTCAGGTTTCAGGTTACAGGTTTCAGGTTACACGGTGCGGGGTGCACGGTTGCAGGGTGCAGCGTGCAGGTTCTGAGACCGGAACGGATCGCAGGTAGAACGGTACAGGGTAACGGTGCCGTCCACATTGCGTTGGGGCCCTGGCTTTTGTTGTGGTTCACTCGCTTCAGGCTGGATAGAAGCGGGGATCTGATGGCCAAGTGTTTCCGTGAACTGGTGGCCTGGCAACGCGCCATGGAACTGACGTCGCTGCTCTATACACTCACGCGGAAGTTTCCTCGCGAAGAGATCTACGGATTAAGCAGTCAACTTCGCCGAGCGGGAGTTTCCATCGCAAGTGATATCGCCGAGGGGTCGGGACGCGGAACGCGAGCTGACTACCGGAGTTTCCTGAGAATCGCGCGTGGTTCAACTTTAGAAATCCAGACCCAGCTCATCATTGCGCGGGATTTAGGCTTCGGTGATGAGTCTCAGGTTGTAGAAGCAGAGAAACTTGCGGAGCAAACTCAGCAAAATGGTCTGGGCTATAACGGACAAGCTGTGACCCTGCAACAACCCGCTGGGCGTTTCACTCGATTCTTTCGTGGCGATAGCCTGCGGCGGTTAGGGCGGCGCGAATTTCTTCGATGTGGGCGAGGCCGCGGGTTTCGAGAGTGAAGTCGATGACCGTGTCGCCGAGGCTGACGCCGTAATAGGCGCGGTCGTGGGAGGTCTGGACGATGTTGGCGCGCAGGTCGGCGATGATTTTCGTGAGGTTGTAGAGGGCGCCGGGGCGGTCGGTAAGGTGGATGCGCACGCGGGTGCGACGGCCGTCTTTGACCAGGCCGCGCTCGATGATCTTCGAGAGCAGCGTGACGTCGATGTTGCCACCGCAGACGAGGACCGCGGTGCGCTGTCCGTTGAGGCTGGTTTTTTTCTGGAGCAGGGCGGCCAGAGCCGCGGCTCCGGCGCCTTCGGCCAGGGTCTTTTCACGCTCCAGCAGGACGAGGATGGCGCTGGCGATCTCTTCTTCGTCGACGGTGACGAGCTGATCCACATATTTGGCGACGAGGGGGACGGTGCGCTCGCCGGCGCGACGAACGGCAATGCCGTCAGCGATGGTGGCCTCAGCGGGAATGGTGACCGGATGGCCGGCGGCGCGCGCCTCGATCATGGATCGCAGGCGATCGGTCTGGACGCCGATGACGCGGATGTTCGGATTGCTTTCTTTAATGGCGCAGGCGACTCCGCCGATGAGGCCGCCGCCGCCGATGGGGACCACGACGGCTTCGAGGCCGTGGACCTGTTCGAGCAGTTCGAGGCCGATGCTTCCCTGCCCTGCGATGACCTGGTCGTCGTCGAAGGGGTGGAGAAAGGTGAGGCCGTCGGCTTGGCTTTGGCGGATGGCCTCCGCGCAGGCTTCGTCGTAGTCGGAGCCGTGGAGGATAACGTCGGCACCGTAGTTTGAGGTGGCCGCGACTTTGACCAGCGGGGTCATGAGCGGCATGACAATGCGCGCGCGGATGCCATTCTGGCTGGCATGAAAGGCGACGGCCTGGGCGTGATTGCCCGCGCTGGCCGCGATGACGCCGCGGGCGCGCTCGTCGGCCGTGAGGGTAAGGATTTTGTTGAGAGCACCGCGCTCTTTGAAGGCGCCGGTGCGCTGCAGATTGTCGAGCTTGAGGAAGACCTGCTGTCCGGTCATCTCAGAGAGCTCGGCTGAGTGCGGGGCGGGCGAGAGATAGATATGGTCGCGGATGCGCTCACGCGCGACGCGTATGGATTCGAGTGTGACGGTCATCGGCGGGCGGTTCCCTTCGTGCTATGAGGATCAAAACAGAAAAGCCATCGGCTCGGGGAGCGATGGCGGATGGGTGTTGTGTTGCGAGGTTCGCTAGCCGCCGGCTCCGGTGGGGATGGGCGTGGTAATTCGCGCGATGGCGACACAGCGGCCGTGCATGGTTAGAGGAGAGCAGAGAGGGCGAGGAGTGTCAATGCATTGAATGCGGTAGAACTGGCCACGCGCTACGATGATCCTGGGGCCGCTGGGGGCTGGGCCCTCCCGTAGACAGACCGGATGAGTCTCGTACGAGTCGGGCAAGGCGTTTGATTCCGGTGTAGCAACCCGGCAACGGGGATCAGCCCCCAAAAGTTAAAGGCGCTGTACCGAACTCGCACGCTACTACGGTCTTTTTGGCGCTGTACGCGTTCTTCTTGCTCCGTTTGGCGTCGTCCGTTCTCTGCGGCCGCCCAGGGGATAGAGTCTCTCAGACTCGGGGAGTTCATCCCCCTTCATGGGGGAATTCCCTTCTCCCATCCGATTCAGTGTCTCGATTGCCTCTGGAATATTGGCGCGACGCGCACGCTCGCGGAAGAACGACTCCGTTCGGATCGCAGAGAGCTTTTCTGCCACCGCCACATTAATGAGCTGATTCAGAGCGACTCCCTCTTCGTCGGCAGCTCTGCGGGCTTCATCCAGGAGCGAAGGCTGAAGTCTCAGGGCGAAGTTACTCTTTCTCATTGCTCCTCCTTGATTTGTTTCAAGGCGTCTCGTGGCACCACTACGCCGATTCCCAAGCCGGATGCGGCCGGCTCGAAATCTCTCAGGTTGAAGGTCACCAACAACTCTGCATTTCCACTCAGCGCGGTCTCCAACACCATGTCGTCATCCGCATCGCGCAGCAGCGGACGCCAGAAAAATGACCGATACACGGGCCTGGCTACCGCGATTAATGCCGCCGGCAGTTTGTCAATCTCCTGGACCGTTCCACCCGACGCTCGAATCTGTTCGGGCCTCTTTAATACCGCCTCATATTCGAGCGCCAGCGGCACCGAAATGAGCAATTCGAAACGCTTGTCCAAAGCAGCCAGCACAAGTTGACGAGAGGCCCCTGCGTCGCTCCGCGTTGCCGCGACAATCACCGCTGTATCGAGCATCAGGCGCACTTGCCATGATATCGTGCGCAATATTGCTACGCAAGAACCCGATAATTGCACTATGCCGTTGTTACCGGAAATTCCCGAGCCAATCGCACCGAGCTTTCAGCTGGAGTGGGACAAGTTTGTCGCGTTTCTGGGCATGTATGCGCAGTCGGCGGTGGGGCGTGCGTGGATTGGGGCGCTGGCGCCTTCGATGGATCGGGACTGGGTGCGGCGCACGCAGCTTTTGGTCGCGGAGATGCGCTTGCTGGTGAGTGCGGGGATCATGCCGCAGCTGCGCTCTCTCTTCGACCCAACGGATTTGCTGGCGAAGGCGCGGATTGAGGGCGTCGCTCTGGAGTCCGAAGAACTGCGTGCAATGATTGCGCTGGCCGAGGAGATTACGGCGTGGACGGAGCTGATGCGCACTCCACCGGAGAACACGCAGGGCCGGCTGCCTGCGCTGACGGAGGTGTCGCAGGAACTGCTGGGGACGAGCTTGCGGCCGCTGACGGAGTCGATGCGGGAGAAGATTTTGCCGGATGGCACGCTGGCCGACGATGCGTCGCCGGAGCTGCGGCGCATTCGCCGCGAGATGGAGCGGCAGCAGCGGGCGATTGAGGAGAGCCTGCGGTCGGCGCTGCGGCGATTCTCTGAAGGTGGGTCGACCCAGGACGAGCTGATCACGATTCGCGGGGAGCGCTTCGTGATCCCGGTAAAAACGGAATGGAAGCGGCGGGTGCAGGGCGTGGTACACGGAGCGAGCTCAAGTGGGCAGACGGTTTACGTGGAACCGTTAGAGACGATTGAGCTGAACAACGATCTGGTGCGGCTGCTCGAAGAGGAGCAGGGGGAGATTCACCGCATCTTTCTGCACATGACGCGGCAGATTGCGCAGTTTGCGGGACCGATTGTGTCGGGCGGGGCGGTGCTGGCGGAGGTGGACACGCTGCTGGCGCGGGCGCGTTTCGCGCAGGAGTACACATGCGTGGGGCCAAAGTTTTCGGAGGAGGCAGCGCCGGAGTTCCGCCTGAAGAACGCGCGGCACCCGCTGCTGGAGCGGCGGCTGCGCGCCGAGTCGAAGGCGATTGTGCCGGTGAGTCTGGAGCTGGCGGGCGCGGATCGGCAGATCATCATCAGCGGGCCGAATACCGGCGGCAAGACCGTGACACTGAAGACGGCGGGGCTGCTGGCGATGATGGCACAGGCCGGCGTTCCGGTTCCGGCGGACGAGGCGGTGACGCCGGGTTTTGACGCGTTTCTTGCCGATATCGGCGACGCGCAATCGATCGAGCAGGATCTGTCGACCTTCTCCGCGCACGTGACGAACCTGAACCGGATTGCTGCGCAGGCGACGTCGCAGTCCGTGGTGCTGCTGGATGAGCTGGGGTCGGCGACCGATCCGGAAGAAGGAGCGGCGCTGGCGGTTGCGGTTGCGGAGCACTTTCTGAAGGTGGGGGCATGGTCGATTGTGTCGACGCACCTGACATCGCTGAAGGTGTACGCGGAGAACGCGCCGGGGGCGGTGAACGCAGCGGTCGGGTTCGACGAGAAGACGCTGGCACCGACGTATGAGCTGCGCCAGGGAGTTCCGGGGCAGTCGGCGGGGATCAACATTGCGCAGCGGCTGGGACTGAGTGCGGAGATTGTCTCGTCGGCGCGGGCGCGGCTGAACACGCAGACCCAGGACATTGCGCGTTTTCTCGACAGCCTGCATGAGCAGCTTGACGTTCTGACGAAGGAGCGGGGCCGCGTGCAGCAGCTGGAGCAGGAACTGGCGCGGGAGCGGTCGCGGCTGGCGGTTGAAGGCATGAAGGAGTGGCGCGCGAAGGTGAAGGATCTGGAAGGCCAGCTGGCGTCGCTGATGAAGAATTTTGAATTTCAGATGCGCGAGACGGTCAAGGCCATTGAGGATCGCGCGGCGCAGCAGAAGCTATCGAAGCAGGCGGAGCAGAGGATTGCGCGGCTGCGGCGGGAATTTTCAGAAAGCTTCAACACGGCGGTGGTGGCGCAGCATACGGGGGCGGACCGCGGCGATCAGAACGCACAACCGCACATCGTGCGTCATGTGGCGGAGGGCGATACGGTGCGGCTGCGCTCGCTGGGGAAGAACGCCACGGTGCAGCGCCAGATCGACGATAAGACCTTCGAGGTGGCAGTGGGAGCGATGAAGATGCGGGTGCCGCGCGACGAAATTGCCGAGGTTGTCACTGGAGCGGGCAAGCAGACGCCGATTCAGGCGGCGAAGCGCCAGGGAATCAGCGTCCAGGTCGCCGAGCCGGAGATGGGGTCGAGTGAGATCAACGTGATCGGCAAGACGGCCGATGAGGCGCGGGACGACGTGGAGAAATTTCTCGATCGCGCTTTTCTGGCGGGACTGCCGCGCATCCGAATCGTGCATGGCACGGGGATGGGGGTGCTGCGGCGCACGCTGCGCGCGTGGCTGAAAGACCATCCGCAGGTGGCTTCAGTGACGGAGCCGGGACAGAATGAGGGTGGAGCGGGAGCGACGGTGGTGGAGTTCCGGGAGTGACCCGACGGGGCCGGGCCGTCGGGGCGGAAGCGCCTCCGGCACAGGTGGGCGCTTGACGGAGCGCGGCAAAAAGTGGAAGGATCGCGTCGAACGCAAGGATAAACGGGCATGATTCAGGTGATCACGGTAGAGCGGGAATACGGCAGCCAGGGCGCGGAGTATGCGCATCACCTGGCGGAACGTCTGGGATGGAAGCTGATCGACAGCTGTCTGGTGGAAGATGTGGCACGGAAAGCGGGCGTGGAACCGACGCTGGTGAAACGCTGCGACGAACGCATCGACCCGTGGTTCTATCGTTTCGGCAAGGCGTTCTGGCTGGGCTCGCTCGAGCAGCTACCGGAGTATCCGAAGGTTTTCGACAGCGCGCAGATGGTGGAGTTCGTGAAGGGGTACGTGCAGGAACAGGCGGCGAAGGGTGGCTGCGTGGTGGTTGGGCGCGGAGCGGCGTGCATGCTGGCGCGATCGCCGGGAGCGTATCACGTGTTTGTGTATGCTTCGATGCCGCGGAAGATCGCATTTATCCAGCAACGCTTTCCCGAGCATGCGACCGACGCGGAGCGGGAGATTATCGAAACGGATCGCCGCCGGGCGGACTATATCCGGCGCTTTCATCAACGGGAGTGGGACGACCGGAAGCTGTACCACCTGATGATGAATTCGTGCATGGGCATGAAGGCGATGGTAGAAGCGACGGTCGAGGCGGCAGGACTGCACTCGCTGGCGGCGACAGCGGAGCACGCCGGTCAGGCAGTGGTTTCCTGAAGATCAGCGCGAGTGAGATTTTGTTTTGGTTTGAGGTCAGGCGCGGTGGCGGAGGCGCATTCGTTCGCTGATATCCCACACCATGGCATCGAAGCGATGGGTTCCGCGAAAGCCGAGCCACTCGTAGAGCGAAACCGCTTTGCTGTTCGATGCGGTGACGGTGAGCGTGAGCAGGGTGAAGTTTCGCTTTGCCAGAGACTGCGCGCACTCCACGAGCAACATGCGGCCAAGGCCGCGGCCGCGGTACTTCGGGGCGATACAGATTTGGGTGACGTGTCCCACATCGTCGCGGACGCGCGAGCAGAGCAGCAGGCCGGCCAGCTCTGTGCTGCCCTGCTCGATGAGGGCGAGAGAGGACTCGGCGTCGAAGTAGCCGCAGCCGGGAAACCGGACGATGTTGTGCAGGAAACGCTGCGATCCAGCCGCAGTGCGGTATTGCTCGTTGATATGGCTGTCCTTATGGCCTTCGTAGGACGCGGCGATGAGGCGGGCGGCAGGGCTCAGGTCGGTCTCCAGCCATCGGCGCAGCTCGATGCCCGGCGGCAAATGAACCTCGTTTCCGTTTGTGAACTGCGCGGCTCCCTGCTGAATCGAATCCGGATGGAGCGGCCATTCCATGAAGATGCGCTCATGAACTTCGAAGCCGGCGTCTTCAAAAATATGCTGGTGGGACCCATGCGCGTGCAGTAAGAGCTGGGACTCGATGCGCGTTACGCCGGGAGTGTTCTTCAGCATTTCAAGCAGACGGAGGAGAAGCTCAGCGCGGATTTCGGCCGCGGGATCATCCTGGCCGGTTGCGGGGTCCTGTGCGCCCGGCGCGGGCTCTTTGCCGGGCATGGCGAAGACATCGCCGATGACGGCCTTATGTCCCTCGTAGACACAGAAGACGTAGCCCACGATGCGGCCGTTTTCGACAGCAACGTAGCCGGGGAGCACGCGTGAATCGAGATATTGCAGGAGCAGCTCGGCGGAGCCGCGATAATCCCAGTGCAGTCGCTCGCTCCAGATGCGGCTCTCCTCATTGAGGAGCGGGCGCAGGCTACCCGCGGAGAAATGACGCAGGTCCAACAACTCGAACTGGAGCGCGGAACTCATCGATCGGTAACGGCCAAAGCGCACTTCCCTGCGACGGGTTGAACTGCATGAGACTGCTCACCGGGTGTGGACTGCTGCGTCCCGATCGCTGGCCGTGACCTCGTAGACGACCAGGTTTTGGGCGGGATAGGTAAAGAGCGGGTCGTAGTGCCTTCCCGCCAGGATGCGATGAATCTCGCCCGCACAGGGAACGTCGCCGAGGCATGATCCTGGAATGACCAGAAGATGCTGCTTGTCGGGAACCCCGTCCTGCATGATTCCGCCGGCGAACTGCGGCTCTTTGTTCGGAATTCTGGGATCGAGCACCTCGAATTCCAGCCTGACTCCTGGTTTCCAGCGCGCCTTCATGGTGTTGAAGTCCGCTGCATTCAGAACCGGCTGGCCGTTCACGGCTACAAGATCGTCGCCCTCTAATCTGCGGAGGCCCATCTGTTCGGCCGACGATCCTTCTTTCACCTCATCGATCACCACGCCTTGCGGAGCGTGCCCGGCTGCGGGCAGATCGCTCACTGTGATGCCAACATCGTAATTCACGACGCGGCTGTTTCGATAGAACGAAAGACCGTACTGTGCATCGCGGCGCACGCGCCAGATCGCGACGGGCCCGGGGGGCGGGCTGATCTGGTCAAGGATTTGCGCCAGCGGCCGCGCGGAGTAGGTCATGTCCATCAAGTTGATATTGCGCTTGGTGTTGGGCAGCGGACCGATGCCGAAGACGGGGCCGATGCCGAACATATAGAGCAGCAGGATGACCATGGGGGTCATGGTGGCGATGCGCAGGCGCTGAAGTCCAAAGCGCGCCACGGTAATGAGAATGAAGACCATGGAGGCGACGCCGACCATGCTGGCCGCGATGATGGCGATGCGCGGGGGCACTGCTTCAGGGTTGTGCAGATGCAGCGGCATGAGCAGCACAAACATGCTCAGGATGCCGGTGAGCACGGCATGCAACCACAACAGCCACGGCTTGAGGCCGCGGTTCCTGATGCGGTTGAGGTAGTCGCCCGCGAGAATCGTAAGGGGCGGCACGGCGGGCAGAATGTAGCCGGGCAGCTTGGATTCGGAGAAGGAAAAGAAGACGATGGGCACGAGAGCCCAGAGCACCAGGAACTCCGGAAAGGCGTCGCCGGCGCGACCGTGTCCAACGTAAAGAACCTTGGCGCGCCTGACCTTCCATTCGTTGATGGAACCGCCGACCGCGTCGACAAAGGCGGTTACTGCGATGACCGCCCAGGGCGTGAGGCCCAGCAGCACAACCGGCACGTAATACCAAAATGGGTGGTAGTGCTCAAAGCGGTTGGTGGCGTAGCGCTCGAGGTTGTGCTCGAGAAAGAAGATTTTGAGGAAGGCAGGATTGCGTCGCTGCACGGCGATGAACCAGGGCAGGACCATCGCGAAATAGAGGACGATGCCGGGCCACCACAAGCTGCGGCGGAACAGAGACCATTCGCGGCGCAGGCCGGCAAAGATTCCGATGATGACCAGGGCCATGAGCGGGGCGATGGGGCCTTTGGCAAGGGTAGCGGCGCCGACGAAGAAGTAAATGTCGAAGAGCCAGAATTTGCTGTTGGTCTCATACCAGGCGTACCAGCCGAGCATGCCGATGGCGAAAGGAGCGGCCAGCTGCATGTCAGTGGAAGCGCCACGCGCAAAGCTGAGAACGGCAGCGCAGGACGCCGTGATGAGGGCCGCGTCGAGCTGGCCGCCGTTGCGGAAGCGGCGGATGTGCAGATAGACGAGCACGACCAGCATGAAGGCGAAGCTGGCCGAGGGCAAACGGGCGGACCAGTCGTGCACGCCGAATTCGCGGAAGGCAAACATCGCGCGCCAGTAGTAGAGGGCGGGTTTCTCGAGCCAGGGATGTCCCCAGAGAACGGGGGTGACGTAGTCGCGGCGGGAAAGCATTTCGCGAGCGACCTGGGCGTAGCGAGGCTCATCGGCGCCGACCAGGCCGAGGCCGTCTCCGCCGAAGATGGGAACCAGACCGTAGAAGAGGAAAAAGGCGGTGAGGCAGAACAGGGTAGCGGCTTCGGAGATCTCGCCGACCGCTGGAAATCGAGAACGGATGCGGAGGAAGATGCTGGGCGGCCGCGGTTTTTCGGAGTCGCCGGGGCGTCCGTTGCCAGGAAGGTGTGGCGAATTGCCAACGTCCAGGGAATGGGAGGAGAATCCCTGGCCGGGGTGGTCGCCGGAACTCGTTTCAGTTTTCACTGAGTGTCTGGAAATCTCGGTCACGTTCGGACGGGTGTTTCATTCATCGAGGCTGCCGCATTCGCGGTTCCATCGAAACCCGCGGGGAGGCGCGTTTCGCCCTGTTGGCCACACCTGAGGTACGCATGCACCACGATTGAGTCAGCCTACCAGATTCCGGCCGGAATCTTCCGTCGATGAGGACTGACCTGGAACCATGGTCATCAGCTCCTGACGGATGGTTTCGAGAATTTTCTCCGTGGCTTCACGCAGGGGACCCTGGAGCGTGCAACCACCGGCATGCAGATGCCCACCGCCGCCGAAGCTGGCGGCGATGCGCGCAACGTCGAGCTGACCCTTGCTGCGCAGAGAAAGCCGCACGCGGTGATCGGGCAATTCCCGCAACAGAACAGCGGCTTCGACGCCGCCGATTCCGATGGCGTAATTCACGATGCCTTCACAGTCTTCCTCGGCCGCACCCGCGCGCTTCATGTCGTCGCTGGTGACCCATAGCCAGGCGATCCGGCCTTCGCGGCGGAGATTCGTGAGGGCGACACCGAGCAGCAGCATCTTGGAAAGCGGATTGGAGAAGTAGACTTCGCGCGCGATGGCGGCCGGATCGGCGCCATGTTCGACCAGCTCACGGGCCAGCTCGAATGCATGCGCATCGGTTCCTTCATAGCAGAACGAGCCGGTGTCAGTAAGCACGCCGGCATAGAGGCACGCGGCAATTTGCGGATTGATGTCGACGCCGGCGGCAATCGCCAGGCGATAGACCATCTCCGCCACCGCGCAGGCGTGCGTGTCGATCCAGTTCACATCGGCAAAGGGTTTGCCGGTAGCGTGATGGTCGACATTGATCAGGAATCGGCCTTCAAGACCGGTGAGGCGTGAACGCTCTATGCCGTCGCACTCGAGGAGGATGACCGCGTCGTAGTCGCCTTCGAGACGCGCGAGGTGGCGGATGGTTGGAGCACAGGGGAGGCCGCGATAGATGAGCGGCACCGGATCGGCCGAGATGAGGTCGGCATCTTTCCCCAGCTGGGTGAGCACCATTCCGCAAGCGAGCATGGCGCCGACGGCGTCACCATCGGGACGCGCGTGGGAGCAGACCGCGAAGCGGCGGCCGCGGCGGACCGTATCCAGAACGGCATCGAGTCCTTCGCGAGGACGGTCGTGCGGCACAGGCTTTCCGGCTGGGTCGTGCCGTGTCGAGATGTCGTGCCCTGCGGCCATCACTGTCCCTGTTCGGAGTTCTGCGCCCGGAGGCGCGTCTGGCGTTTTCTGCCCAGCAACTCGTCGATGCGCGCCTTCATCTTGTCGGAGCGGTCGATGTGGAAGGTGAGGTCGGGGACATAGCGCTTGCCCATGCGTTCCAGCAGCTGGGCGCGGATGTAGCCACGGGCGGCCATGAGACCTTCCAGCGTATCGGCCTCTTCCTGAGGGCCGCCGTCGACCGCTATATAGATCAACGCGGATTTTCCACCTGGGTTGAGCACGACCTGGCTGACATAGGCAAAGCTGATGCGCGGGTCAGAGAGCTCGCCCTCGATCATGGCGCCAATTTCATCGCGCAGCGTTTCCGCTACGCGCGCCTGGTGGTATTTTCGTCCTCGTTGTTCCGGCATTGCGCACAACTCCTTCAGCCGCCCTTGAGGGTAGGAACCCGGGAGCGGAAGAAAACCCTTGAGAATATCAGACGGAAGGCGGGGTGGAACGCCAACTTTGGGAGTGGGAAAGAAAGTGGGAATGGGCCGAGGCGAAGGAAAAAGGGCACCATGCGGTGCCCTTTCTTTGGAGATGCTGTTCGTAAGGGACGATTGCCCGGTTATTTCGTCTTCTTCGCGGGCTGTTTGGCAATCACCAGGTTCGCGATTTTGTCATAGGTTGCCGCCGGCACGATGCCCTTACTCTTGAGCTGGGTTTTGTTCGCGTAGGGACGACCAGCGATGATCTTCTGCGAATACGCGTCGCCGATACCGGGAAGAGCCTTGAGCTGATCCGCGGTGGCCGCATTGATGTCGACGAGACTGCCAGCGGAAGGCGCGCTTTGCGCGGCTGGAGCAGAAGCTGCGGCAGGTTTGGCGGCGGGTTTGCTCTGGGCGCTGACTGGCAGGATCGAAAACAGCGAGCAGGCTGCGAGCGCGAGAATGGCGGATGTAAAACGACGTACTTTCATTTTTCCCTTTCAGACTTACCAGATGCGTGTTCCAGCTGGGACGACTTGTGCCGGCCGATGGTCCGGGCGATGCGCAAGCGCGTGAGGCGCGTTAGCCGTTGCGGCTGCCGAGAAAGCCTTCGGCCTCGTTCAGCAGTCCACCCAAACCACTGGAAGCTGGAGCCGCCTGGCCTTCGGTAGCCGCGGGCTGCGCGTTGCCCAAAAAAGAACTCACGATTCCCTGGAACTGAGCGGGGACCTTCGACTGGATCAGACTGAGGATCGCGCGCTCGGCTTCCTGGGACTGATCCGGGCTGAGGCCAAACCTTTCCTGCAATAGCTGTGCAATTTCATTCATGGCGTTGCTTTCCCTTTCGTTCGTTCGGGCTGCGCTGCCGGCGCGAACCGGAAGAGAGGACACCGGAGAGCGCGGAAAGCCAGTTAATTTTCGATGGGACAGCGTGGTTGCGTCGGCCACAAGCAAAGGAAGGAAAGACGAACGAGGACCCCTGGCGGTGCGGCATCACCTGTATAAATGCGGCCAGAAAATTGCGCAAGCAAAAAGCTCGTAACCCAATCGGGATGCTGCTAGATCACGCGGAGCACGACGACGGTCTCGTCATCGAAGCGATCTTTCTTGCCCTGGAAGCGGCCCACGTCGGTGAGGATGCTCTCGGCCAGGCGGGAGGCCGATTTGTGCTGATGTTTTTTCACGGTGGCGATCAGGCGGTCGTTGCCGAACATCTCGCCGGCGGAGTTCTGCGCGTCGACAATACCATCGCTGAAGAAAACGACCGAGTCGCCCGGTTGAGTGGCGATGCTGAACTCCTCCCATGAGGCGCTGGGGAACATGCCGAGGGGGAAGCCTTCGGCGCGGATGGTCTCAATCTCCTCACCGCGACAGAAGAGTGGCTGAACGGAGCCGCCGTTGGCGATCTGGAGGGTGAGGTTCTCGTCGTTCCAGACGCCGAAGAGCATGGTTACGTACTGAGAGTCGAGCCTGCGCTCCTGCAATGCATCGTTCAGGGTTCGGAGCATCTGGGAAGGCGAGAGGTGCTGACTGGCGACAGAGCGCATGATGCCGCTGACCAGCGCCGCATAGAGCGCGGCGGGGGCGGCTTTGCCGCTGACATCGCCCAACGCGATGGCGCTGCGGTTGGGATCGTATTGCAGGAAGTCGTAGAGGTCGCCGCCGATGGTGCGGGCGGGCAGGAAGCGCGCGGCAAACTCCGCACGTTTGTGTTGCGGCCTGGCCGGGGGCAGCAAACGCAGCTGGACTTCGCGCGCCATGGCGAGGTCGCGCTCGAGGCGTTGTTCCTGCTGGGTGACGCGCGTATAGAGCCGCGCGTTTTCAAGAGCGATGGCAATCTGGGCGGCCAGGGTGGTCATGGCGCGCTCGTGATCTTCAGTGAAGTAATGCAGCCGCGTGTGCTCGATGTCGAGAACGCCGATGGCGGTGCCCTTATAGATCAGCGGCACGGTCATCTCGGAGCGCGTCTCCGGGTTGACCATGTGATAGCGCGAGTCCTTGCGCACATCCGAGACGTGGATCACACGCTTTTCGTGGATGGCCGCGCCGACCAGGCCTCGGTCCAGAGGAATGGTGGTGCCAAGCACCGACGGATTATCGGCCAGGCCGAGGACGGAACTGGGCGGACCGAGAGGGGGAACCAGAGGCGGCGCCGAATCCCAGATGGTTCGCTTCGGCTCGGCGGCATGCTCCTTGTCTTTCTCTTTTTCCCTGGCGTCGGAGCGGTGGGTAAAGCGGATGGACAGGCGATTCTCCAGCAGCTGATCGCGGTCATTGACCAGCCAGACGGAGAACATCTGATAGTCGATGATGCGGCGCGCGAGCTGGCCGACGCGCTGCAGCAGCTCATCGGGATCGAGGATGGAGGTGATTTCGCGGCTGATCTCGTTGAGGACCTGGAGGGTCTGCGCCTGGCGGGCGACACGCGTGTAGAGGCGCGCATTTTCAATGGCGCCGGCGATGCGCGACGCGGTGAGCGTGAGCAGGTGCAGATGTTCCTGCTTGAAGTAGTTCGGCTGCTCGGACTGAATGTCGATGACGCCGATCATGTGGTTTCGGGTGATCAGAGGCACGGCTAATTCCGAGCGCACATCGGGATTGGCGTTGATGTAGTTTTCGGCCGTGGTGACGTCATTGACGACCATGGGTTCGCGACTCTGCGCTACTTCGCCGACAATTCCCTGCCCCATACGGATGCGCATCCGCTCGATTTCCGGCTTGTGGCCGATCTGGAAGCGCATGCGCAGGTCGTGGGTGCGGTCGTTGACCAGCAGGATGGCGAAGATGCGATAGTCGACCACGGCACGCACCAGGGAGGCAGTGCGTTCGAGGAGCGTTTTCAGGTCGAGTGTGGTGTTGAGGGTGTCCGCGAGGCGGACCAGGAATTCGGTTTGCAGCGGGTCGACATGCACCTGTCCGGGCCGCTGTGTTCCCTCAGGAGAGACAGGCCGGTAATCCCCTTCCCACGAATGCTCTGGCGGGTTTACTGCGGGATTCTGCTCGGGATCTTCGGTCACGACTCTCCTGTTGAGGCGCGCCGCTGCGCGCGCTGAACGAATGCCATCATAC
>DATAZC010000049.1:0-4115 GCA_036272255.1 Acidobacteriaceae bacterium | reverse complement strand
GAGCAGGTCGCAGGCGGCGACGACCTCATCGACGCTCCAGGGATCGCCATAGGGATTGCCGAAGGCCATCGAGATGTAGGCGACGACGTCGAGGCCTGCTTTATACGCGAGCGAAGCGACGGTTTCGAGGGTGTCGACGGCCTCTTCCGGGGTCTGGTGCTGGTTGCGCTCCAGGAAGCCGGGCGAGATGGAATAAGGGAAGCCGAGGGTGTTGACGCCACCGCTGTTGATGGCGCGCTCCGCGCCCTTGACGTTGACGACGATGCCGATGACTTCGAGCTGGTCTGTATCGGACCTCGAGGTGAGCGAGGGCAGGTCGGCGAGGGCGAGAACCTGCTCAGAGTCGGCCATCTGCGGGACTGCTTTTTCAGAGACGAAGGAGACGGCGTCGAGGTGGCGAAAGCCGGCGGTGACGAGGGCACGGAGGTAGTCGGCCTTGACCTCGGCGGGGATGGGGACGGGCAGGCCCTGCCAGGCATCGCGGGGGCACTCGATAATTTTGACGACGTTGGCCATGTTGGACAGACGAGGGTATCAAATATTGGGGGGAGACCCGGGCGCTAATGCGAGACTATGCCATGAACGGTGTGAAGAATCCGGGCAATTCAATCTGGAGGCAGAGGATCGGCACGAGTAGCACTGTACTCGGTTTATTCTTGTTCGCCGCCGCTTGCTTCGTGTACCTGAGATATGCGTCAAATGCCTCAAGCTTGCATGTGGAAGAAAGACTTCGGCATGCCCGAGCGTTAGGACTGATGTGGAATGTCAGCTTTTATGGATCACTGCTTCTGTCTATAGTCTCGCTGTTTGGGCTTGGGTGGAGTCGCTGGAGCGGGCTCCTAGTCAACGGGGGTACGGTCTTCTGCTCTCTGATGACCTTAGGGGCAATGTGTGGTCCTTTCGGATGTAGTTAATCCATCGCCACAAGCAGTGTTGCTTTTTTCCTCGCGCACAGATTCAAACTGACCCGCAACTTTAGAGTACTTTGATCGCCTCGCGCCTTCAATTCTTGCTCGCAGCGAATCCATCGCGTCGACTGCATCATCCACTCATTGAGACCCAAAACAGGAGATGGATGATGGCTGCATTTTGTGCGTGCTGCGGAGCAGAGATCGGCCCGAAGGCCGAGGCATGTCCCGCGTGTGGAGCACCGCAGCATGGGATGTTACCCGCGAACACAAGCAAGAACAGGCGCGGCGATTTTGGAGAAGCCGAAGCAGCGAATGAGGAGCTTGACCGGGACCGCTGCCGTTGGATCTGACCAGAAAAAGAGAGCCGGGGAAGAAGAAGGTGGGGCTGAGGGCCGGGTTAAAGCTGGGAGAGGAGCATGACGGCGGCGATGGCCAGTGCGTGGATGAGCACGACCGTGCTGGCAGCGCGCAGGAAGCCGATAGCACGCCATAGAATGCCGAGGAGCAGCCCGTAGAGCGGGAACTGCGCGTACATGAGGACCTGGGCGATGGTGTCGGCGACGGCATCCGGCACGCCGAGTTGCGGTTGGTGTGCCAGCATGGCCAGCGGAACGATGAGCCGCAGGCGGAAGAGGCCGCCGTTGCCTAGCAGGGGAGCCACCTCCGCGTAGCGAACAGTGAAATACGCCGCGACGATGCCAGCCAGGACGAGCGCCCACACGATGCCCCAGGCGAGGGGAGTCCTGCCGCGGCTCTTCCTGCGGGCGCCGGATTTTTGCCGCGGATATGCTTCTGCGCGTGACGCCATGATTCGAGGATAGCGGCGATGTTCGCCCATGGCGGGTGCGATCCGCCGGGCGCATCTTGATGGTCAATGCCGGTCCGCTGTCGTGCGGCAGGGCTAAAGCGATGCTTTAAGTCTGAAGTACCCCGGGGTGGAAGCGTTCGACGACGGGATTGTGGGAGGCGGCTTCGAGCGCTAGCAGGACTGCTTCGCGGGTCTTTGCGGGATCAAGAATCGCATCGACCCAGAGGCGCGCGGCGGCGTAGCGGATGTCGGTCTGGGCGTCGTAGGTGGCCTGGATGTTGGCGCGAATCTCCTGCTTCTCCGCGTCGCTGAGCTTGCGGCCACCGCGTTCGAGCGTGCGGATTCGGATTTCGACGAGTGTGCCGGCGGCGGATGCTCCGGACATGACGGCGTAGCGCGCGGTGGGCCACGCGAAGATGAAGCGCGGATCGTAGGCCTTGCCGCACATGGCGTAGTTGCCCGCGCCGAAGGAGCCGCCGACGATCACGGTGATCTTGGGCACGGTGGAGTTGGAGACGGCGGCGACCATCTTGGCGCCGGAGCGGATGATGCCGGTCCATTCGGCATCGCGACCGACCATGAAGCCGTTCACATCATGAATAAAGACCAGCGGGATGAGGTTCTGGTTGCAGTCGAGGATGAAGCGCGCGGCCTTGTCGGCGCTTTCGGCGTAGATGACGCCGCCGAATTCGACGCGCTTCTCGCCGGTGTGGCTGGTGTGCGGCTGGTGCTGCTTCTGGTTGGCGACGATGCCGATGGCATATCCACCGATGCGCGCGTAGCCGCAGAGGACGGTGCGGCCGTAGTCGGGCTTGTATTCGTCGAACTCGGAGCGATCGACCAGGCGCGCGATGAGCTCGTGCGTGTCGTAGGTGTTGGTGGAAGCGCGTGCGGGATCGGGATCGAGCAAGGAGTAGAGATCGTCCGCGGAATACTTCGGCGCGTCTTTTTGCGGATCGAAGGCGGCGCGGTCGAAGGGCGCGCGCGCGGGATGGCCGAGCTTGCCGACGAGCGAGCGCAGGCGGGCGAGGCAGAGGTGATCGTTGGGCTCCTTGAAATCGACGGTGCCGGAGATTTCGGCGTGCATGGTGGCGCCGCCGAGTTCTTCGGCGGAGTATCGCTGGCCGATGGCGGCTTCGACCAGCGCGGGGCCGGCGAGAAAGAGGCCGCTGCCTTCGGTCATGAGGATGTGATCGGTCATGACGGGCAGATAGGCTCCGCCGGCGACGCACATGCCCATGATGGCGGTGATCTGCGGGATACCCATGGCAGACATGCGCGCGTTGTTGCGGAAGATGCGGCCGAAGTCATCCTGGTCGGGGAAGACGTCTTCCTGCAGCGGCAGGAAGATGCCGGAGGAGTCGACCAGATAGAGGGTGGGGAGATGGTTCTCCATCGCGATGTGCTGCGCGCGGAGGACCTTCTTCGCGGTTATGGGAAAGAACGCGCCTGCCTTCACGGTGGCGTCGTTGGCGACGATCATGCAGAGGCGTCCGGCGACGCGGCCGAGTCCGCAGACGACGCCGCCGGCGGGGGCGCCACCCCACTCGGCATACATGTCAAACCCCGCGTACGCACCTAACTCGAAGAGCTCCGTACCTGGATCGAGGAGGATTGCGATGCGCTCGCGTGCGGTGAGGCGCTGCTTGGCGTGCTGTGCGTCGATGGCTTTGGCGCCGCCGCCTTCGCGGATGGCGACCTCCTGCTGACGGAGCGCGGCGAGTAGTGCGAGCATTCCCGCTGCATTGGCCTGCTGACGTTTGGCTTTGGGGTCGAGTTTGGAGGCGAGCGTGGTGTTGAGGATCGTGTTGTTCAAATCGGGGGTCTGCGGCGGCGGCGACGGTTTGTCGGGAGTGGACATAGATCAGAAGGACTCGTGGAAACTGGCCAGCATAACAGGGACCGGCCGTCCGGGCACAAGCGGGACCGGCCGTCCGGGCACAAGCGGGACTGGCCGTCCGGGCACAAGCGCCTTCGGCGCGGGCCGCTGGGTTCGCTTCCTCTGGACGCTCACATTCGGATTTTCGGGTGAGGTGAATGGCTTCTTACGAAGATGTACTCCCGCTTACGACAACTGACCCACTGTTGAGGGGAAGGCAGGCGTCAGCGGTCAGAGGAGTGGGTGCTGGCGGTTTGCGGGGCGGCTCCTGTTTTCGCCATCCCCGTTTTGTAGAGGGAGATGTCGTCTCCGCTGAGGATGGCGAGGCGATCGCCTTCTTCGCTCAGCGCGAAGCTCTGCCAGTCGACCGAACCACTGAGCGGGGATGTTGCATAAAGGCGCTGCCCGTTCTTGCTGTTGTAGACGGAGACAGAAATCTTCTGGAACTCCGAGGCGTACATACCCTGCTCGAAGTCGACTGGCCGGTCCGCTTCCAGAATGCCCACCGAGAACACAT
>DATAZC010000048.1:0-1694 GCA_036272255.1 Acidobacteriaceae bacterium | reverse complement strand
CCGCAATGGACTCTTAACATTCGTCATTTCTTCACCGGAGCCAAAGGCTTCAAAATCTCCTCCAGCACATCCTTCTCACCCTTCACCCGCTCCAGATACGGATACCGCTGCCCGCTGTGGTAGTCGATCTTCAGCACCTTGTAGTACGACGTGTTCGAGACGATGAACTCAATCGGTCCCTTGTTCTGCTGATTCGGACCCTCCTTCGCGTCGTCGATCGCATTCTTCAACAGCTCATCCTGGTAGGCGCGGCCATTCACCGCGACGATCTGCATATCCGGCCCAAATCCCGCCTTGTCTGCCAGCGAGCCCACCAGCACATCGCTCACCTTGCCGCCATCGCCGATCTTCAATCCCAGCGACCACCACGCGTTCACGCCACCATGCTCGTCTGCCGTCACGTAGGGTGTCTCTTTGTCGCTGTAAGCGAGCCGCCAGCCGCCATTCGTGATGCCGCCCAGGGGCGCATGGTCCTGCTTCGTCGTCAGCCGCTCGTGCAGGAAGCTGGCCCAGTCATACGGCGTCACCGCGTTCAGGTTCTCCACGATGTCGTCAAAGGTGTACGGAACGACCTTGGGCGCGGTATCGTCGCCAAGCCCGCGCGGCGCGAGATCGCTGCTTGGATTATAGAAACGCGCGCAGAAGTCATTCAGGCTCTTCTTCCCGTTGGTCTGTTTACGAATCATCGTGTCCACCTCCAACCAGACCAGCTCGCCTTCGGGGTAATAGTCCACGTTGCGCCGCCAGTTATCCCAGCCATCGCCCGCGTCGTACAGAATTTGCGCCGCCACGGCAGTATCGCTCAGGTCACGCCAGGTGCGGCCCGGCCGATAATCCAGCGTCGCCGCAGAGAGCGCCAGCGCATCGCGATACTGCTCCGGCGTCCAGATGCCCGACCGCGCCGTCAGCACATCTCCCAGATACTCCGTCAGCCCTTCATAGACCCACAGCAGGTTGCCCTTCATCGGCACCTGGTAATTCGGCGTGGCGAGCCCGGCGGGACGGCGATATTTGCCGTTCCATGAATGCGTGAACTCGTGCGGCAGCAGGCCCCCGATCAACAACGAGAGACTCGGATCGAGGAAGCTCTTTTCGGGAATACGATCATCGCTCGACTGATGATGCTCCAGTCCGAAGTGCGCCACCTGATCGCTAGCCGTCAGCAGGAAATGGTAGCTGTTGTAGTGGCGTGACTTGTAGAGCGCCCCGGTCTCGCGCACCAGGTTGTTGAAGCCGGCCAGCAGATCCGGCTTGATCTCCAGATCCTCCGGCCCATCCGCCGCGACATCCAGATAATGCTTCGGCGTCACCTCTGGCGCCAGCGGCCACTCGCGGAAGTAGCGCCCTGTCAGCAGCGGCGAATCGACAAGCTGCTCCAGCGAAACCGTATCGAACTTCAGGTCGTAGGAGTCGCTGTTTGTCTTTGTCAGCGCCGTCCCATACCGCCAGCCCTGCGGGATCTTCGCTTCGGGCGTCACCATCACATCGCTCGCCTTTGCGCCATCGGGATACAACACCACCGTGTTCCAGCTCAGCATCGCCAGGCTCGCGCTGGTCGAGGCGCCGGAGGAAAATCCGCTGGGCGAAGCCGTCGCCAGAAAGTCCAGCTTGATCTTCAGCTCGGTCACACCAGCGGGCACATCGATGTGGAAGGCAAACATATCCACGTCATCGCGCCGCCACGGAATCTGCTG
>DATAZC010000047.1:0-2790 GCA_036272255.1 Acidobacteriaceae bacterium | reverse complement strand
TTCCTGGAACAGGGATTCAAGGGCGCCAGCATGAGCGAAATCGCCCGCCGCGCCGGCGCTTCCAAGCAGACGCTCTACACTCGCTATCCCAGCAAGGCGGCGCTCTTCGCCGGGCTGGTGGAGCGCAAGGCCTCGCGTCTTTTTGACGCCGTCGGGCCGCTCGGCGAAGGCCGCGGCCTGCGCGACACGCTCGTTCACTACGGGTCAGAGCTGCTCGAACTGATCGTCTCGGAGGACGCCCGCGGCGTTCACCGCGTTGTGACTGCAGAATGCGTGGAGTTCCCGGAACTAGGTGAGATCTTCTGGGAACGCGGCCCGGGCAGAACGCGCGCGATGCTGGCGAACTACCTCCGCGCGCAGCAGAAACTCGGCAACATCCAATGCGGCGATCCGGAGCAGGCGGTCGAAATTCTGCTCGCCATGATCATCAGCGCCACCAGCCTTCGCGCCTCGCTCGGCCTCGAGCCTCAGGCCGTCAAAACGCAGGCGCAGCGCAAATCCTGGGTCAACTTCGCCGTCGACATCTTCTTATCCGCCATGCAGGCAAACGCCGGCCGCTAGAATTTTGCTATCCTCACAAACGCGCCGCCCGCCCTGCGAAGGCGTGCCACGCCGATGTGGTCGCCAGCTCCCGTCTCATTCCCATCGTGCGGCTGTAATCGCAAAGGTCTACGGCGCGCCCGTAGACAGCCACCAGCCCTCGCCCGCCAGCCAGCAGCTCTTCCCCGGCGCATCGTTGCGATGCAGCGATTTCACCTTGTTCCAGTTGCGGTTACGAAAGAGCTCTGCCAGCCGCCGTTCCCCGGTGGCGTCTCGCGCGCCCGCGCAGTCGACGAACTGCGCCGGAAATAGAAATCGCGCCCCGTACGCCTCGCCATCCATCCGCGTGATCAACAGCATCGCACCGGTGCCGTCACCGGAGGTCAACGGAAACAGCAGCCGCCCTTCCACCTTCAGCGCATCGAGCCATACTGCCAGCGGCGCGGTCGCACCGGCATTCACATAGAGCACATCGCACTCCGGCAGCGGCCCCACCGCTCCGCTCCGCGCATGCAACGTCACCTGCGGCAACTGCGCAAGGTTCTCCGCCGCACGCCGCAGCAGCCTCGGCTCAATCTCATAGGCGTCCACCAAACCCTGCTCGCCCACCAGCTTCGCCAGAATCGTCGTGTAGTAGCCCGTGCCTGCCCCCACGTGCACAATCCTGTCGCCCTTCATTGGCCCCAGCGTGGCGATGCACATCGCATGCAGCGATGGCTCTCCGTGATTCAGCCCGCCCACTTCCAGCGACACCACGACGTCCTGATAGAGAAACGCCGGATCGTTCGCGGGTGCCTCGACGAAACCATGGCTTGTCAAAATCCGCCACGGAGGGCCGCCCACAAATCGCTCCCGCGGCGTCGAGCGAAAGGCTTCCGCGAGCGCACCGTCCGGGGCAACGCCGGCGCGCCGGGCAATCAATTGCGCAAAAAATTCCCGATGCGCCTCAATGCGTTCCCCATCCGTGCGCCAATGCTGTTTCCGCATCCGTCTCGCAGACTGCTCCTCAGCCTGCTGCCCACTGAGATGTATCCAGAGAGGACTGAAAGCGCGCACCGTCCACGCTTTTACTCGCACTTGCACCCAAAACGCGGCATGCGCAGCTTTCCAAAATAAAATGGCCCAACGGCAGGCTCTCGGCAAATCCCGAAGAAATCCGCCGACAAACGCTATCTCCCAATGCAATCCGGTGCAATGATGGAGGCGCGGTGACCGAAGCGGTTCCGCTTCGTCCCACAGAGAGACCTGATGTACACCGCCAGCGATCTCCCGGCCCGCATAGCCGCCCGCACAGCCACAGACGCTTCCGGTGCATCCTCGCCACGCGCATCCTCGTCACGGACCAGCCGCGGCATCCGGGGAATCCTTCGCATCCTTCTCCGCAATGCCCTTCTCCGCAACGTCCTTTGCGCTCGATCGCCCGCACTGCTGTTGGCGGTTTTGCTGTGCACCGCGGCCCAAGCCGCTCCGACGCTGACCACCTGCCCGCAAAAGAGCCCGCTTGCATCCCCGGCGGTCGCGCGTGCAGCCTTGTCGTATATGGGTACCGCGGCCAGCCGCGCGAACTCCATACCCAGCCCGGCGGCAGCCAGCACTCCGTCCCTGGCGCTCCGCAAGCTGATCGTCATCGGCTTCATGGGAGGCAATGTCCAGGCGGACAACTTCGTTCACCGGGAAGCCAGCATGGCGAAGGATCTCGAACAACGCTATCCGCTCGCGCTGCATGCTGCGGTCTTTGCCAATCGCGACGGCGACGCCGCCCTTGCCAACGTGCTCCAGCTACTGGACAAGGACAAGAACGGCTGCCTCAGCGCCAACGAGAAAAGCGCCGCCCGCATCGTCATCTATGGCCATAGCTGGGGCGCTTCGCAGACCGTCGCCCTGGCCCGCCGGCTGAACCATCTCGACATTCCGGTGCTGCTGACGATTCAGGTGGACAGCGTGCAAAAGTGGCACCAGCATGACGGGCGTATTCCGCCCAATGTCCGCGAAGCCGTCAACTTCTATCAGTCCGAGGGCCTGCTGCACGGCCGGCCGGTCATCGAGGCGATGGACCCGCAGCGGACCACCATCCTCGGCAACTTCGAGTCCGCCTACAAAGATCATCCCGTCTCCTGCGCCGGCTACCCCTGGTTCGCACGCGCGTTCATGAAGGAGCACATCGAGATCGAGAACGATCCCCGGGTGTGGAACCGGATCGAAGCACTCATCCAGACCAAGCTGCCGTAGACCAAACTGCCGCAATAAGGC
>DATAZC010000046.1:0-14175 GCA_036272255.1 Acidobacteriaceae bacterium | reverse complement strand
GCCCGCGCGAATGCTGCTCCAGCTTCCGCCGGACCTCTTCACTCAGAACAACAGGCTCCGCTACACGCATATCCAGGTCTCCTCATCATAAGAGAAGACTCGATTCATAAATGATTCTATTAATGAGACACTACACTAGCTCAGCGGCCCCATTGGCCAGCCGCCCTTACGCGCTGCGCCGCTCGTTGGCCTGTAACAGCAATTCCAGGTCCGACTCGTGCGCTAGCTTCTTCGCCGGCGTCTGGTTCCCGTCCAGGTGAACTACATACATGTCCTGCAGATACGCGAGTTTCCGTGCTACTACGCCGCTCGCCTGCCCGCCTTTTACACGAACCAGTTGCCCTTCTGCGAATGCCATACGCCGAATCTTGCCCTGTTTCCCCGGCCTAAACAATGGCTCGATGGGGACATCCGCTATCCCCCTGGAGTGTAGGGTCCATGCCAATACGAGCCGGCGATCACCCTTCGACGAGGCACGCACCGTGTCCTTCCTCCCATCACGCACTACGCGCCAAACACTTCCCAGCCGGGCGCGCTATCATCGAGTTGCGATTCATCAAGAGCCGTTATCCGCCCACCCGGCGCTGGCTCCTCTTGACGGGAGGGACCAGCATGGATTTCCGCGGCCACTACTGTTCCACCCGCAGAGACCTGGAAGAAAACGGATGGTTTCTAACCACCCGGCTCTCCAGCGAGACGTCCCGGCTGCTCATCCTCATCGGTCAGGATCATGAGGCATTTCTCGACGCCAAAAATCTGTGTGACGAAACCCGTGCAGAACTGGTGGAATCGCATCGCCAGCTGCAGTAACACCGCGACACCCATGGCTGCTGAAATCTTCGCCGGAGAGCCCATCTGCGTGAGGGCCATCACATCCCTGGCAACCTCCTCCTCTGCGAAAATATCCGGTGACCCACCTTTCTGAAGTTCCCGCCGCAAAGCGCTCTCTTCTTCCGATTTCCGCCATTGCCCGCAAACTGGGCCTGCGCGAGGAGGACTACGACCAGCTCGGTCCCTGGTACGCCAAGCTTCATCTCGATCTGCTGACGGACCCGGCTCGCCCGCCGCGCGGCAAGCTGATCCTCGTCACCGCAATCACACCCACGACTGCGGGCGAAGGCAAAACCGTCACCTCCATCGGCCTCGTTCAGGGGCTGGAGCGTATCGGCAAGAAAGCCGTCATCACCTCCCGGGAGCCCTCGCTTGGCCCGGTCTTCGGAATGAAAGGCGGCGCTGCGGGCGGCGGCCGCTCTCAGATCGAGCCCAGCCAGAAGGTGAACCTGCATTTCACCGGCGATTTTCACGCGATCACCTCGGCGCACAACCTGCTGGCCGCCCTGATCGATGCGCATCTCTTCCACGGCAACGAGCTCAATCTCGATCCCACCGGCATCTGGTGGCCGCGCGCCATGGACATGAACGACCGCGCCCTTCGTACGGTCGTCGTCGACGTCGACGGGAAGCGCCAGGGCGCCAACCGGCGTGCGGGCTTTGTCATCACTGCGGCTTCTGAGGTCATGGCCATCCTGGCGCTCGCCAAAAACAGCGTGGACCTCCGCCGCCGTCTCGCCGCCATCGTCGTCGGCCGCACCCGCGACGGAAAACCGGTGCGCGCTGACGATCTGCACGCCACCGGCGCCATGATGGCTCTGCTCGCTGACGCTCTGCTCCCCAACCTCGTGCAGACCACGGAAGGCACGCCCGCGCTCGTGCATGCCGGGCCCTTCGGCAACATCGCGCACGGCACCAGCAGCCTCATCTCGCAACAAATGGGCCTCCGCCTCGCTGAGTACGTCGTGAACGAGGCCGGCTTCGCGGCTGACCTGGGCGGGGAGAAATACCTCGACATCGTGATGGGGATCTCCGGCGTGAGCCCGTCGGCCGCCATCCTCGTTACCACTGTCCAGAGCCTGCGCAATCAGGGCGAGGGCGACCTCGCGAAAGGATTCCCCAATCTCCAGCGCCATGCCCAGAGCCTGCAGCGTTTCGGACTGCCCACCCTGATCGCCATCAATCGCTTTCCCCACGACACCGCCGAAGAACTCGACCAGCTACGCGCCTTCTGCACGCAACTGGGAATCCCCAGTGCCCTCACCGAGCCCTTCACCAAAGGCGGCGAGGGATCGGAGATGCTGGCTCGCGCGGTGGTCGATCTGATCGATCGCAACCCGGGCGCGACGGCTCACTCTATCTACGCGCTTTCCGATTCTTACGAAGAAAAGCTGAACAAAGTCGCAACCCAAATCTACGGCGCCGACGGTGTTTCCCTCTCCGACGCCGCGCGCAACAAACTTCGCCAGTTCACCGACTGGGGCTACGACGGGCTGCCTATCTGCGTCGCGAAGACACAATACTCTTTCTCCGACAATCCAAAGCTGCTCGGCGCGCCCACTGGCTGGACGCTCCACATCAACGATGTTTCGCTCTCCGCGGGCGCCGGATTTCTCGTCACCATTGCCGGCAACATGATGCTGATGCCTGGGTTGCCGAAAATTTCTCGCGCCGAGGAAATTGACGTCGACGAAGAAGGCGAGATCATCGGCGTCTGAACGCAGAACGCTGACAACTGAACGCCGTCTTCGCCGCATCTTTTTCTCTATGATTCGCAAACTGAAGTCCGGGGAATTTCGCCTCTACTCCCGCAAGAAGGACGCCTCCACCGGCAAGCGCCGCAACCTCGGCACATTTTCATCCAGGGAAAAAGCCGAGCAGCATGAGCGCGCGGTCCAGTACTTCAAGAGACACTGATGGCGGCAAAGAAACGATCGGCGCCCGCGAAGAAGTCCGCGCATCGAGCCACCGGTAAGCGCTGGGTGAAAACCGTCACCACTGATTCGACCCATCCGCCGACAGAGCTCTTCACCAAAAGCGCCGCGGTCATTGCGCGCTCGCTCGCGTCGAGGAAGGTTTCTCCTAAAGGGCCTGCCTCCGGTATGCGGATGCTGACGTACTTTATCAACCGCGCGGGCAAAGGCCTGAGCGCCACGCGCAGGAGAGAACTGGAGCGCGCCAAAAAGATGCTTCACGAGCGCATCGAAAAAGAAAAAGGGGCGTCCGCCTGAGCCTGGTTGAAGACCTGCAATTATGCGGGTTCTTCCGAACGCTGATCGCTGACCGCCGACAGTTGCTTTCGCTTCCTGCTCCCAATCGCAAACAGGATCCATCCGCCCACAATCAGCACCGTGGTGGACACCAGCACTTTCGCGACTGCCAGCGGCTTATTCGGTTCCTCATCCGCCGGAATCACCGACAAGACAATCGTCATCGCCGTTGATACAAATCCCAACACAGCGAGCCCGATGGCAACCGGGCGGCCGCCGGGAACACGTCGGACCTCCGGCCCAGCTTTGCGTGCCTGTAACCGCGCCATCGCCGCAAACAAAAACAGATAAGGGATGAAGTAATTGATAATCCCCATGCTCACCAGCACGTCGTAGGCTCCGCGCACTGTCGTTCCTGCCTGCCCGAGCGCCGCCACCACCATCCCGGCTATTCCGTAAACTCCAATCGCGACCCACGGCGTACGAAACCGCGGGTGCACACTCCCGAACACCGGCGGCAAATAGCGATCGACCCCGGCAACGAAGGGCAACCGCGACGTCGACGACAGAAACGACGCTGTTCCCCCGATCGCATTCAGCGCCATCAGTCCGGCCATCAGCGCAACCATCCATCCGAGATGGAGGCGGCCGCACAACACGGCCATGCCGCGCATGAATCCGTCCACACCCGACACCGCATCCGGCGGCAGCGCCGTCAGCAGCGCGGCGGTTCCTGAAAAATATCCCAGCGTCATCACCGTGCCGCCCACCAGCAGGGCCCACGGGATCGTCCGGCGAGGATTCTCGATTTCCTCGCCCATGAACGATCCGCTCTCGCAGCCCGCGAACGCGAAGAAGATGGTCGACCAGAACACCGCATTTTTGAGCGATAAGTGCGGCGCCATCGTCGCGGCGTTGAAATGCGTTGCCACTCCGAACCGCCGTGCGGACAGGAAAGCCAGCACCACGAGAATCGCAATCGGGAGCCAGCCCCCCACCGACCCGATGTTGCTGAGCCACTTCCCTTCTTCGAGCCCGACGATATTCAGTACGGTGATGATCGCCAGCCAGAGCACCGCGAAGCTCATGAAGTACGTTGGACTCGCCGACCATGCGTGGCCTCGCACGCCTGCGACAAACAGAAACGACCCGGCCCCGAAGTATAAGAAGGAAGCAAAGTACGGCAGGTTCGACATCCAGTACATCCAGGAGCTCATGAAGCCGGAGAAGTCGCCGAAGGCCTCGCGCGTCCAGACATACAGCCCGCCCTCCTGCGGATAGCGCGAGGAGAGCTCCATTACGCTGGCTGCGAGCGGCAAAAAGAATCCGGTCAGAGCGAAGACCCAAACCGCGAGCGATCCCGGTCCCGCTGCTGCCGCGGTCGCCACCCAGCGCACGCTGAGCCCGGTTGCCACATAGAACGCCGCGAGATCGCGAAAGCGCAGCGCCTTTTTCAATCGCGGTTGCGAAGCTGCTCCAGCTCCTGCCACAACCCGCGACTCAGGCATGCCCGCCGCTTTCCCAATCCTTCAGCACCGCCATGGCGGCGTTGCGCCCGTTTACGCCAATCACGCTGCCTCCCGGATGGGTGCACGCGCCGCACAAATACACGCCCTCCATCGGCGTGCGCGGCGTCAGGCGTCGCGCACCCATGTACGGCGGCAAACACTCACCCTGGAAAATGTGTCCGCCGGTCAGGCCTACTTTCTCCTCGATGTCGGGGGGCCCCAACACCTGGGCCTCCGCTACCGCGGTGGCGAGGTTCGAGCAGAATCGTCCCAGCGATCCGAGTACCAGTTGCCGCACTTCGTCACGCCGCTTGTCCCAGCTACCTTGCGCAAATTTGTACGGCACGTACTGGGCGAACACGCTCATCGTATGCAGCCCTTCCGGCACCACGCTGCGATCGTGCACGCTCTGGAAGTACAGCTCGCACCACAGTGCCTCCGGCAGCTCGCCCCGCTTCGCCGCTGCAAACCCGGCCTTCCACTCTGCTTTCGTCAGCGGCGCGTTGATCTGTCCATAGTGGTGAGGCTCATCGAGTCCCGGTCGCGCTTTGAAGTTGGGCAGCTCCCGCAGCAGCACGTTCAGCTTTACCGTGCAGCCTTCAATGGGAACCCCTTCCACCCGCGCCTTCCATGCTGCATCCGCGGCCCCGCCGAGCAAGCGCAGCGTCACGCGAGGATCCGCATTCGAAACCACCACACGCGCCGCAAGCTTCTCCCCGTTCTCGAGCAGCACACCTTCCCCGGGCAAAATTTCCGCGACACCCACGCCTGACGCGACCACCGCACCGGCCTCGCGCGCTGCATCGCAGAAATAAAACGACACCATCCCCATGCCGCCGCGGACGTACCCCCACATCCCGGGCATCCCGCCCAGCCGCCCCGACGCATGATGGAACCGGATCGACGCCGTCCCCTGATCGAACGGACTCGCGTTCGTGCCAATCACGCCCTGCCCGAGATACGCAATTTGTAACCGTTCCTCCTGCAAATAGTGCTCGACGAATTCCGCCATCGACCACTCGTAAAGCAGCTTGCGCGCCTCTTCATCCCCGGCGAGACGCTCGTCGATCTCTTCCGGCGTTGGCGCGTCTCCAATCCAGGTATCGGCATCTCCCGCCGGACGCAGCTTATCCCGCAGCCGCGTCAGCGTTGCATTCATCGCCTTCCATCCCTCCACATCGCGAGGCGCAAATCGCCGCACCTCCGCTTCGCACCGCTCATCGTCATCCCATAGCTGGATGCTCGATCCGTCGAGGAACGGGACAAACAGCCCATTCACCGCAGGCGTCCAGTGGAATCCCCGCGCCGGGAGTCCCAGTTCCTCGACCACCCGCGGATGCAGCAAGCCCGCGAGATACGCGCACGGTGACATCCGCACGTCCGGATGCGATTCAGGAAACGGCTCCTCAATCGTGCACGCTCCGCCAACGCGCTCCCGGCTTTCGAGCACCAGCACACGTTTGCCCGCCCGCGCCAGATACGCGGCGCAGGCCAGCCCATTGTGTCCAGCTCCGACAATAATGACGTCCCAGGACCGCCCCGCCAGTTCGCGCACCGGCGCAGGCAGTCCGACTTTCCCTAAAACAGCAGCGGTCGGCGATGTGGTCAGACTCCATCCTCCTCAGGGTTTCCTGCCAGTATCCACACCCGCGCACCAATGCGAAAGCGAATTACAAAATGGCCGATCCGCTCCTGCTCCCAGTGCCCTGCTCCCTGCCCCGCGTCCGGGCCTATACTGTCGCTTCGCTCAGAGAACGTTTTCCGGGGAGGCCTAACACCCATGATTCGCCTTCGCACGCGCGCGTTTGTTTTCCTGGCCGGCCTTGCTATCCCTGCTTTGGTTGCGGTTCCGGCTCCGGCCCAGCAATCCTCCGCGTCTCAACAAACCTGGCTCAACACTTCGCTGCCCATCGATCAGCGCGTTGACGCTCTTCTCTCGCAGATGACGCTTGAAGAAAAAGTCCAGCAGATGCGCGATCACGCCCCCGCCATCCCGCGCCTTGGCGTCCCTCAATATGACTGGTGGAATGAGGGACTGCACGGCGTCGCTTTCGCTGGATACGCCACCAATTTTCCTCAGGTCATCGGCATGGCCGCCACCTGGGACGACCAACTGGTCCACACCATGGGCCAGACCATCTCCACTGAAGCCCGCGCCAAGTACGACGAAGGCATTCGCAATGGGCAGCATGAGCAGTTCTTCGGCCTCACCTTCTGGGCGCCCAACATCAATATCTTTCGCGATCCACGCTGGGGACGCGGCCAGGAAACCTATGGTGAAGATCCCTTCCTGACCGGCCGCATGGCCGTCGCCTTCGTTACTGGAATGCAGGGCGACGATCCGCATCATCCACGCGTCGTCTCCACGCCGAAGCACTTCGCCGTGCATAGCGGACCCGAGCCCACCCGCCACCAGGACAACGTTGACGTCTCGGCACACGACCTCGAAGACACCTACCTGCCTGCCTTTCGCGCCGCTGTCACCGAGGGCCACGCGCAATCGGTGATGTGCGCCTACAACGCCATCGATGGAGCCCCGGCGTGCGCCAACACCATGCTCCTGCGCGGTCACCTGCGCGATGCCTGGCATTTCGATGGCTATGTTGTCTCCGACTGCGCCGCCGTTGCCGACGTCAACACCGGACACCATTACGCGCCCGACATGGCGCACGCCGCGGCCGTTTCCGTGAAAGCCGGCACCGATCTCGAATGCGGCTACGGACCGGGTCAGGCCTTCCCTGCTCTCGTCGACGCGGTCCACCAGGGTCTGATCACCGAAGCGGAAATCAACAACGCCCTTCACCGCCTCTATCGCGCACGCTTCGCGCTGGGCATGTTCGATCCGCTCTCGAGCTTTGCCTACGGCCAGATCCCCTTCAGCGAAGTCAACTCGCCCCAGCACCGCCAGCTCTCCCTGCAGGCCGCCCTCGAATCCATGGTGCTGCTCAAAAATCAGGACCACGCCCTGCCGCTGCAATCCGGCATCGCGAACATCGCCGTCGTTGGTCCCACTGCGGAATACGTCCAGTCTTTGCAGGGCAACTACAACGGGCCACCACCCAACCCGGTCTACCCACTCAACGGCATCGAGAAGCGCTTTTCCTCCGCGCACGTGCACTATGCCCAGGGCTCGTCCCTCGTCGAGGGTTACGCCATCCCCATCGAGCACACTGCGCTGCATCCGGCATCGGGGTCCGGGGACGGGCTTACGGGCGAATACTTCTCCACGCCCGACCTCAGCGGCGCTCCTGTTCTCACCCGCACCGACCGCAACATCAATTTCAACTGGGATAAGGTCATCCCCGTCGAAGGCCTTCAGCGCAACAACTACTCGGTCCGCTGGACGGGCCGTTTTACCCCGCCGGCGCCCGGCGATTACAAAATTGGCGTACGCATCAATTACTGCTATGCCTGCGAAAATTCCGAGGGCTTTCGCCTCTACCTCGACGACAAGCTCATCGTCGCCAGCTCCGCGCAGATGCAGGCCGAGCGCGGCGCGGTCTACGACGCGTCAATGCACTTCGCGGACGCCGGCTCCCACGCGATCCGCCTTGAGTACCTGCACGGCACCGGCTCAGCCGGCATCGATCTTACCTGGATTCCGCCGGCCGCATCCCTTCGCGATCAGGCCGTCCAGGCCGCGCAGAGATCCGACGTAATCATTGCCTGCGTCGGCCTTTCTCCGAATCTGGAAGGCGAAGAGATGCCCATCCAGCTCGAAGGATTCAAGGGTGGCGACCGCACCTCGATCAATCTACCCGCCGTGCAGGAGGATTTGTTGAAAGCGGTTGCCGCGACGGGCAAGCCGCTCATCGTTGTTCTGCAGAATGGCTCGGCTCTCGCCGTGAACTGGGCACAGCAACACGCCAACGCGATCCTCGAAGCCTGGTATCCTGGCGAGGAAGGCGGTACCGCCATCGCAGAAACCCTGGCCGGCGACAACAATCCCGCGGGACGCCTGCCCCTCACCTTCTACGCGGCGGACTCGCAGCTCCCGCCCTTCGCCAATTACGCGATGAAGGGCCGCACCTACCGCTACTTCGACGGCAAGCCGCTTTACGGTTTTGGATACGGACTGAGCTATACGACCTTCGAGTACAGAGATCTCGAGGTTCCCCACGAAGTTCAGGCCGGCGATCCCATCCGGGTTGAAGCGGAGGTCCGCAACACCGGTTCCGTCGCGGGCGACGAAGTGGTCGAACTCTATCTGACCCAACCCAGAGGATTCGAAACACCGCGCCACGAACTCGCCGCCTTTAAGCGGGTCCATCTCGATGCAGGCGGCTCCGCCCACGTGGGCCTGACCATCGACCCCCGATCCGTCGCCCAGGTCGACGAGAAGGGCAACCGCGTCATCCTGCCCGGCGACTACAGCGTGTCCATCGGGAGCACCCAACCCGGCGATTCAACGTCGAGCCAGAACGCCCACTTTACCATCACGGGCCAAAAGCGGCTGCCTGAATAATAAGGAGCGCTAACGATTGCGCTTCCCAATCAAACGTTTTAGCTGGTAGGCTGAATGCCGATTGGCACCCACTCCCTTTCCTTCCGCGCGCAGATTACGGAACGACGGCTTTTCCTGAATGCCGATCGCAGTACGCCGAACGCTTTTCCCACGAGGTACCGATGCAACGCCGCACCTTTTTGAAATCCGCCGCCACCCTGGCCGCCGCTCCTGCTCTCTCTCCGCTCGCTGGCGCCGCCGCACAAAACCTTCCTGCCGTCTCCGCCTCGTCCGCGCGCAGCTTCCCACGGGACTTCATCTGGGGCACCGCCACGGCCGCTTATCAGGTGGAAGGCGCCGTCCACGAAGACGGCCGCGGACCTTCCGTCTGGGACACCTACTCCCATACACCCGGCAAAACTTTTCAGGGCCAGACGGCCGATGTCACCGACGACTTCTACCATCGCTACAAAGAAGACATCGCCTCGATGCAGCGACTCGGTGTCAAAGGCTTCCGCTTTTCCATCGCGTGGCCGCGCATCTTCCCCACCGGCACCGGCACACCGAATCCCAAGGGCATCGATTTCTATAAGCGCCTCACCGACGCGCTGCTGGCTGCGAATATCGAGCCCTTCTGCACTCTTTACCACTGGGATCTTCCCCAGGCTCTGCAGGACAAGGGCGGCTGGACCAACCCCGACATCCCGCGCGCCTTCGCGGACTACGCGCACTACACCGTCAGCCAGCTTTCGGACCGCATCAGCCAGTGGATGACCATCAACGAATTCGGCTCTTACATCGACGCCGGCTATCAGGGCTCCGACTCGCCCCCGGACGTGCGCCTGCCCCGCCAGCAATTTATGCAGACGCGCCATTACGCCGTCCTCGGGCACGGCCTGGCCGTTCAGGCCGTTCGCGCGGCGGCTACGCGCCCGGTGCAGGTTGGTCTTGCGGAGGACATTTCCGGCGCGATGCCTGCCATTGAAGATGCCGCTCACATTCGCGCCGCGGAGAGCGCACTCCGCGAATTCAACGCGCAGTACATCACCGTGATTCTCGAAGGCCGCTACACCGACCACTACCTCGAATCGCTGGGCGCCGACGCGCCGCACTTCACGCCCGACGAGCTGAAGATCATCGCTTCGCCGCTGGACTTCCTCGGCATCAACGTCTACACCACGCAGGAGGTGGTGCCTTCCGACTCGCCCACCGGTTTCGAATCCGTTCCCCGGCCCAGCACCTATCCGCACGCATCGTCCGAATGGCTCTACTTCAATCCGCAGGCGCTTTACTGGACTCCCAAGCTCGTCTCCAGTTTGTGGGGCGTCCAACATATGTACATTACCGAGAATGGCTACTCCTCCAACGACATTCTCGAAAAAGACCCTCAGCATCCCGATGGCCGCGTCCTCGACTCCGACCGCGTCAACTACCTGCGCAACTACCTCACCCAGCTGCAGCGCGGTGTCGCGGAGGGAATTCCGGTTCACGGATATTTCCTGTGGAGTCTGCTCGACAACTACGAGTGGGACTCTGGCTTCAGCAAGCGGTTCGGCATTACCTACGTCGACTTCACTACGCAGAAGCGCACGCCCAAGCTCTCTTACGATTTTTACAAAGAGGTTATCCGCAGCAACTCGGTGGTGTGAGATGAATCCAGGTACCCCATTCTGCCCGCTTTCGGCAGGGTGGGGTTTTCCTGTGACCTGTAACCTGCTCCCGGTCACCCATACCCTGTAACCTGATACTCGTGTCGTTCAAAGACTTCATCGGCAACGAGCCCACCGTCCGGCACCTGCGCGAAGCCATCGCCGCCGGACGTCTTCCGCATTCGCTGATCCTTACCGGCCCCCGCGGCGCCGGCAAATACACGCTGGCCATCATGCTCGCGCAGGCCGCCAACTGCCTCGACCCGCAGACCGCCGATGGCCTGCCTGACTTCTGCGGTGTCTGCAGTAACTGCACCCGCATCGGCCAGGCGCTCGATCTCGATGCCCGCGTCGACGAAGCCATTGCCACCCGCGAGGACATGCGCGACGCCGATAAGCGCGAGACCCGCATCCTGATCCAGACCCATCCCGACGTGCTTGTCATTCCGCCCGACCCGCCGCAGCTGCTCATCAAGATTGGCCAGGTCCGCGTGCTCACACGCGAAATCTACCGCATCCCTGCGGAAGCGCGCCGGGCTTTCTCCATCTTTACCGCGGCTTCTTTCATGAAAGAGGCGGCGAACTCGCTCCTCAAGGTTCTCGAAGAGCCGCCCGACCACGCCACCATCATCCTGCTTGCGGAAAACCCCGGCGAGCTTCTGCCCACCATCCGGTCCCGGGCGCAGATTGCCCGTCTCGGCGCTATCTCGACCGGCGAGATTGAGAAGATCGTCGCCGAACGCCGCAAGGATGCCCGCCCAGCGGAACGCGCGCTCATTGCGCGTCTCGCCGAGGGCGCCATCGGCCGCGCCCTCTCTTTCGATCTCCCCGCCTATCTTGCCAGCCGCGCCGATGCCCTCGTCCTGCTGCGCAACGCGATGGGCCAAACGGACGCTTCCGACCTCTTCAAAGTCACCGAAACCTACCGAGCCGGGGCCGAAGGCCAGGAAAAAACTGCAGCGCTCATCAGCGCGGCCTCGTCACTCCTGGAAGATCTGCTCCTTCTGAAGGCTGAGACGCCGCAGCTGGTCCGCAATATCGATTTACAAAAGGAGTTGGCCACGATGGCTACTTCCGTAACGTATGACTGGATCGAGTCGGCCGCTCGTGGACTTCGTCAGGTTGAGTCCGGTATGCGCCGCAATCTGCTGCGCTCGCTCACCCTTGATAGTTTCGCCGCCCAGATGTCGTCGATAGAGCGCTGATTCCGTTCTGTTGCCATCCGCTCCTGGATTCCCACATCGAATCCGAGGTATGATCCCTTCAACATTTCAACAGCGGCTTTGATGCTCATGCGACGCAGCCCCGGTTTCCTGCATCCCATGAACACAGCTTGTCCGTCAAAGGATTATGGGTATGTCCCAGTTGCCTGCCTCAGGAGTGCGGACGTTGCGTCCGCAAGCCGTAAAGCCTTCCGTACAGCGCGCCGCGACTGCACTCGCTTCCGTCGCAGTCCCCGCACCCGGTCCCGTCGCCGTTCCGCCGCCGGCCCCTGCCCAGGCGCCTCCCAATAACACCGTCGACCTGGATGTCATCGGTCCTCGTAAACTCATTCGCCCCACTCTGCCTGACAGCGCGCGCCGCATGCGCCGCTTCCAGCGTCAGGAAGAGCCAGCGCTTTATGTTCGCTCCGCATCGACGCGCACGTCTGCTCCCCACGAAACCTCCCACGCCGAAGCCTTTTATCTGCAGAAGCAGGTGCAGGCCCAGACGCCCATGGTTCTCGTCCTCGACGACGGCGAAAAAATCGAAGGCTGCATCGAGTGGTACGACCGCAACGCCATCAAAGTGCGCTGCACATCCTCATCCGCCTTTCGCGGTCCGCGCTTCGGCGAATCCGGCGCGCGCATGCTGATCTATAAGTCCAGCATCAAGTATCTGTACAAGGCCGGCGAGAACCAAACGCAGCTCTACGCTGCCCGCTGATCGCCGATAGGTTCGGTTGCCCCATGTCTCGATTTTGAGACGTTCCAGGAGCGGAAGCCGCGGAACTCTGTGTGGATTCGAAGCGCGTGCTGTTGCCTGTCTATCCCTGCCCGCGTCCAGCCCTGCGCAGCCGATCCCGCACCGCCATTCCAATCCCCACAGGTTCGGGCATGGGGCAAACAATTACGGTGACCCCGCCCTTATCCAGCCATCGGAATCCGGCATAGAGCCTCTGCGCCAGCTCTTCTGGCTTTTTCCACGAGCCCCAATCGAAGACATGCACCGTGTCGCAACCCATCTCGGATCCGCGCGGGTTCCATTTCTTCTTCCGTAACAGCTGCAGGGCCGCCTCGAACCCTTCCGGCGCCATCACCCCCACAACTTCGCCAGCCGCCTCCAGTCGATTTACCGCATCCATCAACGGCATCTCGGGCGCCGAGCCGGCCGTTTCGACCAGATGCACCCGCGCCCTTGGCGCATAGTGCCGCTCGCCCATCCCCGGCGCGGGAGCCGCACGCCCCGCCTCCGTTTCGTCCCGTTCGCTGCGTAGCCATACCTCGCCCAGCGATACGTAGCGAAGCTGCTCCAGCGTGATCACTCCCGGCCGAAAAATTACGCACCCTTCCGCCCCTACATCCACGACCGTCGACTCCACGCCATGCGTCGTCGCGCCGCCATCCAGAATCGCGTCGATCCGCCCATCCAGATCCTCCGCCACATGATCGGCGCTCGTTGGGCTCGTTCTTCCGAATCGGTTGGCGCTTGGCGCGGCCACCGGAATCTCTGCCGCCTCCAGCAAAGCGCGCGTTACCGGATGCGCGGGCATGCGCACCCCCACCCGCGCCAAACCCGCAGTCACTACCGCCGGCACACGCGGATGCTTCGGCAGCAGGAGCGTGAGGGGTCCGGGCCAAAACGCCTCCATCAAACGCTGCGCATCCTGACTCACCTCTGCCGCCACGGTCGTCAGCATCGAGCGATTTGCGATGTGCACGATCAGCGGATCCCAGCCGGGCCGCTCCTTCGCCGTAAAAATCTTCGCCACGGCGGCCGCGTCCAGCGCATTCGCTCCCAACCCATATACCGTTTCCGTTGGAAACGCGACCGTCCCGCCGCCGCACAGAATTTCTGCAGCCCGCGCAATCGCAGCGCGCGAACCCTCACTCTCCAGATTCGCGGGATCGACTTTCAGCCTCAGCGTGACCAATATGACCCTCTCCCGACCTATGCTACGGCGTCACTGTTCGCCAACCCGCAGTCCTGAACGCTGAACGCCGGACGCTGTACGCTGTTCTTATGCTTGAAGTCGAAGTCAAATTCCGCGTCGCCGAGGCCGCCACGCTCATCGAGCGCCTCCAGAGCGCCGGTTTCCATGAAGAGACGCCGCGCACCTTCGAGCGCAATATCCTCTACGACACCGCAGACCGCCGGCTCCGCGCGCAACAAACCATCCTCCGCGTGCGCAGGTACGGAGACCGCTGGATCGTCACCCACAAATGTCTGCCGCCCAACAACGATCCTGACGCGCGCCACAAGCATCGTGTAGAGACCGAAACCACCGTGAAAGACGGCGAAGCGATCGGCCACATCTTCACTCAGCTCGGCTA
>DATAZC010000045.1:0-1576 GCA_036272255.1 Acidobacteriaceae bacterium | reverse complement strand
TCGCGATCATGCGCGACGGCAAGCTGGTGTATCTGATGCAGCGCTTCGTGATCGAGGGTGCAACAGCGCAATTGATCGGCCAGGAACTGGCGCGCGCCTTCAACGAGTATTGCGCAACCACTACGGCGTAAACCGCTTCGCAGAGTAAGTTCAGGAGCCCGGCGTTACGCCGGGCTTTTCTGTTGCCGCGACTGCGTCTTCATCCTGCGGCGTCCTGTCCTGCAGCATTTGGGGGGCGTCCATATCTGGGTCGTGCTGGGCGAGGAAGCTGCCCGCGGCAATGCCGCGCGTGAGCGCCAGATGCCAGGCATTGCTCACCTCGGCGGTGTGATAGCCGGAGGCGGGAAATGTATCGAGCAGCGTGCGCAGCCGAGGCGTGTCTATGATGCGACGGGCGAGCGGCGATCGCTCGATGCGCGTCAGTTCGGCCAGGAGTTGCGGACGCGCGGCGTTCACGGTCAGATACCAGTCCGCGGCCTGCAGACCGCGCGTGGTGCGGCGCAGGGTAGACGCGGGAAGACGGCCCTCCATCGCACGGCGAATGATGGAGCGGGCCTGACCGCCAGCCAGATATTGTTCGATCGGAATGCCAAAACAGAATTCGAGGATGCGCTTGTCCAACGTGGGGTCGCGTGGTTCAATCTGCCAGCCGGCGGCGGTGACTGCATTGTGGACTCCGGGATCGTAGAACCCATACAAGCTGCGACGCACGGATGCTGTGCTGCTATCTACTCCGAAGAACTCCTCCTGAGCCTGTTCCATAAGCCCGTATTCTTCCGCAACCTCCGGACGCACCGCAGTGTAGGTCAGGGAGAAATCGCGCATGGTTGGATGGTAGAGACGGCGCAGCCATTCCGGAACGAGCCATCCGGTAGCCCACGATGCAGCCCCGCGCCACGAGGTGTGGCCGCCGGCACGCAACGCGCGGGTCAGGCGAAAAAGCTTCACCCAACGTCCGCTGCGAAAGAGTTCGGACAAACCGATGAGACCGTCGAAGCTGATGGTGAGATTTCCGCCCGGTCCCTGCAGCAGCACGCTGAGCCCGCGGCTTCGCGCGGCATCGCGGATGGCGTCGATCCACAACGTGTTTGTCGGGTTGAATGTCGGCTCGCCACCGAAACGTGCGTCGCGACGCGACGACGCCAGCAGGTCACGGCCCTCGGCGTTTACCAGCACATGGTCGATGTTGGGATAGAGCGCAGCGACCTCGCTGGCCATCGGACTCTCGTCGCCGAAGCGGCCATGCAGCGCCGAGCCGTCATAACCGGCCGCAGGCACGGCAGTGAACGCGGTAAGCCGCCGGCCCTGCTGCGCCAGCAGACGCGCAGCGGTGACGGAGACCGACGAGCTGTCCAGGCCTCCACTCAGATGCGAGGCAATGGCGTCCGCCCCAGAGAGCCGGGCGGAAACCGCGCGATCGAAGCGTTCGCGGAGGTCCTCGATGTAGTCGGCGTCCCGTGCATAGCGGATAGGACGGGTATCAAGCGGATGCCAGTAGCGGCGAATCTCGATGCCGGCGGCCGACACCTTCATCCAGTGCCCCGGAAGGAGCCGCTCGACACCCTCGAAGAATGTT
>DATAZC010000044.1:0-4408 GCA_036272255.1 Acidobacteriaceae bacterium | reverse complement strand
GGCGCGATAGCCTTTGAGGAGCAGGTCGCGGAGGGTGTAGAAGTTGCCTTCGGACTTCGACATCTTTCTGCCTTCGACGAGCAGAAAGCGGACGTGCATCCAGTGGCGGGCGAAGGTCTTTCCACTGGCGGACTCCGACTGGGCGATCTCGTTTTCGTGGTGCGGGAACATGAGGTCTTCGCCACCGGCATGGAGGTCGAAGCTGTCGCCGAGGAGTTTTGTCGCCATTGCGGAACACTCGATGTGCCAGCCGGGCCGGCCGGTGCCGAGAGATGTCTCCCAGGACTGCTCGCCCGGCTTCACTGCCTTCCAGAGGGCGAAGTCGCGGGCTGCATCTTTCTCATATTCGTCGACGTCGACGCGGGCGCCGTCTTCGATGCCGTTGAAGTCTTTCCTGGAGAGCTTGCCGTATTCGGGGAAGCGCGCGATGCGGAAGTACCAGGAACCGTCTTCAGCCTGATAGGCGATATCTCTTGCAGCGAGCTTTTCGATGAGCGCGACCATCTCCGGAATGCAGCCGGTGGCATGGGAGATGTGCTCCGGATGTTCGATGTTGAGGGCGTCGAGGTCCTCGAAGAAAGCGCGCTCGTACTTTTCGGTGTATTGCGCGATGGGGACGCCTGCGGCAGCAGCATTGCGGATGATCTTGTCGTCGACGTCGGTGACGTTCATGACGTGGTTGACGGCGATGCCCTGCTGCTTGAGTACGCGGCGGAGCACATCGACTTGCAGAAAGGTGCGGAAGTTTCCGATGTGGCCGTAGTCGTAGACCGTGGGGCCGCAGCAGTACATACGCAGCGCGGGTGCGCCGACCGGGGCGAGAGTCTCGATCTTGCCGCCAAGGGTGTTGAAGAGTTCGATGGTTGCCACGTGCTCTCTGTTCCTGCCGCAGCCGGGCGCGTGGCGCGGTGCAGACTGCTCTCGCTTGAGGTTCCCTGATGATTTTAGCTGATATATGACGGTAATTTGTCGGTGCCAGATTTACGGCTGGCCCAGGCGCAGCTGCGGGGTTGCGCCGAGGTCTTCGGAGGCGAAGTCGTGGGCGAGGAATTTGGGCCACGCGGCAGCGGCGATCATGGCGGCGTTGTCGGTGGAGAGGGCAAGCGAGGGATACGCGATAGGAAGGCCGCGGCGGTCGGCTTCAGCCTGAAAGCGTCGGCGAAGTTCGCTGTTGGCAGCAACTCCGCCGGAGACGACAATGCTGCGCGCCCCAAGGGATTCTGCTGCGGCAAAGGTCTGCCGCTGCAGGTTGCCAACGACGGCATACTGGAAGGACGCGATGAGGTCGAGGGTCCGCTGATCGCAGAGCTGCATGGCGGCTTCGGATGTTGGTGTGAGGCTCGGATTGGCGGCCAGGGCGGCACGGCGGGCTTCGACGTTTTCGCGCATGTGGTGAGTTTCGACGTAGCGAAGGACGGCGGTCTTGATCCCACTGAAGGAGAAGTCGAAGTGCGGGCCTTCGGTACGGGGTGGGGCTTTTTTATTCGTCGTGCCTGCGCGTGGCAGACGTGAGTTGATCTGGCCAAAACTAAACGGGACGGTACGTGGGTTGCCGTGCGGGGCGAGGGCGTCGATCCATGGGCCTCCGGGATAGCCGAGGCCGAGGAGTTTGGCAACCTTGTCGTAGGCCTCGCCGGCGGCGTCGTCGACGGTGCGTCCCACGTTGCGATAAGTCCAGACGTCGTCGCGTTCCGGCTGGGTTGCGAGACGTTGCCGCCTTGCCAGATACAGATGCGTGTGGCCACCGGAGACGACAAGCGCAAGCAGCGGGAGCTCCATCGGGGCCTGGCTGCGTTCGCGCGCCTCCATCAAAACGGCGTGGATGTGGCCTTCGAGATGGTTGACGGCGATGAGCGGCTTGTCGAGGCCGAAGGTGAGGGCTTTGGCGTAGGTGATGCCAACGAGCAATGCGCCGGCGAGGCCTGGGCCTGCGGTGACAGCGACGGCTTCGAGGTCGGCGAAGGTGACTGGATGTCCCGCAACAGCGCTGGCGCGAGACATTGCCTCGCGAACGACAGGGACGATGTTGCGGAGATGTTCGCGGGAGGCAAGTTCGGGAACCACGCCGCCGTAGTTTGCGTGGAGCGACATCTGCGAGGCGACGACGTTTGAAAGCGCCGTAGCGCCAGAACGAACGACGGCAGCTGCGGTCTCGTCGCATGAGCTTTCGATGCCGAGGATCAGGCCGCTTTCGCTGCTTTTGCGCATGTCTCTATCATAGGGGTAGACGGAATGAAACAAGGGATCGACAACTCGAAGTACCGAGCGGCGCGGGACATCGTTTCGAAACTGCGTGCTGCGGAACATCAGGCTTACTTTGCCGGCGGGTGCGTGCGGGATATGTTGCTGGGAGTTGAGCCGAAGGACTTCGATGTAGCGACCAGCGCAACGCCGGACGTTGTGATGAAGATGTTTGCGAAGACCTACTCGGTTGGCGCGCACTTTGGGGTTGTGCTGGTTTGTACGACGGATGGTGAAGCCGGCGAGATTGCGACGGAGGTCGCTACGTTTCGACACGATGGGGCTTACAGCGATGGCAGGCGGCCCGATGCGGTGCGATTTTCGACGGATGCACGCGAGGATGTGCTGCGGCGCGACTTCACCATCAACGGGATGCTGCTCGATCCGATAGCTTTCGAAGAGAGTGGAGACGCTGGAGCGGCGACTCTCGACTATGTGAACGGCAGGGCGGACCTCGCAAATCAAGTACTGCGGGCGATTGGAGATCCGGCGCTGCGGTTTGCCGAGGACAAGCTGCGGATGCTGCGGGGCGTGCGGTTCGCGGCGCGACTGGGGCTTGAGATTGAGCCCAGGACGTTAGCTGCGATGCGCGCTGCCGCTGCCGAGATTGGGCAGGTGAGTGCGGAACGGATTCGCGATGAGCTGACGCTGATGTTGACCGAAGGCCACGCGCGGCGTGCGTTTGAGTTGCTGGACACGACTGGGTTGCTGGCTCATGTTCTGCCGGAGGCGGTGCGGATGAAGGGCGTCGAACAGCCACCGCAGTTTCATCCCGAAGGGGATGTGTGGGTGCATACGATGTTGCTGCTCGAGAAGCTCAAACCGGGAGTTTCGCCGACCCTGGCGTGGGCCGCGCTGCTGCATGACATCGGGAAGCCGGCGACATTTCGCCCGCCTGATCCAAAGAAGCCCGGAGACCGCATTCGTTTCGATGGGCATGTCGAGGTTGGAGTGCGGATAGCCGAGGAGATTCTCGGGCGGCTGCGTTTTTCGAATGAGGACACAGCGCAGATCGTTGCGCTGGTGAAGAACCACATGCGCTTCGGCGATATTCTGCAGATGAAAGAGTCGACGCTGAAGCGGTTCCTGCGGCTGCCGAAGTTTGATGAGCACCTGGCGCTGCATTGGATGGATGTGACCTCGGCGCATGGCGATCTGCGGTTGTACGACTTTGCGAAAGGGCAGTATGAGGCGACGCCGGTAGAAACGATACGACCGAGGCTGCTGATAACGGGGAGAGATTTGATTGCCGCGGGTTATCGCCCGGGACCCGAGTTCACGTCGATGCTGGAGGCCGCCGAAGACGCGCAGCTTGAGGGCCGCGCCACGACAACCGAGGACGGGCTTGCGATTGTAAGGGAGCGATTTGGCTTGCCTTCTGGCTGAACGGTGCGGTGCAGCATCCGTCCGAGGTGCGTCTTTAGCGTTGCAGGATTCGTAGAAGGGTTAGCATTCTCCCACTGATGCAAATTCTATTTTTCACTCGATTCTTTCTATTCGGTATTCTTGCGGCGACGCCTGTATTTCCCGCGGTGATTGGCACGAGCGAGCCGGCGGAGTCCATCACGGCTGCGCGCATTGCGAAGCTGCCCATCGCAGATCGCGGCGCCTGGATGGCGTACCTTGAACGTTCGCAGAAGCAGATGCAGATCGACCGGACGACGCTGGCTGCGGAGCGAAGGGCTGGAATGCCGGAGCCTCCACTACCCAAAGAGGGCTTCAGTGCGCGGACGATGCCGTTGAACCGCGATGCCGCATGGTACGGCACCGCAGACGCACGACATATCGCGGATGTCATCGTCAGCTTTCAAACACCCGCCGGCGGCTGGAGCAAGAATCTGGACATGAGCGGCGACGTACGCGCTCGCGGACAGAGTTACACGCCGGACAATCTTTCGAAACATCCTGGTGCGGATGACTTCGACACTCCGAAAGACCCAAGCTGGAACTATGTCGGCACGCTCGACAACGACGCGACAAATACGGAGCTGCACTTCCTGGTGCTGGTGTCGGGAGCGATGTCCGGTGCGGACGGCGAGGTTTACCGTGCCAGCTTTCTTCGAGGCGTGCGGTACCTGCTGGCGGCGCAGTTTCCGAATGGCGGCTGGCCGCAGGTTTGGCCGCTGGAAGGTGGGTACCATGACGCAATCACGTTCAACGACAATGC
>DATAZC010000043.1:0-3591 GCA_036272255.1 Acidobacteriaceae bacterium | reverse complement strand
CCAGCCTGTTTCGCTCGAAGGCTATCGCGGCAAGGTCGTACTTCTCGACTTCTGGGCCACGTGGTGCGGCGGCTGCAAACTGGAAATCCCCTGGTATATCGCTTTCGATCGCCAGTATCGAGAGCACGGTCTCGCGGCGGTTGGTGCATCCATGGATGATGACGGGTGGAAATCGGTACGCCCATTCCTCGCGCGCAAGAAAGATCCGGAGACCGGCGGCGATATTGCCATGCCGTATCCGGTAGTGATCGCCACACCAGAGATGGCAAAGCAGTACAACATCACGTCCATGCCGGTCACACTCCTGATCGACCGCCAGGGAAGGATCGCGGTCTCGCACACCGGGGTCGTCGACCGAAAGAGCTTTGAGAGCAATATCCAGCAACTCCTTAAGGAACCTATCCGTCCCTCATCTCGCCTCTGAAGACAGGTGCGGGGCGCCGGGCAGGCCGCGTTCCAATGCTTAAGAGCAATCGAGGATAGAGGGTGCCTCGGCTTCAGTGCGCTCTGTTGCGCGAGCCCCGCTTCACACGAATCCGACTCACACGAATTCACGCTCACACCAATCCACCGCGAACGGCGGTATACTCGCTCACCGGAGCGCCAGCTCCTGATTCGGGGCTGAATTCTATATCCCGGACCGTGCGTAGATAGAGGCCGGTGCCGGGTAAGACGCTCACCAGTCACTGACGGCAGCACTACCGCAAGCATCGGGTCGCCCCGCCAGCGAATGTTTTCCAACCGCACGATCGAGAACCCACAGGAGGCATTCATGGCAGCTACAGCGGTCGCAATCGCAACGATGAAGGTGGCGCAGGTCCCCGGTCCCGGCGGAGATTTTCAGGTGGTGGAGCGGGAGATTCCTACGCCGGGCGCAGGACACGTGCGGATCAAGGTGCAGGCCTGCGGCGTCTGCCACAGCGACGTGCTCACGAAGGAGGGCCTGTGGCCCGGGATTCAGTATCCGCGGATTCCCGGGCACGAAGTCGCGGGCGTCATCGATGCAGTGGGTGAGGGCGTATCGGCGTGGAAGAAGGGGCAGCGCGTTGGCGTGGGCTGGCACGGCGGCCAGGACAACACCTGTCCCTCCTGCCGGCGCGGTGATTTTCGCAACTGCCAGAACGGGAAGATTCCGGGCATCAGCTACGACGGGGGATATCAGCAATACATGCTGGCACCGGTGGAGGCGCTGGTGGCGATCCCGGACAGCCTGAGCGACGTGGACGCAGCCCCGCTGCTCTGCGCTGGGATTACTACCTACAATGCGCTGCGGCACAGCGGCGCGATGCCCGGCGACCTGGTTGCGGTGCAGGGTATCGGCGGGCTGGGGCATCTGGGCATTCAATTCGCGCAGAAGTTCGGCTACAAGGTCGCGGCGATCGGACGCGGGCCGGAGAACGCGACGCTGGCCAAGAAGCTGGGAGCGAGCGTGTACATCGACAGCAAAGCGACGAAGGCAGCAGAGGAGTTGCAGAAGCTGGGCGGAGCGCGGGTGATTCTGGCGACAGCGCCGAGCTCGAAAGCGATGTCCGAGTTGATCGACGGCCTGGGACCGAACGGCAAGCTTATGGTGATCGGCGCAGCCTTCGATCCGATTGAAGTGTCGCCGGTGCAGCTCATCATGGGAAGCAAAACGATTCAAGGCTGGGCGGCGGGAACGGCGGCAGATTCCGAGGACACGCTGCGCTTCGCCGAACTGAGCGGGGTGCGCGCGATGATTGAAACCTATCCACTGGAAAAGGCGGCCGAGGCCTTTGCGCGCATGATGAGCGGCAACGCCCAGTTCCGCGTGGTTCTCACGATGTGATTGCGGTGCAAACTGAATCCGGGCGTGCGGCGAGGTATGGATCGGGCGCCCTGGAGAAGTGAACGTTTGCAGCCCGGGAGAGTCTATATCGTATGAACCTCCCGGGATGGCTCAGGAATCCGGAGAAGCCTGGAACGCCGGTGCGTACCGCGGCAGGATGGGTGCTTGTCTGCCTTGGAGGGCTGGGCATCGTTCTGCCCGTCATTCCGGGCATTCCTTTGCTGATTGCGGGGCTGGTTGTCCTCTCGGCACGGTATCGATGGGCTTCCGATTGTTTGCAATGGGTTAAGCAACAGGCGAGAAGGGTTTCCGCTGCTTCCAGTGCAACAAAGTAGCCGACGTTGTGTAGTAGCCGGGCAGTGTAAGCGGGGCAGTCACGTGCCGTCCTGCCTGTACCGGACGGCTCATCCGGTTTTGATGGGCATGGCGGGAAGGTGCTCGGCTTTATTAGAATAGCGAGCATGCCGTTTCGCTCGTTCTCCCGGATTGCCACGCTCTTCCTGATTGTGACCACCACGCTGCTGCTGCCCGCGCAGCAGGACCGCCGCGGGCGCAAGTACAAGGCCCCGCCGCCGACGATGAAGGTCGACATCCTGGTGGTTCGCGCGACCAACGGCAAGCCGATTCCGAATGCGGCGGTCGTCTTCCACCCCATCAACGAAAAGGGGCAGGATCAGGGCGCGATGGAGCTGAAAACCGATCTGGACGGCAAGACATCGCTGGATGTGATTCCGATCGGTTCGACGGTGCGGCTGCAGGTGATTGCGCCCGGCTTCCAGACCTTTGGCAACGACTATGTCGCGAATGTCGATGCGAAGGAGATCACCATCAAGATGCTGCGGCCCAAGTCGCAGTATTCCCTCTACAAGCACAATGCGACCGGCGACCAGAGCGGCCAGGCGGAAGAGACGACGGAAAAGCCGGCGTCTTCAACGGACAAACCGAACTAACGACTGGCCATCCGGGGACTGGCCGTCCGGGCAACTGCGCCTGCGGCGCGTTCTGTGGGGTTCGCTTCCTTCGGTCGCTCACATCGAGGTTTTTTGGTTTACGCAAGCCGACTGCAGGTCCTTCACTTTGCTCGGGATGACGGAGTATAGCTGCGAAGCTATGTGCGGCGATCGAGCTGCAGCCTTCGGTCGCTCACGTCAAGGTTTTTTGGTTTACGCAAGCGGACTGCAGGTCCTTCACTTTGCTCAGGGTGACGGAGTATAGCGGCGAAGCTATGTGCGGCGATCGAGCTGCAGCATCACGCCGGCTTTTGGGCGCAGCGTGATGCGCGGCAGAATTTCGAGAGCTTCGCTACTGCTCGCGGGAAGTGAGACGCGCCATTCCCGCAGGATGGTGGCGAGCGCGAGAACGCCTTCCATCCAGGCGAAACCTTCACCGATACATTGCCGCGAGCCGGCGCCGAAGGGAAACCAGGCGAAGCGCGGACGGCTGCTGTCGTCGCGCTGGCTGTTTGACTGCGCGCGTTGCGCGGGCGACTGCCCGGCGAAGCGCGTGGGATCGTAGCGTTCCGGATCGGGCCACCAGCGCGGGTCATGATGGAGGACGATCTGCGGCGCGATGAGCAGCGAGCCTTTCGGGATGGCGATGCCGCGGAAGGTGTAGCGCTCAGCCGCGGTGCGCGCCGTGACCCATACGGGTGGATAGAGACGCAGGGTTTCGGCGAAGTGCTGCCAGGTGAGCGGGAGACGGCTGTAGTCCGCTGCCGTGGCGGCTTCGCCGGTGAGAACCTGACGGGCTTCCTCATGCAGGCGCTGCTGCCATTCGGGATGGAG
>DATAZC010000042.1:0-4675 GCA_036272255.1 Acidobacteriaceae bacterium | reverse complement strand
CTGCGCTGACGAAGCGGCCATCAATATAGAGCTGGTGCTGCTGGGTGATGAAGTCAGCGGTGGGTCCGCTGAGACGGGGATCGATCGCAATGGTTGCCATAGCTTAACCTCGCGTGCAACCGGTCACGACCTGGGCTGGTGTGGGCGGCGAACGAGTCGTCGGAGAGTGGGGTTGACGACGGTGTCTCTCTTCCCGGAGCCGGTGCGTGCCGGAATTTGCACGCGAGAACACTACCACCGGGAGTTGTGCATTGGCGAGGGGCGGAGGATGAAATTTCGCCGCTCGTGGGCCGGTTTGAAGGCGCTGCGCGGTGCTGATTAATTCGTTGTGAACGCAGCGATGACCGAATCGCTGAACCGCTCCATCTCTTCCAGCTGCGGGCTGAACTGGAGAAGGAGCAGGTCGACGCCGACGGCTTCGAATTGTCCAATGCGATCCTGCACCTGCGACGCCGTGCCGACCAGCCCGGAGCGCAGGCCGCGATTCGAAACGGAGTATTCCTCGACGGAAACGGTGCGCTCGAGCTGCGTTCCCTGGAGCCACTGCTGATAATTCGCATAGCCCGAAGCGTTTTGTTTGACATCGGTGATGCGCGCGACCTCGCGCTTTGCTTCCTGCTCGTTGTCGCGGACGACTGCATAGGCGGCAATGCCGTACTGCATGGGCGGCAGGCCGAAGCGCTCACGGCGGGCACGCATGTCATCGATGCGCGCTTTGATGTCCTCGGGCGAGTCGCCATGCATCACGTAGGCGTCGCACTTCTGTGCGATGAGGTTTTTCGCCGCTTCCGATTCTCCGCCGGCGTAGATGGGCGGGCGGGGCTTGCGCACCGGCTTCGGCTCCATCACGGTTTCTTCCAGCTGGTAGAACTTGCCGCTGTGCGAATACGAGGGCTTCGACCAGACTGCGTCGACCACGTCGAGCCACTCCGCCGTACGCGCGTAGCGGTCGTCGTGACGATCGAAGGCAACGCCGTACATCTTGGCTTCCTGCTCCCACCAGGAGGAGACGACGTTGAGCGCGAGCCTGCCGTTGCTGATGTGGTCGATGTTGGCGGCTTGTTTTGCGAGCAGGGCCGGGGAATGGAACGTGGGGCGGACGGCGATCATCAGCTCCAGCCGCTCAGTCACGGCTGCCAGAGCCGCGGAGGTCGACCATGCGTCGAGGCTGGGCGCGTGGACACCTTTAATGTCGTTCAAATTCAGTTCCGCGATGAGCGAGAGGTCGAAGCCGATCTGCTCGCTGCGGCGCGCGAGGCGGCTAACGTACTCCCACGTCGCCTGCATCTGCTCGTCTTCAACGTTGCGCAGCCAGCCGCCAAAGACCGGCATCCAGTAGCCGAAACGCATGCCCTTCTCAGACACGAGCGGCGACCTCAGCTTGAAGAAAGTCAGCGAGATTGACGAAGGGGTTGAAGCCGATCACACGCTGCGCGTCCGCAACAAAGTTTGAAAGTGCATTGACGTCGTAGTAGTAAATCTGTCCGTCGCGATCGTCCACGATGTACTCGATGCCGCCGACGTCGATGCCGGCCGCGGCGACAATGCGCTCGATGGCGTTCTTCACATCCTTCGGCGGATCGTAGCCCTCGACCTTCAGGCCCGCCTTCGACGCTTCGACGGCGCAGGCATTCTGCAGAGCTTCGCCGCGCGCGGTCTGGCAGATGTCGGCGGGGCAGAGATCGAAGGTCTGCCCGCTGAGGTGGACCTGAATAGCGTAGAGATATTTCCCGTTCAGCGTCTCGACGCGGGTAATGTAGCCGCCGCGTGCGGGGATGAATTCCTGCACCAGTGCAATGCTGTCGAGGCCGAGGGCGAGGTTGCCGCTGTCGATGGCTTCCTGCAGCACCTGAGGAGAATCGAAGCGAACGATGCCGGCCCCGCTGCCGCCGACGTTGGGCTTGACGACGACCGGATAACGCAGACCTTCCGCAGCAGCGATGGCCTGTTTTGGATCGTGGATCACACGAGAACGTGGATAAGGAATATTGAGCGACCGGAGCAGCGACATCTGCGACGCTTTGGAGATTTCGTAGCGGAAAGCCTTTGACCCGTTGATGACGCGGATGCCGAGCAGTTCCAGATGGGCGAGCCAGGCCAGCGTATGCAGAATGTTGGATCCGTGGCCGCGCCGATCCGCTGAGGGGCTCATGCGATTGAAGAGCACAGAGAAGCCGGGCTTTTGGCCGCCGATGTCGTAATGGTGGTCAGGCGCGTAAATCTTTTCGTAGGGAACGCCGCGGCGGTCGAGCTCCGCAAAGATGGGAGCGAACCAGTGCGGGTGCTCGTAGAGAAATGCGAGTGCGGGTGAAGAAGAGGCGATGTCACGCGTGGGGGCCGGCGAGGCGAGGGTGGTGGTCACAGGGAAATCCTCTCAGCGGTGTTGATGGCCACCAGGAATGGGGAGTGGCTCCAGAGTTAGATTCTATCCGGCTGCAATTGATTCGGGGGAGCTGGGGGCTGGCCGGACGAATGGCTCCGCGGCATGGCCGTTTCTCTTCGATCCCGGTAAGGTGGATTTGTGATCATTAATCTCGCCCGGCGCGCGCACGACCATAACTGGGAGCTGGATCCGATCATCCGGTCGCTGCTGGATACGGACTTTTACAAACTGCTCATGCTCCAGTTCATCTGGAAGCATTTTCCAGCGGCCAGGGTCACGTTTTCGCTGAACGATCGCTCCCGGGATCTTCGTTACGCGGATCTGATCGGCATCGAAGAGCTGCGCGCGCAACTGGAGCAGGTGAGGAAGCTGCGCTTTCACAAGTCGGAGATCATCTGGCTCGCCGGCAACACGTTTTATGGAAGACGTGGGATCTTCGAGCCCGATTTTCTGGACTGGCTGGAGCACCGGTTTCAGCTTTCCGACTACGAGCTGAAGGTTCGCGATGGCCGATTCTCGCTGACGTTTCACGGCTCGTGGGCGGAAACCACGCTTTGGGAGATTTATGCGCTGGCAGCGTTGAGTGAGCTGAGCACACGGGCTCATCTGAAACAGCTGAGTGAGCTGGAACTGGACATCCTGTATGCCCGCGCCAAGGCAAAATTATGGGACAAGATGGAACGGTTGTGCGGTGTCCCCGACCTGCACATCAGCGACTTCGGCGCGCGCCGGCGGCATAGTTTTCTCTGGCAGGAATATGTGGTGAACGCCATGCGCGATACGCTGGGCAGCAATTTCACGGGCACGTCGAATACGTATCTCGCGTACAAGCATGATCTGGAGGCGATCGGGACCAATGCTCACGAGCTTCCCATGGCGCTGGCAGCGATGGCCGGCAACGATGAGGAGCTGCAATCGTCACAGTATCGATTACTTGAGTTGTGGCAGCAGACCTACGGCGGCGAGTTGTTGATCCTGCTGCCGGATACCTTTGGAACGACGCAGTTTTTGCGCAACGCGCCGGACTGGGTGGCAAACTGGACGGGGCAGCGCGCCGACAGCAAGGATCCGTTCGTGGCGGGTGACGAATACATTGCCTGGCTGGAGGCGCGCGGGCGCGATCCGAAGAAGAAGCTGTTCATTGCTTCCGACTCGCTGGATGTGGATGAGATTCTCCAGTTGCACGCCTATTTTGGCGGAAACATTCGTGGTGGGGCCACACGGGAAGATTTTCGTCGCGCCAGCGATTTTCGCGACACCAGCAAGTGGGTGCCGGATCGGCGCATTCGCTTCAGCGCGGGCTGGGGGACGCTGCTGACAAACGATTTTCGCGGCTGCAACCCGCAGGGAAACGATGGGTTTAATCCGCCGCGCCTGGTGTGCAAGCTGAACGACGCCGACGGCCACCCCGCGGTCAAGCTCTCAGACAACGTAGCGAAGGCGCTGGGTCCGAAGGCGGAAATTGCACGCTACCGGAGGGTGTTCGGGGTAGAAGGCATCGGCGAAAAAGCTGTGGTGACTTAAGGCGAGCGGGGGGGGAATCGGCAGAACTGGCGGAGGATGGAGTCCTCAGCGAACCGCTCTCCGATGCCATTTCACTGCTAACAGGGAAAAATACAGGGAAAATGCGTTCGTTTCTCCAAAATGTTCATGCGGAGAATCCCACATTCGCTTGAATGGAGGGGAGTTGCACATCTGGCTGAGAGTCAGGGTCGAAATTTTAACAGGGTAATTTTCGGGGTTGATCAGGGAAAAAGCTCAGCTCTATCAGGGATAGCCCGAGCCAGATCATGTTTACTCAATGCTCCAGCGTTCTCAAAAGGAGTAGTCGTTGCCGAATGATGGAGACCTGAATACGTGGCGATCTGCATCCGATTTGTAATTTCCTGGCCGTATGGCTGACTTCTCTGGGCTCCGGACCGTTATTTCCAGATCGATCGCCAGTATTACGAAGAGAGCTGTCCGCTGGCGGCGCGACACGCCCGGTGCCGGGGATGGGCGACGTCGGGGATGGGTGGCGCCTGGGATGGGTGGCGCCTGTAATTAGGGATTCGCGATCACCCGTATATGCGCCGTCATCCTGCCATCCTCCAATGTGGCAGCGGTAGACAAAAGTCATCCACCTTCGAGAATAAGGACGTTTCGGGTCGTGAAAGTTCCGTATTGTTTGAATGCTAAGTCGAGGAGGAGCGCGAGGTGTTGCATAAGCTGAACTCAGCGGCAAGCTGATTCAGAGAACAACCTCGGAGGCTCCTCAGAGACGACATGTATTACATCGGACTGGATGTTCAC
>DATAZC010000041.1:0-19694 GCA_036272255.1 Acidobacteriaceae bacterium | reverse complement strand
GTGAACATCCAGTCCGATGTAATACATGTCGTCTCTGAGGAGCCTCCGAGGTTGTTCTCTGAATCAGCTTGCCGCTGAGTTCAGCTTATGCAACACCTCGCGCTCCTCCTCGACTTAGCATTCAAACAATACGGAACTTTCGGATGTAAGGCACGTCTAGGTACAGTCTGAGAAGTGAAGCACCAAATCAGCACAAAACCTTCCAGGCAATGCGTAATCTGTTGAGATGAAGAGGCTTGCAGCTCCGCCTTTGTATCAGGGCACGAGTTCACTCGTGCCGAAAAAGCCACACAGCAATCCGGGCCTCAGCCTCTGCCCTCTCGGATGGTCACGACTTCACAGCTTGCGGAAATACTCGCCAGGCAGCCGCTTTCATATCAGGGTACGACCCCGGTCGTGCCGCCAAGAATCCAAATCAATCCGGGCTTCAGCCCCCGAGGATTCCTCTTTCGAAATCTTCGCCAGGCAGCCGCTTTCGTCTAAGGGCACGACCCCGGTCGTGCCGCCAACGATCCAAATCAATCCAGGCTTCAGCCCCCGAAGGTTTCCAACCCCACCCCCCCGCATAGCGACGGCCAGGTTCACCCCACAGCAAGAAGCTAGCGCTTTCCGCCCTCAGCTAGTCCAGAAAAATGGCCGCGCCCCTCCTCCGAAGTAACTCCACAAACCCATTTCGGGACAACAGCCCAGCCCGGATCTTCCCCATTCCCATCCCCGCTTCCCACCACAGCCGAGCCAAGCCACATGGAAACAGACGCACCTTCGGGAGCCACCCCAAAACGGCGCGCGCATCGTCCCGACCCTACTGCCCCTTTAGCTTCCGGTTAAAGAAATCCGCCGTCAGCCCATACGCCGTGATCCAGCTGCGCTCCAGCAGAAATCCATGAATCTCATCCGGAAACACATGCTCCTCAAATGGAGTTCCCTGCGCCCGCAACGCCGCCGCCAGCCGCACCGTCTGCGAAAACTGCACGTTCCGATCGTCGTCGCCCTGGATCAGCAACACCGGCGACCGCCACGTCTTCACCGAAGACAGCGGCGACGACTCCCACGCAAGCCGCTCGGCCTGCTGATCCGAATCCGGATTGTATTTCGGCTGCCAGTTTTCCAGCTCCAGATTCCAGTCGTGCACGCCGTGAAAATCCACGCCTGCCGCAAACATGTCCGACGCGCGCGACAACGCCAGCGCCGTCAGATACCCGCCGTAGCTGCCGCCCCACACGCCGATCTTCGCGCCATCCACATCCGGCCGGCTCCGCAAATACAAGCCTGCGCCCTGCACATCGTTAAACTCGCTCGCCCCCGCCGCGCCATAGTTCAGCGCCTCGCGAAAATTCAGCCCATACCCAATCCCGCTTCGATAATTCACCGACAGCACCACGTACCCCAGACTCGCCAGGTACTGGTTCATCCCGTACGCATTCGAGTAGTAGTCCATGTAGTGCCAGCCCAGCAGCATCTGCCGCCGCGACCCGCCATGGAAAAACACCAGCGCCGGATGCCGCTTCCCATCCTCTGCCGACGCCGGCACAAACAGCTGCCCGTGAATCTTCATTCCGTCCGCTGCCGAGAAAATTACCTGCTGCGGCGTCAGCAGCTTCGCGCCTGGAAAATCCGCCGGCACCAGCTGCGGCGCCAGATCCTTCAACGCCCCGCCCGCTCCAACCACCGCCGGCCGTATCGGCACATGCACATCCGATCGCAGCACCGCGACCGTTCCATCGGGACCTATCGCCGGCACGATCTCGAGGCCGTCCCCATGCGTCAGTTCGCGCGGCGACCCGCTGTCCGCACTCACCTCCCAAAGATGCCGCCGGTCAATGTCAACCGGATCGGTGAGACTTTGGTTCGACGAATACACCAGCGTCTTCCGATCCTTGCTAAACGCAACATAGTCCACCTCGAACTCACCCGGCGTCAGCTCTGTCGCGTCACCCCCACTCGCCGCAACGGAATAGAGATGAACCCAACCACTCCCCTCCCACGGGAAAACGATCCGCCCACCTGCGCTCCAGTAGAGTTGGTGCGCCTCGGTCTCCGTATCGTGAAAAACGCTGCCCGGTCCCTCGTGCGCGCGCCAAATCTCATGCCCCACGCCCGTCTTCACATCGGCCACACGCAACGACCACGGCTGCGCACTGCGCCTTGGCTTAAAGTCCACTCCCGACGTGTCCGGCGGAATCCGCACAAACGCAATCTGCGTGCTGTCCGGCGACCACACCGGCTCGCGATCGATCTCCGTCGACGGATCGAGATATTGCAGCGTCCGATCCGCGAACGAAAACACTCCCACAAATCCATGATCCCCACGCCCGCTCGTGAAGGCCAGCCACTTTCCATCCGGCGACCACGCGAGCGACCCCAACCCGCCGCGTCCGTGGAAAAGCTGCGCAGGCTTCGCCGCCGTGTCCCGCAAATTCAGCGTCCATATCTGGTCCTTGTCCAGATACGCCATCGTCGCCCCATCCGGTGACACCGCCGGCGCCTGGCCCTCTGCCAGCTTCCGCGCATCGCCGCCATGCACCCCGACAATCCAGATCTCCTCCGTGACCCCCTGGGGCAGCATGGCTGGATTCGCCGCTTCTTTTCCCGGAAACTCAAAATCCCCCCCGCGCGCGTAGACAATTTGTTCCCCATCCGGCGTCCACGTAATGTCCCCAACATCGATGCCATCGTCGGCATCGTCGTTCGTTACCCGATGCGCCGTGTACGCCGACCCGCTCGCCTCCGCCACCCAGATATTCCGCTTGCCCTGCTGGTTAGCGATCCACAAAAATCGTCCGCCCACCGGCGCAGCCTGCAGCGCTGAACTAAACGGCGCGCTCAGCACCTGTTGCAGCGTGAAACTCTGTGCCCCCGCGCTCAGAGACAGAAGGCAAATACCCACAGCAACAACGATGCGTCGGATCATCCATGGTCCTCAATAAAAGAGATGGCCCATTATCCGCACGAACCTCTGCGAATTCAAATTCCGCGGTTCTATACTCGCAATGGTGAGCACGCCGCCCAGTCCGCAGCAGAAGCCTGGCCGCCAGCTCGGCCTCTCTTTTGAGACAGCAGCACCCTCGCCCCTCGCCCGCCATATCTGGAAGGTCGGCGACCTCGTCAGCGACGTCCGCCTCCACGTCGAGCGCGAATACAGCGACCTCTGGGTTGAAGGTGAAATCTCCAACCTCCGCCCCGCCCCCTCCGGCCACATCTACTTCACCCTCAAAGATGGCGACGCCCAGCTGCCCGCGGTCCTCTTCCGCAAACAAGCCTCGCTCCTCCGCTTCAAACCCGCCGACGGCCTCCATGTCCTTCTCCGCGGCAAAATCTCCATCTACGAGCAGCGCGGCCAAATGCAGCTGGTCGCCGAGTTTCTCGAGCCTGTCGGCGCCGGTTCGCTCCAGATCGCTTTCGAACAACTCAAGCAGCGCCTCGAAGCGCGCGGCCTCTTCGATCCCGACAGCAAGAAGCCACTCCCCGCCTTTCCCCACTGCGTCGGCATCGTCACCTCACCCACCGGCGCCGTCATCCGCGACTTCGTCAACATCGTCAATCGCCGCCACGCCGGCCTCCACGTTCTGCTCTACCCCGCGCTCGTTCAGGGAGAAGCCGCCGCTGCCGAAGTCGCAGCCGGCATCGCCTACTTCAACCGCAGCCGCACCGTCGACGTCATCGTCATCGCCCGCGGCGGTGGCTCGCTTGAAGACCTCGCCCCCTTCAACTCCGAATTCCTCGCCGATGCCATCTTCAATTCTGAACTTCCCGTCATCTCCGCCATCGGACACGAGACCGACTTCACCATCGCCGACTTCGTCGCCGACCTCCGCGCCCCTACCCCTTCCGCCGCCGCCGAGCTCGTCACCTCCGCCCTCCACAACATCGCCGACCGCGTCTACACCCTCGATCAGCGCCTCCTCCGCGCCGCGCGCTATCGCCTGATGCAGGCCTCGAACGCCTTCGCCCGCGTCCGTGTCGAATCCATCCTCATCCGTGAACGCGACCAGCTGCGCCGCCGCCAGCAACGCGTCGACGACCTTACCCTCCGCCTCGAATCGCTGTGGCGCACCAGGCACCGCCGCCTGATCGACAAACTCCAGCTCCTCGCCAACCGTCTTCTTCGTCAGGATGTCGTTGCCCGCACCACCCTCGCCCGCGAACGCCTGGCTTCGCTCGAAGGCCGCCTTACCCGCGCCCAGCGCGATCACCTTCGCGCCTTTCGCGATCGCGAATCCTCCCTCGCCCGCCATCTCACCGCCCTCTCGCCGCTCGCCGTCCTCAGCCGCGGCTACGCCCTTGTATACGACAACCGCGGCGGGCTGATAAAAGATACAGAGAACATCACAGAAGGCCAGTCGATCGTCACCCGCCTCGCTCGCGGTCGCCTCCGTAGCCGCGTGACTCAGGTCGAGAAAGAAACGCAGGGCTCATGAGAAAGCTGTTTGGCACCGACGGTATTCGAGCTGTTGCCGGTGAGGCTCCCCTCGATGCCCGGACCATTTGCGCCGTAGGTCTCGCCCTCGCCCATCAGCTCAACGGATCCCACCATCACCCCCGCGTCCTTCTCGGCATGGATACCCGCGAGTCCAGCACCTGGATCGCCGCCACCATTGCTGCCGGCCTCAGCGAAGGCGGCGCTGCTGTCGAAAACGCCGGCGTCGTCACCACGCCCGCTATCGCCTTCCTCGCGCGCCGGCATGGATTCTCAGCGGGCATCGTCATCTCCGCCTCCCACAATCCCTGGCAGGACAACGGCATTAAAGTTTTCGGCAGCGACGGTTACAAATTACCCGACGAAACCGAGCTCCGCATCGAGGCCGAAATCTTTCGCCGGCTCGAAAGTGTCGACGCCGCCCCGCACACCGGATCGCTTCCCGCAGTCAATCAGAAATATCGCAAGGACTACGAGCAGTTCCTCCGCTCCGCTTTCCCCGGCCTCAATCTCAGTGGCCTCAGCGTAGTCGTCGATTGTGCCAACGGCGCCGCATCGGCCATCGCTCCCGAGCTCTTTGCCCATCTGGGCGGCGCCATCCATCTCACTCACGCCGCGCCTGACGGCCGCAACATCAATGCCAGGTGCGGCGCGCTCCATCCCGACGTCGTCGCCGCTGAAACAAAGAAACTCAACGCCGACCTCGGCGTCACGCTCGACGGTGATGCTGACCGCGCCATGCTCGCCGACGCCCACGGCAACGTGGTCAACGGCGATGCAGTCATGCTTCTCGCCGCACGCGACATGAACCAGCGCGCGCTGCTGCGCAACAACACCGTCGTCGCCACCACCATGTCCAACATGGGCCTTGAAGCCGCTCTCCGCCGCGACGGCATCCGCATGCTCCGCGCCCCGGTTGGCGATAAATATGTGCTCGAACGCATGCAGCAGGAACAAGCCTCGCTCGGCGGCGAACAGTCCGGCCATATCCTCTTCCCGCATCTGGCGACCACCGGCGACGGCTTGCTCACCGCCCTCGTCGTCCTCGATGTCGTTCGCCGCTCTGGCCGCCCGCTCCACGAGCTGATCGCCGACCTCAAGGTCTTTCCCCAGGTCATCCTCAACGTCCGCGTCCGCGAGAAAAAGCCTCTCGACCAAATTGCCGCAGTCACCGATACAATTCGTGCCGCCGAAGCCGAGTTAGCCGAATCGGGCCGCGTCGTCGTCCGCTACTCCGGCACCGAAGCCCTCGCCCGCGTCATGATCGAAGCCGAATCCGAAGAAGCCATGCGCCGCCACGCCGACCGCATCGCCGCCGCCATCCAGGCTGAACTGGGAGCCTGAGCCGCATTGCACCCTTTGTGAGAAGGCGGCCTCAGTGTAGGTCGACGAGCCCACCCATCAACCTCGTGCCAGCCATTTTCCAGGCGAAAAGTAACGTTCCTTCCAGCAGCTACAAATCCCGCCAGTTCCCGCCCACGCCCACATCCGCGACCAGCGGTACACTCAGCTCCGCCACATGCTCCATCTCATGCCGCACCAGCGCGCTCATCGGCTCAATCTCATCTTCCGGCACATCGAACACCAGCTCGTCATGCACCTGCAGGGTCATCCGCGATTTCAATTTCTCCTTCGCCAGTCGCGCATCAATCCGAATCATCGCCAGCTTGATCAGATCCGCCGCCGTGCCCTGCAGCGGCGTGTTGATCGCCGTCCGCTCCGCGAATCCCCGCTGATTCGCGTTGCGGCTCTGGATGTCCGGAATCGGCCGCACCCGCCCAAACATCGTGCGCACCTTCTGCTCCCGCCGCGTCTCCTCCAGCATGCGATCGATGTACGAACGCACGCCCGCGTAGCGCTCAAAGTAGGTTTCGATATACAGCCGCGCCTCGTTCTGCTCAATCCCCAGTTGCGCCGCCAGCCCAAACGGAGAAATCCCATACACAATCCCGAAGTTCACCGCTTTCGCCCGATTCCGCGTCTCCTTGCTCATCGTCTCCGCGGGAACCCCAAACACCTCCGCCGCCGTCAGCGTGTGAATGTCCTGCTCCGTCTGATACGCCTTCACCAGCAGCGGGTCCTGAGAAAAATGCGCCAGCAGCCGCAGCTCGATCTGCGAATAATCCGCAGACAGCAATACGCAACCAGGCGCCGCAATAAACGCCGCGCGAATCTCCCGTCCCAGCTCCGTCTTGATCGGAATGTTTTGTAGATTCGGGTTCGTCGACGACAATCGCCCCGTCGCCGTCCCCACCTGATTGAAGGTCGTGTGTACCCGCCCTTCGCCATCGGCCAGCAGGGGAAGGGAATCCGCGTAATTCGATTTCAGCTTCGCCAGCTGCCGATACTCCAGCACCAGCCGCGGCACATCGTTGTGCTCCGCCAGTTCTTCCAGCACATCCTGCGCCGTCGAAATCACCTTGCCCTTGCCGTACTTCAGCGGCCGCGGCAGCCCCATCTTGTTGAACAACACATCGCCCAGCTGCTTCGGAGAATTGATGTTGAACCGGTGTCCGGCAAGCGAATAAATCTCCTCGCCCACCCGCTCCATCTCCTTCGACAAGCCGGCCGACATCCGCGACAGCTCCGCCGAATCAATCCGTACCCCAACCTTCTCCATCGCCAGCAGAATCGGCACCAGCGGCAGATCGATATCCTCATACACCCGGCGCTCGCTCAGCGTATCCACTTCTTCCCGCATCATCTTCGTCAGCGCGTGCGCCAGATACGCCGACTCCGCCAGTGCCCGCTCGCCCATCTCCCGCGGAGGTCCGCCCCCGAACCGCGCCGCCACATCGCCCAGCCGATGCGTCGCATGCGTCGGGTTCACCAAATAGGAGTAGAGCATCACATCGTCCGTTGCGCCCCGCAGCGCAACCTCGTGCAACTCCAGTACCCGCAGCGCCGCCTTCAAATCGTGCACCTGCTTTGGAACCTTCGCGTCCTCCAGCAACGCCCGCACCGACTCCAGCGGCGCCAGCATCGCACCCTCCGTACCCACCGCCACGCCAATCCTGCACTCCGCCGCCGCAGGAGCCGTCGCACACTGCGCCTCTGCCGCGTCCACCAGATCCAGCAGCGACATTGTCTTCAACTCCGGCTCGCGCTCCTCCAGAGCCTCGGTTTCCTGTTCGCTCACCTGCTCCGCCGCGGCCTCCAGCTCACTCGCCGGCAGCGCCAGCGCAAATCCCTCCTCCCGCGCCTGCTTCACAAACGCCGCCAGCTGTTCCGCCGTCGGCTCCAGCACATACTCCACCGCCGTCGTCTGCACCGCGGGCGCCAGCTCCCGCAGCAGCGTCGTAAATTCCAGCTCGGTGAAAAGCGTCCGGCACGCCTCCACATCCGGCTCCTGCGTCCGCATGGCTTCCGGATCGAACTCCAGCGGCACCTCGCAATGAATCGTCACCAGCTCCTTGCTCAGCAGCACCGCCTCGCGGTTATTTTGTAACGACTCGCGATACGTTTTCCGTTTGATCTCCTCCGCGCGGTCCAGCGCCGCCTCTACGCTGCCGAATTGCTGGATCAGCTCCACCGACCCCTTATCGCCAATCCCCGGCGCGCCAGGAATGTTGTCGATCGAGTCGCCGCGCAGCGCCATTACATCGATCACCTTCTCCGGTGGCACGCCCAGTACCTCAATCACCTTCTCGCGATCGAGCACCAGGTTGTCCTTCATCGGGTTCAGAATCTTCACCCGATCGTTCACCAGCTGCATCATGTCCTTGTCGCTCGACACCACAAACACTGGATACTTCGCCTTCGCAGCCTTATCCGCCAGGGTTCCGATCACATCATCGGCCTCAAATCCCTGCGCTTCGAGAATCGGAATCCTGAAAGCCTCCAGCGACCGCCGCACATACGGCAGCTGCTGTGCCAGGTCCGGCGGCATCGCCTCACGATGCGCCTTGTATCCCCCCGTCTCCACCGTCTCGAACTTCTGCGTCTCCGCGCTGTATTTCTTCACCGTCATCCCGCGCGCTCGCTCATCGCGAAACACCGGCCCGCTCACGTCAAACACCGCGGCAAAATACTCCGGCCCAAAATCCCGCCGCAGCTTGTTGATCATGTTCACAAATACATACGTCGCCGCCGTCGGCACGCCCGTTCGCGTCGACATGGGCCGCGACCGCTGCATCGCGTGATACGCGCGAAAGATGAACGACATCGCGTCCAGCAAAAAAATTGTCGATTGCTTCTCTTGTTCAGCCACGAATTCGAGTGTATCCCCTCATCCTCGCCTCCCTGACACAGCACCCGCCGCATCCTCGCTGCCCTATAATGCCCCGAACGGAGAATCCCCCATAATGCGTTGCCTCCTGCCGATGGCCCTGGCCGCGGCCTTCATTCCCGCATGTTGTGCGCAATCCTCTCCTGCCCCCGGCGAGCATCCGCTCACCGCTCTGCCCTACTCGCCTTCGCTCGACGTCGCCGACATGGACCGCTCCGCCGACCCCTGCACCGACTTCTATCAATACGTATGCGGCGGCTGGATGAAGAACAATCCCATCCCTGCCGACCAGGCCGCGTGGGATGTGTACGCCAAGCTCTCCGACGAAAATCGCCAGTTCCTGTGGGGCATTCTGGAAGAAGACGCGAAGCGCACCCACCGCACCCCCGCCCAACAAAAAATCGGCGACTACTACGCCGCCTGCATGGATACAGACGCCATCAACGCCCGCGGCCTCGCGCCACTCCAGCCTGAACTGGACCGCATCGCTGCCATCGCCGACCGCAAGCAGCTCGCCGCCTTCCTCCGTTCAGGCGCCGATCAGCGCGGTCTCTACTTCTTCAATGCCGGCGCCGAGCCCGATCCCAAGAACGCCGGCATGATGATTGCCAATATCGAGGTCGGCGGCCTCGGCCTCCCCGATCGCGATTACTACACCAAAACCGACGCCAGCAATCAGGACACCCGCCAGCATTACGTTGCCTACATGGCGCACCTGCTCGTGCTCGCCGGCGAGTCGCAGCCGCAGGCCGATCTGGATGCTGCCGCCACCATGAAGATTGAGACTGCGCTCGCCACCGCATCTCTTACCCGCGTCGAGCGCCGCGATCCGTACAACACCTACCATCCCATGAAAATCGACGCGGTCGACACCATCGCTCCCGCACTCGAGCTCGGCGTCTATCTCAAACAGGAAAATGTCCCCGCATCGGTCCTCGCCAATGTCGACGTCGCGCAGCCGAAATTCCTCGCTGCGCTCCAAACCGAGCTTGCCACTGAGCCCCTCGAGAACCTCAGGGCCTACCTCCGCGTCCACGCACTCAACAACGCCGCCGCCAGCCTTTCCAGCAATTTTGAAGACGCGCGCTTCGACTTCTACTCGAGATACCTGCGCGGCGTTCCGCAAATGCCCGCCCGCTGGAAACGCTGCGAAGGTCAGGTCGACCGTCTGCTCGGCGAAGCCCTCGGCCAGGAGTTTGTCGCCCGCAACTTCTCGCCCCAAACCAGGCAAAACGTCCTCGTCATGACCGAGCAGATCGAGCAGGCCATGCAGCACGAAATCGAGAACCTCGACTGGATGAGCCCCGCCACCAAACAGGCCGCCATCGCCAAGCTGCACCATGTCGATAACAAAATCGGCTATCCGAGTAAATGGCGCGACTACTCTTCGCTCTCGATCGAGCCCAAAGACTATTACGGCAACGTCACCCGCGGCCACGTTTTCAACGAGAAGCGCGACTGGGCCAAGGTCGGCAAGCCCGTCGACAAAAGTGAATGGATGATGTCGCCGCCCACCGTCAACGCCTACTACGATCCGCAGATGAACGACATCAACTTCCCCGCCGGCGTCCTGCAGCCTCCGCTCTACGATCCCAAAGAGGACGACGCACCCAACTACGGCGATACCGGCGGCACCATCGGCCACGAGCTCACGCACGGCTTCGACGACGAAGGCCGCCAGTTCGACGGCCAGGGCAATCTTCGCGACTGGTGGACTCCCGCTGACGCCAAAGGCTTCGAAGATCGCATCAACTGCCAGCGCGACCAGTACGCAAACTTCGTCATCGTCGACGACATCCACATCAACTCCAGGCTCACCAGCGGCGAAGATGTTGCCGACCTCGGCGGTACGCTCCTTGCTTATCTTGCGTGGAAAAAACAGACCGGCGCCATGCATCTGGAATCGAAGGACGGCTTCACCCCCGACCAGCGCTTCTTCATCGGCTACGCGCAGTGGGCCTGCGAAAACAATCGTCCGGAGAATCTCCGCGTCAGCGCCGTCACCAACCCGCACTCGCCCGGCAAATATCGAGTCAACGGCATCGTCGCGAATCTACCCCAGTTCCAGCAAGCCTTCAGCTGCAAAGCAGGCCAACCCATGGTCAGCGCCAAAGCCTGCAAAATCTGGTGAGGATATATCGGTGCCGGTAGCCACGAGCCGGCAGCATCAATTTTCAGTTACCCGCTACCACCTGTCAGCCCGCGCTCACTGAACAATCATGGGTGCTCTTTGATCGTTCGTGCGCTTTGAACGTTCGTGCTCTTTGGGTGCTGCGGCAGCAGCACTACGGTAGAAGCCCCGGCCTTCAGGCCGGGGAATTATCCGCCTTGTGACAAGCGGGCTTTAGCCCGGCCAGCCCCCTTCACCCCACAAACATGCAGTCCCCATACGAAAAAAATCGATACCCCGCCCCCACCGCATGCCGATAAGCCGCCAGCGTTCGTTCTCGCCCGGCAAACGCGCTCACCAGCATCAGTAACGTCGACTGTGGCAAATGGAAGTTCGTCAGCAACGCCCCCACCACCCGAAATTCAAATCCGGGCGAAATAAAAATACTCGTCGACCCCGAATGCGCCTCAAACTCTGCACCCCGCAGCGCGCAATGTTCCAAAGTCCGCACCGTCGTCGTCCCCGCCGCCACCACCCGCCGCCCCTCGCGCCGCGCCGCATTCAGCGCCTCCGCAGTATCAGCAGAAATCGTGTACCGCTCCGCATGCAGCCGCACATCCTCCACCTGCTCCACCCGCACCGGCTGAAACGTCCCCAGGCCCACATGCAGCGTTACCCGCGCAATCTCCACGCCCCGCGCCTCAATCGCCTCCAGAACCTCCGGCGTAAAGTGCAGCCCCGCCGTCGGAGCCGCCACCGATCCGCGCTCCCGCGCATACACCGTCTGATACCGTTCCCGATCGCCGGCCCGATCCTCGCGATGGATATACGGCGGCAAAGGCATGTGTCCCAGCCGCTCCACAGCGCCAAAAAAATCCACCACCGGTACGAACCGCAGCGTCCGCTCCCCAAACTCCCCGTGCGCGATCACCTCGGCTCGCAGGTCCCCAAAATCCAGAACCTCGCCCGTCAGCACCTTGCGCCCCGGCCGCACCAGCGCCTTCCACTCCCACTCGGAGAGCTGCTCCGCCAGCAGCACCTGCACGCGCCCCGTTGCTTCATGCTGTGCCTGCGTGTGCAACCCCGCCCGCTGCGCAAACAGCCGTGCTGGAATCACGCGGCTGTCGTTCAGCACCAGTAAATCCCCAGGCCCCAACAGAGAAGGCAGCTCCCGAAACTGACGATCCTGCCACGGATCGGCCCCCGGCCGAGCCCACGCCCCCGAAGCCCGATCCAGCGCCAGCATCCGCGACCCCGCGCGATCCGCCGCAGGCTCCTGCGCAATCAGCTCTTCAGGAAGTTCAAAATCAAAATCCGAAACCAGCATCCAACGCCGATTCTACTTCCGCACCGGCCGCGCAACATGTTCCTCAGCCCGCAGCCGCGCCCGCTCCAGCGCCGCATTCAACTCCTCGCGCTTTGCTTCCAGTGCAGCCGCGTCCGCATCTGCCGCAGGTGCGGCCACGGCCCGCGCCCAGCTCACCACCACGCGCGAGAAGGGAAGTGGCACCAGAAAACGATCCCACGACCCCATCGCCCACGCCCGCGCCGGCAGCAGATAAAAACACCCCATCGGCTCGCCCGTCATCGCCGCCAGCTTCACCGGCCCAATCTTCGTCCGGTAAATCGGCCCGCGCGGCCCGTCCGCTGTAAACACCACCGGCTCGCCTTTCGCCAGCACCTCGCGCATCGCCATCAGCCCCGCCGCACCGCCTCGCGAGCTCGACCCGCGCACGCTGTTGTATCCCAACAGTCCCAGCGTCCGTGCAATCAACTCCCCATCAAAGCTCCGGCTGATCAAAATGGAGCAGCGAAATTTCCTGAAATACCAGCCAGCCGGCAGCGTGCACCGATGCCAGAAACAGAAAATCCCCCGCGCCGGTGGCGTCGCCGGCACCACACCCTCCTCGGCAATCACTTCGAACCGCAGCGTCGCCCCAACCGCCGCCAGCAGCAACGCCGTCAGCTTCGGAACTACACCCAGCATCACCCGCTGCCCGAAGCTGAAGTCCCCACGCTCACTCACGCTTCCGATTGTAGCGACGCGTCCCGCATCCCCCGCCCCGGCCCGGTCCCACCACCGTCATCGCCCTCTCCAAACCAACGTCGCTTCCGCTCCCCCAATCGTGCTACTGCGCGTGCCCGCCCGTTAGGCGGAAGATGTTTCCGCCAGAATTTGCGACCCATGAAACGTCTCGTAATTTTCGCCCTGCTGCTCGCGTGCGCCATCTGCGCCATCGCCTAGCAACAAAAAGCACGAGCCGGAGAAGGTCTGTCCCTTCCCCGGCCCGGTTTTTCAACTCCCGACTCCCGACTCCCGGTTTTCCCACTCCCGACTCCCGGTTTTCCCGACTCCCGACTCCCGACTCCCGACTCCCGACTCCCGACTCCCGACTCCCGGTTTTCCCGACTCCCGACTCCCGGTTCTCCTACTGTCCTGAAGTCGTCACCGGCACCGGCGCGTTCTTCGGCGTCGCAATGTATCCCCTGATCTGGTTCTTGTCGATGTTGTTCACCACAAGCTCATACAGCAGGTGATCCTTCCCCGTGTAGAACTGGATCGGCTCATCGAGATTCCGATCTTTCTTCTGAATCTGTTTGTCGTCCGCATACACCACCAGCGTGAATTTGCTGTGCTTCGGATCCGACTTCTTCAGCTCCAGCGCCACCGTCGCCACAGCCTTCCGCTGATTCTTGTCCAGCACGAACTCATAGTAGTTGCGGTCGCCTTTATGTTTCAGCAGGTCCAGCTCTTTCGCATTCGTCGCGATCAGCCCGCTTTGCTGGCCCATATCGCCCTTCATCGACTGCATCGCCGCTTCGTCGCCCTGCAGCTGTGTCTTGGTGGCGCTCAGGTCGGTCTTCACTCCGCCTACATCGGTCTTCACGCCCGTCACGTCGTTCGATACCGTGCTGATCTGCCGCTGCGCCGCCTGCAGCTGTTTGGCGTCCGCCTGCTGCCGCTCCAGCAAGTCCTCTGCCTTCTTCTCCAGCTGCTTCTGCGTCATCCCCAGCGACTGCCCCAGGGTTTCCGTCGTCACCTTCAGCCGTGCATTGGTCTGGTCCAGTGCCGTCGCCAGTTTTTGATTCTGCTGTTGCGCCGAGGCTACCTGCGCCTCTGCATTCGTCAGCCGCGCGGCCAGCTTGTAGCTCCACACCAGCCCTGCGATTGCGCATAGTACCGCCACCGCCAGGCCCGCCACCAGTAAGCTCGAATAGCTCCTCTTCACCGGCACTTCAGCTGTTTCGTCCATAGTTGCCTCTCGTCCCTTTCGCAACTGCTGTGCGCCAAATGTATCCCAGGATTGCCCACCCTGCAATTGCCAACTCCGCCCGCGTCCCACCTTCTGCAACTATGGGCCTCGCCGATTAGTCTATGAGATATGCCCCGCTATCAATACCGCGAGATTGAGCCCACCCGCGAAGCCAAAGAAGTTTTCACCCGCTGGGTCGATTCCCTCGACGACGAATTCTCCCGCCACCAGAACATCGCCCTCCGCAGCGAAATCGTGCGCGATACTCTTCACCAGCTCATGCTCGGCCGCCCCCATGGAGGCCGTCTCAACTTCACCCTCGTTACTGAGCTGCCCTTCAACGTCCTGCAGCTCTCGCTCGATCCTGCCAACGTCACCCTCGAGCCTGAGTACTACGGCGACATCGACCCCGAACGCTACGCCCTCATCAAACCCCTCGTCTGGTTCTGGCGCATGTTCGATCGCTCCCCCGTCGCCCTCAACCACTGGCTCGGCTTTCGCCTCCGCGCCATGCTCGGCAAGCACATCTTCAAAAGCATTGGCACAAACGTAAAAATCTACCACGGCGTCGAGTTCACCTTCGGCTATAACCTCACCCTCGAAGACGACGTCATCATTCACAACCACGTTTTGCTCGACGACCGCGGCGAGCTCGTCATCCGCAAGGGCACTTCCATCTCCGAACACGCCGCCGTCTTCTCCCATGCGCACGATCCCGTCGAAGCCTGCATCATCGAGCACCGCAAAACCGAAGTGGGTCCCGGCGCCCGTATCACCTACCGCTCCCTCGTCATGCCCGGCGTCCGCGTCGGTAAAGGCGCCATGCTCGGAGCCCAGGCCGTCGCCACCCACAATCTCGACGACTGCACCATCGCTGGAGGCGTCCCCGCCCGCAAAATCATGGGCATCGACGAAGCCCAGCGCTTCGAAGACCGCACCGGCGAAGGCCCCTGCGTCGAACTTCCCCCCAACGATTAGCGGGGGCTGTTGTAATCGTCGTCGCTTTTTCGGGTGAGTACGCCTGTCTGCCCCTCACCTGACCGGTTCTCATCTGACCGGTACTCAGCTGACCGGTTCACCCCTGATCGCTCCTGAGCCGCTTGCTGATACCATCGAAATCGATCATCCGATGGATCCCAACCGCATCATCATTGCGATCTTCGAGTTCGCCGTGCTGCTCTTTTCCCTCAGCCTGCACGAAGCCGCGCACGCCTGGATGGCCTCGCGCCTCGGCGACCCCACCGCTCGCATGCTCGGCCGCGTCACCCTCAACCCCATCAAGCACATCGACCTCTGGGGCACCATCATCCTGCCGGCCATCATGCTCTTCATCGGTCCCGGCTTCCTCTTCGGATGGGCCAAGCCCACCCCCGTCACCACCGCCAATTTCAAAAACATCACCCGCGACGACATCCTCACCACCATCGCCGGTCCCGGCAGCAACATCCTCGCCGCCATCGGCGCCACCCTCGTCCTGCTGATCCTCTCGCGCAGCAGCCTCACCGGCGCGGCCATCGTCCATCAGATCGCCGCCACCGGCCAGGTGGGCGACACCTTGCTCGCCTCCAGCCCTACCCTCGTCCCGCTCGTCCTCCTCTTCTACCTCGCCGTGGTCCTCAACCTCATCCTGGCCGCCTTCAATCTCCTTCCGCTGCCGCCGCTCGACGGCTCCCACGTCTTCCGCCACTTTCTCCCCTACAAGGCTCTGCGTATTTACGATCAGCTCGGCATCGTCAGTCTCCTCCTCATCTTTCTCGTCGGTGGTCGCGTCATCGGTGTCATCGTCAGTCCCGCTCTCTTGCTGCTCCGCCGCGTCCTTCTCGCTTTTTGACCCCGCTTTCAGGAATCATGCGCCGCTCATCCTCTACTCTCCGGCCCTCTCTCCTCTGCGCAGTCTCCGCGTTCCTCGCTTTTCTCCCTCTCCATCCCGCCCGTGCTCAACAGCCATCCTTCCGCGTCGCCGATGGCCGCTTCCTCCTCAATGGCAAGCCCTTCCAGGTCATCTCCGGCGAATTGCACTACGCCCGTATCCCCCGCGCGTACTGGCGCGACCGCCTGAAAATGGCCAAAGCCATGGGCCTCAACGCCATCACCACCTACGTCTTCTGGAACGCCCACCAGCCCCAGCCCGGTACCTACGATTTCTCCGGCAACCTCGACATCGCCGAGTTCATCCGCGAAGCCCAGCAGGAAGGCCTCTACGTCATCCTCCGTCCCGGCCCCTATTCCTGCGCGGAATGGGAGTTCGGCGGTTTCCCCTCCTGGCTGCTCAAAGATCCATCGACGATCGTCCGCTCCACCAATCCAAAATTTCTTGACGCCGCACGCACCTGGCTCCTCCGCCTCGGCAAAGAAGTCGCTCCCCTCCAGATCGGCAACGGCGGTCCCATCATCCTCACCCAGGTTGAAAACGAATACGGCTCCTACGGCGACGACCACGCCTACATGGAAGCCATTCATCACGACCTCGTCGATGCTGGATTCACCCAGTCGCAGCTCTACACCGCCGACGGTCCCGAAGAAATTCCACGCGGCAGCCTGCCTGAGTTACCCGCGGCCATCAACTACGGCCCCGGCGAAGCGCAAAAAGGCTTTGCGACCCTCAAAAAACTGCGCCCCAACGGCCCCTTCTTCAACAGCGAGTACTGGGACGGCTGGTTCGATCACTGGGGCGCTCCGCACGCCCACACCAACACCGATCAGCAGGTTGCCGATCTCGACTGGACCCTCCGCCAGGGCTACTCCATCAGCCTCTACATGTTTCACGGCGGCACCAGCTTCGGCTGGATGAACGGCGCTAACTCCGACCGCAAAAATTACGAGCCCGACGTTACCAGCTACGACTACGACGCCGCGCTCGACGAGAGTGGCCACCCCACCGCGAAATTTCTCCGCTTCCGCGAAGTCATCGCGCGCGATACCGGCATCAAGCCGCCGCCCGTCCCCACGCCTCCCCCCGCCATCGCCATTCCCGCCTTCACCCTCGATCGCGCCGTCTCCCTGTGGAACATCCTCCCCGCGCCCGTCCACTCCGATCAGCCCATGACCATGGAAGAAATGGGTCAGGCCTACGGCTACGCCCTCTATCGCACCACCATCGTCGGCCCCGTCACCGGCAACCTCACCATCGGCGCCGTGCACAACTACGCGCAGGTCTACATCGACGGCAAACTTACCGCCACCCTCGATCGCCGCCTCAACCAAACCTCCGTGCCCCTCGACATCGAGGCCGCCCACGCCGACCTCGACATCCTCCTCGAGAACACCGCCCGCGTGAACTTCGGCCCCTCGCTCCCCACCGAGCGCGTCGGCCTCCTCAACGGCGTTACCCTCGCCGGCGCCCCGCTCACCGGCTGGGACAACATCTCGCTCCCCATGCTCACCCCCGACACCTTGCCCTTCACCACCGAGCCCTGCCACGGCCCCTGCTTCTATAGCGGAACCTTCACCGTCGATCACCCCGCCGACACCTTCCTCGACACCAGCACAATCGGCAAAGGCGAAGTCTGGATCAACGGCCGCCCCCTCGGCCGCTTCTGGCATGTCGGCCCGCAGAAGGCGCTCTATCTCCCGGCCTCATGGCTCAAATCCGGCTCCAACGACATCGTCATCTTCGACCTCGAAGGCCAGCCCAATCCCAAACTCCAGGGCCTCGACCACCCCGTGCTCGACGCCCCCATTGAAAAGTCGCAGTAGTCCCGGCTCGGAACCCATCCCGCACAGCAAACCATCCACAATCCTGCCACGCCTCTGCCGCATACTTACTCCTGAGGAGCATCCCGCATGACCCAGTCCCACGGCTACGCCGCACACAGCAAAACCACCCCGCTCGTCCCCTTCAAATTTGACCGCCGCGAACTCCACGACCACGACGTCCACATCGACATCCAGTGGTGCGGCGTCTGCCATTCCGATATCCATTCCGTCCGCAATGAGTGGGGTAATGCCGTCTATCCCATGGTGCCCGGCCACGAAATCGTCGGCACCGTCAAGTCCATCGGATCCGCCGTCAAAAAGTTCACACCCGGCGACCTCGTCGGCGTCGGCGTTATCGTCGACTCCGACCGCACCTGCCCCAGCTGCAAGGCCGGAGAAGAGCAGTACTGCGAAGGTGGCACCACCCTCACCTATGGACAGAAAGATAAGTACGGCGACGTCACCAAGGGCGGCTATTCCAACAACATCATCACCGACGAGCACTTCGTCCACCGCGTCTCGCCGAAGCTCAACCCTGCCGGAGTCGCGCCGCTTCTCTGCGCCGGCATCACCACGTACTCACCGCTCCGCCACTGGAAGGTTGGTCCCAACAAAAAAGTCGGCATCGTCGGACTCGGCGGCCTCGGTCACATGGGCCTCAAATTCGCCCATGCCTTCGGCGCCCACGTCGTCCAGTTCACCACCTCGGAATCGAAAATCGCCGACGCCAAACGCCTCGGCGCCGACGATGTCGTCATCTCCAAAGACGCGGCCGCCATGAAGAAAGAGGCCAACTCCTTCGACTTCATCCTCGACACCGTCTCCGCGCCCCACGACATCAATCCCTACCTCGAAGCCCTCAAGCGCGACGCCACCTACGCCCAGGTCGGCCTCCCCGACAAGCCCCCCGTCATCAATCCCGGCAACCTCATCTTCAAGCGCCGCAACTGGTCGGGATCCATCATCGGAGGCATGGCCGAAACTCAGGAGATGCTCGACTACTGCGCGGAGAAGGGAATTACCGCCGACGTCGAAGTCATCAAAATCCAGCAGATCAACGAAGCCTTCGACCGTGTCGTCAAACAAGACGTGAAGTACCGCTTTGCCATCGACATGTCCTCGCTGGGCGCCTAAAAACAAAACGGGAGGAGCCCAGGCTCCTCCCGCTTGTTCCCGACTCCCGACTCCCCACTCCCCACTCCCTATCTCCTAAACGGATGTCCCATCCGATAAACAATCCCCACCGAGATCGCAACCTGCTCCGCGAACCCGTTGTGCCCAAAATCCGTCATGTCCGCATCGGACGCGATCCGGAACACCAGCTTCGGTGACCGGTTCAAGTCGATCGATCCCCCAAACGCCCCTGCCACCGTCACCTGGTTTTTGAAGAACCCCACATCCTCCGGCGGCACGCCGTTCAGACCCTGCGTGAAATCTCCATACGCTCCGCCCACAAACGCATGCAGCATCAGAGCCGCATGTTCGTTGGCCTTCAGCCGATATTCCGGCCCCGCCAGAAACATGTGCTCGCTCACAAACGGTCCCGTAATCGGCCCCGCATTCGATCCGCTTCCCGTGCAGCTTCCGCAGTTTGGAGCCGTCCCGCTCGTCCCGTAATACCCGCGCACGTTCGCGCCCACACCCCATCGCGTTCCAAACTCCCGCACCACCCGCGCGTCAAAGCCGCCCAGGTTCGCGCCCTGCAGCAGATTCGGGCCCGCATCGAAATGCGAATACGCCAAACCACCGTAAATTTCCCATGGATAGTCGTAGCGAACTCCGGCCAGCGGCGCCGGCGCCGGCAGTTGCGGATTGGGCGGCGGACTGACCACCTGTCCCTCGGCCCCGGCGAAAGAAAACAATCCGGCAGCCATCGCGGCCACCACTACGCGAACACCCCACGTACTCTTCAACAGACAAATCCTCCAGCCAACCGCTGAGCTCTTCCGAAACTGTGTCGCAAAACTCAAAGATACATGGCCGACCCGC
>DATAZC010000040.1:0-2469 GCA_036272255.1 Acidobacteriaceae bacterium | reverse complement strand
CTTGACCCCGGCGGCCGCAGCCAGCAACTGCTCCCGGGATTCCACCGAGCAGGGTCCGGCAATCACCACCGGCACGCCGCCGCCAATCGCAATATCCCCAACCCGCACCACTGTCGTATGAGTCGCATGGCGCCTCGCCGTTAACTGCTCAAGACGTTTCTCCGGCTGGCCTTGAGCCGCGCATTTCATCTCTGAACCGGCTTCTGTTGCCTCTAAAACCGCTGTTGCGTCGCTCATGGCCTCTCTCCGGTGTGTCTGTTAGCTCGGTTGTGTTCGCGGAAAAACGAAAAGGCCGCGATGGGAATCGCGGCCTTAGGGACTTTTGCGCTTTGCTTTTAGATCATCTGGGATCTGGATGCGCACACGCCGCCGAGGCCGCTATCGGAAACCAATAACGGAAAGCAAAGCTAAATCGGCTGCTGGCGCGGAACGTCATCCCTACCAAAGTGCCATTGCGAAGCCAGGTTGTCAAATCGCAGCATGGTTACGAAGGCACCTGTCCATGCGTTTCAGCCCTATCGCCGCCTCGTTATTGCTGTTCGCGACCGGCTGCCACCGCAACGTCTCCGCCCACAGTCGCGCCGCGCAGTTGCGCATGGAACACCTTTATGCGGACGCCCTCGTCGCCGATAGGGCGCAGCATGCTATTGATCCTTCGGATCTTGTGGCGCTCCATCAGGAGAAGGGCGTCGGTGTCGGCCTTCAGATCACGGGCCGTCAGTTCCGCGCCGGCCAAGATATTCCTTTGCTTCTAATCTATGAGGACATCGCCGCGCCCGCTCCCATTTCCAGCACCGACTGCGAGGGATTTTCCATCGTGATCGATGACATGGACAATGGAAAGGAACTGCAGGGCAACGTCGATCCGTGTGAGGCTGCATCCGAACCGGCAAATAGCAACGTGCCCCTGGTGATCGGCAACCGGCGCTTTCTGCACACCTCTCTCTTCGGTGCGCGACAGGAGCTGACGCGGCCGGGCCGATACCTCATTCAGGCCGCATGGCAGAGCTATCGCCCGCACGCCGGCGGACTCCAGCCAAAGGACGCATATGTCACCGTCCATTCCAACGTCATCCCCATAGTCGTCACACCCTGACCTCGCATCACCCCGTGCCACCGCCCGAAACATCGCTCTGTCGTACCTTCCAAAGCAGCTTTCGCGCCATCCCCATCAGCAGATGTGTATCCGCATCGGTGACATGCAACCGGCGCAGCATCCGCCGCACCTCGGCTTCCGTACTGGCTGCGGTCTGCGAATGCGTATAACCACCCGCATCCAGCAGCTCCAGTAGCAGCGCACCCAACCGCTCCAGCTCGCCCGACGCCGCGCGCGCCGCGCCCTCCACGGCTGGCGTCGCAGCCTCGCGTTTCATTTCCCAAAGGCACACCGCCGCTGCCTGCCCCAGGTTCATCGAAGGCTGCGCGTCTTCCGTCGCAATCCGCACCAGCCAATGGCAATGCTCCAGATCCTCACGCCTCAGCCCATGTTTCTCCGAACCGAAGAGCAGCGCCACCCGACCCTCCGACAGCGCCGCATGCACCCGCCCCGCCGCCGCCTCCAGTCCAACCAGCGGCTGCTGCAATTCGCGACGCTGCGCAGCCGTCGTGCCGACCACCAGCCGGCAGTCCGCCACCGCCTCGGCAACGCTCGCAAATTCCCGCGCTTCGCCGAGCACCGCACCCGCACCCACCGCCGAACGCGCCTCACGAAACGACGCCTCAAACGGAGCCACCAGCCGCAGCTCGCGCGCGCCAAAGTTCTGCATCGCCCTCGCCACCGCGCCAATGTTCAACGGGTTGCGTGTCCGTACCAGCACCACCGTCAATTGCCGCAGATCAGCCGCCATCCTTACCTCGATCGCCTTCGATCGCCCGCCCCGTGCCGGACTTTCGCTCTACAATCATCCCTTATCACCTATGGCTTCTCCATCATCAGCATCCGCCATCGCGGGCAACGATCCTTCGCAAAGAAGCCGCTCCCGCAACATGATAGTGATCGCCTTCCTGCTGATCTCGGCTCTCTATTTCGCGGACATATTCCTGCGCGCCTCGCTCAAGACCTTCTGGTACGACGAGCTCTTTACCGTCTTTCTATGCCGCCTGCCCAGCTTCCATGCCACCTGGGCCGCCGTAATCGCTGGTACGGACTTAAACCCGCCTCTCTTCTATCTGCTCACGCGATGGGGCCAGCACTTCTTCGGCGAAGGTCTCATCGCCACCCGTCTTCCCGCCATTCTGGGGGTCTGGGTCTTTTGCATCTGCATCCTCGTTTTCGTGAACCGGCGGCTCGGGCCTTTGTATGGATGCGTTGCGGCACTCTTTCCCCTCTTCACGCTGGCGCACACGTACGCCTATGAGGCGCGCCCCCATGGCTGTGTCCTGGGATGGTGCGGGCTGATGCTGGTCTGCTGGCAGCGCGCACGACAGGGCCGGAGTCTCTCCTGGTGGACGCTGGCGCTGGGGCTATGC
>DATAZC010000039.1:0-1614 GCA_036272255.1 Acidobacteriaceae bacterium | reverse complement strand
CTGGTTACCGGTCGCGCGGTGGGGCTGGATATCTGGAAGACCAGCGACCTGAGCGCCAACGCGCGCGCCAAGACCGAAGCCGTGCTGGAGCAGGAGGGCGTGACCGGCCGCTGCCGGCTGCTGGAGCGTCCGGCGCAGGATACCGGATTGCCCGATGCAAGTTTCGATGTGATCCTGTCCAACCTGTGCCTGCACAACATCTCAGCCAGGGGGGAACGGGATGCAGCCTGCCGTGAAATCGTGCGGCTGTTAAAGCGTGGCGGCGTGGCGATCATCTCTGACTTCAGGCACACGGGACAATACGCGAAGGTATTTCAGGCGGCAGGACTGACGGTGCGGCGTTCGTATCATCCGTGGGATACGTTTCCACCGCTGACGATCATAGAAGGGCGCAAACCCGAAGCACGCAAGCCGAAGCTGGGCTGAGGGGTTGCTGGAGAAACACGGGACTAACATCAAGCGCGGGCGTATAAGTGGCGGCAGGCCCTTCTATGCAAGTCCAGGAGGTATTGCCGTGTGGCGTCGATCCTTTCTCTCACAATTAGCTGCGTTTCCGCTGGTAGCGTTGACCGGTTTTGATTCCGCGTCCGATGCGCAGGCGCCGGCATCGGCGGCCAATAAAAAGCCACTCAACATCATGATGAAGAGCGCCTGGGGATCGGACGATCCGACCAAGGCTGCGTTTCCGTTTCTGCATGGACTGGCGCTGTCCGAGGCCGGCCATTCCGTCCAAATCTTCCTGCTCGGCGAGGCGGTCGGTTTGATGCGTAAGAGCGAGGCGGAGGCGGTGGTGCCGGTGGGTTGGGCACCGCTGGCGCAGACGCTCGAAAAGGTGTCAGCAAGAAAGATCCAGATCTTTGCATGCGGGGCGTGCTCGCGGGCTCGAGGCGTCTCGGAAGCAGACCTTGCGAATTATGGCGCCAAATATGGCAGCCCGGCGATCTTTGTAGGACTGGTGGAATGGGCGGACCGCGTCATCACAGAGTAGTGCCTCGCTTGCGACTCTGGTCTGCGAAATGAAGCGAATGTCCGCTGCCCGTGGAGCGTTTCGTTGCCGACTATCATCGAAGCAAAGAACGAGGAGATTGCTCGATGAATGAGCCGGAGACGATACAGGCGATCCTGAAGACGGCGAAGACGATTGCGGTGGTGGGCCTGTCGGACAAGCCAGGGCGGCCGAGCCTGAACGTAGCACGCTACATGCAGCAGCACGGCTACCGCATCGTGCCGGTGAACCCGCGGGCGAAGAGCAAGACGATTCTGGGCGAGCCGGTCTTCGAGACGCTGGACCAGGCCTCTGCGGCGGTAGGGAAGATCGACGTGGTGGATGTCTTCCGTGACCCGGTGTATGTGCCGGAGATTGTGAAGGATGTGATCCGGCTGAAGATTCCCTATCTCTGGCTGCAGGAGGGGGTTTGCCACGATGAGGCGGCGGGGTGGGCGGAGGCCGACGGAATCGGAGTGGTGTTGGATCGGTGCATGCTGAAGGAGCATGCGCGCTGGAACGTGGTTGTGAACCGGGCGTAACCGATCGCGGCCGCGGAAGTCCTACAATAGAGCAACCTTATGAACGCACCTCCCAACGCCGGTCTGCGGCGCCGATTGCGCCTGTTT
>DATAZC010000038.1:0-2118 GCA_036272255.1 Acidobacteriaceae bacterium | reverse complement strand
CATTATCGTGCCGTTTGAGGGCTACGCAGGGCGGTATGTGTGGCACTGCCACATCCTGGAGCACGAGGACAACGAGATGATGCGGCCCTATGAGGTGTTGCCGGCGTCGAAGACATAGTGGATGTTGTCGAAAAAATATGCTGGCAGGATTTGACAAGGCAGCGCGGGATTTTCTATCGTGCGGCTGCTCTCTGATAACGCTATCTTAGAGCCGCGAAAAACGAGCCGCGAAAAAACTATCGCCTGCCACCTCCACCCCCCTGAGGAGAGAGCATGTTCGCATCCCGGAGTACCCCATCTCTTAGTACACTGTCCCGCCGCACCTTCCTGGCTTTGAGCGGCGCTGCCGCCGGAAGCCGCGCGTTATCCGCTTTCGCCGCACCTTCGAACACGTCTGCTTCTACAGGCGTGCTGCCTACCTTTCCCAAAGCAAGCTATCTGGACGCCGCAGACCTGACCGCGCTGACCGGCGATGAGCAATGCCTGCTGGTGAGCCTGCAGGGACAGGTGAATCGCAAGCAGCCGCGGCTTTATTTCTTTCTGAGCTCGGACGGCAGCGACCAGGTCTGGCTCAACACGCTCACGATTCCGCATCGTGTGAGCACGGATCCGTGGGAGTTTCTGGCGAAGTATCGCTCGGAGATTCGCGGCGCTGTGGTGTACGACGTGAACGTACCGGATACCGTCAACGTTGCCACCGCGATTGCGAGCATGCGCGGCGGCGTGGTTTGCACCGCGGATCTGGCGAAGGCGCATCAGCTGAACGTCATCGAGGATCTGACGGGAGAGTTCGCAAACGGTATGGCCGCGTATCAATGGGCCTTCGACAACGTGTGGCCAAAGATGCCGCAGCGCATCCTGACGGCAATCAGCCCGACCAACTCCGTGCAGGTGGCGAACGTGCAGTGGACGACGCTCCTGCAGGTAACGCAGCCGATCACCGACGGTTCGAACAAAGCGGTGTACACGGCCGATTTGACGCCGTTTCTGACCAGCGCCGGCGCCGTCTATGTGCGCTGGACGGACGCGTACCCGAACGATGGCTGGGGTCCGTCGGTGGATCAGGTGACGGTGACGGCGGACAGCAACGTGATCGCGTCGTTCCAGCCGGGCAGCTCGGGCGAGACGCCATACGTCTTCGACCTGGACAGCTCCCAGACCGCGAGCGGCTGGCGCTTTGCCGATGGAACGGAATATTTCATCTACAAATTCGTGCCGCCCGCAGGCACGAAAAAACTGACGCTCTCCTGCGAGATGTGGAATGAGTATGTCGTATCCGCGACCGCCACTGCGCCCAGCGTGCAGCAGGGTAATCCGAATTTCCGCGACTACATCGTGGCGGCACAGGCGCCGGTCTTCTGGCTCGATCCCGATAACCCGACGCAGACTGCGCTGTTGACCGAAATTTTGAAGCGCGCGCAGCCGGACACGCCCTACCTGGGCTGGTTCCCGCAGGGAAACGAGATGCCCGGCGTGACACTGTGCGGGCAGTATGCCTCGCCCGTCATCGCGACGGACTTCTATATCAACGGTTCGGTATTCGCCGGAGGCGCCCCGGCGGCGATCAGCTCGCGCATCACGCATCCGCCGGTGCCCAAGGTGCAGAACAAGATTTACCTGACGCTGACCATGGTGGAAGGCGACAACGCGCAGTACAACCAGCACCGCATGCGCGATATCTGGAACGATGCGGGACGCGGATCGGTAGTGCTGAACTGGAGCATCAGCGCGTTTCTCTACGACCTCGGACCCGCGATCTTTGCCTACTACCAACGCACGGCGACGGCGAACGATCTGCTGATGGCGGGACCATCGGGCGCGGGCTATACGTACCCGGCGGTGTGGCCGGCCGCAGCGCTCGAAGGCTATACACAACGCAGCGGTGCGTACCTGCAGGCAACCGGAATGGATACGCTATTCGCCTACAACCGCAACGGCTCGACCGATCTGCCGTTCACGGCATCGATCGTCGATCGTTACGAGCGCAATGTTCCGGGGCTGCTGGGCATCGTCTACAACTATGAGTCCTCAAGCCAGGTGAGCTTCATCGACGGCATGCCGCTGGCGACGCTGCTGGGCGTGAATGACCTGGGCAGCGGGCAGACGGAGCTGGCGCAG
>DATAZC010000037.1:0-2952 GCA_036272255.1 Acidobacteriaceae bacterium | reverse complement strand
GCAATGCGACGAGGCAGAGCTTGAGGTAGGTTCCGAAGCGAAACGGCCGGAAGAGGAAGGTCCGGGTGCGCTGGATGGCGGGCGAGATAGCGTCGGCTGCCGAGAGGTTGGGCATGTGACCTTTCCAGGGGAACGGCGATTTTACCGCGGAAGGGTGGGGCGAGGGTCTGATTTCAGAAGGGATTCGGCGTAGCGATCCGCCGGCAGTTGTTGGGAAGGGGGTGAGGGAGCGCGATTATAGGGATTCCTGTCAAGGGTGCTTGACAGCCCGGGGAGATTTCTGTAATGCTTACTTGTCTTATTGGAAAGGAGACTTAACTATGTGGTGCACTTCGAATCCGGCGCAACGGCTCTATGTCGCTCGGATGATGTGGGCGGCGCTGTTCTGCATCGTGTTTTCGTCGGCGGCGGTCCTCGGGATTCGGCACGGGCATGTGACGGGGTTTGCCTCCTATGTGCTGGCTGTGCTGCCGGCCGTGCCGGTCGCGTGGACGCTGGTGATCACGGGGGCCTACCTGAGCGCGGAAAAGGATGAGTTCCAGCGCAACCTTTATATCCAGGCAATTCTTTGCGGAGTGGCGGCGACGCTGGCGGTGGTGACGGCGTGGGGGTACATGGAGGACTTTGGACGAGCGCCGCGTCTGGGCCTGACGTGGGTGTATCCGATGTTCTGGATCTTCGTCGCGGTGGCCAAGCCCCTTGTGGGACGGAGGTACCGGTGATGAAGAACCGGCTGCGGGTCTTGCGCGCGGAGAGGGAGTGGTCGCAGGGGGATCTGGCGAAGAGGCTGGAGGTGTCGCGCCAGAGTGTGAATGCGATTGAGACGGGGAAGTTTGATCCGAGCTTGCCGCTGGCTTTTAAGTTGGCGCGGTTGTTTGGGATGCGGATTGAGGAGATTTTTTCTGAGGAGGAGTAAGGAGAGGGTTACAGGGCTCGGGGAGCACGGCACAGAGCTCAGGTCAAAGCGTTCGATTCCCGTTACAATCGTCGCCATGACTGGGGATGCTCAAGCCGGGGCGTGGCCTGTCCTGAGCAAGGACGATGATGGATTGCTGAATGAAATTCATGAGATTCTCGGGGCTCGGGTTTCCGGCGATCCTTACAGTTCGGATGGCACGTTTGCAGAGTACATCTCTTCACTTCCGCCAGGTTTGCGAGCGATGGCAGCGACGCACTGGCTGGATATGAGCCTGACTCTCGATAGCATCACGTGGCACTTCGGCAATTTCGGAGAACCGGGACTGGTTGCACAAACTGAAGAGGGACTCACGGAGCTGGGACTGAATGAGCTTGCATCCTGTTTCAAAGAAGCGAAGGAACTCATGGTTCCGCTTCTTGCCGGGAGGACTGAGGAGGAAGGCGATCCCTACGAGATTCTCGAACGCAAGGGCCTCCGGCAACTGGGCCGCGCAATCGACCAGCGCGCCTGGGATCTGGACAATCTGGGTCGAGGGGAATCCGTAATCTACAACGCCTGGATCCGCTTTGCGCGCAAGCGCCCAGAACGAGTGTTTGTGAGCTAAATGATCCCGCATGGATCTCCTGGTCAGCGTTCTGTCTGACCGCCGATTCGGATCGTAGCGATACTCCTTCGCTTCCCAGGCCGCGCGTGTACTTCACACACTGCGAGGAATCGCTCGGCGATCGGTCGGCTTTGCCAATAGCGGTAGACCTCGGCCCGCTGCTCTGCGTGGCGGGAGAACTTGCGAATGGTTTTGTCGGTGCTCATCGGCAGGCTCGATTCTATTCGCTTGCTGCCAGGGACGGAACGAAATCCTCGGCCTCGGTCAGGGTTGATTCCGGAAGCTGCGCGACTTCCCTGCTGAAGAAGTGGTCGACGGCGTCGAGGATGGCAGGGCCGGATTTGGCTTCGTAGATGGATTTGCGCAGGGCGGCGCCGCCGCGAACGCCATGAGTAAACCAGGAGGCGAACTGCTTCATCTTGCCGGCGGCCGCCGTGGCGGGAGCATTTTCCGGGAAGGCTTCGGCGAGCAGCATTTCAAAGTACGTGCGGATCATGCGGTAGCGGTCGTCTTCGGTGGCGAGGTCGTAGCGGCCGGTGGCGGTGTACTGCGCAATCTGGCGAAAGATCCACGGATTGGCAGGAGCGGCGCGGCCGATCATGACGGCGTCGCAGCCGGTTTTGGCGACGAGGGCGCAGGCGTCTTCGGGCGTGCGGACGTCGCCGTTGCCGATGACGGGAATCCTGATGGCGTCCTTCACCTCGGCAATGTGGTGCCAGCGCGCCTGGCCGGCATAACCCTGTTCGCGGGTGCGGGCGTGGAGGGCGACGGCGTTGAGGCCCGAGTCTTCGGCGAGTTTGGCAAGGGGAACGCAGATGATGTGGTTGTCGTTCCAGCCCAGTCGGAATTTGACGGTGAACGGAATTGTCACAGCGGCGCGCACAGATTTGAAAATCTCGGCGATGAGGGGAAGGTCGCGCAGCAAGCCGCTGCCTCCGTTGCAGGAGACGACGCGTTTGGCGGGGCAGCCGAGGTTGAGGTCGACCATGTCGAAGCCGGTGTCCTGTACGATGCGTGCGGCTTCAGCGAGGGTGGCGGGGTTGGAGCCGAAGAGCTGGGCGGAGATGGGGTACTCGTCGTCGTAGAAGGTGAGGTAGCGTTTGCGTTTGGATTCGCGGGTGCGGGCGAGACCGTCGGCCGAGGTGAACTCGGTCATGATGAGGCCGCAGCCGGACTGCTGGTTGGACACCGAGTCGTCGACGGAACCGTGTTCGGGGTCGGAGGAAAACACGCTGGCATTGCGGAGTGCTGGCCGCACCGGCGGGCGCGCTTCGCGCAGAAGATCCCCTGAGTCCGGTCCAGCCTGGGCCAAAAACATGCTCGCATTGCGAATGAAACGACGAAAGACCGTGTCGGTAACGCCGGCCATGGGGGCCAGCACCGTGGCCGGCGCTACGGTCACGGTGCCGATCTGGAGGGACGCAGGGAC
>DATAZC010000036.1:0-3919 GCA_036272255.1 Acidobacteriaceae bacterium | reverse complement strand
TTTACTCGGGGTCGATCGCGCCTGAACCCGCGAATCGCCGCCCGCTACTGCGCTCTGAGCTCTGTGCTCTGAGCCCTGGAGATAAGCAATGGAAGTGATTCTCAGAGAAGACGTCTCGAATCTCGGCCACCGCGGCGATGTGGTGAAGGTCGCCGACGGTTATGGCCGCAACTACCTGCTGCCCAAGAAGCTCGCCATGGAGGCGACGGCGGCCAACAAAGCGGTCATCGAGCAGATGAAGGCTTCGGCGGTGCGCCGTTCCGCAAAGGAAAAGGCGGAAGCCGAGCAGCTGGTAACGCAGCTCAACACCGTCGCGCTGGTCTTCGAGCGCAAAGTCGGCGAGGGCGATCATCTGTTTGGATCGGTCACCTCCGGCGACATCGCGCAGGGGCTCACCGACAAAGGCTTCAACATCGATCGCCGCAAAGTCCAGCTGGACGAGCCGCTGAAGTCGACCGGAGAATTTCATGTTCCGGTCAAGCTGCACCGCGAGGTGACGGCGCACATCAGCGTGACGGTAAAGGGCGAGGAGACGGCGGCCGAGTAGGCCGCCGGATCTACTGTTCGATGAATGCGGAGCCGCGCGAGCTGGAACAGCGCTTCACGCAGCCGGAAGTCCGACGCGACCGTGGTCAGGTCGAGGCCCTGCTGGGTGACGATTTTGTCATGATCGGCCTCTCCGGCCGGACATGCGATCGGGCGCTGATCCTCGACCTGCTGGCCAACGAGCCTGCTGCACAGATCGAAATGGCAGACCTGGACCAGCAAACGCTGGCTCCCGGCGTGGCTCTCGTCACCTATCGCGAGATTCGGCGTGAGGAACCAGCCCGGCCCGGGCTCGCCTCGCGCCGCAGTTCGCTGTGGATTCTGCGCGATGGCCGCTGGCAGATGATCTTCCACCAGGGGACGCGGATCGAAGCGCCCGCCCAGGACCCTGCTCGCCCGTAAACGCGGGGTGAGAAGATAGAGGAACAACCGTTCCCTGGTTCTCATCCATGCTGAAGGCCATTTCGTCGCACGTATTCCTGAACCATCGGCTGCATCCTGGGCTGCTGGACGTCTTTGCCCGCGCCGGGGCGCAGGGCGTGGAGTTGTTTGCCGCGCGCCAGCACTTCGACTACACCAGCCGCCCGCACATTCGCGAGATGGCGGAGTGGTTCAGCGCCAATCCTGTTGAAGCCTTCTCGATGCACGCGCCGCTCTATTCCGATACGGAAATGGGCCGCGGCGGCAGTCCGGCCGTCAACGTCATTCATCCGGAGAAAAGCCGCCGCATCGACGCGATGGACGAGATCAAGCGGGCGCTCGAAGTAGCCGAGCAGCTCCCCTTCCGGTTTCTGATTCTGCATCTGGGCGAGCGCGAAGATACGTGGGGGCCGCGGGCGCTGGAGCACTCGATCAGCGCGCTCGAGCACCTGCGCGCCTTTTCGAGTCCGCTCGGCGTCAAGGTCCTCGTCGAGAATCTCAACAGCGACGTAGCCCGGCCAGCGCATTTGGTCGAGATTCTGACCTCCGGTCATTTTCGCGACATCGGCGTGTGCCTGGATGTGGGCCATGCAAACCTGGGCGACGGTGTGCCGGCTGCGCTGTCGGAGTTGAGCGCGCATATCCGGTCCGCGCATCTGCACGACAACAAGGGCGACAAGGACTCCCACCTCTGGCCTGGCGACGGGACCATCGACTGGGACGACACTCTGGGTGGCCTGAAATCCGCGCCGCAAACGCCGGCCGGCATGCTGGAGATTCACTACTCGCTGGGCGAGTCCGTCGAAGTGGTTGGCGAAAAGGCAAAGCGCGCCTTCGCAAAGATGGATGCGGCAGAGAAGAAGTAAGAGGCGGTTATGGCAGACGAAACTTCGGAAATTGTAATCGAGACGGCGACAAAATCTCCGCTATCGACGATTGCGGCGATCGGCGAGCACGAAGGGCAGACGGTAACGCTGCACGGCTGGCTGTACAACCTGCGCGAGAGCGGAAAGCTGCTGTTCCCCATCTTCCGCGACGGCAGCGGAACCATTCAGGGCATTGTGCCCAGGGCCGCGGTGACGCCAGAAGTCTTTGAAACGATCAAAGGGCTGACCCAGGAGTCGTCGGTGATCGTCACCGGGAAAGTGCGCGCCGACAAACGTGCACCCGGCGGTTACGAATTGGACGTCGAAAACATTGAGGTGCTGCAGAAAGTTCCCGCCGACAATCCCTTCCCCATTTCCCTGAAGGAACACGGCCCCGATTTTCTGATGGAGCATCGGCACCTGTGGATCCGCACCCCGCGCCAGGCAGCCATTCTGCGCATTCGTGCGGAGATCATCAAAGCGGCCAGAGATTTCCTCGACGACAACGGATTCGTTCTGACCGATCCGCCGATTCTGACGCCGGCCGCCTGCGAAGGCACCAGCACCCTGTTCCCGGTGGACTACTTCGGCGACGAGGCTTACCTGACCCAGAGCGGCCAGCTCTACATCGAGAGCACAGCGCTCGCGCTCGGCAAGGTCTACTCCTTCGGCCCGACCTTTCGCGCGGAAAAATCGAAGACCCGCCGCCACCTGACTGAATTCTGGATGGTCGAGCCGGAGTGGGCTTTTGCCAACCTCGACGACCTGATGGGCCTGGCGGAGAATTTCATCAGCGCGATTGTCGCGAAGGTTCTGGAGAAGCGCGCTGCCGAACTGAAAACCATTGGCCGCGACGTTACGAAGCTTGAGGCCATCAAGCCGCCATTCCCACGCCTGCGCTACGACGAAGCCGCGCAGATGCTGAACGACGCCCACGCCAACGGCCTGCTTGAACAGCCCTTCGAGTACGGCAACGACTTTGGCTCGCCGGATGAGACCTACATCTCATCGCAGTTTGATCGTCCTGTCATGGTGCATCGCTATCCTGCGGCCGTGAAGGCCTTCTACATGGAGCCCGATCCGGACGATCCGAAGTATGCGTTGTGCGTCGACGTGCTGGCGCCGGAAGGCTACGGCGAAGTGATCGGCGGATCGCAGCGTATCCACTCCTACGAGTTGCTGAAGAAGCGCATCGAGGATCACCAGTTGCCAATCGATGCGTTCAAGTGGTATCTCGATCTGCGGCGGTACGGTTCGGTTCCGCACTCGGGTTTTGGCATGGGTATCGAGCGCGCGGTGGCATGGATTTGCGGACTCGATCACGTGCGGGAGACCATCCCCTTTGCCCGAACGCTGAATCGTATCTACCCGTAATTCTCTTATGCCCAGACCGAGTGAAACATCCTTGCAGCCCGGATCGCCGGCTGCCGTACTTGCTCCTGCGCCCGTTTATGGCGGCGTACAGGCGTTGCCTCCACGCAAAATCAAAGTCATCGGTGTGCCGCTCGATCTGGGCGCGTCGCGCCGCGGCGTCGATATGGGTCCATCCGCGGTGCGAGTGGCCGGCCTCGAGGCGCGGCTGGAAGCTCTGGGACACGAGGTCCGCGACGGCGGCAACATCAGCGTCGCGATCGCGGAGACGAAGTCATCCGGCGATCAAAGCGCGCGCTACCTGAAGGAAATTACCGAGACCTGCACACGTGCGGCGGAGATGGTCCTGAAGACGCTCGGCGAGGGTATGACGCCAGTGATCCTGGGCGGCGATCATTCCGTTGCCGCGGGCAGCGTATCGGGTGTCGCGGAGTTTTATCGCAAGCAGAACCAGAAACTCGGGCTGATCTGGATCGACGCGCACGCGGACATGAACACGCCCGCCAGCTCGCCCAGCGGCAACGTGCACGGCATGCCCTTTGCCGCGCTCGTGGGCCTCGAGCCGAATCCGCTCGCCAACATCCTGGGCTGGTCGCCGAAAATCCAGCCGGAGAATGCGGTGCTGATCGGCGTCCGCGACATCGATCCCGCTGAAAAGGAAAACATTCGTCGTGCCGGCATCAGCGAGGTCTACACCATGCGCGATATCGACGAGC
>DATAZC010000035.1:0-2106 GCA_036272255.1 Acidobacteriaceae bacterium | reverse complement strand
TCTCGGGGCGCGTCCAGGGTCCTACGCTGCCTGGAATGGGGCTATTTCCAGTGTATCGGACTCAGATGAAAATCCGGCACGTTTCGCAAAGATCGCCCCTCCGCAGTCATGGCGTCTCGCCATATTGGGCGAAGGTGTCAGAAACCAGAAAGAGCGTCACCAGATGCTCTTGAGCGACCAAGCCTGCTGCTGCGTGATGCGCCAGTTGCCGCCGAGGGTGATGGCGACTGCCGGCTCCATTGGAGTGCGGGAGTAGTAGCGGTGGGTGATGGCGCGTCGGTGGTTGAGGAAGATTTCTGCGACCGAGTGGTCGAGGAAGATGTGGAGATCGAGCGGGCCCTTGTCGATCCCGGAGAGCTCATGATCGCCGATGCGGACGGTGCCGGGCGATTGTTGCGGATCGGCGCGGAGGAGGATAGCGGCGCCCTGGTTGTCGACGAAGGACTGCTCAAATGCATCAGTCCTGGGCTCGGCAGGTTGAAGGCCGAGCCGGATCTCCTGCGCGGCAGTGGGCAGGCGCTTAACCGCGGTCCAGGTGGTGCGGGGCGCGGTTCGGAGTGACTCAATCTCGGGTGACGGGGCCATGACGAGCTGCCCATCTGCGATGGAAAGGCGGCGCGGCAGGGACATCATGCCGGACCAGCCGGCAGCGGCGTACTCGGCTTGCGGGCGCGTCTCGGTGATCCAGCCCCAGAGGATGCGATTACCGTGTACATCGAGCTGGGATTTGGGCGCGTAGTATGCGCCGTGGTCGAGCAGGCCTTCACTCTCCGCGTGAAAGAGCATGGTCGCCGGGTCGAGCGTGCCGATCTGCCAGAGAGTGCGGCGTTCCGTGGAATGGATGAGGACGTGTTTGCCGTCGAGGGGGAAGAAGTCGGGGCACTCCCACATTTCGCCGCTGTCGACCGGGTCGGTTCCCTGCTTGCCGTTCGGCTTGCCTTGCGCCATGGGGTGCAGGTATTCCCAGTGGAGAAAATCTGCGGAGCGATAGAGGAGGACGCGGCCACCCGCACCCCGCTCCCCCGATGCGACGATGAGATTCCAATGATTTCCCTCGCGCCAGGGCGAGGGATCGCGAAAGCCGACGACCTTCATGCCAGCGGGAGGAGCGGGCATAACTGGCTGCGGCAGTTTGCGCCAGTGGAGCAGCGTGTCATCTTCCGCGACCGCCATGCAGACCGATTCGCGCAGCGGCGGGTTGGAGTCGGCGAGTGTGGCCTGCTCCGGCGTGGAGTTGACGACACCGGTGTACAGGAAGGTGGGCTTGCCATCGACAATGGCGGCGGTTCCGGTCCAGCAGCCGTCGGCATCGGGACCGCCGGGGGTGGGCGCAAGCGCGATGGGTTCTCGCCGCCAGTGCACCATGTCCGAAGATGTGGCGTGAGCCCACAGCTTCACCGCGGAGATAGGCTCGGAGTTGTATTGGTAGAACATGTGGTAGCGGCCCGTCCAGAAGAGCGGGCCACAGGGGTCGTTCATCCAGCCATGCGTGGGCAGCAGATGGTATTGCGGGCGCATGGGGTCTATGGAGTTTTGGGCGGGGTCGTGGGCCGCGACGGCGGCTTCGCTCAGATCGAGTGCGGGGAGTCTGCGGGTGAGCGCGGCTCCGGTGGTGGCGAGGGCCAGGCCGGCGAGAACTGTTCGGCGGGTTGGGGGGCGTGTGCTCATGCTGACCTCGTGCGATGGCGCGTTGTGACAGACGCGTGACAACTCTGCATCTAACACATGGTGCAATGAACGTTAGTTGTTCATCTCTTCAGAAACAAGCAGGCGCTCGAAGCGCGACCGTGGCGCTCTGTCTGAATCGAAGGAGATCAGCCGATCATGCGCAGATTCATCGGTGCCATTGTCGCGATTGCTTTGCTGCTGTTTCTCGCAGCGCAACTGTATCGACCCAAGATCGACCATCCGCCGGTGACGGCGGAGATTGCGGCGCCGCCAGAGGTAAAGGCAATCCTGCGGAACTCCTGCTACAACTGCCATTCAAATGAGACGCGGCTGTCGTGGTTTGACGAGCCCGCGCCGGCGTACTGGATGGTGGCGCGCGATGTGCGGATGGCGCGGGCGAAGCTGAATTTTTCCGAGATCGGCAAGCTGCCGCCGGCG
>DATAZC010000034.1:0-66823 GCA_036272255.1 Acidobacteriaceae bacterium | reverse complement strand
CACGTTCCCCGGTGTATTCGCTTTGGGGAAATACGACTGAATCTTCTGAGCCACGGGGTCGATCATCCCGGTGGGAATCACGTTGCCGTTTCCATACTCTGAGGCAAACGTCTGCCGGATCACGCAAGGGCAGGAAACAGTCAGGCTGCCATTGGGATACTGCGATCCGGTGTAGGTATAGGTTCCAGTCGACTGAATCGTCTGTGTGGTCGGATCGTAGAGGGTGGGAAGGCCAGGAGCCGTGAAATCTCCGGTCTGCATCGCCGGAGTCGGCACGGTGATGAAGCCGATCGAGGATCCGCCGTTGTCGATCGTTTTGTCGTAATCGAAGTAGAAGAACATCTTGTGGCGCAGGACCGGGCCGCCCACAGCGAAGCCAAAGTTGTTGTAACGGAGTGGCGCGATCGTATAGGGTGTGCCGAAAGCGTAAGGCGCGGCGTCGAGCGCGTCATTCTGAAAATATTCGTAACCGGCGCCGTGAAATTGTTCCGTGCCGCCCTTGGTGATCTGGTTGTAAATGATGTCTCCGACACCATACTGTGCGGAAAACGCGGTATCGCTGACCTTGACTTCCGCCGTAGTCTCGAACACCGTGACGTCAGCGTTCTGGCTCATGGGCAGTGTCGTCGTGGCGCCGTCGGCCAGCATGCTCTCGTAGGGCAGATTGCCGTTAATCGAGGAAACCTGGCCCGGATTAATCGAACTGCTTGAGTTCTCCGGAGCGCCGGATGCGCCTGGCAGGAGGATGACGAAGTTTTCCCAGTCCGCGCCCACCTGCGGGAGTTCCGCCATGGTTGCCGAACTCAGGGTTGCTTCCTGCGCGCCCGTTTCCGTGGTGAGCAGAGGAATATCCGTGTGGACAATGACCTTTTGTTGGGTCGAACCCACCTGCAACTGCGCATTAACAGTGTCGATGCCGACGTCCAGCGTGACGGGACCACGCACATAGCTCTGGAAGCCGTCTCTGGAAAAGGTCAGTAGGTAGTGATCCGGAACGATGGAGCCTGTGTCATACAGGCCGGCCCCGTCCGTGGTGTAGGTGTGAGTTTCACCCTTATCGATGTCCTGAACCGTCACGGTCACGCCGGGGAGGATCGCCCCTGTGGGGTCGGTCACAGTTCCGCGGATGTCACCGGAGTTGGTGTTTTGCCCAAAGCTCGCGGCAGCCGTAAACAGCCCGGCAATCGCCAGGTATTTCCAAAAGCCCTTTCCCATAATGCCTCCTGAAATACTGCAGTCCCGCGTATTCGTCACTCATCTATGCAATCGATTTCCGCAACCGGCTTCCAAAGCTACGCCGCCCCTGAACCCGATGTCAAGACAGAGGCGAAGCTCCCAACAGCAGCGCACATTTTCCGTCATCGCACATCCATCGTGCGTGGCGGCCTCGTCATCGAAACAAGCGATTGTTTCAAGGACCTGCGCGAATTCACCTGTTGATTCCGCCGCTCATCAGATCAATTCACAGACACGATTGTCAAGAGAATTTTCGGTGTAGGATCGAAGACAAACCTTTGTCTTGGTGGTTCAGGACGGTACGCGCGCCGTTCAGCCGCCGCCCGGTGAGGAAATCATGCATAAAACCGATCGCCGCTCATTTTTGAGGCTGTCCACCCTGGCCGGATCCTCCGCCCTTTCTCACCCGTGGCTGGCCTTCGCGGCCATGGATTCCGCTCGTCCTGGGACGGTCAAGGCCTGGCGCACGTCCGACGATCAGCGGTTCGAGCCTGTTGATCCACTCACCTGGCAGACTGGCGTTCAGACTTCCCCTCTGAACATTCGCCTCGATCCGGAGGACCGGCGGCAGGAGGTGCTCGGCTTTGGCGCCGCGCTTACTGAGGCTTCGTGTTATCTGCTTCAGCAACTCGATGAGGCTCAAAGGCAGTCCATTCTCAAAGAATGTTTTGGCGCCGGTGGCCTCGGATTCTCGGTGGCGCGTACGACCATCGGATCCAGCGATTATTCATTAAGCCCCTATAGCTACGACGACACATCGACGGCCGATCCTGAACTGGCGCACTTCAGCATCGCGCACGACCGGCAGAACATTCTCCCCGTGCTCCGCGCAGCCAGCCAGGTCAATCCGGCGCTCTTTTATTTCTCTTCCCCGTGGAGCCCTCCGGGCTGGATGAAGGCAGGTGGTTCCCTGCTTGGCGGTTCCATGCGCAATCATTATTTCCCGGCTTACGCTCAGTACTTCGTGAAGTTTCTACAGGGATACGCGGCCGAGGGCGTGAAGATTCAGGCCGTCTCCATCCAGAATGAGGTGGACACGGATCAGGATGGACGGATGCCGCAGGCAATGTGGGGCCAGGAATATGAGATGGCGTTTGTGAAAGAGCACCTTGGTCCGGCGCTGCAGCAGGCATCCCTCAATACGAAGATCTGGATCCTCGATCACAACTACAGCCTGTGGGGCCGCGCGGTCGATGAACTGAGCGATCCGGAGGTCTACCGCTATGTCGACGGAGTGGCATGGCACGGATACGTGGGATCTCCCGATGCTATGACTCGCGTCCACGACATGTTTCCCTCGAAGAATGCGTACTGGACAGAAGGCGGCCCGGATTACACCGAACCCGACTATGCAACGAACTGGGCTCAATGGTCCGGGACGTTCACGGAGATTCTACGAAACTGGGCCAGGTGCATTGTGAGCTGGAATCTTGTTCTCGACGAAAATGGGCGGCCGGACCTTGGTCCGTTTTCCTGCGGTGGTGTGCTCACCCTCAACTCGAAGACGCATGCGATCACGCGCAGCGGCCAGTCCCACGCCTTCGCGCACTACTCGAAGGCCATCCGTCCAGGAGCGCGAATCTTTGCTTCGTGGGGAGACGTGCCGGGAATCGACCATGTTGCTGCAGAAAACCCCGACGGCAGCCGCGTTTTGATTCTGACCAATCAGGGCCATGATCAGCAGGTTCAGTGCAGCCTGCACGATCAGTCGCTGACGATCAAGCTGGCGAAGAATTCCATTACCACCCTGGCGTGGTGAATCGGCTGACGTGATGGTCGCTGACCGCGAACCTGCGGCTCTAGATGCGGTGCGCTAAGCTCTCCGCATCTCGCACGTTCGCGCGCGGCGCGGAAATCACCAGCAACAACAGGGGCAACATCCCAAGATCCGCCGCCAGAGAAACGAGGATCCCCGTGCGCAGCGAGTGGACCGCAGTGGACAACACACCGGTCAGCCATGGAAGCACCGCGCCACCGAACCCTCCGACGGCGAATACCCATCCAGCATTCCTGGTGTCGGAGGACCTCGAGATGAATAGGGATATGGTCAGGGGAAAGATGGGCGCCAGCATCAGGCCCGTACAACAGGCGCCAATCAGCAGCACAACTGGATTTTCGGCTCTCGCTAAAACGAGAATCCCGAGGGATGCACCAGCGACGGATATCAGTTGCAAACGGGTTTCCGACACGAACAAGAGGATTGCAGGCGCAAGACCTCTGCCCAGGAGCAAAGCAGCCCAGAAACACGCGGCAGCCAGATTGCTGCGAGCGAAACTCCAACCCGCGACACGGGCCGCGTACATGCTCATCCATCCGCCGATCGTGGCTTCGGTTCCGACGTAGAGAAACGTCATGGCGGCAAAGACCACGATCAGAGAAACGGCAGATTTCCGCCGAGCATTGGCGGGCAGATTTTCTGCAGCAGGGGCACGCCACAGGTTTTGGGGAAACAGTGCGGCCAGCGCTGCGCTCAGAACTGCAATGGGCGCGCAGACAGCGCCCAGGGAATACGTGCCCGGCAGGCGAGCGACGATCGTCGGGCAGGCCGTTGCTCCCACACTCCAACAGAGGTTGAGGATGGACAAGGCTTATCCGCGAGCATCGGGAAACAGTTGGGTCACGAGCATACTGGTCGATGTCATGGCCATTCCCAAACCCAATCCAAACAACACGAGCGCGACCGCGGCCCACGCCGGGGGAATCAGCATGAGGGCGAGCGCGCCACCGGCCATCAACAAGTAGCCACGCCTGAGGGTGTTGCCAAACTGACGGCGCACCAGCAGGGCGCCGCAGGCACTGGCGGCAAATTGACTCAGCAGCAATGCGCCAGACTGGCTGTCTTTGAGGTGGTGCAGGCCCGCGATCCTGGGCAGCATTGCGCCGAGCATCACGGTCGTCGCGCCGGTATAGAAGAACCCGACATAAAGCGGCAGCAAACTGCGCTTCCCTGCCCGATTCCCCAATCGTCTGAGGCTAGGACTCGACATTCTGTTTTTTGATTTTCACGGGTTTCCTGGCAGCCACCGTTCGCCGTGAAGGTGCCGTTGACTCGCGGACGATGATCTTTGGCTCGACTGAGACCTCTGCGGGCATGGTTTTACCCGATCGCAGGTGCTCCAGCAGCAGATTTGCCGCGAGCCTGCCCATCTCATGCAACGGCTGCCGGATGGTAGTCAGGCTCGGCATCTGGAAACCCGCCTGAGGAATGTCGTCAAATCCGACGACTGAGATATCCTGGGGAACGCGCAGCTGCGCATCGTGCAATGCGCGGATTGCGCCGATCGCAGCCATATCGTTAAAACACACCAGAGCCGTGAAGCGCCGATGAAAAGCCAGCAGTTGCTGCACTACCGGATAGCCAAGCTCCGGTGAGGTCAGGTCTTTCGTCAGTTGAATCGTCAGCTCAGGCCGCACCACAAGATCGAGTTCGCGCGCCACTTTGGTCAGGCTGGCCCAACGCGCATCGGAATCGGAACTGAACGCCTGCCCGTGCATGAAGGCAATGTCGCGATGGCCCAGATCGCGCAGATGACGCAGCGTTAGTTCCGCGGCGCGGTTGTGGTCCAGAACCACGTTGGTGATCCCGGAAATTTTGCGGTGACCGGCTACGGCGACCGTGGGCACGCTGAGCTTGTGATCGATGTGAGTATCTATCGCGATCAGACCTTCTGTGCCCCTGCTGACCAGCATTTGTGGGTAGCGCTCAATGAGATCGGCGCGATGCCGATGGTGCGCGATGAAGTAAAAGTAATTCTCATCAAGCAGATGATCCCCGACTCCGCTCATCACCTCGGCGTGGTACCCATCGGCCAGGACCGGAACCAGGATACCGATCGTCATGGTGCGCCGGTTGCGCAATGACCGCGCCACAAAGCTGGGTTGATAGTCGAATTCGCGTGCAGCCGCTCGAATGCGTTCCCGCGTGGCTTCGGGGATCGAACGCCCCGGAACATCGTTGAGGACAACAGAAATCGTCGCTGGATCGAGCTTGAGATGAGCCGCCAGCACTTTCAGGGTGACAGGTTCGGAACCGGTTTCGGCGGCGTTTTTTTTACGGCTCATAGCAGATCAGAATCCCCGACATCGCAAGTCAAGTTTGACCCCAGCATACGCTGCGCCAAAAACCGATCGGTGCGTTCAGTACCCACGGAGGCCCGGGACCTTCGTCCTGACTTCATAAAGAGAATTGTGGGTCAGGATGTAGAGCGTGCGGCGATCTGGCCCGCCGAAAATCAAATCGATCGGACGCTCCGGCACATCGATCTTCTCCTTCAAAGTTCCGGCTGCGCTATAGACCAGAACCTGCCCGGCCGCCAGATAAACGTTGCCATCTTTGTCCTGCGCCACGCTCTCCCCACCCTGTTCAGCAAAGGGTTCTACCTTATCGATGTTTCCCGCCGCTGTCACTGTGACGCGAAACGTCTTCTCATCCGATTCGTCGCTGATGTAAAAAGGCTGACCCGGCGATACTTCCGCGAGGCTGAACGCCCGCAGGATGTTCGCCATCTTCGTGCCGTAATAAAGCTGACCCTTCACGAAATCGTCGCCGGCGGGAATGAAGACAGTACGGTCCGGGGAGACATAATGCCAGGGCGTTTGCAGGGCGAGGTCCCGTTTCGCCCAGACAGCAACGGGCAGCAGAGCTGTCATTCCCGGCGCTTCTGTCGCCGGCTCCGGCTTGAGCAGCGTTATGCCTGCCTCCGGCGCATCCGGCTTAAGACTGTAGACCGTGCCATTTCCCTGATAGGAAACAACCAGCAGGTCCCCGGCACGATCGAACCCCAGGTTGACCGGGTCGAGGGGAGCATCGCGAACGACGATTGCCTCATTGCTTTCCGGAACCCAGCGGTAGACGCGCTGCCAGTGCGCATCCACAAAATAGAGGCGGCCCGATGAATCGACCGCGGCACCGGAAATATTGAAAAAGCCGCTTGCCAGCCGCTTCACTCCGGCAGCGGGTTCGATGACGCTCGCAGCGGCAGGTTTGAAAGCAGGAGCGGGTTGGCCAGGAACATCGAGCCATGCGAATTCGTGCGCACGCACCTGGGCATGATGCGTTGCATCCAGAACCGAGTTATCGAAGGCAGCCTTACTGTCGCTGTCGACATGAACATTGCGAAACCGAATTCCTTCCGACTGCGACACAGCGATGGCCTGAGGAAACGGCTGGTAACTGCTGACCACTCGATATCCGTGATAGTTGGCAATCGTTATATTTGCAGAGCGCGCGATCGAGAGAGGAAGCGTAAATGCTCCCTCGCCACGTTCTTCTTCGGTTTGCAGGGCAACGATCTCCCAGTTTTTTACTTTATCGAGCTCGACCTCGTTGCGAACATGGTGCTCGCTGGACAGCTCGTACACATGACCGGGCGTTTCAGTATTGGAGATAGAAAGGCCGGCCTGCGCAAAGGTGCTCGGCGTCCAGATGTCGGCGAAGGTTCCGCCGCCGCCGTTGGTGATCCACAAACCTGGATACTGTCCATCCCAGCGACGGTTCAGGTCCGGGTCGGCGGTGTGCGTATTGTTATAGGGATTTATTCGCGTGCCATCAGCCGCATTCGTGCCGTGACCGCCGAGGAATCGCACATCGTCCATCAGCGAATCGGCGCCGGCCATCCACATCGCGCCCACGGCCGTGCTGTTGATGCCTCCGGTCGAAAGACCGATCCCGGTCACGATGTTGTGGCCACCGCTCGGAGCCTCCAACAAAGGATGTGGCCCGCCCGGCCCCTGAAAGCCCGGAGTATTGTCGAGCAGATCGAACTGCGTCATGCTGGGATCCAGCCCGATCAGCACGGTATCCGGTTGCAGCCGTAACGTGTCGGTCACCACATAGCGCCCCATGGGTATGTAAAGCACGGGATGTTCCGCAATCGCCTTCCGGATAGCCGCGGTGTCATCCGTGACTCCGTCCCCTTTCACGCCCAGGGAACGCAGGTTGACCCATGTGTCCGCAGGAGGCAGCGCTCGGATCGCTGGCGCATCGGCGGAGGGCAGATCGCCAATCGGCTCCGCATCGAAGTTAGTGCGAATCTCGCCCCAGTCGGACGGCCCGCTCATGGTCAGGCCGTGGGAAAACGAGCGAACAATGTAAGTCTCGCCACGACCCGTGACGACGTGCCCGCTTTCGCGCAGCAGCGCAAAGGTTTTTACGCCATGACACAACACACGCTCCGCATTAATCTCTGTTCGGGCATTCTTCTCGTTACTGATGGTGATCGCTGGACCGGAAATGTTCTCGAAGCGCGTCGTCTCGATCCACAATTCTTCGGCATAGCCGGGATCGATGGCAACAGCTTCAGGAACATTACGGAAAGTATCGTGAACCAGTGTGAGCCCGGCCTCATGCTCGCTGATGGCTGCAATTCTCTGTCCCTCAAAGGTCGAATCGAGCAGGGTGAACTGCCAGCCCGGAGAAGGCTTTACTGTCACAATGCCGTAGTCTCCGCCATAAAAGTGAAGATCTTCTGCTTCGTTGCCGATGTCTTTGAGCGCTGTAAGGCCGGAGCCCATGTGAAAGTCGATGTGCGAGAGATAACAGTGTTGCGCTGCGTGAAAGCGGATGGCAACGGCCGCGGGATTGCCCGCTGCCACCTCGAAATCCACATTGCTCATCGCGGAATAGAAGGTTCCCGGGCTGGCGTCGGGCACCGTGTTATTCGGCGGCACCGTACCCTCGGTCGGCGGGCGCGGCGTGCTCTTCCCGCGCCAACGCGCGTGCACGCTGCCGGGACGCGCACCGGCAAAGAAAAACATGTAACCGAGGTCCTGCTGATAGCCCGGAGTATTCTCGGCCAGGATAAACACCGGACGACGCGCACCATAACCGATGATCCGCACTCCGGGCCAAACATAGATGGTTCGGGTGATCCGGTAGCGTCCCTCCGGAATAAAAAGGATTCTTCACCATGGGCGGCTTCTACGGCGTCGATGGCGGACTGGATCGCTGCGCTGTCGTCGCTGGTGCCATCCGCGTGAACCTGAAACTGGTTACTCGTGAGATAGACCGCCTCGGGATCGTCGAGACGAATCGGATACTGAGACGCGGCTCGCAGTGGCAAAGCCAGTGCAGACAGCAGGAATCCAGCCAGAACATTCACCCTCAGAAGCTTTCGCACGTCACCTTCCTCAAACCGAGCAGTCAACAACCGGATCGGCAGACTGTGAGGCTCGGGTATCCGCTCACTGTCACAGCACTTCCAAACCTTCAGCCAGTCGCTGGCTAGCTGTCAAGACGTAAACAATCGCTTGTCTCGCACACCACGCGTGTCCGGGAGGCCCACATTGCCGATCATCGCCTCGCAATGCCCGCGTTTGTGCCGCTGGATGTTGCGCGGTTCGTGGCTCTGCTTGTCCCCGTCCCGGGCAATGGCCTGGGCTATGATTGTCTTCGTTACAGCGCAATTTTCTCTTCGCGACTGGTTCTATGTGCGCGGTGCCGTCTTCGCAATGAGATAAGGGACCCACGATGGTTTACACCATGAAGGATGTAGCGAACCGGGCGGGCGTCTCGGCTGCGACGGTATCGCGCGTACTCAACAAGACCCATTTCATTTCAGAGGCAACGAGTAAGCGCGTACTCGAGGCCGTTGGTGAGCTGAATTACTACAAGAACATTCACGCGCGGAGGCTGGCCACCGGCCAAAGTGACCTGTTCGGTCTGGTGATCTCAGAGATAGCGAACCCATATTTCTCCGAGGTGATTCGCGGTTTCCAGGCTGCGGCGTGGGACCGTGGCTTCGATGTTCTGCTGTTGAACACCGAATACGATCCGGCCCGAACACAATCCGTCATCCGTAAGCTCGTCGAGAGCGATGCGCGCGGCGTCGCCGTCATGACTTCCTCTATCGACGACGCTACAACGTCCACTCTTACCGAATCAGGGGTGGGCGTGGTCTTCTGCAACTTCTACTCTCCCCGAAAGCTGGTCAGCAATATCACGATCAATTATCGGCGGGGAATTCTTGAGGCCATTCAGCACGTCGCTGCTTTAGGCCATCGCCGGGCGGCTGTCATTGCAGGTCCGGAGACCAACGGCACCGCCATGAATATCCGGCAGGCCCTGCTGGCGGGATTGAAGCACAAAAACATGGCTCCCTTTCCGGTAACGCATTGCGACTATCGCGTTGATGCGGGGGCATCCGCGGTGCGCGACATTCTCTCCGTCACCGACATTCCCACGGTCATCTTTTGCGGAAGCGATCTGATCGCGATGGGCGTGATGAGCGCTCTGGAAGAAGCAGGCGTGAAGATCCCCGAAGATGTCTCGGTTGTGGGCATCGACGACATCTCTTTTGCGTTCCTGGCGCGCCCTCCTTTGACCACCATCAGAGTGCCCCGCGAGCTTCTTGGCGTTACGGCGTTTAATGCGCTGGACAAAATGCTGAAGCTCAAGCGCAGACTCGGCGCGAAGTACACGCTGGAAACGGAACTGGCCGTTCGTGCCTCGACCGGCCCGGCGAGAAAACGCAGGCTGGCTTTTCGCTCCACGAAGTCAGCTGCGCGCAGCCGCTCCTGAACTCAGGAAACCCGCATACAGCCTGGCGGGCGCGTTCGCGTCGACACGGGCGGTACCGGCCACTACGCTCCACGATTCTTCGAGGAGAACTGAGTGCCATTCTTTCGAACGGCATTGGCTCGATCGAGTGCGAGCCGGATCGCTCCATTCAGCTGCGCCTGAGTCCCCAGCGTGCTCAATGCCAAATCTGGCCCTGCCTCGCCGCACAACTCCCGCAGAGACAATTGTGCCGACTCCAGCAGCGCCGGGTGCATTCCAACGCTTCCTCCGAGGACAAACAACGGGCAATTGAACATGAGCCACATGTTATAAATCGCGAACGCCAGCAGTCGCGCCGACCGCTGCAGAACAGCTTGAGCGGGCGGAGAGCCTGCGCGGGCCTGATCAAATACGTCAGTCGCGCGGAGATCCCGGGGCAGAGCAAGTCCGCCCGCATCCCACAATTTCTGCCACTGGGCGCGTATGCCTTCGCCTCCAATCAGGCTTTCGAGATTGCCTGCATCGCCGTCAGCTACAGGATCGGTGGAAGTACCTGGGACGAGCATGTACCCGATTTCTCCCGCGCTCCAGCCCGTTCCCCGAAAGAGCTTTCCGTCCAGGACGATTCCGGCGCCGACGCCGGTACCGATCGCGAGAAAGACAAAGTCCCGGACATTCCGGGCGGCACCGCGCCATTGCTCGCCGATTGCGCCGAGATTGACATCGTTCTCGACTGCCGATGGGACTTCGAGCGCACTCTCCAGAAGGTCCTGAAAGGGAACCTGGCGCCAGCCCATCAAATATGAAGTCGCGATAACAACGCCGGCGTCCGCGTCGGTGATTCCCGGCGCGCCGGCGGCTACGGCGAGGAGATTGTCATGCGATCGGCCGCTCTGCTCGATCAAACCAACAACTCCGTTGCGAATCATTTCGATGACAGCAGCCGCGTCGCGCACGCCTACCGTACTTGCTGACTGCTCCGCCACCACGTCTCCGGTCATATCGGCAAGAGCGATGCGAAGGCTTGTGCCTCCGATGTCAACAGCGGCAACGCAGTCTCTGCTATTTTGTTCCGGGAGCTCCGGCGACGTTTCACCGGATTCGACTTCGTCGGTTGGCATCATGGTTCTGGAGTCCGGCATCCTTGGTGGGTCACTGATCACAGCAATCTTAGGCCGTGGGAGAGCTACTACCCGATGCACTGATACTTTCCAGCGCGCGGCCCATCGTTTCCGGTACGACAAATCGCACAAAGAACAACGTCACGATACAAAAGCCCGCATAAATTAGAAACGTCATGGAAATTCCGGCCGTCTCGATCAGCGAAAGAAAGGTCAAGGAGACAAGTACATTCGAAGTTCCTGAACCGATGGTCGCAGCAGCAACGCCTCGGCCGCGCAGTCGAAGCGGAAACACCTCGGAAACCAGAATCCAGGCAATGGGCCCCATGCTGGCCGCAAAGCAGGTGATATAGACCACCAGACACACCAGTGCGGTCACGCCCAGATGAGTCCCGTTTGCCTGAAGGTGAAATGCGCCGGAAAGAACAATCAGCGAAAGAGTCATGCCCGAGACTCCGACATAGAGCAAAGGCTTCCGTCCCGAGCGATCGACGAGGACCAGCGCAATGATTGTCGCGAGAACGTTGACCGCCGCAACGATAAAGGTGGCCAGAATTGCGCTTCTGTCCGACGCCACACCGGCCAGCGCGAAAATTCTCGGGCCATAGTAAATGATCGTGTTAATGCCGGTGACCTGCTGAAGAACCGTAAAGCCGACAGCAATGATCAAGGCCCGCCGCACAGAGGGGCTCCACAGTGCGCTCCAGCGCCTCTCGACCGGCGCCGCGAGACCTACGCGAATATCATCGAGCAGCACATTGGCTCCGACCGCATCGGTAAACGTACTCAGCACTGCCTTCGCATCCGACCAGCGTTCCTGTGCCGCCAGCCACCGCGGACTCTCCGGCAGCCACAGAGCCAGCATCAAAAAGAGCACCGCCGGCGCAGCGCCGATCCCGAGCATCAGCCTCCATGCTGCACGCCCCGCCAGCCAGTAGCCTGCAAGGTCCGCCACGGCGATCCCCACGGTCAGCGCAAACTGATAAAGGCCAATCAGTCGCCCGCGCGACTGCGGTGTAGCCAGCTCAGAGACATACACCGGAGCGGTCACTGAGGTGAATCCAATGGCAATGCCCAGGAGAGCGCGTGCGGCAATCAAGCTTCCAACGTTGGGAGAAAGGGGCGCGAGCAATGACCCAGCAATGAAGATCAGCCCGCCCAGCAGCAGCGTAGGGCGTCGGCCCACGCGGTCGGCCACTGCGCCCCCTGCGATCGCTCCCAGTGTCGCGCCCACCAGCACGATACTGACGACGACTTCTTCCATCTTTGTGCCAAGAGCGAAAGTTCTCCGAACGAAAGGAAGCGCCGCTGCGATAATGCCCATATCGTAGCCGTAGAGAATGCCTCCCAGGCCGGCGATGAGGCAAACGCGCCAGACAAAATGTTGATTTACGCGCGCCGGGGTGGATACGGGACTCAGCAAAGCTGACCTCGAATCGAAATGATAGCCTTTTACTCAAATCTTTATAAACCTTAATCAGAAAGTCCCGGAGACGACGGACCTCACGATGGAATCGAACCAACAAGCGCCGCGCTGGATCTCCGGGATAGAGCCGCCCGCCGAACTGCTCTCTGCGAGCGGAACCCAAATCCTGGAGATGGAGTGTCGGGAGCAACCGGTTCGTCTTCGCGAGTTGCTTACTGCTTATCGTGCCGACCCGGACCTGCGCTCTCAGATGGCAAGGCTTCGTGCGCTGGCCGCAAATCCGGGGCCCGTACTCTTTATCGGCATGGGAGCGTCCTTTTGTTCGTCCCTCAGCGGGTCGACCCTGCTGCAGTCGATGGGCAGGCCATCGTTTTCACTCGATGCCGGAGAGTGGCTCCACTACGGTCCAGCGGTATGGAGCGACGCGTCTCTCTCCGTGCTGCTTACGGCTTCAGGGGAAAGCGCTGAGATCGTTGAACTGCTCAGGCAACTCGGTGAGCGGCCCGCCGGACTTATCTGCAACAACGCGGCAAGCACTTGCTGGCGGCTCGCCAAAGAAAAGCTTCCTGTCCTGGCTGGGCCCGAATACGGCAATGCGACCAAGACATACACCAACGCAACGGCGGCAGCCATCATTCTCGCGTCCGAGATCCTCGCCCGTAAGTGGCAGAAAGCTGCGGAGCAGGCTGCGGATATCTTTTCCAGCAGTCTTGACCGAGTATTTGCCATGCGCACCGATCTGGAAGCGTTTTGTCGCGGTGCTGCAAATATTGAAATTGTTGGTCGAGGCGCGGCTTATGGGGCTGCCATCATGAGCGCGCTCTGTATCCGGGAAATCACGGGGCACCGAGCAGCGGCGCATACTGGCGCCGGCTTCCGTCATGGCCCCAACCTCGACGTGGATCGAACTCATGTGGCGATCATTCTGGCACTCGGCCGGGTCGCTTCCCTGGGTGTCAGCCTGGCACAGGAATGCAACCGCCGCGGCGGCAAAGCCGTGCTCATTTCCGCGGACGAGCATCAGCCAACGGAGCTTTTGCTTCCCGTAACCATTGCGGATGTTGAGGAGCCGTGGGAGGCGATCACCGCGCTGCTGGTTCCTCAGGCGCTCACTCTCGCCGTGGCGGAGAGAGACGGTTGCCGTCTGCCTCCACGGCTTCAGTACGGCGTTATGCAGCAGTAACGTTCGACGCACGTATCTGCCCGGAGAGAGAGCTCAGCGTCGGAGCGAAGCGGTATTGAGTTTCGTGTAAGAGGGCGTTCCAAAATTCGCCACGTAGACTTCGTCACGCGCGTCGTCGACTGCTATCGCGTAGGGATTACGACCGCCCGGCAATGTCGCTATGACTTTTCTGGACCTGCCGTCGATCACGCTGACGCTGTCGCCGTGTGTGTTCGCGACATAGACAAGGCCCGTCGCCCCATCTACAGCAATCGCCTCCGGACGATCGCCTACCGGGATCGTCGCAATGGCTTTGCCGACGGACCGGTCAACAACGGTGACGCTGTTATCGCCGTAATTCAGCACATAGACAATTCCCGTGCGCGGATCAACGGCAGCGGCGCAGGGAAAATTACCGGTGGGAATCGTCGCTTTTGCGCCTGACCTCTCGTCGAGTGCCAGGACCGCACTGCTCTGCGACTCGGTCGCGTAGACAACACTTCGCGCTTCATCCACGGCGAGCCCCCATAAGTGCATAGCGGTGGGTTCGCGTCGTTGTGTTCCCGCGCCTTCTTCAAAAACCAGCAGTCCGGCGTCCTCGTAACCAACCAGGTAAGCGCGATGGAGCTTTGTATCCAGGGCGACCGCATCTCGTGCGCCCAGCGGCAGCGATGTCGTCCGGTTGGTGGGCCCCTCGATCTGCGTAACGAAGCTGCTATAGGTATTCGCGACCAGAGCCCGGTGCAGTTGCGGATCGACCTGAATTGCATACGGCATTCGCCCCGCAGGAACCGTGGCCGTCACTGTCTCTGTCGCTCCATCGATCACACTAACCGTGTCGCTGCCGGAATTCACGACGTAAATCCTGTTTAGGAGTGGGTCGATGGCGAGCGCATCCGGCGCCTTTCCCACTGCGATTGCGGTCGATGCATCGTTCATTTCGTCCACCATCACTACGCGGCCGCTCGGCTGGTCGACCACGTATACCCGGTGGGTTGTCGAGTTCACCGCGATCGCGCGTGCGTTGATGAGAGCGGTCTGAAGCGGCGCAACTTCCTGGGCCTGGACTGACAGGTTCAACAATCCAGAGAACAGCACCGCAACCAAGCCGGGCAATAAGAATTGCCGGGGGGCTCGATGAACCGCGGAACAGCTCTTGAGCTGCGAGCGCTGAAGACCCAGCTTTTGTCCCTCTCGTTCCGACGACGCCAGGTGCCGACTTTCAGATTCGATCGCGGGCTTCCCTTCTGTGCAATACTTCGTAATGATTCCTTAGTATTAGTGAAGAGCCAAGCGATGAGCAAGGGATTTGTCGGTAAGATTCGCACCGGGCTGGCCAGGTACTGCGCAGTAGCCTTTTTCGGATCCGTGGCCGCGGCCCCAGGCCAGAACGCGCCGCCCAGGTTTCACGTGGTAGCCCTTGCGGAAAAGGGCGGCATCCACAAGCCCTATGTCGACGCCTCTAAAATATGGCTGCAGCAGGAATCCGTCCGCGACAATTTTGCCATCGATTATCTCGAAGACACGAGCAGGATCGACGACGCTTTCCTCTCGCACTATCAGCTGTTCATCCAGCTCAACTATCCGCCCTATGGCTGGTCCCCTGCGGCGGTGAGCGCTTTCGAGAAGTACATCGATAACGGCCGAGGCGGCTGGATCGGATTCCATCACGCTACACTCCTGGGCCACTTCGACGGCTATGGACTGTGGGACTGGTTCTCTTCGTTTATGGGTGGAATTCAATTCACCGACTACATCGCCACCTTCGCGACGGCTACCGTCAAAGTGGAGGATCCCGCGAGCCCCATCATGAAAGGACTGGGCACTTCGTTTCAGATTGAGGATGAGGAGTGGTACACCTACGACAAAAGTCCCCGACCCAACGTTCACGTTCTTGCCAGCGTGGACGAGAACACGTATCGCCCGAATTCGAAACTCAAGATGGGAGACCACCCCGTCATCTGGACCGATGAACATGTGAAGGCGCGCAACGTATATATCTTTATGGGCCACCATCCTGAACTATTTCAGAACACGGCCTACACAACGCTTTTTCACAACGCAATCCTGTGGGCGGCACATCCATGAGACTGCTGCTGAGTATCGCCCTCCTGGCCGTGGTCGCGTGCGGCCCTGCGTTGTTGCGCGCGGAGGAGCCGTCGTTTCAGGTGCTTGCTTTCTATTCCGAGCACACGGAGCCGGACCATGTGACGTTTGCGGAGCAGGCGGTTCCCTTTCTGCAAGCGCTGGCGGCGAAAGACCACTTTGTCTTCAGAGCCACGACCGATTTTGACGAAATGAACCTCGCCACGCTTCGGCAATATCAGCTTTTCCTGTGGCTCGACGAACTGCCCTCTACTCCACAGCAACGAACCGCGTTTTCGGAATATATGCAGGGGGGTGGAGGTTGGCTCGGCTTTCACATCGCCGGCTACAACGATTCCTCGACGAACTGGCCATGGTTCGTCGATTTCCTTGGCGGCGCTGTCTTCGCATCAAATAACTGGCCGCCGATGCCGGCAACTCTCATCGTCGATAATCGCACCCACGCGGTTACCCGCGGTCTGCCCTCGACTTTTGTGGCGCCCGCTAATGAGTGGTACATCTGGAGGCCTGACCCGCGCGATAACAAGGATGTGAAGGTACTGCTCTCCCTCGCTCCTTCCAACTATCCATTGGGCTGGAAAGATACCCTGGTGGCCGGCGATCTGCCTGTGGTCTGGACCAACACCCGGTATCGAATGCTCTACGTGAACATGGGACACGGCGACAAAATTTTCACCAGCGACATTCAAAATCGCCTGTTTGAGAATGCAATTCTCTGGTTGGGACGGGGACGGTAGCCCGCTGACACCGAGCTAAACGCATCATGACAAAAACGCGAGTACCGGTTGGCCGGCCGTTCCTTCTCCGCTATACCAACGCCCTCAGCATTCTGCATTTGCTGCGGGAAGCGGGCGCTTGCTCGAGAGCGGACCTGGTCCGAGCCTCCGGATTGAGCGCTCCGACCGTTACCAATGTGGTGGCCTGGCTGGAATCTGCCGGTCTGATCGCCCCACTCGGCGAAGGAACGTCCAATGGGGGCCGGCCCCCCGACATGATCCGTTTCCGTGCCGAACGCGGTTGCGCGGCGGCCGTTGAGATCGCCGCTCGCTCCGTCAGCTTCATGCTGGCTGATCTCAACGGCGAAGAGCTGGCGCGAAGCGAGGTTGCCCTGGCCAACCGCTCTACTACGCCCAAGGCAATCTGCTCCATGATCGCGGCCGAGTTGAGTCGGATGCTGCGTGAGCGCAAGAAATCCCGCGCTCAGCTGGTTTCGCTTGTGGTTGGCGTACCTGCGATCACCGATGTGGAGAAGGGCCTCGTGCTGGCGGTCAGCCCGCTCGACAACTGGCGCAACGTGCCGCTGCGCTCCATGCTGTCCAAAATATTTGCGTGTCCCGTCCTGATCGAGAACGACACAAACCTGGCGGCGCAGGGCGAGCGCTATTGTGGCTCGGCTCAGGGAGAAGACAATTTTGTGTATATCGCCATCGGGGTCGGAGTAGGCGCCGGCATCATGGTCGGCGGAAGACTTCACCATGGGTCCCAGTGGTCCGCCGGCGAAATCGGCTATCTACGCCTGCCTAATGTCTCCGCAGGACACCCCACCCTGCATCGTTTCGGGGAGCTGGAAAAGGTGCTCTCGATCAAGGGAATCGAGAAGAGCTGGAAGCTCGATCCTTCGGAGTCGCGCGTGGAGCGACGACAACTGAAAGCTGCGGCCATCCTTGATTTAGCTGCCGGGCGCGACACCCGCGCGCATCATATTGTCGAAGATCGCGCTCAATTGCTATCCGACGTCATCGTCAACATCTCACTCATCCTCAACCCGGCACTCGTCCTGCTGGGCGGCGATGTCGGCAGCCATCCCGTACTGCTCAAATCCGTTCGGGCCAAACTTGCTGACAGCGAGTTTGCGGTTCCCCATATCCGCTCAGGGGTGCTCGGCAAAGCCGCCGTACTATGGGGAGGCATCGAAGTAGGCCTCAGAATCAGCCTGCCTGCACTGCTCCCGCAGGACAGTCCTGCGAGCTGAGCTGTCGACCTCTGCTACAAGTTGTTTTCAATTACGCGCAGAAGGGAGTGCGGTTCCGCAGCATCCCCCATCCAGTCCCAGAACATCACGCCGCCATATTTCCTGGCGAGCTGCGTTTCGGCCGCCATGGTGGTCTCTCCGACGTAGTGAAATGCCTGTCCGTCGTCGAGAGCTCCGCCTCCGGCCAGATCCACCTTCCAGGCATTCGGATAGGCAGCGAGAATCGCCTGATAGCTTTCCTCGCGACTGTCATCGTCGTTCGATCCAAAGAAAGGCACACCCAGCACAAGCTTTGCCGGCGAAATTTTCTCATCGCCGGCGTAAAAATTGAGCGCTGCCACTGCCGCACTGTAGGACGAATAGCACATCACGTTCAGCAGATCGAACTGGCGGAGCGCGGCGTCCGGCATGGATGCCTGCAGGTACTTTGCCACCGCAGCGGTTACCAGCTTTCCCTTCGGATGGAATGTGCTGGTCAGCGCGGTGGTGAAAGCCAGAAAAGGCTGACCCATATTGCTCGGATCTTCGATGTCGAGGTCAACGCCATCGAGTTGGTGCTGGGCAACAAATGCATTGAGCGAAGCTACCAGCGGCGCGGACAAGCCAGCGTTGTAGAACTGAATGATGCGCTGGTCCCCGCCTCCTCCTCCAATTGAGGCCACGACTTTTACGCCTGCAGCATGCGCTGCTCCCACGAGTCGGTCGATGTCGGCATCGGTTTCTCCGTCAATGGAGAAATGCATGTCGCTGTCAGCGCTGCAAACACCCGTGCATTTCGGCGGATCCGCGAAAGCAAGATAAAGCTCCGTAATCCTCCCAAAGCTTACGTGGGGCGACAGCTCCGTGTAGGTTGTCTTCTTGCCCGCAAACAGATACGCGATCAGATGCGGCGCAGGCCTGTTTACCTGATCTAAGGCTGGACCCAGCGCTACCGGGACGCTGCCTGCCTGCGGTCCGGGAGCGGCCGCCGCCTTCGTTTGCAATGCAGGAGCCGTTGGGACCCGTGGTGCTTGCTGTGTGGTCTGTGGCGCGCAGCCAGTGATTGCCGCGGCCGCAGCTGTCCACAGAACAATCCGGACGATTCGTAATGAAGCAGGATGCCGCCGAAATCGTGCCGGAGAAATCATTGCTGTACACTTCCACCTGTCAGCGGGAAACGCTTTGATTGACTTCCTAAACTTTCATTAGTATCTCAGGGAAGAAGAAGTATCGCACCGCCTCCCCGCTGCGCGCAATCGCTAATGGGTCGTGCGAACTCAGTCAGATGAACGGAGCCCTTGTGAGCGCTAACCAGCGAAATCCTTTCTCCAGATCCATTCGGCGGTTCCTCTCTGGTCTTGTTTCGATCGCTGGACTGACCCTCGCCATCGTGCCCATGGGGTGGGCTGCCCCTGAAATTCCTTTCGCGGCCTGGAGCCGTCCTCTGGGTCAACCACTGCCTGGTCACGGCAGAGCGATTCAGCCAGACCAGATCGATGACGGAATCTGGCAGGGGGCGCCGGTCGGAGGCTTCGGCGCAGGCACATTCCTCCGCTCTTTTCGCGGAGACTTCGTTCGCTGGCATATTGAGCCCGGAGTGGACAAATATGCGACGGTCGACGCTAATCAGTTCGCAATGCTTCAGCAGTCCGATGGAGATGCGCACGGCTTTGCTCAGGTCCTGATGTCCGGTCACCCACAAGGCAAGCAACTCTCCAGCTGGCGCTGGGATTATCCGGCCGGTGCTGGCGATTATCGCGCGCTCTACCCGAAATCCTGGTACGACTATCGCCTGCACAGCTTCCCTGCCCATGTTGTGCTCGAGCAGTTTTCTCCCATCCTCCCGGACAACTATAAGGAGACCAGCTTTCCGGTCGCCGTCTACCGTTGGCATGCTGACAATCCGACGCGTCGTGCCGTTCATATTTCGCTCCTGCTTTCGTGGACGAATATGGGCGGTTGGTTTCGGGGAAGCGGCCAGACGTTTAAAGATGCATCGAGTAACGGGAATTTCGATCGGTTCGCCAGCGAGACGCTGACGTCTGCAGGGACCATGAAGGGCATCGTCTTTGATCGTGAACGCGCCGGCACCGAACCCGCTCCTTCTTCCGGACAATTCGCCATCGCAGCTCTCGAAGTACCCGGCGTTACCGTGGACTATCAGACAACCTTTCAGGCGGACGGTGACGGCAAAAGCGTATGGGAAAGCTTCGCGAAAGATGGATCGCTGTCCAACGACTCCACCAGCTGGGTGAGCGCCAGCGAAAAGCTTGCGGGCGCAATTACGATCCGCTTCACGCTGCAGCCAGGAGAAAGCAAAACGATTCCCATGGTGATTGCGTGGGATTTTCCGACCGTCCAGTTTGGCCTCGGCCGCGTCTGGTACCGCCGCTATACCGATTTTTACGGCCACGACGGTAATGAGGCATGGGCCATCGCGCGCGACGGTCTGCTGCACGCCACTGACTGGAGCAACGCAATCGATCGCTGGCAGGCGCCCTACATCAACGACGCGAGTAAGCCGCTCTGGCTCCGCGGAATGCTGTTCAACGAACTCTACGAGCTTGCCGACGGCAGCTCTTTCTGGGGTCGACAGCCCGGCGAAGATCCTCAAGGCCCGGCTCATTTCGCGTCTCTGGAATGTTTTGACTACGCCTACTACGGAACGCTGGACGTGCGTTTTTATTCATCGCTTCCTTTGCTCAAATTTTGGCCGCAAATCGAAAAGCAGGAGCTGCGCGATTTCGCTGCGACCGTGCCGCGCGAATACCCCCAGCAAGGACTGTGGGTGTGGAAGAGCCAACAGCTTCACCATCCCGTTCTGCACCCTCGTAAGAGAAGCGGCGCGGTTCCCCACGACCTCGGCGTTCCCTCCGGCGATCCATTTATCCTGGTCAACGAGCCAGGCTGGCAGGATACGAATAACTGGAAGGACCTTAACTCCAAGTTTGTCCTGATAGCATGGCGCGACTATGCGCTGACCGGCAGTCTGGACCGCGACTTTCTCCGCGACATGTGGCCTGCCATGCAACAGGCCATCACCTACCTCTCGCAGTTCAACGGCCCTGGCGGCGTGCCGGAGAACAGCGGGTATCCCGACCAGACGTACGATTCCTGGGTCGTCTCCGGCGTCAGCGCTTACAGTGGCAATTTATGGTTAGGCGCATTGCGCGCAGCAGCACAGACCGCGCATGTGCTCGGCGATAGCCAGGCTGAAGCCACTTACCACGCTATGTTTCTGAAAGCGCAAAAGACGTACATTGCGGCGCTGTGGACCGGTAGCTATTTTCGCTACGAAGCTACTGGAGCGTCCCGCGACGGCATCCAGGCCGATCAGCTCGCCGGCCAGTGGTATGCGAACATGACCGGACTCGGCGACCTCATTCCGCATTCCATGCAGGTGGCCACGCTCCGCAAGATTTATACGCTCAATGTTCTGAAATTCGGCGGAGGGAATCTGGGCGCCGCCAACGGCATGAACCCCGATGGCACCGTCGTCAATAATGAGCAGGCCCGCGAAGTCTGGGTGGGAACTACATCAAGTCTTGCTGCGCTTATGCTTCAGGAAAATATGACCGCCCAGGCGTACAAAACTGCGTGGGGACTCTATCACGTGATCTACCAGAGCCGCGGCTACTGGTTCCGCACTCCTGAGGCCTGGGATGTCCACGGAAATTTCCGCGCGTCGATGTACATGCGCCCCATGGCCATTTGGGCACTGGTCATGACACAGCCGTCGACTCCCTGACGAAATGCAAAGCTGGCGATTTCCTACTGCCAGTATCGATTGAACCCGATATATTCCGATGGAAGATTGGCAAGAATCGTGCGCCGCAGCTGCAGCATATCGGCGGTGCCCAGTTGCTTGTACAACACCTTGCCGTCCCCCGACAGCAGCAGCGTGTAAGGAACTGCCGAATCCCACGCCGGATCGAAAGCCTTCTGCAATGACTCAGTATCGTCGGAGTCGAACAGCAAGTTGCGGCTGGTGGCGTGTTGCTTTTGGAGGAAGTGGAGGACGCTGGCCTCTTCTTCGGGCTGGTTTGCAGAGACCGTCACAAGCGAGAAGTCTCGTAGTCCATAGCGGCGAAGGTTTTCCTGCAAGTCCGCAAACTCAGCCACGCACGAGCCGCACCACGTAGCCCAGAAGTCAATCAGCATCATCTGGTGGGTGGGGTTGGTGCGAAGCTTCGCCAGTTCCAGTCCGCTCACCTTTTTCAGCGTTACCGGTTCCGCATCGATCTTCGCCAGTGCCGCTTCCTTCTCCTCAGCCTTCTCCTTCCACTTCGTCGAACATCCGAATACGCCGGTATGCGTTACCTTCACCGGTTGATTCGCCAGCAATGCATTGAGCGCATCGCGTGCATCCTGCGTGCGTACCTGTTCGATGCGGTAGCTATTGTCGATCCGGCCTTCGTAACGGAGATGCCGCTCGCGATCGAAGATAAAGACATGCGGCGTGGCCTGCGGTCCGTAAGCACGCGTCACCTGCTGGGTTGCACCACCGTACAGGTAGGGATACGTCAGGTGCTTATACCGCACCCGAATTTTCATCTCAGCCAGCGTGTCGCTCACGTCGGACGAATCCAACTCATCCACCCGGATCGCATTGGGGTCGTTACCCTGGATCACAACGACAGCTACTCCCTTTGAGCGGTACTCGTCATAGATCTTCTGAATTCGCTGCTCATACATTTGCGAGATCGGGCAGTGATTGCACATAAAGGCAACCATCAAAATGGGGCTCGTTGCGTAATCGCTGAGCTTGTGAACCTTCCCATCCACACCCGGGAGAGCGAAATCGGGAGCGGGCGATCCTACGGGCAGAATCGGATGCGCAGTTTGGGCCATTGCGGCGAGCGCGACGAAAAGAAGAGGAAGCGATTTCCACATCGGCTGAGACCTCCGTCCAGAACGGACAGCAGCGGCGAGCACTCGGGATCGGGGTTCCGAGGCGCCCCCCGTCGATTTGTAATCTTACCTTACAAAGTTCCGTCCGTCATTGAAACGCAGGAGATCTCAATCTCCTGCCACGCCGTCGTCCCTGGCAAATACACCCGCCGAGCGTGTGAGCTACCCTGTCATCGCCGCCTGGATGGGCCGATATGGGTTCCAGCGGCGCAAGCTGGAATGAAGGGTTCTATGATTTCAAGACGCAAACTCCTGTCGAGCGTGTCCGCACTGGGCGCCGCCTCCGCATTCTCGCTCTCCGCTGCTTTCGCTGCCGAGTCAGATTCCCGCGCAGCGAGCCTGGGCGGCGAGGCCATCGATCTGGAGGACGGCTGGCAATTTCGCCTCGATCCAGGCGCCGCCTCTTCTGCCGCCGGCGCGACGACCTTCAACACCGACTGGCAAACCGTCTCCGTGCCCCACACCTGGCAATCGCTCAGCGGCTCGCCGGACTACGTCGGCGTCGCGTGGTACAGAAGAGAAATCATCGCGCTTGAAGCCTGGCGCCACCGCTTCGTTCGCGTCGAATTCGAAGCCGTCTTTCACACCGCATCTGTATTTCTCAATGGGAAGGTGATCGGTCAGCACGTGGGAAAAGGCTATACAGCCTTCACTTGCGATCTCTCTCCCGCCTTGCGCTACGGTCAGCCGAATGATCTATCCGTTCGGGTTGATAACTCCTTCTCGAAGACCATGCTGCCCAGAATGCAGTCCTTTGACTGGGCCAACGACGGAGGGATCACCCGCCCGGTCCACCTGCGAGTGTCGGCGCCGGTCTTTATTGAACGACTCGAAATCGATGCCGTTCCTGATCTTGAGCGAAACACGGCCCATGTGTCGCTGGCCGCGGTTGTGCGCAACACCCAACCGGCCGCGCGGAGCGCCCGTCTGTCAGCTGAACTGCGCGAAGAAACCAGTGGCTCCCGGCAAATGCGCATTGCGAGACAAACGGATCTGCCGCCGCGGTCCGTGACGAAAATCGTACTGGACCCAATCCAGATGGATTCCCCTCGCCTTTGGCACTTTGACGCCCCCCATCTCTACTGGGCCGAAGCCACCGTCGAAGCCGATGGACAATTGGATACCTGCGTTGACCACTTTGGCATTCGCAAATTTGAGACGCGCGGCTCATCGTTCTATCTCAACGGCGAGCGCGTATCCCTCTTCGGCGTTGAGCGCATGGCCGGCAGCCATCCCGAATACGGCATGGCGGAGCCAACCGCCTGGATCGATGCGAACCATCGCGACCTGAAAGACCTGAACTGCATCTTCACTCGCGTTCACTGGGCTCAGGACCAAAGGGTTCTCGACTTCTGCGATCGTCACGGAATTCTCATGCAGGAAGAAGTGCCGGCCTGGGGACCTGCCACCTTTGACAACCTGTCGCCAGAACTCAAGTCGCAACTCGACTCGAACGGTGTGGAACAGCTGCGCGAGATGATCAGCCGCGACCGCAACCATCCCTGCATCGTTTCCTGGGGCCTGTGCAACGAGGTCAACGGCCAGAATCCAGCTTCGCGCGCCTTTGCCCGGAAGCTTGCCGACGAAGCGCGGACCCTCGATCCATCGCGCCTTCTGACTTACGCTTCGAATTCTCTTCAGGAGCATCCCGAAGCCGACATGGCGGGAGATTTAGACTTCATCTCCGTCAACGAATACTACGGCAGCTGGTCGCCCGGCGGTCCGGTGGAACTGCGATCCTGTCTTGACCGCACCCGCAAGGCCTTCCCAAACAAACCCATCGTGATCTCCGAATATGGCTGGTGCGAATGCCAGCCGACGATGCCTCCCGGCGACGAACATCGAATCCGCATCATTCGCGACCACACCGCGGTGTTCCGCGAATTTCCCGAGGTTGCCGGCGCCATCTACTTCGACTACAACGACTATCGAACCATTGCCGGCGACAAGGGAGCAGGGGCCCTTCGCCAGAGAGTGCATGGAATCGTTGATCTTTACGCCGGCCGAAAGCCCTCGTTCGACGCCCTGCGACGGGAGGCGAGCCCAATCCAGAGCCTCACGATCCGCGCCACCGGAGACGAATTCACGTTGCACATCGTTACCCGCACAGCGCTGCCCGCCTATACGCTGCGCGGCTACTCCGTTCGCTGGTTGTTTTATGGATACGACGATTTGCCCGTTGATGGGAGTGTGCAACCGCTCGCTCCCGTCATGCCAGGACAGGACATGCAGATCCGCGCCACCACTTCGATGAACGGCTTACGACGCGTGGTGGCGGACATCTTCCGTCCAACCGGATTTTCTGTGAGCACGGCGGAAATGCGACTCGGCGCTGCGGATTGATCTTCGGTCAGCTACATCAGAAAGTAAATCGCGTTCCGAACTGGAATTGCCGAGGCGAGTTCACCGTCGATGTGATTTGTCCGAACAACGCCGCCTCCGCGGGCTGGCTCTGTACGTCCGTGATGCTGGGAACGCCAGGCATACCGAATTGTGCGCGATTTGCAACGTTGTAAGAAGAGACATCGAGGCGCAACTGGCGGGTTTCTCCAAACGAGAATGCTTTGTAGAGGGAAAGGTCAACATCGTTTGCGCCCATGGTTCTCACATGATCGAGATAAGCCGGGGCACTTCCGGCTACAAAGGACGATTGCGGGATCGCAAAACAGGTTGGATTGAACCAGGTGTTCACTGTGTGCGGCGCGCCTTTACTCGGATCGCAGGTCAGATCCGGGCGCTGATTGAAGTACGACGTTGCGGCCCCCACCAGAGGCGATGCAACAGGAATACCGCCGCTCCAGTAGAAGATTCCGTTCGTCGTCCAGCCGCCGAGGACGGCATCCGCAAAGCGGTTGAGCTGGACGGCACGATCCTTGCCCACCGGAAGGTCGTAGGAAACCTCACCAGTGAACTGGTACTTCACGTCCTGCGGGCTCACTGAATGTTCATACTGCATGTTTCTCCAGTCCTGGGGCGAGCCAAGGTGCGAGCCGACGAAGCCCAACGGCGGGTTGCCGTCGTCGGTGATCAGCTTGGCCCAGGTAAAGCTGCTAAGGGTGGTGAAATGATGCGTCAACCGCTTTTGCAGTTTGGTTTGCAGCGAGCTGTAGTCGGAATCGCCGCCGGGATAGCCGTGCAGGTTCACGCCGTTGCCCGCTCCGTAGCTGCCGTTGCCGAACTGCGGATAGGGCTGAACGGCAACCCAGAGCGGAACGGAGGTGGCGCCGCTATTGGCATTCGTCGCGGGCTGAATCGCGGCCCACTGGTTCGGCACCTGGGTGTTCAGCAGACCAGCCTGATACTGGCCAATGGTTCCCAGGTCGAGCTGGTTCAAATCTACGGAGGACAGCGGCAGAAACAGGCCCCTGCTGCCTACGTAGGCTGCGCTTAGTACCAACTGGTGTGGAAATTCGTATTCGAATCCAAAGTTGAAGTTGTAGGTCGTCGCGGTACGCTGCGAATGCAGCATGGCGTTCAGTGTCGTGCCCAGGTTGTTCCCCAGCCCTGTAGGCGCACTGATGGGTTCGACCACGCCGTTGGGAAAAGGGTTGCTGAGCGAGCTGATCATAATGGTGTTGCCCTGGCCGCCGCAGACCCCTTCGTTCGAGCAATCGTAGGCAACGGTGTTCGGATCGTTGTTCCAGTCGGTCGCGTTCCATGTGGTTTGTGTTGTAAAGCCGTCGCTGTCGAGCGAAGCGCTGCCTACTGTCTGTGAACTGGGTCCGTAATAAAACCCGGCGCCACCGCGCAACACCAGATGCGAAGCGGCCTGCCAGGAGAAGCCGAGACGCGGACCGAAGTTGGTGAGATTGGTTGTAAACGGAGAGCGATGACTGCCATCCACGTATACTTCCGCACCCGTGTACGAGACGCCGCCGACACTGGCGCTCGCTTTCGGATCAAAATACTCGAGACGATTGTGACGCTCGGTGCGGCCACCAAAGATATCCCACCGGAGCCCGGCCGTAACTGTGAGCGCTTTGGTCGGGCGCCAGGTGTCTTCGACAAAGGCCGCGTAGTATGGACTGGCTTCGGCGGCGAAGAGATCTTTCGAGAAGTTTGGATAATTATCCGACTCCGTGCCGGGAGCCGTGCCCATGCCCACCAGGAACGAAGCAAAATCGCTGCCGCCCGTGGCCGAATTGGTTGTTTGGTCGGTGGCCGAAATATCGAACGCGTACGAACCTGCCGGCGCGACCGGCTGGCCGACATTCAGAAAGCGCTTCATGTATTCAAAACCGGTGGAAATTTCGTGCTTTCCGAAAACGCGCGTCAGGCTCGCACTCGCGTCGCTGTTCTCGCTGGCGAAAATAAACGTGTTGTAGTCCGCGGTGCCGCCCACACCACTCCCGTTGTCGTTGAATATGACAAACGGCAGCAGTTTGTACACCTCTTCGCTGGCCAATGAAGCTGGAAACCCGAGCTTCGTGATGTCGTAGCCTGTCTGGCCTGGATCTCCGCCCTGATTTTCGTAATGGCGAGTGAAAGAGTAGCGCAGCTGCAGCGCGGTTCTGGCGTTCAGAGTCAGGTCATCTGCCAGCAGAATGTTGCGGCCATTCGTCACGTTCTGCGCGTAGTTCAGATCCCACATATTGCCGAAGGAATTAAACGTGGAAGTGAACAGGCGGTCGAACGAAAAGCGTCCAAAGATGCGCTGCTTCTCGCCTGGGGTCCAGTCCAGGCGAACATCGAACTTCTGCGCCTTGGTGGGATCGAGACCCGGCAGAAAGAAGTTAGGCGTCAGGTCATCCGACTGTTGATCGCAGGGTATGCCGGGAACGTTGCTGATGTTGCATTTTGGCATCTCAGCCAAAAACTTCTCGGCCGTGGGATTCGGATTGGCTATCACGTTGCCTGCAAACGGCTGCCGGGTACCGGCTAGTGGACCGGTCGCGATGTCCGGCTGCGTCGGATCATAGATGGTGAAAGGATTTGCCGAGAAATCGCCGGCCCGCTCCGCTGTCGTAGGCACTACAAACCGATTTGACCCGTCGTATTGCTGTTGCTGCGTCGCTTCGTAGTCGCCAAAAAAGAAGAGCTTCCCGTGCAGGATCGGTCCACCGATCGCTCCGCCCTCCTGGTAGCGATGGAAGGCGGGCGGCGTATTCTTCAGTCCGTTCTGCGCGTCGTATTGCTTGTTGAAATACTCGTTGGAAGCGAGCGCTTCGGGACGGAAGACTCCGAATACGTCGCCGTGGAACTTGTCGCCACCCGACTTGGTTGCAACGCTGATCACGCCCGCCGCACCGCTTTGGTACGAGGCCGGGGTGTTTTGCGTCTCCACACGAACCTCATCCACATCGTCCTCGGGCAGGTCCATGGCCGGAATGATGGCGGCGGGATTGTTTTCCGCAATGCCGATCGGGCTGCCGTCGATCATGTAATAGACGGAGCCCTCAATAGCGCCATTCACTGAATAAGAAGAGACGTCGACGCCGGGACGGCCACTGGAAATGTTCTCGATCGCATAGGAGCTGGAAGAATTCGGCGCTCCGTTGGCAGGTGTCACACCGGCGCTGAGCTGGATGAGATCGAAAACATTGCGCGTAAGAAGCGGGACGCGGTCGATGGTGGCTGTGCCAATCAGCTGCCCCACGGTGGAGTTGCTGGTATCCATTAGTTCAGCCGTTCCGTTGACGGTGACCACCTGATTGACGGAGCCGACGGTTAGCGCGAAGTTGACCGAGGAAACCTGGTCGATGGTGACGCTGATTCCCTTCTGCACCACAGTGCCAAAACCTTTGGCGGTGGCCGTGACCTCATACACTCCCGGAGCGAGCGACACAAAGGAGTAAACACCGGAATCGGTGGTGACGGTAGTGAGCTTTGCGCCGGTGGAGTTATCGGTAGCCGAAACTGAGGCGCCGGGCACGATAGCTCCGCTGGCATCAGAGACGGTTCCGCTGATGCCTCCACGCCCTGCCTGGGCAAAGACCGCCTGCGCAGCGGCGAGTGCAAGCGCCAGACATGCAAGCCTGAACAGGAGCGGATAATTTTTCGAATATTCTGTTTTCACCGGCAGCCCCCAGGGATTACATTAATTGAAACGTTTGAACCCGATTTAGCGGAATATAGCCCGGCCCCCTCGGACTGTCAAGATGAAAGCGCGGTTGGGAGCATTTTCGAAAGGAGAGCAGGTGGGTCAACGGAAGTCCGGTCACGTCACGCTGCTCGACATAGCGCGCGCCAGCGGTTTTTCGGTCTCCACAGTCTCCATCGTGCTGAGTGAGGCGCCCCTGTCGCAAAACGTGGCGGCCACCACGCGAACCCACATCCGCACGATTGCGCAACAGCTGGGTTATCATCCCGACGCCTACGCGAGGAGCCTGCGGCGGCGCAGCACGCAGACCATCGGTATCGTTGCCTTCGATCTTTCTGATCCATTTTGCATTCCCATCGTGCGCGGAATTCAGGCAAAGCTGCAGCCATCTGCCTATTTCCCGCTGTTGATGGACGTGCAGACGCAGCGCGCCCTCTTCGACGACTATCTGCATATGCTGCTGGAACGCCGCGCCGATGCCGTAATCGTGATCGCGAGCTGGGTTTTCGAGGAGATGAATCTCCTCGGGGACGTGCGCAAAAACAACGTGCCGATTCTGATCATCGGCCGCGATCTCAGCGCGCGTGGGACCAGTTCCATCCTCGTCGACAATGAGGAAGGCGGCGCTCTGGCTATGCGGCACCTGTACGAACTCGGCCATCGCCGCATCGCCGTGATCCGTGGTCCTCAGGAGTTGTGCGATTCCGAACCGCGCTGGAAAGGCGTTCGCGATGTGGCCGCGCAGTGTGGCATGAAACTGGACGAGCGGCTGGTGTTTCAGCTTCCCGGCGTCGCCGGGCCCGCATCGGGGTTTGCAGGTGGACTGCAATTCACGCGAGCCATGCTGACTGCGGGCCAACCGTTCTCGGCGGTCCTGGCATTCGACGACCTTACGGCATTGGGTGTGGTGCGAGGCTTACGCGAGGCCGGCTTGCGGGTACCCGAGGATTGTTCCGTGATGGGATTCGACGACATTCTTCCCGCTGAGGTGGCGACTCCCGCCATGACCACCATTCGCCAGCCCCTGCGCGAGATGGGTATGGAAGCTGCCGAGCGTGTACTCCAGGCGATTCGCGGCAAAGAAAAAAAGGTTCGGCTGCATCGCACGCGGCCGGAGCTGGTTGTGCGCATGTCCACGGCTTCGCCACCTACAACCTTCATGAACTCCAGAAACGGAAACCGCCGTTCCTGACAAATGCAATTTGCTCGATCGGCATTCGCTTCGTTTCACGCAGTAAAAGGGCCCTGGTTGCACGACCGCAGTCTGACGTCAGAAAGGTTTCCGCAGATGGCTCGCAATGTCTTCACTCTTCTCCTGACTCTTTGCACTCTGCCCCTGTGCGCGGCAACCACCAGCGTCAGCCCGTTGAGTGATGGCTGGCGCATCCAGTCCGCCTGTCAAATCCAGGCCGATGGAGCCGCGATCTCCGTCTCCGGATTCTCAGTCGATGGCTGGCCGCATGCGACTGTGCCCAGCACGGTGTTGGCCGCTCAGGTAGCGGACAAGGTTTTTCCCGATCCCTATTTCGCCATGAATCTGCGCAACATTCCTGGCGCCACCTATCCCCTCGGTCACAACTTTGCGGAGCTGCCGGTCCCGGAAGATAGCCCCTACCATTGCGGCTGGTGGTATCGGGTCGAGTTCACCGTACCCGCTGCGCGCGATCGGCGCACCACAATCCACTTTGGCGGAATTAACTATCGCGGCGATGTCTGGGTAAATGGACATCGCATCGCTGACAGCACAACCGTTGCTGGCGCTTACCGAACTTATGACTTTGACGTAACGGATTTCGTGAAGCCGGGCTCTGCCAACGTTCTTGCCGTCGAAGCTTTTGCGCCCAGCGACAAGGACCTCGGCATTAACTGGGTCGACTGGAATCCTGCCCCTCCCGATAAAGACATGGGTCTGTGGGGCGACGTCAACCTCGTCACCACTGGATCGGTCACGCTGCGCTCGCCGATGGCGGTCACGCACTTCCCTGACGAATCACTGAAAGACGCTGATTTAACCGTGTACGCGGAATTACACAACGGTGCTGGCCATCCGGTTCGCGGCGTGGTCAGCGGAACCGCCGCGGGTGTGCAGTTTCAAGAGCCAGTCGAACTCGCTGCTGATGAGGAAAAGACCGTCGTCTTTACTCCGGAGCAATTCCCTGCTCTGCGCATTCATAATCCAAAGCCATGGTGGCCCAACCAGATGGGCGATCCGCATCTCGAGCATCTGAGCATGAGCTTTTCAGAGGATGGCGTCGTTTCCGATACGCAAAGCGTGGACTTCGGCATCCGGGAGATCACTTCCGAACTGACTGCGAATGGATCTCGCCTGTTCCGCATCAACGGCAAGCCGATTCTCATGCGCGGCGCAGGCTGGTCGCCCGACATGCTGCTGCGCAACGATCCGGCTCGGCTGCGCGATCAAATCAGTCTGGTTCGCGACATGAACCTGAACACGATTCGCCTTGAGGGCAAGCTGGAGACAGAGGACTTCTTCCGGCTCACGGATCGCGAAGGCATTCTTGTCATGCTCGGATGGTGCTGCTGCGATCACTGGGAGCACTGGAAGGACTGGACTCCGCACGACCTCGATATAGCCAAAGCATCGCTGCACGATCAGATGCTGCGTCTTCGGTCGCACGCCAGCTTGTTGGTGTGGCTCAATGGCAGCGACAACGCGCCTCCGGCCAACGTCGAGAAGGTCTACCTGCAGGTAGAGGACGAAACGCACTGGCCGAACCCAACGCTCGCAGCGGCTTCTGCCGCCAACACATTAGCCGGACACGACGGCGTCAAAATGAGTGGCCCTTACGACTACGTTCCGCCCAGCTACTGGTACGTCGATCAGCACAATGGCGGCAATTACGGCTTCAATACCGAGACGAGCCCGGGTCCGGCGATTCCTTCGCTCGCCAGCCGTCAGAAGTTTCTTTCCGACCCCGATGCCTGGCCGCCCACCGCTGACTGGAGCTATCACAATGGCGGGGGCGAATTCACCACTCTGAAGGTTATGGATGAAGCGATCGCCGCGATGTACGCGACACCGTCGTCCGCCGCAGACTATGAGCGGATGGCACAAACCATGGCCTACGATTCCGAACGGGCCATGTTCGAGGCCTACAGCAAGAACAAATATTTTTCGACCGGCGTCATCCAGTGGATGCTGAACAACGCCTGGCCCTCAATGATCTGGCACCTCTACGACTACTATCTCGACGCCGACGCGGGCTATTTCGCGGCGAAAAAAGCCTGCGAACCAATCCACATCCAGTACTCCTACGACGATCGCACCATCGTGGTGGTGAACAGCACCTACAACGCCGTTCGCAAATTACACGCAACCGTGCAGGTTCATGGCATTCATTGGAACGATCTCTATCACGCGGATGCGCCCGTCAATGCAGCTCCGGATAGCTCGCAGCAGGTCTTCTCGATTCCCGACTCCCTCTACTCGGGCAAGGAACGGATCTTCTTCATCGATCTCACGCTGACCGATGCCGACGGCCATATCGTCAGCCGCAACTTCTACTGGGTTCCTTACACGCTGACCAGTTTCGACTGGAATCGCACCGATTACACGCACACACCTGCCGAGCGATATGCCGACCTGACCGCATTGGCCAATCTGCCGAAGGCCCAGGTAGAAGCGTCAGCCGATATCGAGCAAACCTCGAAGGGGCGTCGGGTTCACCTCCATCTGCACAACACATCCTCGACGCTTGCGTTTCAGCTCTCCGCAGCTGTCCGCACTCAGGATGGCGGCCTCATCGCGCCGGTCTACTGGTCCGATAACTGGATCGAGCTGACACCGGGAGAATCTGTCACTCTGACCGCCCGATTGCCTGGCGATGCTCCCGCAACCCCAGCCGTTCTTTTGCAAGGATGGAATATTGCGCCTGTCTCCCTGACACCGAGCGCCGCGCCGCCGGGTCATCCAGGCGACTGATGGCCGGGCCTAAGACCGCGCGGACATTAATTCCATCTGGAACGTTCTACTTGTTTAGCCAACCGCTTCCGACTACGGATGCGCGAGTCCGAGCATCGTGAGGAACTGGGTCCAGAAGCCAGAGGCGGCCTGAAAACCTGTCCCCGACGCGGTGAGTTTGAGCGGCGAGTGTGGGTCGTCGCTGGCGATGGTGAACTCGGCGGTGAGCGCGCCGCTGCCCGAGGGGGCAAACTGCACGGTGATATCGGATTCGCCGCCAGGTGGTATCGCAATTGGAAATGCAGGCGCGGGATTCAGCGAGAAGTCGGCGCTGCCGTTGGATAAAGTGATCGATGCGATGTTCAGAGCCGCGGTGCCCACGTTGAAGAGCTGTACGGTGATGGTTCGGTTCGCTCCGGTCGTGACGGTGCCAAAGCCAACGCTTGCGATGGGGTTGGTAGCGAGGCGCTGAACGAGCCCGGTGTTCACACCGGTTCCGCTCGCAGGAATGGTGCTCGTGGCTTGCGTTGGATCGTTGGTGGTTAACTGCAGAAGCACGAAGTCGTCGCCCGTTGCCGTTGGCGCCCAGGTAATCTGGAAGGCCTGGGTTGCGCCCGGTGCAACCGAGACAGGAAAGGCTGGTGTCGCGCCGAAAGTGAAGGGGCCAGGGCCAACGACACTGCTGGCGGAAATGTCCAGTGACGCGTTTCCGCAGTTGTACACGTAGAACGGCAGGGTGACGGACTGGCCTGTGGCGGCCACGCCAAAGGCCAGGTTGTTGTCCGATGCAAAGCTGGGGCCGCCGGTGGGGCGGGTGACCTCGTAGCAGCTTCGTCCATAAGTCCCTACGCGCAGAACGGGCGGCGAGACGGAGTTGTCGATCGCCAGGGAGTTGCAGCAGACCATGGGAAGGCCGGCACCGTAAATCTTCCATGTAGCTGTACCGACAGCGGTCGAGCCCGTCCCCGTGATGGTGGCGTCGGCAGAACGAAGAACGCCGGCGTCGCCGGCTACAACGATGGCGGCAGGAGTAGCGCTGGTGTCGAACACGACGGAGCGCAACGGCAAATCGGGTAGATTTCCAACGGGACCGTTGCCGTCGGTTCCGCTCACGTCGGTCCAGTTGGCGCCGTTGTCGATGGAGAGAAAGACGTGGCGGGTTCTGTATTTGGCGTTGATGGCGGACACTCCGCCGTAGACGACAGCGATACGTTGCGCGTTGGTGGGATCAACCGCAATGGAATTGACGGGCCCCATCGGGATGCCCGCCCCGCCGGGCGTAGTGTTCAGGGGCGCCGCATCCCAGGTAACGCCGCTATCGGCTGAGCAGTGGACAGAACCATCGAAAGCGCCGACCCAGACCAGTCCGGCAGCTGCAACGGTGGTCACGATGCAGGTAATGAACCCTGCCGGAGCAAGAGGAGTGGCGGTGAAGTTCACGCCCGAGTCCGTGCTCTTGAAGAGGGCGCTGATCTCGCTCACATACACGGTTCGCGCGGCAGCATTAGCGCCAGTCTGGTCGAGAGCGACAGCGCGCGCAAAACTGGCCTGGGGATTGGAGAGCCCTTTTCCGATAGTGAGCGGGCTGTTATAGGTGGCCGCCCAGGTGGCGCCTGCGTCGGTGGACTTGATGAAGTACTGATCGTCAAAGCCATAGACAATCGTGGGATCGGTGGGGTCGACGGCCACCAGCCAGCCATCTCCGTTGATGCCGGCATGCCACTGTCCGGCGATATCCGTGGGGCGATGGCCCATCGTGCCGGTATCCTGGCAGCCACCGAAAGTGAACTGATTGGGCACACCTTTGCCGTTATCGGTACCGCCTCTGCCGATATCGATACCGCGAAAAAGATTGCTGGCGATGCCAGTGTTGATGGGGTTCCAGGATTTGCCGCCGTCGTTGCTGGTCGCGATGCCGCCATCGGTTCCCGTGTACAGGATGGTAGGCGGGATAAGAGCGGGAGCGGCGGGGGGTGTGGGCCGATGCGTCGCGGGACTAAAGACGAGAACATGATTGTCCCAGTGAACCTTCGAGGCGGTGATGGATGCCGGTTGGAACGTCGTTCCACCATCTGCTGACAACCAAAGCTGCTGGAAGCCGGCATAGACACGTTGGGAATTGACAGGATCGACGCCCAGCGTCAGGTCGTAGTTAGTTTGGGTAAAGCCGGCGTTGTTGGTGTCGCCAGGTACGTTTTTTGAGGCGACCGCGGACAGGTTGTTCAGTTGCGTCCAGGTGGATCCGGAGTTGCTGGAACGAAACAGGCCGACATACGAGGGCGTGCCGTTCGCGAGGGTGGTTTGCACGCTGGCATAGATAACGGTGCTGTTCGCGGTGGCGCGATCGAACGAGGACTGCGCGATGACGAAGGAGCCATAGGGAAGTTGAGGCGCGGTTGGGTCGCTGAACAGGTTGGTGGGAAAAGTAATGCCGGCGTTCGTAGACTTGAGAAGGCCAACGTTAGGAAGGGCATTTCCGTTGGCATCGGTGGAAGTCCCGGCGACGCCGCAGTAAACGGTGCTGGCTGGAGTGGCTGAATCGAGCAGCAGGCAGCAGATTTTACCAGGCACGACCGGTTGGCGGTCGTCGAAGGTAGGCGCATTGGCGCCAAAGTTGCGACCTGCGTCAATGGAACGATAAAGCCCGCTGCTGGTGGCGACCAACAAACAGTCGGGCACGGGACAGACGATTCGAATGATGCCCACGTTGGCGAAGATGCTGCCGAAGTAGCCGCCGTCTACGATGCTCCAGGTCAGGCCGGCATCGGCAGAACGGTAGATCCCCGCGCCCTTGGTGAAAGCGGACCCCCCATCAAAGAGATTGCCGCTCCCACCATAGAGAATCTTGTTGTTGCCCGGATCCATCGCAACGGCTCCCATCGAGATGGAGAACATCTGATCCGTGAGTGGACTCCAGTTAGACCCGCCATCGGCCGTTTTCCAGATTCCGCCATCGTCGGTGGTGATGTAGAGGGTCTGATCGCTGGCGCCGGAGGGATCGACGAGAATATCGGTCACTTCGCCGGAGTCGGGACCGATGCCCATGAAGATCTGGTCGCCGTTAACGATCAGAGGAGCGGGGCCGATCTGCGACCAGAGCACACTGGCATCGAGATCGAGCTGGTAGAAATCGGCGACGGCTTGCCGCCAGACATCGGGTCGTGGAACGCCGGCGGGATCGGAGTGGTCGAGGAGGAAGGCCGGACCGCTCTCGCCCACGTCGGAAGGATCGATTTTTCTGATTGGGTCGGCCATCGTTCAGCTCCTCAGCTTCGTTGAATCCGGTGTTTCCTTCGGGGCGAAAGCCCCACCCTTCTGATCGTGCGGAGACAACCACGCGCAAAACTCAGGACTTCGAATTGCCGGGGGGCGGTGGCGGCATCATTCGCATCCAGCCCTCAGTGCCGCTGGCCGGGTCGGGACGAAGATGAGCGTCCTGCGTCGCCGCCACGATGGGGTCCTCGGCCCACGTAGTAATGTCGGCGCGATGATCCCAGCTCCAGGTGCCGTGAATCTCATTGGGCACCGGCATGCGCAGCGTCTTTGGGTCGACCAGTACCGGGCCAAAGCGAAATGTAGGCGACAGCGCGGCCAGTGCAGCGGCGACCCATTCCCGGCGCATCCCGATTTCTTTGCGCGGCAGTATGCCTGAGGTTGCATGGACCACGCAGTGTGGTTCGACGAGCAGAGTAAGAGAAACTTCCTGGTTCGGCTGGATCGTCATCAAGCCCGCGTCGACATAAGGGTGAGTGACCGGACTGTTGCCTTCGGTCACGGTATCGCCGATGTCATCGGAGAAGGTCTGGTAGTAGTCGGGAACGAGATTGGCCTGTTGCAGGAAGCCGCGCCCGGGGCCTACCTGGCGGGCGAAACCGGCAATGGCGGCATCGGCACAATAGAGGCGGGTGTAATCGTCGTTGACGAAATAACCGAGGAGGCCATCCTGCCATTGAGGCAGTGCTCCGAGTCGAAGCGAAACCGGTTTGGTGTTGATCACCGAGGTGTCGATCGGCTCCTGGACTTCGAGCTTGACCCTTGCGCGCAAAATGACGACCGGATGGCCGACGAGCAAAGACAGATGCTCATCGGTTGAGCTGGCGAACGGATCAACGGTCCACAGCGTTGAGTCGATGATGCGGAGCATGGCGCTGAGGGCATCCTCGGGAAGGCCGGTGTTGGTGGCGTCGGCCAGGCCCCATTGCAACAGGCCTTCGGCGACGCCTGCCGCATATGGATTGGGGACGGCGCGCGCCGGTGACTGGCCGACGGTCGATGGAATGCCCGGCGCATCTTCCCAAACGATCCCTGCCTGTGGGTCGGGGCGGACGAAACCGAGATTTCCGCCAGCATCATCGAAAAACTCCAGATCCCCATCAAGGTGATTCGGCATCAGAAATCCGCAAACCGGCGATGTGGTCGCATTGGCTTCGTTTTCGGAACCATCTGCCGCCATGTAGCGGAACCACAGGCGGGCGGGCGATGTGTAGCGCGGCGGCAAAGCGAGCAACTCGGGGCGGCCGGGAGTCTGCAGGGACTCGGATTCGATGAGTTGGGTAGAGTCGATGATCGCGGTGTCGCTGGAGCCGACCAGATCGAGAAATTGCCCGTAGCTGTCGACCAGTCGAAGGCGCAGGATGCGGATGAAGCCGGCACGAAGCGGGATAAACGGGGTGGGAATCGAGTGGTCCGCAGGCGCCGACTTACCGTCGGGGAGATAGCCTCCACGCATCTGCCGGGTGAAGTTGTCGGCCGCTCCAGCAAGGACGTCCATACTGTCGAGCGTGTCGAGAATGTCCTGAAGCGCGCTGCGATCGACGGCTGGAACGGTGTTTGTCGCCCCAGCCGCCGGAGTGATGCGGACCTTGATGTTCTCGGCCATCTTTGCGTAGGAGCCGAGTGCAAGCTGCGCGTAGACGGAGTGAAACGCCGCAGTGGTATTGGGCGCGAGTGAACCGGCGCCGCCCGCCGCCTGGGCCTGGGTCATAGCAATGCGCAAGCTGGCTGCGGCTGTTGCGGCCGCACCGCCGGTGAGATGAGCGCGTCCGGAAAGAGTCAGACTGCCGGGCGGTTGCTGCGTGGACTGTCCGTTCGCGCCCGTTTGCTGCGTGGGATCCGGTGCCGGAGGCGCGATGGTGGGATCGCTGGAGTAATCAATTTCGCCAAGGGTCCAGTCCGCCACGCCGTTGGTTGACGGGATGTACTCGATCTGCCAGTCGAGGTGAATGGGATTCCAGGGCTGGACCGGCGGTGTAACGGCAATCGGTGACGGCAACGTACCGACGATGCCGCTGTTGGCGACCAGAGGGCCGTGGTCGAAGCGAGGATCGCGCGTGGCCCACCACGCAGTTTGCTCGACGACAATGTTCTTCGCGACGGCGTTGATCTGGGCGGTGGTAGGGGCGGTTGCGGCGGGCGGCGGCGCGACGGGAGCTGCAGGACCGGCATTGGTCGTAGTCGCTGCAATGCGGAAGGGGCTGACCGGTGTCAGGGCCGCCTGAGCGAGATTCACCGCGGCCGATGGATCCAGAACGATGAGTTCGCGCAGCAAGTCTTCGCACTCCGGCGGAACGCTGCCGTTCTCAACGCTGCGTTCGAGAATCGGATCGGCAGTGGAGGTGGGACGATAGACGAGCGCTTGCGCTCCGGTGGATGAAGAAAGATTGGCGCTGACGGCTTCAGCGTAAAAACCGGAGAGGCGGCACACCAGCGTGTCGTCCTGAGAGAGGCGATTGTCTGCACCGTATTTAAAGGTGCGGCTGGCGCCTTCCAGCAGAAACACCGGCTCGCTGGGGTAGAAAAGGCGAGGCAGGGCGCGATTCACTTGAGCGGTGTGAGCGGGGATTTGCGGAGTCGCAGGCGCAGTGTGGACGGCGTTGATCACCGACGATAGTCCGCCGTTCAGGAACGTGGTCTCGCGCACGGTTTCCAGAGACTCAGAGAATTTTGCCGCGGCAGTGCCGCCGAGCTTGACGGTGTTCTCGACGAATTTTCCGCTGGCGAATGCCGTCTGCTGCGCGTTGGTTGCTGCCACCGATCCGGCGAAGACGCCGGGGCCGGGCTGCACCGGCTTGGGCAGCGGCGGCGGCGTGTCCGGCATGGCGGGGATGTTGATGGTCTCGGTCGTGGACCCGCCGTCGAGCGATCCGAATGCGGTAGCCTGCAGGAGCGCATCGAGACGCGCGCGACCATCGGGCTGCTCAAGGTCTGCCAGAGAGCTGAGGAGAAAACCTTCGAGGATGCGCGCTTCGTTGGGCAGATTATTTTGTTTCGCGACCAGCGCGGCGAGCGCCTCCGTGAGCGTATTCCCCACTGCGACGTTGATCGCCGATGCCGCCGGCGGACCGCCGGTCTCGCCGGAGAGGAGACCAGTTTCGTTGCCAGGCCAGCCGACGGTGGGCCAGCCAATGGCCACAACGCAGCCGTGCACAAGGATGGCGTTGGGCCACCACGATCCATCTGTGGTGTAGGGACCGAGCGCCTCGCCGGTGCCACTGAACTGCGGCATCGAGGAAGGCGTGTCGGAAACAGCGAAGCCGACCTTGGGCGCGGCTGAGTTGAGTGCGTCGTTGTAGGCAAGGGACGGAGCGAAGAGATTCGTCTCAAGTCCGAGGCCGCGGGCGGCGATGACATAGTTGCGCGCGTGCTCGATGGATTCGTCGAGCTCACCCTGCGCGAGTTGCCACTGATATTCCTCCATCTTGTTGTTGAAGTCGGTAAGCGAGTGCACCTGCTGGTCGCCCAGTGGATCCTGAGCCGGATTGGAGTACCAGCCGCACACCAAATAACTGACCGGCCCTTCCGAGATATCGCTGAGACTGTCGTAGAACGCCAGACGGTTGACGCAGTTGTCGTAGTACGCGGCCCAGGCTACGTCCCCCGTGCCGAGAACGGTGAGCGGATTGTTGATCGCGTCCTGTGAGGGCGGACCCTCAGTGAACGAATCCAGATCGATGGGAACGGGATTCTGGTCGCCGGCGCGGAGAACCCAGCCTTTGAGACCGCGCAGGCCGACGGTGCCCGCCGCGGCGCGGAAGATCGTGGGCGATGGATACGTGCGCAGGATGAGCCAGCGATCGGGTGCGGCCGGGAAGGTTGTCGTGTCCCCCGTTGCATCGGCATAGCCATGGGTAAGCGCATCCGGAAGCGACCAGTGGAGATAAGCTCCAGCTGTGCGCGCCTGCTTGAGTTCAGCAAAGGGCGTGGGCAAGATGTCGTATCGTGTGACCGGCGTGGTCTGCTGCGGGTCGGGTTTGAGCGCGCAGTCGGCCCAGCTTTGCGTGGGCTCATTCGGACGAACGACCAACGCGTCGACCTGCATGGGTACCAGCAAGCGCGGGGTGCGGATGAGATAAGGATTCCACGTTCCGATGACTTTCGGCGTGATGCGATAGGCGGACGCGATCGAGAAGGCGGCTGCCTGGTCAGTGAAGGAAAGTCTGGTGTTAATGGCCATAGGTGGTCACCAGATTTCTAACCTCGTCGAAGGTTGAATTTTCGGAGACGCGCTGCGCAATTTGCAGGTTGGCGACGAAACCGCCGGAGGTGTTCTGCGTGCCGGCTTCGTCGACCGTGCCCTCGAAGCGCTGGCGCCATGGGGGATCGAGGACCGCAATGGCAAAGCTGGCGGAGCCGGTGACGTTGACCTGTGTCGGATGCGCCGCGATGGCCTGATTCAGACGGCGGCGCAATTCGGTCACGTGCACGACACGGCTGTTGGTGGAACGAAATGGAAGCTCAATGTCATAGTAGTTGGGATCAGCGGGTGGTGAGGGGACCGGAGGAATCGGAATCTGGTGCCCGGTGTTGTCGCGCAGATAGATTTTGTCTACTCCGTTGTCGACATGCAGACCGAACATCACGCCGTTGTGCGGTTCTTCAAGGATGACAAGCTGAGGAACGCCCTGGAAAAGCGCAATCATCAAACCTGGAGAAAGAAGTTCGAGGCGCAGTGTCGTGAGTTGTTGAGACTGCGCTTTCGGATCGGCAGGATCGAAGGGCTCGGCGACATCCGTCTTGTAGGCGCGCACGTCCATATGGGGCCATCCGCTGACGGCGGAGGAGCGAAGCAGGAATCCGGTGATGGTATCGGCGGGCGCGGTGTTCGAATCGTTGGCGGACTTGGCGTCGGTAAAGGATTGGAGGCCGCGCTGAATGGTGCGCACGATGCGCTCGCTGAGATCGACCTGCTGGTTGACGGCAGGCGCGTGGCCCTGGTGATGCGCCTGTTCGCGAGTGCCGATTTTGCCCACGGCGATTGCTCCGTCGACCAGGCGATCGGTCCACGAGCGGTCGATGTAAAAGAAGCGAATGGACTCGTCGGGGAGCAGGCGATCATCAGGGACAAGGTAATCGAAGGGGATGCCGACCAACAGGCGGAGATGAGAAAGAAAGAGCTCCATATAAGGAGGCATCTCCGACTCGGGCTCGGTGGTATCAAGCTGGATGGGACGCAGAAGGCGTTCTTTGAGAGCGGTGCTGGATTGGATCCACGGGGTGCGCATTGGTTATTTCCCTGTTTGCAGCTGCACACTGTTCAGTGCCTGGTCGCGAGCGGATTGCAGGCGGTTGAGTGAAGCGGTATCGGCGACCACTTGGTCGAGAGTGGTTGCCGTGCGCACCGTCTGAGCAGGAGCGGTGACCACGGCCCCTGTGGCCCCGGCTTCGCCGCCAAGAATCGCGGTTGCTTCGGCGACGCTGGAAAGGTTCCAGGCCTGTTGTAGTTGTGCGGGATTGAGGCCCGGGGCACCGCTCACCGATCCAATGCCGTATTTGTCACCGACAAACTCGACGCCTGTAACGATGCTGCCCGCCGCATTGGCCGCTACAACCGGGACAACCGGTTGATGAATATCGAGTGTCTGGTTTAGGGGGATAGCGGCCTGAATCGCGAGCAGCGAATCGGTCCGCACCGACTGTCGGTAAGGCTCACGCCGCCATCGCATCAACTCCTGCCCGAGCCGAGGATCGGCGGCGGCCATCAGGCGTCCACACTCGAAGGCTGCGGCGTAGCTGATATCTTCAGCGCCGGTTTCGGGAGTGACACGACGGCACTGGTCGGCGCTGTGATACGTGAGCGGATCGCGGGTCAGCGGCATGGGAACGAAGGGGCCGCGATACCACACATCTTCCTGCACGCCGGATCGATCCATGACCGTCATGGGGATGTGGCCTGTGTCAATGACCGGAGGATGGCCCTGCTCTTCGACGGTACCCATCGTGGACACGTTGATGCGCTGCACGTAGTCGCGGAAGGTTCCTACGCCGGTGCATTCAAATTGCCAGCTGTGCAGCAGGACCAGCTGTTTGGTCCCGATGAAGATGTGAAAAGGCGGGGCCTGTGCGAAGTTGACCGACGGGGCGACGTTGCGATCGGCGACCGTGGCGAGCACCGTGCTGCCGATGGGATTGATCAGCGTCTGTTGCGGCGTGCCCGAGCCCATGTTGGTAACGCCCGCAGAATTCCCCTGAGCAGCGGCTGGTTGCTGTGGCGCTGCTTTGGCTGCTTCGAGTTGGCCGATGGCGGGATTTTCGATAACGCCGATGAAGATCGGCATGGCGACTGGTGGAGGATCCGCTTTGACCAGATCCCTTCGTTCCTCGAGCGAAACCAGGCAGGCGCGGAACTTCGCGTTGGGCGCGGGGATGCGATTGCTCATCAGCACCGCGTAGAGGCCATCGCCGGATGCGGCGTTCAGCTCCTTGTCGTTGACGTTGACCTGACGGACATGGGCCAGCAGGGTGAGCTCGTCGAGGCTGGGAATGACCGACTCCAGCAAACTGTATTCCACTTCGATGGAATCGCAGGTGATGCCGTCCGGGACCTCAAGCCGCCCGTACACGTCGGCGGGAACGACACTCTTGAGAGCGACATTCTGGTGCAGTGTGTATTCGCCTTCCTGGAAAAGCAGCAGCGCGAGCCAGGGCGCCGGACCAAATTCCTGCGGCTCGTTCTGAACGGCAGGAAAGGGGTCGGGCTGAGGAGTCCATTGATCGCGGGTGGGAGTGCCAATGGGGCCCAGGTCGGATGTGAGGCGGCGCTCCCAGGGCAGTGTGCGCCGCGAAAGAACGATTTGCGGGATGTACTCGTCGAAGCCGCCGTGGCCGTTGCGCGGCGGATATACGGCGGCGACATCGGTAGCCGGCAGCGTGAAGCGGGGTCCCTGAATATCGAAGTAGCCGCTGTTGGAAGAAAGCGGCGCCTGCGTGCTGTCGTAGGTCACGTTGGTGACCACGTCGATGCGATAGCTTCCATCGACCAACGGCGGCGTAACGCAATCGAAGAGGTACATCGATCCAATGGGGGGCGCGGGAGTGGGAACAGTGCTCATCGGGCGGCTCCTGTAAGGGCTGGCTTAGCGCCGGTTTTCGCGGCTGGATTCGCCGGGGCAGATGGATTCGCGATCATGCGGACGGAGATGCTGCCGTCGGGCGTAAGCGGGCCGTCGGGGACGATGTGCTCCGGGACTTTGCCCTGCAGGTCGGTGGCCCACTCCTGTGCTTTGCCGGGCATGCCCACAACACCGGAGAGACGCCAGCCGGTAACGCTGGCAACGCCGATGATGATGTGGCTTGCGGTGGAATCGGCATTGCTCACGTCATAGAGCAACGCGCGGCGACGTCCGCCGAGAATGCGAACAGGATTCGTCGAAAGCGTGGCTCCCTGAGCGCTCAGGGCCAGATCGCCATCGGCCGTAGCGGTGGCGTCCTGCAGATCGAGAAGAATCATGACCACACCAATTGAGGTCGGAAGCCAGGTCTCGGTGCCGATCTGATCGGCGACCGCGTCGGAGACGCGGACCATGGTCTGCGCAATCGCCTGGCGGTTGCGCAACGGAATGTGCGTCTGCGGCAGCATCAGGCAGGAACCGCGGCCAAGGATGGTTGTGGGTCCAGCCTGCGGAAGCAAATTGCCGGCCTGCCATCCGGCCACCGTCTTCTTCCCGGCGGGCGCGGCGGTGAAGGCAACAGCGGCGAAGCCTGGGGCAACGGAGACAGAGCCTGCAGGAAGTTTGCCGAGGCAATCGATCGAAACCATGCCGCAGTTGGCCGGCAGCTGCACAGTTGTTTGCGGTGCCGTGGACGGCGCGGGCGGATACTCGCTGTCACCCAGAACAGAGCCGCCGCGGGTGAGGAACGTAATCCGGAAGGCCGAATCGCCGGTGATAACCATTTCCTGCTGCGAACCAGCCGGGACATCCCAGATATGTGTAGTGCCGGCGGGAATCGTGAGGCCGTTACCCTGGAAGGCGGCGAGTGCGTCCGTCATCTCCTGCTGATGCGCGGTGCCGGAGGTCCATCCGAGGTCGGGCGTCCGCAGCGTGTTCCCCGGTTTCGAGAGCTTTGTTGCGGCCGGTGCGGTAGGCGCTTTCACGCGGATCAGGCTGGAGCCGAGAGCATTTGCCAGCGGCGCTGCCATGCGCGTGCCTCCGGCAGCGGCAGCAACTTTGGTCACGGTGGTGCGCAGAGTCGCAGGCACATCGCTCACCGGCTGCGGCAAGCCGCGCAGCACCGCACGCAGGCGAGGCTGCTGCAGCGCGACTGGCAGGATGACCGGTGGGCGAACGATGACCGGCGGTGCAGGCAAGGCCGGGGGCTTCATGGTCAGACCCGTCGTGATTGGAACGACCAGGGGTGGCGCTGAGCGATCGGTGAGTAGTGCCAGATTGGCTACCGGCGAGTTGCCACCCACCGGCAGTCCCGCAGTGCTGCGTTGATCGGCGAAGAAGCCGCTTGCGCCGGTGGTGATGGCGCTCGCGATCAGCAGTGTGCTGTTCGATCCGGCAGCGGCGGTGAGTTCGGCCAGCTGCACTGCCGATGCGCCGTACGCCTGGTATTGAGCGTAGGTGAGCGTGAAATCGGTGGCGAAGGGCAGAGGGCGGCTATCGCCTGTGTCGTAGAGCTTCGCAATGGGAATGAGAGCCGACTTGCCTTCGAAGAAGCAGAATCCCTGGATCGTGAGGCCCACCACTGCGGGAACAGTATTTGCAGCGGCCGGCATGTTGGATGGATCGTTCCAGTGCCATGTGGCTTCTGAAACCTTGCCGACAATCGGCGTCATGATCCAGTGCAGCGTGTCGATCTGGAAATCCGCATTGGAATTCGGGCTCTGAACGCTGATCGCCGTCCAGTTATTGCCATCGAGCCCGAACAGCGTCACCACCATTTTGGTGCCCACCGTCTCCTTGTTCATGGGAGCAAGATCGATGGAGTGCACGTTGCCGCTCTGGTCCTGATCGCCGAAGACGAAGTCGTTGGTGATGGTGGCCGGCATTTTGGTGTCGCACTGGAAGGAGAATTCGCTCACCATCTGCCAGGGTTTATCGGAAGTGCCGGGAGCCGGAGCCGCACCTGACGGCGATGGCGGCACCAGACCGGTGAGGACGTCCACGCGGAACGCGTTGCCATTGGGATCGTTGCCGAACAAATATTTCGTTGCGAAGACATTGAAGTCCGTGATGTAGGGCGGCTGCGGATTCGCGTCAGAACCAAAGGCCACCGTTACGCTGCATATGGCGAGGTCGACGGTGGCGGTACCGTGCAGTGGCGGCCCTTCGATGGTGAGCGTGGCACCGAGTGAGACCGTGACGCTGACGCCGACGCAGAATCCCCAGAAGCAAGCCTGGATCGAGAACGTAGCCCCGACGGAAACGCCGATGTCGATCTCGTAATAGAACGGATCCCACGAGATAAGAAAGTCGGCATACGCAGTGAACCAAACGTAGGCGCACGAAATGCCGTACGTCACTTCGAGACGGCCGCCGGCCATGATGCAGGTGTTGGTCAGCGCGAAGTAGTTTTCGCCTTTGATGGTGGCGCCGACGGGCAGGCCCCAGTTGAACCCAAGCCGCGGAACGTCGGGAAACTGCGTGGGCTTGATGAAGTGCGGGTTGTAGCCGCCGAGGGTCAGAACGAACTGGCCCTGCGGGAACCACATGAAGTAGGCGAAGCCGCCGGTGAGCTGGCAGTCTTTATCGAAGATGTAGGAGTTGGAAGTGAGCTGGGCCTGGATAGAAAGCGTGCCATCGGCCGAGGAATACCGCGCTTTGAGGGCCAGCTCCACGCTGACCAAAGCTGTGTCGTCGGAAGGAATGGCCATGCGGGCCACGCCGAGCAGGCCGATCTCGACGCCGCGATCGAGCGCAACATAGACGATCGCTGTGACGTGCACGATGACGAACGTCGTGCCGTGCAGACCCACGGCGAACCACAGGCTGCCGCGTTTGGCCGGGATGCTGTCCCGGATCTGCATCAGCTCGCCCATGGGGTCGTTGGCGAGCGCGCCGCCATCGTCGAGAGCCGCGACCAGAATGAAGCTGGGAATCTGGTTGATGTCGTCCGGCACGATGAGTTCGCGGTTATAACCGAAGCCGACGCCGATAGCGTCGACTTCAATCACCGGCGGAATGCCGATGATGATGAAGAGGCCAGCGAAGATGAAGACGCTGGTGTAATCGCCCTCTGCGTCTGTGGGTTTTGAGTAAGCGCCAACCGCGACCAGACCGAACTCGGTGATCTGGATCAGCAGCATACCGTCGTACTCGACCGTACCGCCGCTGTCGTTCTTCAGCAGCGCTCCCGCGATGGTGATGCCTGGCGTGGAGAAGCTGAGGGCGAGACCTTTCAGATCGAGTGTCCAGTCGCCTGGATGCATGAGGGACTTGAAGGGGATGGTCACGCCGAGCTCGTCGACCTGGCCGGTCAATGGACCAACCTTCACCGTGGCGTCGAGGACCAGCGATGCTGACGTGTTGCCGTTGAGGATAATGCCGATCTGGTCGAGGTAGATGGGGCCGAGTTGGGCGTGGACGCCAATCCAGATCGGCTGGTCGTTGCCGGAAAAGAGAATATGGAAGGTGCTGTCTCCGGCCGGCGGAGTGGGCTGGTTGGAGTCAGTCGGTGCAGTCCAGTACCAGGCCGCGACATCGACCGCGGGATTGGGAGGTTGCGTGTCGCCGCCTCGGTTGCCGCCATCGCCACCACCACCGAGCAGGCTCGACGCAACGGGATTATTGCCACCCACATTGGGTCCGGTGGCCTGAGAAAGCGGCAAGCCCAGCGCATCGATCTCGGCGCCGACGCCCAGCCCGCTCAGACTGAAGCCGCCCGAGAATGCGCCCCAGAAGAAGGTGTAGAGGCGAACGCCACCGATGCGGAATCCGTTGGTGTTCACTAACGGAGCATCGTTCTGGCCGGTAAGGCCAAGCCCCAGGCCGACGGCGAGAATTCCAGGATTGAAGGTGAAGTTGCCACCGGCAACGTCGAACAGATAAACCGTCACGCCGGAATCGAAGCCGGTTCCCCACGCAACCGGCGCGCCAAACAGCATGCTGAGGTCGTAGTCGCCAATGGGAAAATCCTGGCTGCCGGCAATGCGCACACCGAGACGATTGGCGGTGTTGACGAGGGAAAGATTCAGCGTGCTCGTCAGCGGCAGTTTCACTCCGGTCGCAAGCGTGCTGAGCAAGCCGGTGACCACGGCGGTGATGCTGGGGAATGTGGGATTGATGACCAGGCTGCCACCGCTGGGGACGGCAATCTGCGCGCCGGTGAGCACCGACTGCACGGTGGGGCCGCCAGTCCAGAGCGTGGTGGCGAAGGCGTTCTTGATCGCCGTAGTGGAGAGCAGAGTATTGCCGACCAGCGGCACCAGGAACTGTTCGATCAGCGCGACCGGACCGCTCGCAGCCATATGCAGCGCCGGCGGAATGAAGTCGATGGTGATGGGGCCGGTGGTGAACGTGGTTCCCGATCCGCTGGCCAGTGGGTAGAGCTCGAGCTGGAAGTTGCCACCGCTTTCGATGAGCGAAAGAGTGGGAACGAGAGGGATGCCAATGGCGCTTTCAAGATGAACGCCCAACGCTGCGGTGACAGCCACAGAACCAGCGACATAGCCGCCGGAGGCCGTGATGCCGAGCGCACCGTCGGCGAGTTTAACGTCGGCGAGGCCCACGGTAGCCGTCGGACCGCTCGCATCCCAACCGAGCGCAACGTTGATGGTGCCGCTGTCGCCGCCGGTGAGCGGAAGAGACCAGGTCACGACTCCGGCGTTGGGCCCTGCGCCCGCCGAAACGGTGCCGGGCAGAGTTCCTGCCAGCGGCGAGCCGCCGCTGAAGAGGCCGGCGATGGCGGTGGCGATGCTGCCACGCTGCGCGGCGGTAAAGCCGCTGAGCCAGCTTCCGGTCAGCATCGCCTTGAGTTCGTCGCCATGCGTGCTGAAGTGATTGACGTTGTCGTAGATGCCCAGGGCCGTTGCAACATCCAGCGTCAGGTCCATTACCGTCGACGGACCGATCGCCGCGACGAGCGCGTTGAGCGCCTGCAGCAACAACGCTTCAGCGCCCGCCGCGAGCGCTCCAAGTCCGCTGAAGGTGGGCAATAGCTGAATCGCCGGTGTCGGGGTGGGCGTGGTGACGGGTGTGATGGATAAAGTAACGCCGGCCGAGCTGACGCCGAAAGCAACGATGACTTGTTGCCACGGTCCTGGCAGCGTCGCAGGCGATGGCGGAATGGTGAGAGCCAGAGAGCCGGTAGGGCTGGGGTGCGTTAGTTGGTCGAACGACACACCACCGCTCAAATCGAGAACTCCACCGATGGTCGCGGTGGTGGCCAGTTGCACCTTCACCGGATCGGCGCTTGTTCCTGCGCCTGTAGCTGTGAGTTGTAGATTGCCAGGCAACGTGAGGCCCGGCCCCGCCGGCAATCCAGCGATGTTGCCGATGAACTGCAGGAGCTTGGTAATTTTGGTGGAATCGAGTCCGGTGCCGGCGCTGTTGCCAAGCGCGGTAGCTTCGGTGAGCACCGACGACATGGACGTAAAGAACGTGTCGATGGGGCCAACCTTGAGACCTGGACCGGCCAGCGCCTCCAGAACCGCGGAGGCGGCGCCGGAGAAAAGCAGGCGCGGGAGAGCATTGCTCAGCGCCGCTTCAAGCGCAGATGCACTGGGCGCCGGGATGAGCGTAAGCGGTGCCAGCCAGGGTTGCGCGCTCACTGTGAGCTGCGAGTTCGTGCTGGACCAGCCTAACGAAAATGCGCCGAGGGTAAAGGTCGCGTCGAGGCTGGGAGTGAATGCGGGGATCACGACGCTCGCATCGATCGTGAGGGTGGTGTCGGGTGCGATCGTCCAGCTGGCCGGGCCGCTGCCGGTTGATTTCGTGCGCAGGCCGATAGTCCACGGATTCGGCAGCAGGTAGATTTCCAGCGGCAGCCCGCTGATGGGCATCGTCCATTCCGGCGTTGCGGTGACGCCGCGGCTGGGGATGACCACAGTGGTTGCGGTGAATCCTGCAAAGCTCGTTGCGGAGTTCAGAGCGGAGGAGAGTTGTGTCGACAGATATCCGGCTGCGTCGGCGGTGATGGCGCTGAAGGCGTCCGCAGAGATACCGATGCCACCGTGGCTATCGACCACCGCGACATTGAGGGCTTGGAGTGTGGACAGCAGAATGCCAGCCGGCGACGTGGACGCGGGAAGCGGCGAGCTGATGGTCTGCAGCACTGCGCCCAGCAGAGCCTGGGCGTTGGCATCGGTGAACGAAGCCGAATCGACGACCGGACCGTGCCACGAAACCTGGTGCAAATTCACGACCGGGTTGACTTTCAGTCCCCCGGTTGAGGTGGTGATATCGGCGCCAATCTCAGCCCAGCGCACGCGCACATCGACGGGCGGCAGGCCCGTTCCGGCAAACGAACTCGACGCGCCCACCAGCCAGCCGTTCGGATTGGTGAGCTTCGCACGCACGTAGAGGCCGTGGGCGGGATGAGGCGGGGCTGCGGCTCCGCTGTGCAGCGGGAACTGGAAGAGATCGCCGCGCATGGTTGTGTCTACGGCGACGTTGCCCGCAGCTGATGTGGCAAGGTTCATGTGCGCGCGCGCGCCGAAAGCAAGATGCGTTGGGGCGGCCGGCGCGGTTGTGGGATTAGCAGCAGTATTCGCGAGAGCCGACAGTGCGGGCTTCAGCGCGTCGAGCAGACGGCTGCCGAGTTGGCTACCGATGGCGAGGACGGGGCGTCCGCCCGAGTCGATACTGGCCGGCGCGGTGATGGGCGCGGGGAACGATCCAGCCGGCAATGCCGATGCGACAGGCAACGTTCCAGCGGCAGCGGGTTGATAGCCATCCAGTGCCAGCAGCAGGAAATCGAGAGCATCGCGGAGTGGACTCCCGGCAATCTGCGGGCGCAGGATCTGAAGGACGCGCAGTGCGTCGCCCACACGGCTGTCGGAAAGAAACGGCAGCGATGCGCCAAGATGAGGCGTGCCCAGTGTGATGAGGCCCTGCACCAGGGTCGGATTAGCGGCAGTGAAGGCGAGAGCGGCGACACCGGCCGTTGAGTGAGCAACCAGGGTGACCGGCCCGGTTCCGTTGAGCTGTTGCACGCGCGCGACGAGCCGGGCGATTTGTGCGGTGAGCGATGTGAGGTTGCCGGTTCCGTCGTCGCCGAGATCGGCGCTGTACCAGGACGCCTGGGCGGTGACCGTGGTGAGGTCAACGGCGGAGGGATCGAGGCCGGGAACACGCAGGTTGAAGTTGGTGGCGGCGGCCGTTGTGCCGTGGACGTTGGGATCGGCCAGCAGCGTCGTCCAGATGGTGTGGTCGCTGAATGCCGGACCGAGCAGCAAAACGGTGCGGGCTCCACCCGCGCCTCCGGCAAGAGTGTCGACCTGAGTAAGAATTTGCGTGATGGCAGCCGGATCCGATGGTTGTGCGGGATGCGCGCTCGAGAGCGTAGTGCCGGCAGTCCAGTTGGTGCTGGTGGGCACTTGTGAGGCCAGCGGAACGACACCGTCTCCAGTGGTGAAAAGAGAAGACAGCGAGTTCAGCGCATCGGCGAGCAGACCCGGATCGTTGCCGAAGAGATTGTTGCTCAGCGCAGGCACGAAGGGCGCGATACTTTGCGCAACCTGGAACAGGGTTGAGAAATTCGCCGCTCCGGCCGCTGCTGCGATCAGCGGCGTAGCCCAGGCGGGCGGCGGACCGGCAGGCTCCAGCCACACAAGTGCATCGACGTTGGTCGAAGCGGTTGTCGTGAGTGGGAGTGCCCACGGATCATCGTAGGTTCCGGAGCCGCTGATGGGCAGGCTGAAGCCGTCGAGTGGGTTGCCCGGAGCAGCCGGCAGCGCGTCAGCAAGAAGCCCGCGCAGCCATGGAAGGATCTGCGGCAGAAAAGCCTGGCCGTCGGCGGAAACCCCGGTGGCCACCGACGCAAGCCAGTTGCGCAGCGCTGTGAATGGATCGCTCAGGAGCGAGCCGGCAGCTCCGGGATCGGCAAGCGCGGGCCAGTCGGCAGAAAGTCCGTCGAGACCGCCGTGCACTCCAAGGAGTCCGGCGAGTGTGAACGCCGGCATGCCGCCCCACGAAGACAGCGCTCGCGCCAGGATGAGGCGAAGCAGCAACTCCAGATTTGGAATCGTCAGTCCAAAGTCGGCGGCAATAGCGGCTGGATTCGTAACATCGAACGGCGCCGTGAGCGGGAAGCCAATCGACGGAACGTTAATGGTGTTTCCCGCGTAAGTGAGGGAGACGTTCTGAAGACCTGCACTCCATGCCAACGGAGTGCCCGGCGTAAACGTCATGTCCGCGGCGAAGTCCGCGATGCTGAGCGATAGGCCGCCAACGGACGGAATCGTGGGGATGGGCTGGACACCGACGTGGGCGTGCTGCCCAGCCATGAGCGAGATGGTTCCCGAACCGGACTGCGGCAGATCGATGGCGAGCAGCTCAGCCAGCCAGTACACGTCGACGGGAGCCTGCTCGAAGGACGCGCGCAGTCCGATGCGAAGTTTCTGAGGGTCGGTGGCCACGCCGCTGGTCTGGTCGTTCCACGCGGCGATCTCGATGTGAAAAGTGGAAGGCGGAGCGAGTTCAAGAACCCATGGATCGGTGCGCGTTCCGGATCCGGTGACCGCCGTAGTGATCCCGACCAGGCCGCCGATCTCCTCCAGCATGTGCGACCAGGGATGGGCATTGTCGAGGAGGACGGCGCGATGGACCGCTCCGATTTCCTGGGAAGGGTTGGCAAGGAACTGCGGCAGCCGCACCGTATGCGGCGACGCTGGATCGTTCCCCGGCGGAATGATACCGGCTAACGCCGCCAGATCGCTGCCTGGACCCGTGGTGCCGAAATATCCGCGAATCGTATTTCCAATAGCCGTGGAGACATCGCTGGCGACGCTGTCGGCATTGGTCAGGTCGATTTTGTCGTAGCTGTTGGTGGCGCCGAGAAGGGTGAGAGTGACTGTATCCAGCTCGAGCAGCGGCTGCAGTGCGGAGCCAGTCCAGTTAAATCCGGCGCGCACGGACTCGACGGAGATCGTCGCATTGCTGACCAGCGCTCCCGCACCGACAGCTCCGGGAGCAATCGCGGTAACGGAGGCGGATGGCAATACCGCAGCGGACCCGGTGCCGGTGATCGGGATCGAGGCAATGATCGCGTTGCCTTCAATGCGCACCGGCGGGTTCGCTCCCCCGGGAATGACGCGAGCCTGCAGGCCGATGAGCAGCGAGGTTGTGGACGAGACGGTTGTGGTGGCGAAAGTAATGTTCAGGCCCGAGCCTGCCGCAGTACCGATCGGCAACACCGGCGCAACCCATGGATCGGCTGGAGTGCCCGACCCGGTTACGGTCGGAGTGCTCACGCCGATCAGACCGGCGAGATGGCCCAGCCAATGCACGACCGGAGCCGACGCTCCTCCCTGCAGGAGTGAGGCGAACCAGGTGTTAATGGCGGATGGGTTTCCAAGCTGCGTGAACGGGAACTGCGGAATCGTGGTGTCGCCGAAACCGAGTAACTGCAGCAGGTGTGCGGTCACGGCTCCGGCTTCACCCGAGTTTGCTGCGAGACGTGTGAGCTGCTCCTGAATAAAGCCGATGATCAGGTGGACCGACTCCGAACCCATGTTCGATGGATCCAGGGTGATGTTCTTCGGGCCGGTAGCGTCCAGTTGCAGCCCTTCAAGATCGACCGTTAGAGTTGCCGGTGTACTGCCTCCCAGCGGGGTCAGGCTGGCGGTGACGATCACCGAATCGAGACCGATGGGGTCGGCCGGGAAAGTAAATCCGAGATGCAGGCGGAGGCTGACATCGAGCGGGCCATTCGCTGTGCCAGCCACTGCAGTCACGTTGCCGCCGTTTACGCTGATCAGAGGCAGATGGGCTGTGAGTGATGCGAGCGGCGGCGGACCATCGCTGGAGTGGAATTCGCCGGCAAAGCCGAAGGTGACTCCGTTGGTGGTGTTGACGGTGAGATAGGCATTGCCGCGTGTCTGATCTCCGAACAACGGATGCCAGGTTTCATTCGCGGGAAGATCAGGCAACTGGACCGGCGCAAGCAGTGCGTCGAGCACGCGTAGAAACGCGGCTCGCTGTGTATCCGTCGTGAAGATGCTTTCGATGTTGCCCAGAGGATTCTCGAACCAATGCGGCTGGAGATTACCGCTGTCGTCGAACAGGCCGATCGCCTTGCCCAGATCGAGAACTTCGTTACCGAGGCCGTCGCTCATACCGCGCCTCCCGGGCTTGTGGTGAGCGCAGCTCCTGCGTTCAGGCTGAGGGTTCCGGCGCTGGCCGAGAGTGCACGCGGGGTCAGGCTCCGTTCCGAGGCGTGATCATTCACCAGTCCCATCAGGGTGGACCAGACCGCCGTTTGTAACTGAGCGCCCCATGCCGAGGCGAGTGATCCAAGTCCGCGCGGTAATTCGTCGGTGGTCGCCGCGAGACCACCGAGTTCGCCGGCGCCACTGACTGCGAAGCTGCAAATCAACGGAGTGCGGCCGGTCTGGTCGGTCTCCAGATCGACCGATACCAACACCATGCGATCGAGAATGCGCACCGCGGTCGAGTCCAGATGCACAAGGACTTCATTGCCGTGGTCAACCCAGATAACGCTGGTGGGTGCAGCAGTGCCGGCGGCCAGTGGAACTCCGTTGGCCGTTGTGCCCATGAGACGCACGCTGATTTGCGTGGTGAGATCGGTCTCGCCGAGCTGATCGGGAATCTTGTAGGTTGGCGGACACGGCGGTGGAGGCGGTGGAGGCGGCAAAGGGGATGGATGCCTGCGCCTCCACCACAGCGCGAGCAGCAATCCGATGCAGATGCCCAGCACCAGAACGAACAGACAGATCAGCACAACGAACCCGAGTGTGCTCATGGAGCCTGCCTACCGTCTTGTAAAACTTCGGGCGAGAGGGGAGTCTATCGGCGCCGCAGCATGAGAGCGGGGAGAGCGTCGAAAACCTGGAACGAAACAGAGTTTGAATTTCTACACTGGCATCGCGACCTCAGTCAACAAAAAACAGAGAATCTTTTTTCCAGAAACAGCGGGGCCGGGTATTATGCAGCATGCACGGGAGGGCGCATGGATTTTATCGAGCGGATTTTTGGTTTCTCTCCGGACAACGGCGACGGCTCCCTGGAATTCTTCTGCATAGTGGCTCTGGCCGTGATTGCGTTTCTCGTCGGCATTGAAATTTATCTTCGGCGCAAACGCCGGAGCTCATCCTGTGTGAGCATCCCTGCCTGCATCGCCGCCCGACCCCAGCCTTCCGACGGGGAGAGTCATTTGCGGGGGTAAAGTTTCCAGAGCCTTTTTGCCGCGGATTGCCCTGCGCTTCGCTCGCATGGTCTCCAAAGAGGACGTTGCGTAAAAGCTGGATCCCGTTGTGTTCCAGTCCGACCAACAAGATCCCGTGATCGATGACCACAGGGTTGTCCGCGAATCAAAGTGCGGCCGCGTTCAGTCGCCCGGGGTCTCCACGTCTTCAGGCGCGGCGACGGGAAACTCGGAAATTCGCAGGCGTGAACATCCATAAGGAATGAGTTCGACGACCTTGCCGGCAGGTTTCGAGCGGACAGGACTTACAGGGACAGACGCGGCATTGGCGCCGTTCATCTTCCAATCCGCCACTTCTTTGGCGTTGACCCGAAGTATCAGGGGCGCGTCTCCCTGCCATGGAGAGAAGTCGTCTGCTTCGGGCGGCCGAACGGGCTCACCTTTTTGGGCGAACGGCATCGATCCAATCGGATTGCGCGCCATCTCGCACACAGGATGGTCCCGATCAATCGCCAATGCAACGTTCCATGGCGTTGTAGGAGTCACCTCCCAATTGACACATGTTGCAGGAGTCGGGATTCCGGGCAGATCAATCCTGCGGAAGGATTCTCCGATCCGCAGCGCGAAGTAGAGCGGCCCCCAGGCGATCGCAGCTGCATTGTTTCGCCTGTTCTCGGTATGAACTTTAAAGTGAAACTTCAGATCGACGACATCTCCGTCTCGCCATGTCCGATGCAAGCGCAGAAAGTCGCCAGCCCGGATCGGCCCTTCGAAGCGTTTGCCACTCACAAAGCAATCAACGCTGTCAGACCAGGCGGGGATGCGAAAGTGGATCGGGAAGGAGACTGGCTCCGCCGTGCGAATGACGAAACGCACTTGATCGGAGAACGGGTAGTCAGTCTGCTCTTCGATGATGACACTGTGGTTCTCTCCGACCCGCGCCTCGACTCTGCACGGCCCGTACAGAACGGCAGCCACGCCGGAGTCGGCTGTCGCGAGCCACATCGACCGCACAAATCGAGGCCAGGGCGAATGCATGTTCGAGAGGCAGCACGGGAAGTTGGGAGCGAAGCCGTAAATATTCGAGGTCCGGTCATTCAGGTGCCACGGCCGATCGGCGACCGAGACCAGGACCTGGTTCGCCTGCTGGTCGTACTGGTGAGCCCACATATCCGCCGTGCAGGTTCCAGGAAACGCATTGAAGATGAGCTGCTCGACGCGGTCCGCGAACGCTGTGATCCCCGTGACGGCCAGACCATTCTCCAGGCAAAACAGCAATTCCTCGACGTCGCAGAGTTCGGTGCCCTGCACGGGGTCAGTCGAGGCGAGCCATTCATCCGCGTTCCAACGGCCGCCCACCTGGCCGTAGCCCTGATCGAGGTTCGAAATACCCTGCAGGACGCTGTCTATATTCGTGGGGTCGTGCGAGCGCAGAAACCAGAGAAGTGGATACTGTATGGCCTGGGTGACGTTGACGCCGTGCCGCGACCAGCGTTCGGGCCTTTCGCCGGGCTTCTCGGCTGTGCGATCGGGAAAGTGGGCGAAGTATTGCGGATCGCGAGGGAAGTTCACAAACCAGGTCATCCAGTCCTTCACGCAGTCCCGGGCACAGCGATCGATAATCGCAAGGGTCTCGGTATCTCCGGTCTGGTTGTAATGCCACCAGCCGATATTGAGCAGCATGCCCAGCCGCGAGGGATCCACTACGGCCATGTCTTTCGAAGTGTGGACCTGATCGGCGTAGCGAAGGATAGCGCCAGCGCACCGGAGCGCACGCTCATCGTGAGTCAACTCGTAATAGTCGGGGAGGAATCGGCCCAGATGAAACCAGGCGATCAGGCTCGGCGTTACAGAAGGCAAGTCCGTAACACGCAGGATGAACTCCATGTAGGGGTCGGTGATGCGGCGGATTCGTTCGTCATGCAACACGCCGGCCAGCAGCGTGACGCCTTCCAGCCAGCGTGGAGCGAAGCGCGCCGTACAGCATTCCGGGGTGACATGTTTTTCCACATCGCCCTTCCACGCGGACTCTCGCAAAACATCCCACAATTCTCCAAGGCGAACGGTAAGGCCAGTGGCCTGAAGATGTAGCTGGTCATTCAGCCATCCTGCGGGCGCGATGCTGCCGAGTGGCAGGCGAACAAATTTTGAGTTCAGCAGAGGCGCGCGGTTGTTGGCGTAAAGCGAAGAGGGCCAGGGCGACGCATTGGAGCTTAGGCAAAAAGCCTCGAAGGGGTGAGTCAGCCAGGCGGAAGCACCGGCGGCGGACAGGCGGCAGAAGTCGCGACGGCGCATGATTTCATGGTTGCAAGGCTCTGCACTCATCGAGGAACAGCTCGCATTCGCGCAGACCCGGCATGGAGGATTGAGCGCCCGGGCGTGTCACCGACAACGCCGCCGCTCCACAGGCAAATTCTGCCGCTTCTCTTGCGGGCATTGCGGCATGGACCAGGGCGTAGGCAAAGGCTCCATTGAAGGCATCGCCGGCCCCGGTGGTGTCGACAACTTTAACCTCGCACCCTGCAACCGCCACCGGCTCGACATCCTGTCCGGCCAGGTAGACTCCACGCGCGCCGAGTTTGAGGATGACATTGCGAACACCCATATCGAGAAGGCGATTCGCGGTTTCCGCGACCGGGAGAGAGCTTTCGCCGCCAGGATCGAGACCGAGGAGCAGCAGGCTCTCGGTCTCGTTAGGTGTCAACCAGGTGACCTGGGAAAGCAAATCGCGCGACAAAGGGTAAGCCGGCGCCGGATCGAGGATGAACGGCACACCTGCCTTGCAGGTTTTCCTCGCGAGGTATTCGGTGGTCTCAGGGGGAATCTCGAGTTGAGCCAGGACCAGTGCTGCCTGCTCGATCGCAGCGCTGTAGCGGTCAATATCCTCGGGCAGCAAACGTGCGTTGGCGCCGGGGATGACAACAATACTGTTTTCGCCGTCAACGGAGGATTCAATGAGCGCGGTCCCCGAAGGGCCCGCGACGTTCTCGACACAGGAAGCGTCGACACCGGCGCTTTCCATGCTGTTGCGCAGCTGGGCGGCGAATGGGTCGCTGCCCAGTTTGCCGATCATCTTCACGGACCCACCAAGAAGTGCGGCCGCGGTGGCCTGATTGGCGCCCTTACCCCCAGGAAAAGTCTTGAAGTCCAGCCCGATGATGGTCTCGCCCCGAACGGGAATCCGATCGACGCGGGCTACCAGATCCATATTCAGACTTCCAACCACTACGATCGATTTCGACATAATGAGCGGTGTCCCGTGATCAATAAAGAGGTGCAATTGCGATGGCTGCCAGACCAAAAAGGAAAGAGATAAACATGATGGGAATCAGACGGCGTGAATTGGCGGGCGCATTTGCAAATTCCCGCCAGATAAACACGCCCCAGGCAGCAGAAATCATGGTGGCTCCCTGACCGATTGCGTAGGAGATGGCGGGTCCGACGACCTGGGTATGTGAAGCCACAAAATTAGAAAGTGCCCCGGTGCACCAGATCATGCCGCCGACGATACCCCAGAAATGCCATCCCGCTCGCGCTCGCCAGTAGCCGGACATGGAGACAGGCGGCTCGCCGGTAATGGGGTGGCGCATCAGCCAGGCATTGAACGGAATGGCGCAGAGCAAAACGCCGAGAGAAAAAACAAACGCCACCGAGTAGGGACCCAGAGGATGGACGACGATACCGGCCCGGGCGACAAAGGGATAGAACAGCCCCATAAGAATGCCGCTGGCGATAGCGAGGCGAACTCCTCGACGGCTGACGCCCTTCGCGGGCTCGCGGCGACGGTAGGCGATCGCGTCCACGACGATGGCGACCACGATCAGAATGAGTCCTCCGAAGAGGAGCAACGGGTTGCCGCGCGGCTGCACGATGTAGTTGAAGACAACGCCGACGACGAGCGCAAGACCAATGCCGACAGGAAAAGCCACTGCCATGCCCGCAATAGCAATCGACGCCACCAGCAGGAGATTCGCAACATTAAATATGATCCCGCCGATCAGCGCATAGGTGATGGCCGTCCCGCTCGCCTGGCTGAGATCAGCGAAGAACGCGGTGGGTCCACCGTGCAGGGTGCCCAGCGTTACCCCCCACAACAGGCTGGCCAGCAGGATGCCAAGGACATAGTCCCAGTAAAAAAGCTGAAAGGAATAGCTCCCCGTAAGCTTTTGTGTATTGGCCCAGGAGCCCCAGCAGAACATGCTGATGAGCATGAGCAGAAGTGCGATCCCATACGTGTCCGGCTGAAACATTTCTATCCTCGTCACAGCTGAAAAAAGAGCGGCAGCAATCGGTTTGTGACTGCAGCCGCTCTTTCACGGGAGGTCACCTTGCTTCTGCAGCCGGGCGCCCGATAACAGCCGGGCCCCGGCGTCCCGGTCAGAAGCGGATGTGCCCAGTGAGCTGAATGAAGCGTGGAGAATCCTGACTGGTCGAATACCCGAACAGGGTGTTCGACAGGTCAGACACCGGCTTAGTCAGATTCACTCGATTAAACAAATTAAAGAACTCGCCGCGAAGCTCCAGCTTACCCCTGTCGCCGAGAACGGGAAGGTTGAAACTGCGCTCCGCGGAGAGATTTACATTCGCAAATCCAGGACCGTCGTACGTATTACGGCCAAGATTCCCCTCGGTTCCTGCAGCCGGCGCCGGGAAAGCGCTGGCTGGGAAAAGCCCTTTGAGGAAGTTGGAACGGCTGGTGGAGATGTGATTGCCAAAAGAGGGAACGTTAGGTACGTCAAAGTCCCAGCCATCGCCGTTATAGTCGCCACCGGAGGAATACTGGGCTCCGGTGTAAACCGTGAACGGCTGACCGGACTGAAGGATGACGACCGGCGTAAAGGTCCAGCCGCTGGTGATGGCATGCGCTACACCCTCGTGAAAGGAAGGCGCATTCCATACCGCGTCGGCCGAGAACCGGTGACGCGAGTCGTAATCCGAGCGTCCATACTGCCCGGCAAGTGTTTGCGCATCCAGCACAGCTTCTGCCGCCGTGCCATCTACGCCGTTGTCGTTGTCACTGGTGTAATCCAGCGATTTCCCAAAGGTGTAAATGGCATGAAAATTCCATCCCTTTGAGAAATGTTTTGAGATGGCAAATGCCACAAGATCGCTGTTGGCGATGCCGTCGTTTCTGCCGTACAACACCTCACCAAAGCTCTGATTGAGCCGATCGAGGTTGCCATTGTTGATGATCTCGTCGCCAGCGAACCGGTTGACGTCGGTCTGGAGGTACAGGTTGCGGCTGGCGGTTCCGAAGTAGTCGCCTTCCGCGACAAATCCGCCGATCTTCTGCTGCACACCCAAAGCCCAGCTATGGACCAGCGGAGATTTGAGGTTGGGATCGATGCCGCCCACCGAAATACGCGAGCCGACAATGCCGCCGTGGGAATCCACCTGGAAGGTGATGCCTGGCGGCGGTGCAAATCCGGTGGCTCCGGAACTGCTGGTGCCGTAAGACATGTTGGCCAACGTTTCACCTGGCGTGAAGATGCTCACCACTGGATTCACATCGTTGGGTGGGTTCTCCCGCATGTTGTTGACGTAGCCGTATTCGCCGATTTTGTTATTGAACAGTCCGTAGCCGCCGTGGATGGCGGTGTGGCCGTTGCCCCAGACGTCCCACGCAAAGCCGAGGCGAGGCGCGAAGCGATACTGGGCATGGTTGGTGGCGATTCCGTTGTTCCCGCGCACCACCATCGAGCCGTTGGCGACCTGGGCTGCGAAGTCGGAACCGGTTCCAGGCGTGAAGAAGGAAACCGGGCTCTGGCCATTCTCCATCGTGGAGAGATGACCGAAGTAGTCAAATCGAATCCCCGCGTTGAGAGTCAGACGATGATTAATCTTCCAGTCGTCTTCAACATACGGCGCGGTATAGAGCAGCAGAACGCGCTGATAGAGATTCGTAGCCACCTGACCGGTTTTGGGATTAAGCACCGGACCGCTTTGCTCGAACGGATGATCCGCCGCCATGTCGAGGACGTTGAGCATCAGGAAGTAGGGCCGGTCGTCGCCGTTGGTGAAGTTGTCCATGTCCTGCTGGCGATCGACGTCGATGCCAACGCGGAAGGTGTGGGCGCCGCGCGTGTAGTTGAGAGCGTCGTGCGCATACCAGTTGTTCTGCACCCAGCCAGAGGGTCCCCATTGCCAGAAGGTGGCATCGATGCCGCCGATCCATGCGACGTTGGGAAGCGACGGTAGTGGCGCCGGCTGCGAGCCAGAGGTGCGCACGAACCCGGCACTCACGTCATTGACAAGAGAAGCGGAGAAGGTGTGCAGGTAATCGACTTTGTTGTAGAACGAGTTGTCCGGCGAAAGATACGAGTAGACCGTGCGGATATTTGCGTTCTCTGCCTGCGTGGTGTTCCGAAAGAGGCTGTAGAACAGCTTGTCGCGATCGCCGCGGAAATTGTGATCGATGCGAAGATGGCCCTGGAATCCGTTGTTCGAAGGCGACGCGTTGACGATGCTCTCGCCCTCGGCCACCATGTTCGCCGGAATATTGGGCGGGGCATAGGTGCTCCCGTACTGCGATTCCACCTGAGCGACGGTGAGGAAGTTCTTCACGGGATAGGCGGCAGGCGGCGCAGCCTTGAAGAAACCTGCCGCCATCGAATTGGGATAGTTCTGTTCGACGTACTGCTCGAAGCCCTGCGTTTCCACGGTTTCGTTCAGCGTCTCGCCGATCAGGCTGCGCATCCAGAAAAGCGATCCGAAGAAAAAGGTACGATTCTTGAAAATCGGTCCGCCCAGAGTGCCGCCGAAATCATTGCGCAGGGAGTGCGGCACCTGGGTTTCGAAGACCGTGCGTGCGGTCATGGCAGCGTCGGTATGCATTTCGGAGAGTGAGCCGTGGAAGTTGTTCGTGCCAGGCTTGGTGTACACCTCGATCAGAGCGCCGCTTTGCCGGCCCTCGTCCGCATTGAAGGTCGAAGAAGTCAGCTTCATTTCACTAATCGTGTCGGGTTCGGGCGTAATATTCACCACGCCATCACGTGAGGTGCTCATCACGCTGGTGCCATCCACCTGAAACTCGTTGGCATCCTGGCGCTGACCGGCGGCGTTGATCTGGAAACCGGCCTCGGTGACGAAGCTGTTGGTTCCCTGCGATCCGGCGGATGCGATGGACCCCGAAGCGTCGCCCAGCCCAGTCATTCCTGGAGCCAGCGACGCGACGCTGGCGTACACATCCTGTCCGACCAGTGGAGCCTCGGAGACTGTTTGCTGTTCGAGGGTGCGGCTCACCGTACCCTGCGCGGTCTCAAGCGCTTCGTTCTCGCCGTGCACCTCAACGGTTGCGAAGTTCTGGCCAATCTTAAGCGAAGGATAGAAGGTCCGCAGTTCCGATCCTTCGACCAGAACGTCGCGCTGAACCCATTTCTCAAATCCGGGAGCCCCAATCTCGATGCGGTAATGTCCTGGAGGGAGCTTCAAAAAGCGAACGTAGCCCTGGGTATCGGAGCTTGCGGATTGCCGAATCCCGGTGTCCTGGTTGATCACCGAGCACTGCGCGCCCGTAACGACGGCGCCGCTCTGATCGACGACCGTGCCCTCAAGGCCGCTGGCGTATTGAGCCCAGCTTTGGCTGGTTCCGATAAACGCCAGAGTCAAAATAGTGAGTGCGTAAAGCGTGAAACGCTTGCAAATTGACGCCATGGCCAGTGGTCTCCCTTTTCCTGCTGCCGCTCCCGCCTGAGCAATTGCGAAATACGGCTTGAAAGCTTTCAAAGTTCCCGCTGAAGAACCTATGCTTCGACCTGAAGTGTTGTCAACATTTTTTTGCGGTTGTCCTATTTTTGCTCATGGCTCTTGGGTAGCGACGCTTCCGCCAAACCGGCCCACTGCGATTCAACCCTCTTGAATCAGGCCCTCAAGCCACTTTCGCACCACGTCTCAGAAAGAGACGAATTCCCGGTGGTCATGACAGAAGGGGCGTTCTTTTTCTGCAAAGCCAGAAACTGTTAGCACATCTTTCTTGAAAGGTTTTATATTTCTCCTTCCGTGGTGGAACCACCCTGCGAGGGAACGTATGAAGAAATCCCTGATTTTTCCAGTGTTCGCACTCGTCGCAACGCTGACGACTTCACCTTCCTGGGGCCAGGACACTGTAGTTCGTCCCGTCTTCGAACAGATTCCGGGGCCTACATGCGGAGCGATTCCGGAATGGAACGCCTCAGGCCCCCCGGCGACCTGCAGCAGGATGCAGATTGACGACTGGCTTCGCGACATCACGCATTGGCGTAACGAAAGACGCATTCGTACCGGCCTGGACGACAGCGCCTACAAGAATCCCGCCCTCCAGTGGACTCAGTCTGCTTTCGTTCAGCCGCAAATGATGGTCCATGATCGTTACTTCTATGATCCAGCTGCACGCCGTTACACCGTCGATCGCTATCTCGACGATGTCGATCACCGGTACGGAGGCATCGACAGCGTTCTGGTCTGGCACACGTATTCAAATATAGGCATCGACAGCCGCAATCAATACGACCTGTTCCGGGATCTCCCGGGCGGCGTAGAGGGGGTGCGGCAGATGGTTGCCGACTTCCACAAGCACAACGTTCGCGTGCTCTTTCCCATCATGCTTTGGGATCAGGGAACGCACGAAGAGGGAGTTTCCGACCCGGAGGCAATTGCGCGCGAGCTGACAGCAGTGAACGCCGACGGCATCAATGGCGACACGCTGGAGGGCGTTCCCCACATCTTTCTTGAGGCTTCAGAGAAAGTCGGGCACCCGTTGGCCCTGGAGCCGGAACTCGGGCCGGGCTCAGAAGAGATGCTGAACTACAACACCATGAGCTGGGGATACTGGGAATATAAGTTCGTTCCTTCCGTGAGCCGCTACAAATGGCTCGAGCCTCGCCACATGGTGAATATCTCCGATCGCTGGGCCCATGATCATACCGACGATCTGCAGGAGGCGTTCTTCAATGGCGCCGGCTTTGAAAGCTGGGAGAACATCTGGGGGATCTGGAACCAGATTACCCCGAGAGATGCCGAAGCCCTGCGTCGCACGGCGGCGATTGAGCGGGCGTTCCCCCAGCTGCTCATCAGCCCGCAATGGAGCCCGCATTTTCCCACCCAACGCTTCGGCGTCTTTGCCAGTGAATGGCCGGGTGCGGCGGAGACGTTATGGACGGTGGTCAATCGCAGCGGCTACCCCGTGTCTGGACGGCAGCTTATCGTCCCCTGGAAAGATGGTGCACGCTACTTCGACTTGTGGCACGGGGTGGAACTTCATCCCGAACGGGAAGGCAACGAGTCTGTATTATCGTTTGAAATGGAAAGCAGGGGCTTCGGCGCAGTTCTGGAAACGACGGGATCCGACGCGCATCTCGATTCCCTGCTCCCCAGGATGCATGCCCTGGCGCAGCATCCGCTGAGCGACTTCTCCGAGGAGTGGCATACGCTGCCCCAGCAGCTGGTCGCGATCGAACCAACAAAACCCGCGGTGGCACAGCCACCGGGAATGGTTCAAATTCCCGCTGCAGACTATGTCTTCCGCGTCAATGGAATCGAAATCGAGGGCTCCAACGACGAAGGAGTCGACTTCCAGTATCCCTGGGAGACTTCCGCCCGACGCTATCACGAGCACAAAGCGAAGATTGCTTCCTTCTGGATCGATCAATACCCCGTCACGAATGCGGATTACAAACGTTTTCTGGATGCCACCCGCTATCATCCTGCCGACGATCACAACTTCCTCAAGGACTGGGCGCACGGCACCTATCCGGACGGCTGGGCCAACAAACCCGTGACCTGGGTCTCTCTGGAGGATGCGCGCGCATACGCGCGATGGGCGGGCAAGCGGCTCCCCCACGAATGGGAATGGCAGTATGCCGCGCAGGGCACCGACGGCCGAGTGTATCCCTGGGGGAACGCCGCGCCACAATCGCAGCCCGGCCACTTGATACCTGTCACAGATACAGGCCGTGACGAGGAGCCGGCCAGCGACGTAGCGGCGCATCCTGCGGGCGCCAGCCCGTTCGGCGTGATGGATCTCGTGGGCAACGTGTGGCAGTGGACAGACGAATTTACCGACGAGCATACGGCTGCGGCTGTGCTTCGTGGTGGCAGCCATTATCGTCCGCAGGGCTCGCGGTGGTACTTCCCCCAGGCATGGCAGCTTTCGCAGCATGGTAAGTACCTGTTGATGGCGCCCAGCCTTGACCGTTCGGCGTCCATCGGATTCCGATGCGTCGTTGACTCGCAATGACCAAACAAGAACCGGCACCCAATCGCGCTAAAACAAAACCGGCGGCCGAACCGGTAAAGCCGGCCTCGCGCGTCACCATGCAACAGATCGCCCGTGCCGCGTCTGTATCTCTGGGCACGGTTTCACACGTCCTGAATGGAACGGCGGGAGTGCGCGAACCCCTTCGTCAGCGGGTGCTCCGAACCGTCAAGAGTCTCGGATATGAGCCCAACGAGCTGTCGCGCGGGCTCCGCATGAACCGAACCAACATGATCGGGATGATTATTCCCGACATCACCAATCCCTTCTTTCCCGGCGTGGTGCGCGGGATTGAAGACGTCGCTTACAAAGATTCGTATCGGCTGGTTTTGTGTAACACAGATGACGATCCCGATAAGGAACGAACCTATCTCGGCCAGATCCGCTCCTTTCTTCCCTCAGGCATTCTGATCATTCCCGCTCCCGACAGCGTTATCGTGGAAACCCCTGGCGGTCCCCCGGTGGTCTGCATCGATCGGCGGCCGGAAGGGTGGCGAGGAGACTTCGTGACCGTAGCCAATCGGGAGGGTGGCTACAAAGCGGCGCGCCATCTGCTCGAAATGGGTCACCGAACCATCGGCGTCATCTCCGGTCCCTCCCATCTGACCAACGCAAGCGAACGGCTCAATGGTTTCCGCCAGTGCCTGCAGGATGCAGCGGTCGTTATCAATCCTGAATACATTCAGGAAGCGCTCTTCGACCGCGAGAGCGGCTACACGTCGGCGGGCCGGCTGCTGCAATTGTTGCCGCGTCCGACAGCTATTTTCGCCACCAACGATCTCATGGCGATGGGCGCATTGCTCGCTATCCGCGACGCCAAACTGCGCTGCCCTCGAGACGTCTCCGTCATCGGCTTTGACGGTTTGGATCAGACCGAGCTGACTGATCCTGCGCTGACCACCATCTATCAACCCGGCTACCAGCTCGGATACGCTGCGGCACGTCTTCTGCTCGAACGGATTGGCGGATCCGCGGATCCGCGGCGAGAGATCGTTCTGGAAACGGAACTGCGCATCCGAAACTCCGTCAGCCGAATCAATAGTTCCGTTCGTGTCGCCTGACCGATCTCCGCTAGCTTAGTTGGGGGCGACGGGCGGGGGTTGCTCGCTGGTTCGCATCGCGTCCTGATTATGGCGGGTTTCCGCACTCAGCAGCTTCCTCAGACGACCGGCAACTACGTGCGCTTCGTCCTCCTGGCCAAGTTTCCGATCGACCAGCAGGAGCCGATTCAGCGTGGTCGGGTTGTCAGGATCGAGTCGGCGCGCTTGATCGAGCACCTGATGCGCAGTGTCGTATTGGTTCTCGTCAAAGTCGATGCGGCCTTCCAGATTGAGAGCATCCACAGAATCCGGCTTGGCCTTCAGAGCACGGGATACGGCCGCTTTCGCCTGCTCCCACTCGGGCTGCCCGCGAACGGCGCCCTGATGCAGCAGCAAATCGGCGAGCAGGATATTCGCAGTGGCGTCGGCGGGATGCAGGCGGACCTGGCGCTGTAACGATTGCCGGGCCTGTTCGGGCTCTTCCCGCTGGAGGTAGAGGATGGTGTGAGCCGACTGGCCAAAAGGATTATTCGGATCGAGTTCAGCGGCGCGGGAAAAGTCCTTCTCTGCATCTTCGGTTTTCGAGAGCTGCGTGTAGGCGATGCCGCGGATGGTGTAGAACGCGGCGTTATCCGGAAGATACCGGAGGCCGACCGTCATTACGTCGGCCGCACGTTGGTCCTGCTCGTGATCCAGACAGAGCAGCGCCATATCCATGTAATTGCGCTCATCTTTCGGGTTCATCTCCACCGCCTGCTTAAGATCGCGGAACGCGGCGTCAAGCTGGTCCGCCTGTTCTTCAAACGAAGCACGGAGACGAAGGATGCCCGGATCGTCATCGGCGGCGGGGGCGAGGGTTACCAGAGCGGCTGCGTTCTCGCCATTTGCCATTTGAGCTAAAGCCAGGTCGTAGCGCACATTGCGACTATCCGGAAAGCTGCCACGCACCTGCTGCAGGAGATCGACGGCTGCAGCCGCCTGATGTTGTTCGGTAAGGCACGAAGCGTACTCGATCGCCGAAGTTTCGTTGGCGACGACGACGGCGCGGGCATTTTCGAAATGCGCAATCGCCGCCTCGCAGCGGTGAGCTTCGTAGTCGAGCACTCCAGCCATAGCGTGCGCGGCGGGCTCATGCGGATCAGCTGCGAGCAAACGACGCAGATCATCGGCCGCTCGTGGGCTGTGGAGGCGGTACGAGAGCTGCGAGGCCGCTTTCAGTGCGGGAACATACGTTGGATTCGCGCGAAGAGCATGATCATAGCCAGCCAGCGCGCCAGCGGAATCTCCCTGCGCTTCAAGCGCCATGCCACGCACGGTGAGCAGCCAGGGATCCCTCGGCCGACTCTGCAGAGATTTGTCTGCAATGGCAATGGCTTCCCCGTACCGATGGGCTGTCATGGCGGAGAGCAAGGGCGCGTCGCCGGCGGCTTGTGCTGCGGCAGGATGAGCCGCCAACGCGGCGAGGAGAAGCAGTCCGATCAGGGACGAACGTTTGAGCAGCATCATGAAACGGCCTGACGGGATGGGGGGACGTGATGAATGGGTAAAAGAAGCTGATTGAAAGCTTTCAACGCCCGACTCTAATGCTGAGCAAGATGCTTGTCAAATACAGGAGCTTGACCCGATCTCACGGT
>DATAZC010000033.1:0-10133 GCA_036272255.1 Acidobacteriaceae bacterium | reverse complement strand
CTCGACTCCCGACTCCCGACTCCCTGCCCCCTGCTCCCTGTCCAGCTTTTCCCTCGGCTGCTACTGCGAGGACGAGCGCCATTGCCACCGCTCCATCCTCCGCAAGCTCCTCGCCGAACGTGGCGCGCCAACCTGTCCTGATCCGCCTACGGATTCGCCTGCTTCATCATTCCTACCAGCTTTTCGATTCCAGCCGCATCGGCGTCCCCAATCACCACGAAGCGCAGTTCACCCGTCTGCCACGTCGCAACATTAAAGGGGTCTCGCTGCCGCACCGTTACCGCCGCCGGAAATACCCGCGCCATCTCCGCCGTCTCCCGGAAGATCAGTACCGAGATTTTGTGCTGCCGCAGTCCGACAATCAGCTGCGCTCCAGGCTGCTGATCGAGGTACGCCACCCGTCCCCCCATCAGCGTGTACTCCGAGCCTCCAAATTCCGGCACATTAAACGTGAATGGAATCCGTCCCGCAAACCACGGCTTGACCGTGTGCCGATCGGTCGAGACCACATCCACAGGATTCGCGCTCGCCAGATCGCTCACGTGCAGGTCTGCTACCTCTCCAAATCCCTGCGATGAAACCGACCTCTGCGTCCACACCATCGCCAACAGCACCGCCACCACTGCCAGTCCAACCGTGGCCGGCATCAGCCACAACCACACGCCCGTCCGCCGCGTCGGCTTTGCAATCTGCTGCTGAATCCGCTTCTTCAGCGCCGGATCCGGTAAATAGCGCCCCCGCGCGGCCAGAAGACCCCGCCGCAGTCGCGCCAGTGCTGCGATCTCCAGCGCGCATTCTGAACAACCACGCACATGCTCTTCCACTCCCTGCGCTTCCGCCGCCGTCAGTTCGCCATCCATGTACGCCGCCAGCCTCGCAGGCTGCTGTCCACATGCCATCGTCATACCGCCTTCCCCGGTGCCGTTGCCGACAGCGCCTGGCGCAGCCTCGTTCTCGCCCGCGAAAGTCGCGACATCACCGTCCCTGCCGGAACCGCCAGCACCTGCGCGATCTCCCGGTACGACATCTCCTCCACCTCGCACAGCAGCAGAATCTCCCGGTCTCCCGCCGAAAGCGACTCCAGCGCATCCAGCATCAGTTGCCGATTCTCCTGCTGCAGCATCAAGCGCTCCGGCGTCACCGCATGCACCGTCCACTCCTGCACCGCGCCCGCATCATCGTCGTCCAGATTCATGGTCTTCTGCGCCGCCAGCCCGCTCCGCGACGTCAGAAACGTGTTTCTCAGGATGCGGTACATCCACGCGCGCAAATTCGTTCCCGCCTCAAACGACCCGAAGCCGCGCAGCGCCCTGGCGTAGGTTTCCTGCACCAGATCATCGGCGTCCACCCCGTTGCCGGTCAGCCAGTGAGCGAAGTTGTACAGCTGATCGAACAACGGCATCGCCATCGGTTCGAAGTTTGCGGGGTCCATCGCCCTCCACCTTCCGGCCCGGTCTTACTTCCCGGAGGATTCTTTCAGATACCGCACAATCTCTGCTCGTTCCTCCGCTCGCGGCACGGCAAAATCCATGTCGTTACCCGGCGCCACCGACTCCGTATTGCTCAGCCACTGATTCAGCGAAACCTCATCCCAAACGACATGCGAGCCCCTGAGCGCATTCGAGTAACCGAACCCCGCAGCCGTGCCCGCCTTTCTGCCGTAAACCCCGCGCAGCGGCGGACCCTCCTTCGCCCCATCCAGCGAATGACATCCCGTACACCGCTTCTCAAAAAGCAGCCTGCCCGGTCCCGAATCCTGGCGCGCATCGCCCGCCGCTTTTGCTGCCGACTGGCTCATTGCCGGGAATCCCTCCACGACCCTGCCGCCAGCACCAGCACCCCCAGACCACCTACTTTCTGCGCCGATACCTTCGTCATCGCGTCGCTGCCTCTGGTGCCTCCACGGGATTGCCCGACAGCGTCTGGTCCACCACCGCCAGAGCGTGCCGCTGCGCCACAAAGTTCACCTCGGTGATGCCCAGCACGTCGCGCAGCTTATCGGCCGGCACCTTCATCGGCCCCGGTGAGGCCGCCGTCCCCGGCGAAGGCTGAGGAAACGCCGTCGACATCGCCGTGTGAAACGTCACGTTGCCCTCCACCTTCTGCAGCACCTGGTGGATATGCCCGTTCAGCACCGTCACCGATCCAAATCGCTGCAGGATCGCAAAAGCCTGTTCGCTGTCCGACGTTCCCCATCCCCATGTCGGATACACCGCCCACAACGGGATGTGCGCAAACAGCACAATCGGCGTGCTGCTCTTCAATCCCTCCACATCGTTCTTCAGCCAGTCAAGCTGCGCCTGTCCCAGCCGCCCCATCCCTTCCAGCTGCACCACATTCACCAGCCCGACAAAGTGCACGCCCTTGTGATCGAAGCTGTGCCACCCGTTGCCCAGCGTGCCGTTGCCATACCGCTCCAGATACAACTTGCCGTCGTCGACCGCCGTATCGTGTTCGCCCGGAACATAAAAGATCTGCCGCTGCGCACCCAGCACCTGGCTCAGCGTGTCGAACTCCGCAGCCTTCGCCCCGTGCGTCAGATCCCCGGTATGGATCAGAAAGTCCGTGCCGGGAATCGCGTCGATCCTGCCCAGCGCAGCCTGCAACGTGGCCGTCACATCCGCATTCGCCGCCTTATTGAATCCAATGTGGCTGTCGCTGATCTGGACAAAACTGAAATCCCCCAGCTTCCCGCCTTGCATCTTCTCCCCAAACACGCGCGACACCGGAACGCCTCCCGCGAAGCTCCACACCACTCCCGTCCCCGCCCAGGCCATGCATTTCAAAAATCCCCGCCGGTCGATTCCGTCCCTGCTTCGTTCGTTGTGGTCCGCTTCCAGCATCGGCTCCACGTTGCTGTTTCCGGTATTTCCACTCATCACGGCTCCTTGCGACAGAAAAGTTGTCTGCAGGGAAAACCAGGCAGCGCCGGTTTTATTCCATCCCTTCACCGAAAAATTTCAGGCGCCCGGACCGCCTCCTCTTGCGCCCAGGTCCCCGCCGCATCCAATATGGTGGGTACCCGCAGAGGTTGTGCCATGCCACGCCGGATCGCCTGCTTCCTCCTCTCCCTGCTGTTTGCCGCCGCCATTGCCCCCAGGCTCCTCGCCCAGAGCGGGAACGACCCCCTCACCGAGGACGAAGTTCAGCAGATTCGCGACAACAAAACCAATCCCAACGAGCGCATCAAGCTCTACATCAAGTTTGTCGATCAGCGGCTCGACTCCATCCGCCAGCTCGCCGGCCCCAAATCCCCCGACGAACGCGGTCAGGTCCGCGACAAGCTTGAGGAGTTCACGCGCCTCTGCGATGAGCTCCAGGACAACCTCGATACCTTCGACTCAGCCCACGCCGACATTCGCAAATCTCTTAAGGAGCTGGTGTCCGACTCCGCCCGATGGCCCGACGCCCTCAAGGCCGCCGGCGCCGATCCCAGCTACGACTTCTCCCTCAAGACCGCGCTCGAAGCCGCACAAAGCGCCGGGGACGAGGGACGCCAGCTTTCCATCAAGCAGGACGTCTACTTCGACGTCCACAAGAAAGAACGCGGCGGCACCGGTACCGGCCCCAGCTAACGCACGCTCCGGCTGCAGTTTCGCTCCGTTCACCGAATCGCTCCGCGCGTTTACACTTGCCCTTCAGTTCAACGGAGCAACCACGATGCCCACTGTGAAGAACTGCTTTTCCGCGCTCGCGTGCGCGGCGCTCGTGCTCGGAAATTTCAGCCTGAATAGTCAGGACACCCCGCACAACCAGACCGCCCCGGACCTCAGCTTCCCCACCGTCCTCTACGGCGCTGCCTACTACAACGAGTACATGCCTGGCGATCAGGCCGCCCGCCTCGACAAAGACGTTGCCCTCATGCAGGCCGCGGGCCTCACCGTAGTCCGCATGGGCGAGTCCACCTGGAGTCTCTGGGAACCCGAAGACGGTCAGTTCGACTACGCGTGGATGGACCGCATCGTCGATGCGATGGGAAAGGCCGGGATCAAGGTCATCCTCGGCACGCCGACCTATTCCATCCCCGCATGGATGGCGCATCAGCACCCGGAGATCCTCGCCGACCGCCTCAGCGGCAGCCCTTACGGCGGTCCCACCACCCCCGGCACCTACGGCATGCGGCAAAACATGGACACCGATTCTCCCGCCTACCGCTTCTATGCCGATCGGCTGATCCGCCACATCGTCGCCCACTATAAAGACAATCCCAACGTGATTGGCTGGCAGCTCGACAACGAAACGTCCAGTTACGACGCCGCGAATACAGACGTCTTCATCGGCTTTCAGCACTACCTTGAGAAAAAGTTCGGCACCCCCGAGGCCCTCAGCCAGGCATGGTTCCTCAACTACTGGGGCCAGAATCTGCACAACTGGGAAGATCTACCGCGCCGCGACGGCGCTCAGTCCACGGGCTACAAGCTCGAGTGGTCGCGCTGGAGCCAAATGCGCGTCACCGATTTCCTCCGCTGGCAGGCCGGCCTCGTCCGCGAGTGCGCCTCCCCGCGCCAGTTCGTCACCACCGACTACGGCGGCATGATGAAGCGCGACGTCAACGAAGAGGCCATTGCCAGCTTCCTCGACATCCCCGCCGACAACATCTACCACGGCACCCAGGATCACTACGACGGCGCATTTCAATCGCTCCAGACTGACTTCACGCGATCGCTCAAGCACTCCAATTTTCTCGTCACCGAAACCAACGCCCAGACCATCGGCTGGTCCTCGGAGGGCCAGTTTCCACCCTACGACGGCCAGCTGCGCGAGGATGTCTACACCTATCTCGCCGACGGCGCCAACATGGTCGAATACTGGCACTGGGCCTCCATCGCCGCCAATCAGGAAACCTACTGGAAGGGCATTCTCTCGCACGACCTCGAGCCCAACCGCGCCTACGCTGAGGTCAGCCGCACCGCCCACGAATTGCAGAAACTCGGCCCGCAACTGGTCGGCCTCAACATCAAAAACGATGTCGCCATTCTGTGGAGCCGCGACTCGGCCAATGCCATCGGCTTCATGCCCTACGGCGGCCCCGTCCCCGACCGTAGCTGGACCCACTCGCCCGACGGCTATGCCTCGCTCGTCCAGCAAATGCACCACTCGCTCTATGAGATGAACATCGGCTCGGACTTCGTCTTTCCCGAAACGAAGGACTTCTCCGCTTATAAGGTCCTCATCGTCCCGGCGCTCTACATCTCCGGCGACGCGCTGCTCCAGCGCATTTCCGATTACGTCAAAAACGGCGGCCGCGTCGTCATGACCTTCAAGAGCGGCTTCGCCAATGAGAATTCCGCCGTCCGCTGGGTCCGCGCTCCCGGCCCGCTCCGCGAAGCTGCCGGCTTCAGCTACCAGGAATTCTCCAACCTCGAAACTCCGCTCCCTCTCAAAGACGATCCCTTCCATATCGGTTCCGCCAATAGGGTTTCTGACTGGGCCGAGTTTCTCATCCCCGAGCACGCCACGCCGCTCGCCTGGTACGACCATCCCTTCTTCGGAAAATGGCCGGCCATCACGGAGAATCATTACGGTTGCGGCACTCTTCTCTATGAGGGAACCTACCTGTCGGACGCCCTGCAGACCGCGGTCCTCCGCGACGCGCTCGGCAAAGCCGGCCTCACCGGCCCCGACCAGCAGCTCCCCGCATCCGTCCACGTCCAGCATGGAGTGAACCGGCAGGGCAAACATCTCCACTACTACTTCAATTACTCAGGAGCCGAGCAGAAGGCGCCCTACACTTATGGCGCGGGCACGAACCTTCTCACCACCCAACCCATCGCAAAAGGCGCAACCCTCACGCTAGCCCCATGGGACCTGGCCATCGTAGAGGAATGATCTGCTCTCTGTGCCCGTAACCCCTAACCTGTAACCTCCTCCCTGTTCCCAGCTCCCTATCCTCCCCGCCCGTTACACTTAAACCAGAGCCATGTTTTTCCGCACAGACGACCTCCGTATCCGCTCCACCAAAGTCGTCCTGCCTCCGGTTTTTCTGGAAGAAGAGCTGCCCGTCACCGACGCGGCCTCTGCCACCGTCTTCCACGCCCGGCAGGAGATCGTGGAGATCCTCAACCAGCGCGATCACCGTCTGCTGGTGGTCGCCGGTCCCTGCTCCATCCACGACCCCGCCGCCGCCCGCGACTACGCGAAGCATCTCAAAGAGGCCATGGCGGAGTTCGGCTCCGATCTGCGCATCGTCATGCGCGTCTACTTTGAGAAACCGCGCACCACCCTCGGCTGGAAAGGCCTCATCAACGATCCCTTCCTCGACGAGTCCTACCGCATCAACGACGGTCTCCGCCTCGCCCGCCGCCTCCTCCTCGATCTCGCCGAGATGGGCGTGCCCGCCGGTACCGAGTTTCTCGACATGATCTCCCCGCAGTACGTTGCCGAGCTCGTCAGCTGGGGCGCCATCGGTGCGCGCACCACCGAAAGCCAGGGCCACCGCCAGCTGGCCTCCGGTTTGTCCTGCCCGGTCGGATTCAAAAACGGAACTTCCGGTAATGTGCAGATTGCGATCGAGGCCATCCTGTCCGCCGGCCATCCGCACACTTTTCTTGGCCACTCCAAATACGGCCAGTCCGCCATCCTTTTCACCTCCGGCAACGCCGACTGCCACATCATCCTGCGCGGCGGCCGCCAAACCGTGAACTACGATGCCGCCTCCGTCGACGAAACCTGCCGCCTGCTCGAGAAAGCCGGCCAGGTCCCGCGCGTCATGATCGATGGCAGCCACGCCAACAGCAACAAGGACTACACCCGCCAGCCCACCGTCTGCCGCGACGTCGCCGCCCAGATCGCCGCCGGCGACCGCCGCATCCTCGGCGTCATGCTCGAAAGCAATCTCGTCGCCGGCGCGCAGAAACTCGTTCCCGGCCGCGAGCTCGTCTACGGCCAGAGCATCACTGACGCCTGCATCGGCTGGGACGAAACCCACCAACTCCTCGGCGAATTAGCCGAAGCGGTCCGCACCGGCCGCGCCTCCCAGCACACCCATCCCGAAGCCGTCGCGAAATAGCTCACGCCTCGAATCGCCTGAGGCCTCGCAAAGCGAGGCCCCGGTAGAAGCCATGGCTTCATACCGACGAAAATTTCCCCATCGCCTCGAAAAAGTGAAGGGGCATGGCTTCAGCCATGCCATTGTAAGTCGCGCCGCAGGCGCCTCCACATTCGGTCCAGCGAGATGTGCCCGCCCTGTGAGCCAGGAAGAAGTCCATCATTTCCCCCGCCGGAACCTATCAGGAGGCTCTGGAAACCCAAGGAGTTCCAGGTTCCTTCGAGCCTGCTGCCGCACGTCTCGAATCACATGAGGCCTCGCAAAGCGAGGCGACGGTAGAAGCCATGGCCTTCAGGCCATGGACCAGCTCCACGGAAAAAAGCGGCTTCAGCCGCGGTCCTCATGACGGAAACGGCAAACCTTGCAGACCCGACGAAAATCTCCCCTCCGCCACGAAAAAGTGAAGGGGCATGGCTGCAGCCATGCCATTGAAAGTCGCGCCGCAGGCGCCTCCACATTCGATCCTGCGAGATGTGGCCGCCCCGAGAGCCAGAAAGAAGCCCACATTCCCCCCGCCGGAACCTATCAGGACACTCTGGAAACCCAAGGAGTTCCAGGTTCCTTCGAGCCTGGCAACCCCCTCAGACCCGACGAAAATCTCCCCATCGCCACGAAAAGTGAGGGGGCGTGGCTTAAGCCATGCCATTGAAAGTCGCGCCGCAGGCGCCTCCACATTCGATCCTGCGAGATGTGGCCGCCCTGAGAGCCAGGAAGAAGTCCATCATTTCCCTCGCCGGAACCTATCAGGAGGCTCTGGAAACCCAAGGAGTTCCAGGTTCCTTCGAGCCTGGCAACCCCCTCAGACCCGACGAATATCTCCCCATCGCCACCAAAAGTGAAGGGGCATGGCTTCAGCCATGCCATTAAAGTCGCGCCGCAGGCGCCTCCACGTTCGGTCCTGCGCGATGTGCCCGCCCTGAGAGCTAGGAAGAAGTCCACATTCCCCCCGCCGGAACCTATCAGGAGGCTCTGAAACCCAAAGAGTTCAAGGTTCCTTCGAGCCTGGCAACCCCCTCAGACCCGACGAAAATCTCCCCATCGCCACCAAAAGTGAAGGGGCATGGCTTCAGCCATGCCATTGAAAGTCGCGCCGCAGGCGCCTCCACGTTCGGTCCTGCGCGATGTGCCCGCCCCGAGAGGCACACTCGCAGGACCGAACCCTGCCGCTTTGCCGGCGTCGGAGCCCGCGGGCGCAATCCTGAGCGGAGGCGAAGAACCTCCTCCTCGAGCGCCGCCGTCTCCCCATCCCATGCACCCATTTAAACTCCTCATAGACCATGTCACGATTCGCTGAACCCATGGCGCGCCTCATCGAGGAGCTGCGCAAGCTGCCCGGCATCGGCAACAAATCCGCGCAGCGCCTCGCCTTTCACATCCTGCGCTCCGACGATCAGGATGCCGAGGCCCTCTCCACCGCCATTCGCGAGGTCAAAGATCGCCTGCGCCTCTGCTCCATCTGCAACAACATCACCGACGTCGACCCCTGCCTCTACTGTTCCAGCCCCACGCGCAACCAGCGCCTGGTCTGCGTGATCGAAGAACCAACCAACATCGCGACCATCGAAAAGACGCGCTCCTGGAACGGCGTCTTCCACGTGCTCCACGGCACGCTGTCTCCCCTGCATGGCGTAGGACCGGAACATCTCCGCACCACCAACCTCGTCGCCCGCGCCGGCCGCGCCGAAATCGACGAAGTCATCCTCGCCACCTCGCCCACCGTCGAGGGCGAAGCCACCGCCAGTTGGCTCGCCGACCTTCTTCGCGACGCCGCCCGCGACCACGGACTCCGCATCACGCGCATCGCCACCGGTGTCCCGGCCGGCAGCGATATCGAATACGCTGACGAGGTCACCATGACCCGCTCCCTCGAAGGCCGTCACGAAATCTGAGACCGCCGTTGGGTCGAGGGAGTGGCCGCTGCGGCAGGAAATTTTCGCGATAGTCCACCGCGATCTCGCAAAGAAATCCGCACCCTCAACCACACCCGCATCCTCAACCGCGCCTGCGCCGCACCACACCCGCGCCCGCCACCCCCGCCTCCGCCGCACCCTCAACCGCAACCACACCCGCACCCTCAACCGCACCTGCACCGCACCTCACCCGCACCCGCCACCCGCACCCCCACCGCACCCTCAACCGCAACACACCCGCACCGCCGCCTGCACCTGCACCGCACCCGCGCCTGCACCGCACCTCACCCGCACCCGCCACCCGCACCCCCACCGCACCCTCAATCGCAACACACTCGCACCCGCGCCTGCGCCTGCGCCTGCGCAATCAACCGCAACCACACCCGCACCTCAACCGCACCGCCACCGCACCGCCACCGCACCCGCGCCCGCACCTTCAACCGCAACACACCCGCCCCGCACCTGCACCTGCACCGCACCTGCACCGCACCCACGCCTGCACCGCACCGCAACCGCACCGCACCCGCGCATGCACCGCCATCCGCAACCACACCCGCACCGCCACCGCACCGCACCCGCACCTTCAACCGCACCCCAAAAACGGAGAGCGGCCAGGTTCACCCCACAGCAAGTAGAAGAATCTTTTGCGTCACGAACTTCAACCGGAATCGACCCCTCCGCTCTCTCGGAAGTAATAGCGGGGACCCATTCCGGGAAAACACTCACGTCAGAAGTCCCAATGTCCCAGGTGTCCACCTGCCCTGCCGGGGAACAGCTGCGTTTTGCATCAGAGTCCTGCTTCACAGCTTGCGAAAAGGGCCGGTCCCGGAAGAACTCCCGCTTGCAGCCGTGCCGCAAGGCTGCAACCTTATCACGGCTTCAGCCGCGGAGGATCGTTTCTCTCATTCAGGGGCTTTTTCCGCAAACTGTTCGGGCGGCCCGGCGCGATTCCAGCAGGAATGCCGCTTCAGCCCCCGCGTTTTCTGCCGGTATTGGAGACGATTCGGCATCACCGCGCCTGGGCAATCGCCGGCTGTGGAAAATCTGTCAAGAGGCGGACCCACAATCCAAAGTAATAACCCATGACTTACAACGACTTACAAACCAAAATCCGCCAACAAATTTGGCAGGTTTACTCCGCTAACCTGGTATTCTGATAATAGCGGCAAAGAAAA
>DATAZC010000032.1:0-1640 GCA_036272255.1 Acidobacteriaceae bacterium | reverse complement strand
AGAGGGGCTTGGTTGCAAAAAGTCTAGCCAAAGAATCTGCCTCCGGAATCTGTGGATCGTCGTGCGCGTGTCGCCGATATTCGATGAAACGCAAGGTCGGGCAACATGGCCGCGATCGAGCCGCCCGCCTGGATCGTCCTCCGCGGAGGGTCATGCATGCTCAGAGATGCGGCGGCGGGCCAGCCTTCCCCGATCATGCGTTGACAGTCAGTTCTACCGTAAAAATGCGAGAAAGTCCCGAACCCTTTCCGCCATCTCCCGGCCATCCTGCGGCAGCAGCGCCGAAATCACCGCAACGGAGTCAGCCCCCGCCTCGATCACCGCGCGGCCATTGTCACCGGTGATGCCGCCAATCGCCACCAGCGGCAGCCGGGTCGACGCCCGCGCCGCCCGGACGCCTTCCAGACCCACCACCTGATCGGGATTCTCCTTCGTACCCGTCGCGAAGACCGGTCCGATCGCCAGATAGTCGGCAGCCCCGGTGGCAATGGCCGCGTTCAACTGGCTCGGGTTGTGCGTGGAGACTCCCAGCAGATAGTGTGGCCCCAGAATCTGGCGAGCCAACTGCGGCAGCATGTCCTCCTGCCCGATATGCACGCCATCCGCTCCCACTTGCGCGCACAGGTGTACCCGGTCGTTCAGCAGCAGCGTGGCCTCGCCCGCAGGAAAGACCTCGCGCAGCTCCCGCATCGCCGCCGCAAACTCGGCGTCGCTCGCCTGCTTGTCGCGGTACTGCACCCAGCGCACGCCCGCGTCGTGAAGCGTCCGCGCCGCCGTCGCAAGCGGCACCCCCGCCCGCGCCAGCGCATCGGCATCAAGGATCGGATACAGCCTCGGCAGCGTCGTCAACGTGTGACCCTGGGAATGATGGTCCTAACGATGAGCACGCCTTATGCTACCCTCCAGCGAGCTCGTTTCGAAGCCCATCGCATGCCCGACACGCCGCAGTTCTCCACCGCTGAATACGCACCGCAGCCAACCCTCCAGCGCTGCCGTCTCTGCAGTACTCCGCTGACCACGGAGTACTACCGCGTCCGTGGCCAGACTGCATGCGCGAGCTGCGCCGATGCCGCGCGCAATCAGCAGTCCAGTCCATCCGACAATGCGGCTTTCACCCGCGCTCTTGTCTTCGGCATCGCGGCAGCCGTCGTCGGCCTCGCGGGCTACTCCGCCTTCACCATCGCTACCAGTCTTTACGTCGGTTACGTCGCGCTCGGTGTCGGCTACATCGTGGCGAAAGCGATGAAGTTCGGTTCCGGCGGACTCGGCGGCCGTCCTTATCAGATCACCGCCGTCGTGCTTACCTATCTCGCCATCGCGCTTGCAGAGATCCCGATCATCCTCTGGCAACTGCACGCGCGCATCCCTTCCGGACGCATGCTCGCGGTCGCGATGCGCCTCCTGCCAGTCGGTCTCGAGTCGCCCATCCTCGCGATGCGCAGTCCCGTCCATGGCCTCATCAACGCCGTCATCCTCTTCGTCGGCCTGCAGATCGCATGGCGCGGCACCGCGGCCACCAGCCTCGCCGTCGAAGGCCCATTCCGCCTCACACCGGCGGCTGGCTAAAGCGGATTTCCTGCACATCGGGCGACTCGCGATGGTTCACGCGGTTTTCCGTTAAGAAAAACCGCACCTGGCCG
>DATAZC010000031.1:0-4224 GCA_036272255.1 Acidobacteriaceae bacterium | reverse complement strand
CACCACGAAGACGCCTCGCACGAATCGCAATCGAGCGCCTTCACCCACGCCGCGCAAAAACTTCAGCAGCTCAGCGGCGGACAGCCGGAGGCCATCGGCCACCGCATCGTCCACGGCGGCCCGCATCTGCGCGAGCACTGTCGCATCACCCCGCAGGTCCTCGATACGCTGCGCAACTCCGTCCATTTCGCACCGCTTCACATCCCGCCCGCGCTCGCGCTCATCGACACCGCATCGAAGCTCTACCCGCAAGCCCCCGCCTTCGCCTGCTTCGATACTGCATTCCACACCACCATGCCGCCCGAGGCCTTCACCTACGCCATCCCCGCGCGCTTTCGCGACCAGGGTGTGCAGCGCTACGGCTTCCACGGCCTCTCCTATGAATCCATCGTCGCCGCGCTCGCGGCCGACGTTCCCGCACGCCCCTTCCCTGCACGTCTGGTCGTCGCCCATCTCGGCAACGGCGCCAGCCTCTGCGCCATCGCCAATGGCCGCTCTGTCGACACCTCCATGGGCCTCACGCCCACCGGCGGCATCCCCATGGGCACCCGCAGCGGCGACCTCGACCCCGGCGTCGTCCTCTTTCTCGCCCGAGCCGCCAGGCTCAACAACGAGGAACTGGAATCCGTTCTCAACCACGAGTCCGGATTAGCGGGATTGTCCGGTGGCATCTCCGACATGCGCGAGCTCACCGCCGCGGCCAATCGTAGCGCCGCGGTACATCCAAGCGCCGCGGCAGTTCGAGGTCCAGATCAGGGCTCCGCCGCGCCAAATCAGGCAATCGCTGCTCAGGCCATCGCCATCTTCTGCCGTGCCATCGCCAAGACTGTCGCCGGCTACGCCGCCGTCCTCAACGGCCTCGACGCGCTCGTCTTCACCGGAGGCATCGGCGAACACTCTGTTCCGGTGCGCGAAAAGGTCTGCCGCCAGCTCGCGTTCCTCGGCATCACGCTCGACACCGAAGCCAATCAGCGCCACTCTGCCACCATCTCGCAGCAAGGCAGCCCGATCACGGTTCAGGTCGTTCCCGCCGACGAAGACGGTCGCATCGCCCATCACGTTCGTAATCTGCTCGAGCAATAAACCTGCCAAATCAATGCGCGCAAATTGCTACTCTTGAAATAGAGGCATAAAAGACACTGCGCCACGGATATCCCTCGTCTATCTCTCGTCATCCCGAGCGAGGCGAAGGGCCTGCAGTCTCTTTGCAATGCCGGGAGTCCGGGGCGACCATGCCCTGTAAGTCGCTTGGATCGAAATAGTTACACGTAACCCCTTTAGTTGGAGGTTTTTAGCGGTAAGTCCTTTGCCTGGACGAATTTGCCCGTAAATCCGGTTCCTGCAGCAACTTAGCCGGACACCGCCGAGCTAAGCCTTTTGTTTGGAGGATTTTAGCGGCAACTTCGGCTCCTGCAACAACTTAAGCCACGGGACGCCGGCTAAGCCACGCCGTACGAATGACTTGCCGAAATGGAAAGCCAGACCCCGGGGGAGGGGGTGGGCCAGTACCGTCACCTCGCCGCGTCGCTACTTTGCGTCCGGCCGAAAGCCGATCCGCTCCAGCGCAGGCCGTATCTCCGGGTTCTTCATGAAGGTCTTCCAGATCAATCCGGTCCGGTAGTTCTCGATCATCACCACCATGGGTGCCTGGTTCAGCCCCATGTTGATGTGCGCCACCCAGTCCTGTTTCTGGTTGAACGCATCGCGAAAGCCGAACGGCCCCCACAGCTCAGCACCCTCGTCGCGGTAGAAATGCTTCAGTGCAGCCATCGACGCCTCGGGAAGATACGGCATGGAGCTGACCGCGCCCGTAGGCGCAATCGTTCCATCGTCCAGCTCGAAGTTGTTCGCCGGATTCGGCTCGTAGGGCACGTAACCCCCCGGCCCATCCACCGCGCTGATCCCCCAGTCATCCGCGGCATACCCGGCATAGTGGCCGGGGTTCCGCTCGCAATACGCAAGATTGATCTTCGCCATGTTGCGATTTTGATCGAAGTAGTCCGTGTACTTGTCGTGAATGCCGCGCGGATCGAAACCCATGAAAGAGTAGTGCGTAAAGAACAGCGGTCCGCCAACGCCGTCGCCCACCTTCAGCTCGACGCCTTCCACCGTGTGTGGCTGCGAGTAATCTCTACCCGCCCAGCCCGTGTAGTAGAAGCTCGCAGGCGCACCATGCGTCGGCGAAGCGATCGCCAGCAGATAGGTGATCATCACCTCGTTCCAACCCGTAAGCCGGTTGTGGATGTACCACGCATAATCCGGCGACCAATGCCAGAAGAGCGCGTCGTTCTCGGGGTTGCGCCGGAACCAGACCCAGTCCACGCCTTGCCACAACCGCGTGATACGGTCGCGCAGCTCGCGCTCCTCGGGCGTGTCGTGGTCGAAGTACTGGCGGGCCGTCAACAGGCCCTCCATCATGAAGGAGGTCTCCACCAGATCGGCCCCATCGTCATACGCGCCAAAGAGCGGCAGCGCCTTGCCTGTGCTGTCATCCATGAAGTGCGCCCACGCCCCGTGGAAGCGGTCGGCGTGCTCCAGGAAGCCGGTGATCCGCAACATGCGCTCAACGCCCTGCTCGCGGGTGACGAAGCCGCGATCGACACCAACCACCAGCGCCATCACACCGAAGCCGCTTGCCCCCGTCGCCACGATGCTGTCGTTCCCCGGAATATTCTCCCGCGCCATGCCCGACACCGGGCTCGCGCCCTCCCAGTAGTAGCGGAACGAGGCCTGCTGCACCATGGTCAATAGTTCGTCATCGGTCATCGGGTGGGTGGCCGCCGAGGCAGGCGTCGAGAATGGGCCCTGGTGAAAGCCGCGATCCACCGCAGCAACCTTGTAAGTCGCATGCTTCCCGGTGGCACCCAGGAAATCTTCGAAGCGCCGCATCCCCGGCACCTGGATACCGGCCGGCTCGAACGGACCACCATCGAGTGAGCGATAGATCACGTAGTGACGCAGCCCGGAGCTTGTCAAGGGTTTCCAGGCAACATCGATGTGACGCTCGTAGCCGGTCGCCGTAACGTCCTGCACCACCGGCAACGCGGCGTGAGCACTAAGCTGGCGGCTGTCCTCAATCGAGATGTCGTCGATAAGCAGGGTGTGCTCCAGACCGTCCGCTTTGCCCTGCGAAAAGACCACTGCCACAACCTTCTGCGGATCGAGCACGCGAACCGTGGAGGAGTGAAACGCACGAATGGGAATCGAAATCCTCGTCCACTTCTCCGGCTGGAGGTTCGAGAAATACGGCGCAAGGCTGAGCGGTTCGGTGAAGTTACGATCTTCGTCGTTCAACGTGAGGTTGGGCGCGAGGACAACGGGATCTCTCGGAGTTCGGCCTTCGTCCCGCAACACCACTTTTGGCAGACTCGGCGCTGAAAGTGGTTCGGTTGCGTAGCACCAGAACGTCAACGTATCGCCGGTGAAATGGAGGACGCGGTTGCGCCATTCGTTGACACGGATGTGCGCCTGCCACCCTCCGCCGTCCTTCGATGTCCAGTGAAGACGAAGCGCGTTCGGCGGCGTGTGGAAGTGCTCGTCATCGACGGGGAGCCTATCTCCCATCGTCTCCACCGTACTTGGTGCCTGCACCTCCGCATCCGCGTAGAAGTAACGGTCAGGGGTGAGGCTGTTATCGAACAGAACGCGGTCGTAGTATGACGACTGCGCCCGCGCCGCAGGCCTCAGCGCAATCGCAGCAGTAACGAAGATCAAAGCAATCAGCGATCGGCTGCGCGGACGAAATAGAGCTTCACAAAAATAAGTGCTCACGGCTTACGTTTGCTTGGATTGGATGTCTTCGTGGTCTTTTTGGTCTTTGCCGCCGGATTTTTTTTCTGGAGTGTGGCTCCGCCGGCTCCATCCCGCGGAGCAGTGGACTTCTCCTTGACCTTGCTTGATGCCTTGGCTGCCGCCGCCTTCGAAACCTTGCGTGATGACGCTGCCGCATCTGGCCTCGCGCTGGCTCGATCCGATCGCGATTCCGCTGCCAGCAGGACATCCAGGCGATATCCTGCATTCTTTGCCGCCTGCCTGGCGCGATTCACTGCTGCAGAGCTCTCCTGCGCGGCTGCTCGCTGTTCGGACGGTGTCGCCGCAACGAGTGCAGGCACCTGAATCCACCACATCATCTCTTCATAGCTCTCCTGGTTAAAATAACGCACACCGTCGGAGTCATGCGTCCCAGTGAGCCATAGCACATCGCTGTCCTGCCATTCCCGGGGT
>DATAZC010000030.1:0-9026 GCA_036272255.1 Acidobacteriaceae bacterium | reverse complement strand
GGCTTGTCCATAGAATTTACTCTGCGCAAAGTTAGTCCAACTTTCGCTGAAGACAATTCAACACAAGCCTCGTAGTTATCGGCTTTCTACGATAAGAAGAAAAGCCTCCCAATCTATTCAGTTGTGAACGATCGCGCCGCGATCTTCGACAATTTGCCGGTGAGTTTACCGCGAGGGTCCCACCCGTTCCCATCTCGAACACGGAAGTTAAGCCTCGTTGGGCCGATGGTACTGCACGCGTAAGTGTGTGGGAGATTAGGTGATCGCCGGCATTAATTACAAAGAAAAGCCCACCCCCGCGGTGGGCTTTTCACTTTCTGCCTACGAAAAACCTACCCCGACCTACTTCCAGTTACCGATGCTGCTCCCCAGTTGCTCTTTCCCAGCGCATCCCAAAATGCCTGGGGCGTAATCGAAGCCACCGCGACTGACGGGCATGTCCCCCCTGCTGCTCACCGCTCTGTCCTTCGCCGCGAGGCAAAGCCACTCCAACATTCTTCGCGAACTCGAGCATCGCGCGCCCGCGCCTGGCCATATCACCCCGCGCAGTCGGAGACACAGCTCTCCCAACCCAAGCCAAACTGCCCGCCTACCGTTCATTCATTTTCCAAACTAGAGAAGAACTGAGCGCAGGCAACCAGCCCTGAACTTACGGCCCCCAGCCTTTACAGCCGATCTCCGCGCGCCAACAACGGCCGCCGCGGAGACGGCCCCGGACTTACCAGCGTCTCATCCGCCCTCGCTGCCGTCTTCGCATGCCGCTTCGGGGCCTCCGGAGCCTTTGCTGCTGGCGGTGCCGGTGGAGCCGGCACATCGGTGACCTTGGGCGACGGCGGCACACCGGTGACCTTAGGCGCCGGCGGCAGTGTCGGAGGAACCGGCGTCGCGACGGCCTTGCGGATCGTCACATCGCCGTCCGTCGTCTCCACCCTCACCTGCGGTCCGCCCACGCCTACTTTGCCGCTCAGCCAGTGCGCATCGCCCTCGCCCTGCGAGTCCAGCCCGAAGTCGTTCTCCAGGTCGCCGTTCCTGGTCTTCGCATCCAGCACAAACCCGCCGTGCTCCGGCAGTCCCAGGTCCACCGACCCATGCTGGTTCTGAATGTTGATTGGCGCCACCGGCGCCGCGTTCGTCACCGACACCGCGCCATTCCGGTTCGTCAGCGTCACCGGCCCCGACACATCATCCAGCTCGATCGTCCGGTTCCGTGTCGTCAGCGTCACCGGTCCCAGCAGCTTATTGCCCTGCAGATCGCCGCTCTCAATCGACAGCTCGCCGTCTACCCGTGCCGTCGCGAACTTCGTGCGGCTGGTCTCGAACCGCAGCGGCCCATTGATCTGCTCGGCATGCGTCGTTCCGAAGAAATCGCCCTGCAGCATCACCGGGCCGGAAATATTCGTCAGCGAGATATCGCCCGCGCGCCCCTGCAGCGTCAGCGCGCCGGTCACGCTCTTCGCGCTTACATCCGAATCGTCGTTGTTCACCTGGGCCAGCACCTGGCCGTTGATTCCGCTCACGTCCACATCGCCCTTCCGGGCCGCGATCGTCACATCGCCGCGCAGTTCGCTCACGTGCACATCGCCGTGGTCCGCGCTCAAGGAAAGCCCCGCGCCATGCGGCATCTCGATGGTCAGATCCGCCTGCCCCTGGTTCACCGCCGGCACGTCCAGCATCAGGTTGTTGCCCTGCGTCGAAAACCTCGGCTGCAACCGCTGCGCTCGTTCATCCGCATCACTGTCGCGCCACGCGTACACCTGCTTGTGCACGCTCACGTGCACCTGCCCGTCGTCGCTTGAGCCCGTCACCGACACCGCGCCCCACGGGTTATGCACCACCAGCATCGAGCCCTGCGGCAGCGCCTGGCTCAGCGAATCGTCCGATTCGTGCGCCTCGCCAAACACGCGGTCCAGCCCGCCGAAATCGTGTCCCATCAAGTGGTCGTGCCACGCCGTGTTGCTCTCGGTCCACCTTGCGGAGACACCCACGCACGCCAGCACAATCAGCAGAAACACCGCGCCGCCGCTCAGCACATGAGTCGTCCGCGGCTGCCCGGTCTCTTCCCAGTGCTGCTGGTCGAACATCCACTCCAGCAGCAGAATGACGCCGGCAACGATCAGTACCGCCGGCCACCACCGCGCATACCACTCAAAGCTGTGCGCCCAGGAGAGCCGCCCGGTCTGCTCCAGCAGAAAGACCACCCCCAGCACCAGCAGCGCCATCGGTCCAACAATGGATCCGCGCCTCAGGCTGCGCCGCTGCATCCTGTACTGGTTGCGCATCCACCGCGCCTGTAGCTTGGCCGCGCGCCTTTGCGCTCTCCAGGCCCTGCGGTCATACGCAGATCCCGGCACATAGTTCGGGCCCGAGCCATACCCCGGTGGCGGAGGCGGTGGTGGAGGATAGCTCGCCATGGTTACTGGCCGTCCTTTCGCGCTCCAGCGGAGGGCGTCGGGCTCACACCCACCGGCGCGTTCACCGGATACGGCGCATTCACCGGATACCACGTGTTCCGTCCCACCGTCCGCTCCAGGATCAGCAGTCCTCCGAAGACAATCAGCAGCACTCCCCACGTCTGTCCCAGCGTCCGGATGCCTGCCGCCTGCAGAGCGAACAGCAGCGCCAGCACCAGCAGCATCACCGGTCCGCGAATCTGGCACATCATCCTTGATGCGATTCCGTAGTCATGCGCGTCTGTATCCACGGCGGCCTTCTGCCACGCCATCACCATCTCGATGCGCCGGAACAGGATGAAGGCTCCCAGCGCCGCCAGCGTGATCGCCACAACCCACGACCCGCCCAGCCGCCATGAGGCATTCAGGTTCGCCATCAGGAAGATCAGCCCCAGCGCAATCAGCCACGCCGCGCCGATAGGGAACCGCCGCGACGGCAGAGGAGGCATCGCAGCCCCCGGCGGAATCGATGCCCCCGGCGGAATCGGTGCGCCTGCATACGCGTTCGTATACGGAGCCTGGGTCCATGCCGTCGTCGACGACCCGGACGGCCCGGAGTTCACCGGCCCGGCATAACCTGTCGGCTGAGGAGGAGGAGGCGGAGGCGTCGCGGTTGCGCCAAAGTTGGTTGGCGGCACATAGCCCGTCCATCCCTGTCCTCCCACCGGCCCCTGCGAAGCTCCAGCCGCCGCCGGCCCCGCCGTTGCGCTTGCCCACCCGGCCGTCGTCGAGCTCGTAACCGGGCGCGCCGCGCTTCCCGGCCAGTTCCTTCCAAATCCCATGCGGTCGCCGATATCGTTCAGACCGAACGGATTCGGCAGCGGCGTGCCGTCCCGGCGCGCCTTGGCCGTGTGATACGCGTCGAAGACCTGATAGAAGATCCACCCCGCCACCAGCAGCCCAAAGATGTCATGAACGTCATGCGCCAGCGAATCCAGCAACGCGAAGATCACCAGGTGTGCGATACCCTTCGCATACTGCCCGTTGTACATTGCGCCCACACCGGGAATCAGTCCCAGAAAGGCTGCCAGCCACGGGCTCGGCTCATTCGCCGTGGGAACCCCAACCGGCCCCCCGGCCGGCACCGTCGCCGGTCCCGGTCCGCTTACCGGAGTCCATCCGGCTGCCGTCGTCCCGGTCCCACCCGCGCCAGTTCCACCCGCGCCAGTTCCACCCGCGCCCGTCCCCTCCAACCGCGCCACCAGGCAGGGTTCGCAATACACCGCCGAGCCTACCCGTCGTACCGTCGCATTGGTCAATCCCTTGCCGCACTGCTGACAGAACGCCACGCGCTCGCCCGCCTCTGCCGTCTGTCCTTCAGGCGCGTTGTTCTGCTCGCCCTGCCCTGCCGTCTCGTCGATCATCTCGCTCACCCTCCCTTCTTCCGGTCCTCGTCTTGCCTTTCGGGGACCGAAAATTGCGCTCCTTGGATCCCAATCAGCCTTCTCGAACCTGTGGCCCCGTCAAATCCGTTCCATCCAATCTCTCAGCCCACTTACAAGCCCTTCTTATGCGGTGCCGGCGCGGCCTGTTGCTGCTGCTGCGGCTGGGGCTGTGCCGTGCCGCTCGGAACCGTAAAATTCGTATCCTCGCGCTGCGCCAGCGGACCTTCGCCGCGCAGCTCGCTCACCCGCGACTCCACCTGGTACACCACGCGCATGTTCTGGAAGTCCCGCGCTGCCGAGGCCCCCACCTCGACCACATTGCGCCGCAGCCCCGAAGGCGTAAAGTCCGACGCCCGCAGGTTCTTCAGCCGCACGCCCGTCAGGTTCAGCGTCAGCGCGATCGAAACAAACGCCATCGCCGCCGTCATCGCCATCCGTGGCTGGAAGCTCGCCCGCGCCGTCTCGATGCGGAAGGCGTCTACCACTTTGCGCAGCACCGAGGTCAGTGCCCACGCCGGAGCAACCGCGCGCACCGGAAGCGCCCGCACAAACTCCGGCATCGGCTCCTTCTCTTCGGCGCCCGTCGTCTCTGCCAGAATCTTCGCCAGCAGCGCCGCCGGAGGCTCCGGCGTATGGCCCTTCAGCATTCCCAGCCAGGCCGCTCCGCGCCGAGCCTCGTCCAGCTCCCGTGCGCAGTTCGGGCAGTGGGCCACATGCCGCTCAAACATCCGGCGTTCGACCTCCGTAAGCGTGCCGTCCACCGCATCCGGGCACATCGCCTCACACACCACACACTCAATCGGCCTGTTCTCATCCATCTCGTCGAATTGGCTCCAATTCGTCACGCTTACATCACCTTCCCTTCCATGCCCTTCAGCAGCCGGGCCAGTTCACTGCGGCCGCGGCTGATTCTGCTCTTTACCGTTCCTTGCGGGATACACAAAACCTCGGCGATCTCCTTGTAATCCATGTCCTCCAGGTCACGAAGGATAACCGCCTCGCGCAACTCCGGCGACACCTGCGCCAGCGCCCGCTGAATCTGCACCTTCAGCTCCAGCCCGGCCACATGGTGTTCCTGTCCGGGTCTGGAGTCCGCCAGTCGATCCAGCCTGCTCGGCCCATCCTCTTCGCCGTCCACCGACTCATCCAGCGAGTCGCTCGCGCGGTCCATTCTGCTGCGACGATAATTGTCGACCAGCAGGTTACGCGTCAGCGTCGTCAACCAGGTCCCAAAGCTCCCGCGCGTCGCGTCAAAGCTCCCCAGGTTGCGGTACATCTTCAGAAAAACCTCTTGCGTCAGGTCCTCGGCCTCGGTCGCCGACCCCGTAAAGCGGTAGCAGAGCCCGTACACCTTGCGATGCTGTGTCTTGGCCAGCTTCTCCCACGCCACTGCGTCGCCGGCCAGGCAGCGCGCCGCCAGCTCCGCCAGGGCAGCCTGCTCGGTCACCACCGCCGCCCGTTCCAGCCCAGCTTGAGAATTCGGCTCCTCTGGCGCGGGCCGCGTCTCTCTCACAGCCTTCTCCTCGCGCGGCCTGCCCGGCGCCACCCCCACGGGGGGCTCCCGCCGAACCGGTCGTCCTGCTGGCTCGCGCCTGGCCAGCCTTGTTCCCCATCCCGCAGTCGCACCGCGTTCAATTACCGCCGGGATGGTCGCCGCCGTCATGGTTTCTGTTACGCAATCCCGGCCTGAAAAGTTCCCTTATCCTTCGCCGCAACCCTCGCCAAACCGCACGCCCGGCAGCGTTTTCCATGAACCTGAACCCTGGCGCCTGAACCCCGGCCCCTCGCCCTTACTCCTTCACCACACCGCACGCAATCCTGTTCCCCGAGTTCCCACTCGGGTCCGTCTTCTCGTCATCCGCATGCTCATGCACCACCACGCTCGTCCCTCCATTGGCAAAGATCGAGTCCGGCAGGCCCGGATCCATCGAAATATCCTTCAGCACAAAACTGGCCGTGCCCCTATGATTCTCGCCAACCGACACATTCCCCGGCAGATCCCCTGCATGATGCCCCTCCGGGTTCTCGAACCCATGATGCTTGCCCATCGGGTTGAAGTGCCCGCCCGCCGCCTTGAAGTCCGGCGCATCGCACACCGCATGCTCGTGAATATGCACACCGTGCTCGCCAAACGGAATATTTTCGAGCTTCACCGTCATCTTCACGCCCTGCTTCACCGGCTTGAAGGTCACCGTCCCCGCCGGCTGCCCCTGCGAGTTCACCAGCTTCACCTTCACCTCATGCGAGCCCGGCTTCGCCGCATCGGTCGCCTGTGCCCACGCCACACCAGCACTCACCGCCAAGGCCAGCCCGACCGCCAAAACCATCACTCGCCGCATGGCACTCACCTCATTGGAAAGCATTCAAAAAACGGTACCGCCAGCATACTCCCGGCGTCTCCGTCTGTTGTCACTGGCCCTTAGCTTTGCTTTCCGCGGGCGGATACTCAAAGACCAGCGCACCCTCCACCTGCAGGGGAGCGCCGTCCGCAGTCGCCGCCTTCCACTGCCGCCCCACTAGCGTCACAGCCATGTCAGCTGCAAACCCGGAGAGATCTGTGTTCCTTGTCTCAACCTGACGAACCTTGCCCGTCCTGTCGACTGCGACCCACAAAGTGAATTGGCCCGTCCAAGGAATCTGCGCCGGCCACTTAGGCGAGGCTTCGTCGCCCGCCAGCTTCTCTAACTGCTCCGTCGGAATCTGAAGGAAGCGCATCGGATCCTTGTCGGTCGCATTGGCCGGCACATCCGGCACACGTGCCCCCGCAGCTGGCGTCTCTAATACTGTGACCTTGCCGATCAGCGTCGCCCTGGTCCCGGGTTCGACCGAAAGAGCCCGCGCAACCTTGAGCTTTCCAAATTTTGCATAGTCACTGAAGTCCACCGCGAACTCCGGTCCCTGCACCATCTCAAGCAGTCCATCCGAGTTGAAACACAGGTTCGCAAAGTTAATCTGTTTTGTCTTGGCACCCAGCATGAACTCGTGGTGAATGCACGGCGTTGTCTTCACACCGTTCGGAAGAACCTTCTGTTCAATTGTCTCGGAGCCGCGGACCCATTGCGAAATGTCCGGCACCGGAGAAAACATCCCCATCGCGAACGCATGCAGCCAGAGAGGGAAGTAAACTCCCGACGTCACATAATGCAATCCACTCTCGTTGGCGATCACCGTCTGTTCGAGGCCCTGCGCACGCACCGTTCGCACCCAGCGGTCCTTCGCCAGCCACGTCTCCTCAATCGTCGCCGTATACTCGGCGTTTGTTCCCTTTGCTGGCGCGATCTCTAGCACTACATGGAACGGCTGCCCGTCTTCCTGTCCAAGCACTTGTTTCTTTAGCGCGTTTTGCAGAACCTTTCCCGCCGGAATCGTGACCGTTCGCATCTGTGCACTCAGCCCTGTCCCCGTCACCACCAGAGCACACGCACTCCACCAAACCGCGTTCATCCAGACCCTTTTGTTGTACCTGGTGGCCATCCTAACCGAGACCGCCGCGTTCCTCCCATCAACTTTCGACGCTAAATATCCACCGCCCCTCCCAGTACCCTAATCCCCATGCAACCGTCCGCCCCAGGCGTGCTCGAAGTCATCACCGGCCCCATGTTCTCCGGCAAGAGCGAGGAGCTCATCCGCCGCCTCAAGCGCGCCCGCATCGCCCGCCAGCGCGTCGCCTGCTACAAGCCGGACATCGATCTCCGCTACCACCGCGCCGCCATCGCCTCGCACTCCTCCCAAACCCACGAGGCCGTACCCATCGCCTCCGTCGAAGAGCTCCGCGCCATCCTCTACCCGCAGCTCGACGACATCGAAGTCGTCGGCATCGACGAAGTCCAGTTCCTCTCCCCCGACATCATCCCCGTCGCGCTCGACCTCGTGGCTCTTGGCAAACGGGTTCTGCTGGCCGGCCTCGACACCACCTTCGCCAACGAGCCCTTCGGCCCCGTCCCCAACCTCATGGCCCTCGCCGACCGCGTCACCAAGCTCTCCGCCGTCTGCATGGTCTGCGGCCAGCCCGCCATCCACACCCAGCGCCTCTCCCAGTCGCAGGAGCTCGTCGTCGTCGGCGCCGCCGGCCTCTACGAAGCCCGCTGCCGCGCCCACTTCACCCCCCACCTCGACGCCGAGGGTTCCGAGCAACTCGAACTCCCCGCCGCCGTCACCACCTGAGCCTTCATCCGGAGCGGAGTTCGAGGAAGGGAATGTCCGGGTCGCCGAAGCACGTCCGCCTAGCTGCTGTGAAAGAGCACGGCTTCAGCTCTGCCGTAGCGGGTCCAGCTTCGAAAGGGCACGGCTTCAGCCGTGCCGTAGCGGGGTCCAGGAATGGGGCTTTAGCCCCTGAGGTAGGTTCGTCAGTCTCAAGACCCGGCTCGCCTGACAGCATCGCTCCGCGATAGTCTTTCGTACCACCTTCAGACCGGCAACCTCACCCATGCGGCGTGCTATCGTACCACCTAGGTTGCAATTCATTGCACACAGTGGAAAAGAGTTTCCCCTGGTAATCCCTCCAGGCAAACCACCACGCAGTTCCGCGATTCTAAGCTCTTTAGTTCCAAAACTTAGCTTCTGCGGCGAATGGCATAGGACTTGCTTCTATCTCAGCGAACGACAACTGCGTTTCAGCAGTGAGGAGACTGACACATGGCAGCCACCCCATTATTCACCTGCACCTGCGGAGTCCAGAAGAAGACCAGTAACCATTGGATCCTCGCAATAACCTCGGCCCACGATGTGAAGTTTATGCCATGGGACGCGAACCTTGCCCTTGAGGACAACGTCATCGTCCTCTGCGGCGAGCGCTGCGCCGCTGCTCTGCTTAGCCGTTGCCTCGGCGACTGGAAGGCCTCCGAGTACACCAGCACGCCTGTCTCGGCATCCATCGCCTCTGCCAAAGCCGCGGCAGCCGCAACCAGCGCCGTCGCATAGCAACTCCGCTCAGCGACCTTTCGGGTCGCTGAGCCCGGTACGCCGAAATACCCTGCAAGCAGAAGCCACGGGGCAGACTGTCATCTCTGCAGGACGACCACTTCGATCACAAGAATGACGAGAAGCAAGATCCTCACCATGACGAGGTTTCTATATTTCTTTATCGTCGCCTTGTTTTCGGGGTTGCGGCGCTCGTACTCCTTGGCAACATTACGCAATGCTCGGGGAACTACATCTAGACCTTCAATATTCCAGTCGAGACAAGCTTCCA
>DATAZC010000029.1:0-4972 GCA_036272255.1 Acidobacteriaceae bacterium | reverse complement strand
ACGCCACCGCCACCAGCGTGAATACCCCAATCAGATGAAAGCAATCCATAAACGCCAGCAGCTTCGTTTGCGCCGTCAGTTGCTGGTAGTACCGCGCATACGCCGCGCTCACCGCGTCCGCAGGACTGAACCCGCGGCTCTGGAGATACCCCGCTGTCTGCCGCAGAGAATTCTGCAGGGAAGCCAGCGCCACCGGCAGACTGCTGCCCACCGTTGACTGGTGAAAGTTCTGCCGCCTCTCCGTCATGGTCGTAATGAAAGCAATCCCGAAGCTCCCACCCCAGTTGCGAAAAAAGTTTGTAATCGACGAAGCCCGGTTGTTCTGATCCGGCCTCAGTTGCGAGTAAGTGATCACCGACAGCGGCACAAAGAAAAACGCGTACCCCAGCCCCTGCAGCGCACGGGCCCACGCGTAGTGGCTGTAATCCGTCGCCAGATTGAAGTGGCTGTAGTGCAGAAAAGACAGCCCGACGATAACAACTGCCACCGTCAGCAGCACCCGCGGATGCACCACCCCTCTCTGCACCAGCTGCGCGCCCACCGGCGCCAGCAATGTGATAACAAATGCTCCCGGGCCCAGCACCAGTCCCGCATCAATCGCCCGATATCCGTACAGCGACTGCAGCATCTGCGGAATCATCGTCGTCGATCCGAATAACCCAAACCCAAAAAGAAAATAGAAGAAGCACGCTATCCCAAAATTGCGATTTGCCAGCAACCGCAAATCGATAATCGGATCCTTCTGCTGCAGCTCCCAGAAAACCGCCGTCCCCAGGCACAGCACCCCAATCGCAAACATCCAGCAGATAAACGGCGACCCAAACCAGTCGTCAATCTGTCCGCGGTCCAGCAGTACTTCCAGAGCCGCCGATCCAATCCCCACCAGGGCAATGCCCGTCCCGTCGATGCGCAGACGTCCGCCGGCCCGCGCCGATTTGCGCTCCTCTTCAAAATGTTCCGGATCGTGCACGAAGCGGCTGGTCAGCAACAGAGAGAAGACCCCAATAGGAATGTTGATCAGAAATACCCAGCGCCAGTTGTAATTGTCCGTAATCCATCCGCCCAGAACCGGACCAATCGCCGGCGCCGTCACAATCGCCACCGTGTACAGCGCGAACGCCATCGCGCGCTTGTGCGCCGGAAATGTATCGACCAGAATCGCCTGCTCCACCGGCGCCAGCCCGCCCCCGCCGATCCCCTGCAGCACCCGCGCCATCAGCATGATGTTCAGGCTCGGCGCCACCCCGCACAGCAGGGAAGTCACCGTGAACAGCGCCACGCACATCATGTAGTAGCGCTTCCGCCCAAACACCCGCGACAGCCATGCCGACATCGGCAGCACTACCGCATTAGCCACCAGATACGTCGTCAGGATCCACGTGACTTCGTCGTACGAGCGCCCCAGCCCGCCGGCGATATAGGGCAGCGATACGTTCGCAATCGACGTATCCAGCAACTCCATGAAGGTCGCCAGCGTCACCGTCAGCGCAACGATCCACGGATTGATCTGGGCTCGGGCGGCAACACGCTGCGGCAAAGCCAGAGACGCTGCCATGCTGCTCCTTGTGGTTAGAATGAGACCAGACAGTCTCTTCCTGCATCAGATTCAGCAGAAAAGAGACCGATGCGTCTTTTTTAGCGATATGCTGCTTTTACAACGAGGCGCGGAATGAGAAAAGGCGACCTGACGCGGCTGAGGATCATCGCCCTGGCCGCTCCCATCTTTAACCGGCGCGGTTTCGAAGGCTGCTCCATGCAGGACATCATGGACGCCACCGGCCTTGAAAAGGGCGGCCTCTACCGGCACTTCAGCAGCAAGCAGGAGCTCGCTGCCGAGGTTTTCCTGTACTCACTCGATCAGGCCATCAAAACCCGTACCGACGGCCTCGACCACATCGCCGGAGCCTTGCCTAAGCTCGCCTGGGTCATCCGCCGCTTTGTGCAGGGCCCCGGCCCGGTCCCCGGCGGCTGTCCGCTCCTCAACACCGCAGTTGATGCCGACGACGGCAACCCCATCCTGCGCAAGCTGGCCCGCAAGGCCTTCACTGACTGGAAGCGCCGCCTCGCCGCCATCGTCGTCCAGGGTGTAAAGGACGGCGAAATCCGCCGCGGCACCAACCCCAATCAGCTTGCCAACACCATCATCGCCGCGCTCGAGGGCGGCCTCGTTCTCAGCCGTATCCACGGCTCTCGGGAGCCCCTCAGGAACGTCCAGTCATCCCTGGACGTCCTCCTCGACTCCGTCGCCGCCCCGATGCGACCATGATCCCGAGCCCAGCCGCTCCCCCAAACGAAGCAGGCCTTTTGTCTGATAGTGGGTATTGGCTCCAGATTCCAACCCGTTAAGATAGTCTATAATGTCTTCCATGTAATCGGGCCCGCTTCCACCTATGCCTCTGCCGCTCGCACTCAACTCAGTTCCGGCGCTCGCGTCCGAACGCGTCCGCCCCGACGGCCAGTCGTGCTGACCTACGCCATCGGCTTCGTGCAGGATGTGCAGCTTACCTGCTTTGCCATCATCCTCACCTGCATGGCCTTGCAGGATCGCACCAACAAGAGCCTCCGCTGGCTCGCCTTCGGCTACATTTCCGGCTTCGTTGGCGCCATCCTCGATCTCGGCGGTCACTGGATGCCCCACTGGCTTGCCATCGGCGTCGTTATGGAAGCTGCTCCCGTCGGCTACGCCTGCTTTTATTCGAGCGCTGCGCACTTCGTCCGTCGTGGTGTCCGCACCGGCTGGCTTCTGCTCATCATCGTCATCGGAGCTTTACCGGTCTTCCTCATCTGGAGCGTCCCCGGCCATAGGAGCGCCAGCGCCACGCTCGAAGACGGCATTCTCTGCTTCGAAACCGCGATCACCGCCATCCTGCTCTTATTCGTGTCCGATCGCGAAACGCGCTGGCCTCGCCGCACCATCTCCGCCTTCCTCGCGATCTATTCAGCCGTCGAAGCCACTCGCGTCGTCATCTTCCTCGTCGCCCATAAAATGCCGGGCCAGATCGCGCCCTGGGCCGAAATTGCCAGCGGCATTGTCTACGTCGTCTCCTGCTCCGTTCTCCCCCTCGCCTTCATCTGGATGATGAATGCGCGTCTCCTCCTTCACCTCAACCGCCAGTCCATGGTCGATCCCCTCACCGAGCTGTTGAACCGTCGCGGTCTCCAGGCCGCCGCTGAAGTCGAGCTGGCCCGCTACGCCCGCACCGGTCATGAACTCGCCATCGTCATCCTCGACCTCGACTTCTTCAAGCTCCTCAACGACCGCTACGGCCACGCCGCCGGCGATCTCGTTCTCTGCGAGTTCTCCGTCTTCCTCCGCTCCATGATCCGCGAAACCGACGTCGCCGGCCGCATCGGTGGCGAAGAATTCGTCCTCATCCTGCCCGGCCTCGGCCCCATCTCCGCCTTTTCCACCATCGAGCGGCTCCGCCTCGCCGTCGCCGACCACAGCTTCCAGCTCGGTTCCCGCCACACTCGCATCACCGCCAGCTTCGGTATCGCCGTCTCCGGCGGACGCAAAGACCTGTCGTGGGAAACGCTCCAGCACGAAGCCGACCTCGCGCTCTACGCCGCTAAACGTGACGGCCGCAACATGGCCCGCCTCTACGACGCCTCCCTCGCGGTCGAATCGGGCGCGCTCTCCGAAAAATAAAAGGACGCGGGAGTTGTCTCCCGCGCCCAGATTTTTGCTACACCCTACACCCTATTCCCTACACCCTGTTTTCAAGCAGTATGCTGCAGCACCTCTTCGCGAACTTCCTCGTCGTGCTTTTCTTCCGCTCGCGAGCGGGGCAGCGCCACGGCCAGCACATCTTCAATGCGGCTGGCGTAGTGGATGTCCACCCCTTCGGTCTGCTCCGGCATCAGGTCCTCTTCAACGTTCTGACGATTCTCCGCCGGCAGAATCACCGTCGTCACACCAGCGCGTTTTGCCGCGAGGAATTTCTCCTTGATCCCGCCGACCGGCAGCACATTGCCGCTCAGCGTAATCTCGCCCGTCATCGCCGTCAGCGGATGCACCGGCGTGTCGGTCAGCAGAGAAACCAGTGTCGTCGCCATGGTCACGCCCGCCGACGGCCCGTCCTTCGGAATCGCGCCCGCCGGCACATGGATGTGCAGATCGGTGTCCTTCAGAAGGTCTTCTTCCAGACCCAGCGAGTGAGCGTTCGACCGTACCCAGGTCAGCGCCGCCTGCATCGATTCCTGCATCACCTCGCCAATCTGCCCCGTCATCGTAAAGCCGCCCTTACCCTTCATCCGGTTGGCTTCGATAAACAGAATGTCGCCGCCCGCCGGTGTCCACGCCAGGCCTACGGCTACGCCCGCGCGCTTCGTGCGTTCGGCAATCTCGGTATCCACGCGGACTTTGATGCCGCCCAGGAATTCCTGAATTACCTCGCGCGTAATCACCAGCTTGTCCGTGTTGCCCTCCGCGATCCGGCGCGCCTGCTTCCGGCACAGCGTTCCTATCTGCTGTTCCAGCTTCCGCACGCCGGCCTCGCGCGTGTAGTGCCGCACGATGTAGCCAATCGATTCGTCAGGGAACTCGATGTTCTCCGCCGTGATCCCGTTTTCCTTGATCTGCCGCGGAATCAGATACCGGAATGCAATGTGCTTCTTCTCTTCCTCCGTGTACCCCTGCAGCTCGATGATCTCCATGCGATCCCGCAGCGGTTCCGGCACCGTATCGAGTACGTTCGCCGTGCAGATAAACAGTACTTTCGATAAGTCAAAAGCCTGGTCGAGATAGTTATCCCGAAACGTGTTGTTCTGTTCCGGATCGAGGATCTCCAGTAACGCCGACGCCGGATCACCCCGGAAATCTCGCCCCAGCTTGTCCACCTCGTCCAGCATGAACACCGGATCGTTCGCGCCCGCTCTCCGCAGGTTCTGAATAATCTGTCCCGGCAGCGCGCCGATATAGGTGCGCCGATGTCCCCGCAGCTCCGCTTCATCGTGCATGCCGCCCAAAGAA
>DATAZC010000028.1:0-2919 GCA_036272255.1 Acidobacteriaceae bacterium | reverse complement strand
CCGCCGCTGGTGCCGCCACGAAAACCGCCGCTGCTACTGTGCGAGCCGCTACCGCCGAATCCCCGTCCTGAGCCGGCGTGTGTCTGCGTATTTCCGATGCGGCTGTTGAATGCCCGGAGCTCGGGAGCGTTCTTATTTTCCTGCATGACCTGTTTGGCAACCATGAAGCTTTGCGATCTGTGATCGAAGGTAAGGCTGGTTCCGGGCCCTCTGACGCTGGAGCTTTTGCCTGCCACCATTGTGCTGGCAAGCCGATACGCGTTTACGTGCGGATCGCCCGCGCGAAAGAGTGGAGGGGAAGAGACACTGCGGAATTCCTTGGGTGGCGTACTGAGGAGCTTGATATTGCTGCCGGCCTGGAGAGTGATCCGCTCCACCGACGGACCCTGCTTGCCGTGAACTGCGAAGACGCCATGCGCGCGGTTGATGGGAAGCTTGCCCTTTTCGTCGCGGGGATGAATGGGGACGTAGGCGAGGGAGCGCCCGGTCTTGATCCAGCGCACGGGGCAACGATGATGTCTCCTGGTGCCCACAACCCAGGCATAGCGGTGGCGCCGGTAGATCCAGCTTCCGGCGTGACACACCGCCCAGTCGTATGGGCCGGCCGCCGGATACAGGCTGGAAGAGAGGACCGTCTGCCGACCGGTTGCGGGGTCTCTTGCGATCATCGAGCGGATGGTGGTTGGAGGACAAGGGAAGAACGCATCGCGCTCAAAGTGCTGGACAGGCTGGGGAGTCGGAACCTGAGCCATAGGTGCTGTTTGCTGGGGTCCGGGAGCGGAACTCTGCTGCGCGTCGTGAGGTGCGCTGTCTGGTTGCGGGGCCGGCCGGTCTGCCGGTTCCCAACAGGTTCCATAGGGAGCGCAAGGGAAGAAAGTTCCCTGACCGTTCATGTCCGCCAGGCCGGGAAGCGGAGAGGTGAGTCCGGAGGCTTTCATGACGGTGGCCATGGCGGCAGATCGCGAGGCGATGCGGTTGTCCACCCAACTGTCCCAATCGGCAAACGCATTGGAGTTGCCGGGTTTCACCAATGCGGTGCGAACCGTTGAGCTGTAGATCGCGGTCAGCCCCTGAACCGGCGGGTTACTGATCGCACCGTTGCTGATCGTTCTGTTGATCGTTTCCGGGAGAGGGAGGGCGGCATGTTTCAGCAATGTCATCGATACGGCATCGAGATAACTGCTCACGCGTACATAGGTGCGCGACGGATATTCGCGGGAGATTTCGTCGGTGGGTGTTCTCAGGACGAACGTTTCACCGGGCGTGCGCAGATGGAGATGCAAGGTCGCGGTTCCGGTGAGAAGCCCAAGCGCGGTGTGAGGAATGCCGCCCGTCGTTTCCAACTGATTGAAGGCCAGCGCGGAGTTTTCATCGAGATAGACGGTCGATGCGTCTTCGAACTCGATTTCCGCGCGTCCTCCCGCGCCCGTGACCAGATTGAAGCCGGTTTCGAGCGGGAGATTGTCCACGGCAGTCTCCCAGACGGCACGTTTCTCTCCACGCGAGATGCGCACATCGCCTTCCACGTGGCTGATGCGGACAATCTGCGGGTAGGTTTCGATCTGCGAAGGCTGGGCTTGTGCAGATTCTTGAGGGGCTACGGCGGCCGACCCATGCGCGGGTGGTAGTGCAGTGAGCGTGCCACAGACGATCAGAAATGCCAGATGCCGACAGCGAGCGATGCTCATAGAAGCCTCCCGCCTGCGAATCCAACTGGTTGCAGACGGGCGGCGGGGAAGTTAAGTCTCAGCTTTCTTTCCGGCGGCGGCGTGGATGGCGAGTAGCTGTTCGAGCAGTGGTTTGAGCTTGTCCAGGTGCAGTGCGTTCGCACCGTCGGACTTGGCGTTGGCGGGATCGTTGTGGACTTCGAGGAAGATGCCGTCGATGCCGGCGGCGACGGCGGCGCGGGCGAGGACGGGAATGAACTCGGGCTGACCGCCGGAGACGCCGTTGGCGGCGGACGGTGTCTGGACGGAGTGAGTGCCGTCAAAGACCACTGGCGCGAGCGCGCGCATGATGGGCAGCGAGCGCATGTCCACAACGAGATTGTGATAGCCGAAGCTGGCGCCCCGCTCGGTGAGGAAGACGCGGGTGTTGCCGGTGGAGGCGACTTTTTCGACCGCGTGCTTCATGTCGCCGGGCGCGACGAACTGGCCTTTCTTCACGTTGACGGCGCGGCCGGTTTTGCCGGCGGCGACGAGCAGGTCGGTCTGGCGGCAGAGGAAGGCGGGGATCTGAAGGATGTCGCAGGCTTCGGCGACCGGCGCGCAGTGCGCGGGCTCGTGCACGTCAGTGAGGACGGGAAGGTGCGTCGCTTCGGCGATGCGGCGGAGGATGCGGGTGCCTTCGACGAGGCCGGGGCCGCGGAAGCTCGTGACCGAGGTGCGGTTGGCTTTGTCGTAGGAGGCCTTGAAGATGTAGGGCACGCCGAGATCGCTGGTGATGCGCTGGATGGCATCGGCCATCATGCGGGCGTGCTGCTCACTCTCGATGACGCAGGGGCCGGCGATGAGGAAGAGCGGACCGCGGCCGACCGGGACGTTGCCGATTTCGAAGTCGTGGGGCATTGGGGACAAGGATACTCGGTGTTTGCCAGTGGGTTGGCGGGTAGGCCTGTCAGAGGACGTTCGCTAGTGCGTCGTAAATGCGCGGTAATGCGACTCGCGGTTGCCCACCAGCACGAGGAAGCCGTCGTCGTCGCGGCGGATTTTTACCGGAGTGGGAGGCATGTGGTTGGCGAGGCTGCTTTGTTTGAGCAGTGTCGCGCTGAGCGGGAGATAGGAGGTAGCTCTGGCGACGCGCGAGTGATCCGGGGTCAGTTCGTATTCTGTATCGCCGACCTGCACGGTGTAGACGGCGCCGCGGATGTCCGAACAGCGAGCAGAGGCATCGAGGGTGCGACGGGCGGTGTTGCCGTAG
>DATAZC010000027.1:0-2452 GCA_036272255.1 Acidobacteriaceae bacterium | reverse complement strand
GATATTTGCGCGCGATCTCACCGATTGTGGAACCGGCATCCAGCGCTCTCATCGCCGCGATCTTCAGATCGCGACTGTAAACAGCTCGGGACAAATCCATTCCTCACTCCATTCAATGTATTTGTTCCCTTAACTTGCTGTTGTTTTGGCCTGGAGCGGCTGGACAGCTCACTGGGAGTAAGTTGACTCATTGAATCACGCCGCCGGTGATAGTGCAAGTTCGAAATCACGCCGAGCCTGGGCTGGTGTTCTGTAGTCCAGGCGCCCGATGATCCACTGCTGGTTATAGCGGTTGCGGAACTCGACCAGAGCGGTCTGCAATTCATCGAGATCGCGAAAATGGTGAATCCAGAGCAACTGTTCCTTGAGCGTTCTGAAGAACCGCTCAATGCAGCCGTTACCCTCCGGTTGCCGTACGAAGGCTGGTGAGGATTCGATTCCGAGAAACCGGATTTCGTTCTGAAAGTCGTCACTCATATAAACACTGCCGTGGTCATGGCGCAATAGCAGACCGGCGGCGCTGCCCTGAGAGAAGAAGCCGAAGGGTTCCCGTACGCCTTGCCGAACCGGCTCCAGCGCTTCCAAACGGTTCGCTTTCTTTACTGCATGGATACCGACGCATTCAGCCGTGCAGTGATCGATCGCGGCGAAGACCGTCACCGCACCCTCGGCGGCTGTGAACGTGGCGGTCGCATCGGTGCCCCACATCCGGTCGGGTTCATCGGTTACGATGACGCCGTCGTGGGGATGATGCGTCACCGGCAGTAGCTGCCGATGCGGCGAGAGCAAGTGGTTCTCCCGCATCACCCCATTCACTCGCTGCTTCGAGGTGCGTACCCCTTTGTGACGCAGCCGGGCCCAGACCTTGCGGTACCCTTCACCCGTGAAAACGGCCTCATCCAGGACGGTCCGAATCGCTGCCAGCAGTTCCGGATCGGAGACAACCTTCGGACCACGTTTCCGGGGTTCCCGCGGGTTCTGCCGGCGTTCGCGCGCGGCATAAAAGCTGGAACGCGGCAGATCCCAGATCGCCACCACACGCGCCACCCCGTAGGGCTTGTTGCTGGAAGCCGAGACGGTGCGGCTCATGTTCTCGACTTCCACGACACCAAAGGGCGGCCACCCTCGATCCGGGCGATCTTCTCACGGAGCAGCTCCGCCTCAACCCTCAGCCCGGCCACCACCGGTTTCAATCGCCGCTTCTCTTCGTCTTCCACGCCGACCTCACGGCTCTTGATACCCGCCTCGCCGGCAGCCAGAAACCGATCCCGCCAATCGCTCAGAGTGGCAACTGTCACCCGGTACCTGCGCGAGGTGCTTTCCAGATCCGCCCCTCTCAACACTTCCAAAATCACTGCCGTCTTGCGCCGCGAGGACCATCGCCCCGCGCCTGCGCGCGCCGATTCCGGGGACTGCTCAGTCGCCCTCCGGGCTCCTTCCGCAGCCCCGGAATCGGTCTTCTTCGTGTTCGACATTCTTTCTCCTTAAAGAACATTTTCTATCTCAAATGTTCCCAGAGGAACTGTCCAACAAATTTGCGGGCCGGGGGATTTGCAAGATTGATGGAGACGGCGACGAAAATCAGGCCCGTCAACGTGGCGGCTGCGCCTGCCTGGACCGCGAGCAGCGTATTCCATTCGTTCAGCGGCGGCATAAGGCTTGCGATAGTAGCACGAGCTGGTCCTTTCGGTCCAGGAGGCAAGCCGGTTTGCCGTGCGTGAGCGAGACGTGCGCGCTGAGCGTGCAGGGGCAACTTGGCACGATACCGCTCGCAGTCTCGAACGGAACTACTGGAACTAAATCCTGCACCCGCCTTTAATCGGGAATTAATGTTTGCCGTCTTGCGGCTCTCCCCGCCGCATGCTAATTTCAGAAGACGTAAGTCCATCTCAGCGGAAGGAGGTCATTCTTGAACAACGAAATAATCACTCAAACAATCGACTTAGTCAGCTGTGCTGATGTTCCGCAAGGTGCCCTGCCATCCGCATCCTCTCACCTTTAGTCTTACTCAGACTCCGGACCTGGCACTCCCGTAACTCTCTTGGGACAGGTTTCCATCTGTCCATGCCAGGCAATCATTACTTTCTCGACGCGATCGCGACGGTTCGCGCCAACCGTCGGAGCTATGGCCGGAGAAAAGCGATTCGGCTCGCGGAGCCTGCTCCTTTCGGATTCGCGTAATATTGTCACGTGATGTTTCGGGCTCTGGTCCTTCTACTGATTGCGTGTGCGGCGCTGGCACAGGACGCGCTGTTCCAGACGCAATGCGGAGGATGCCATAATTCGGCGAATATAGTCGGCGCGCCTCCCGTGGAAACTCTGCGCGGGATGCCGTGGCAGGCGATCCTCGCCGCGCTTGAAACGGGCAAGATGAAGACGATCGCGAGTGGCATGAGCGCCGCAGAGCGGGAGTCTCTCGCTAAGAGCATCGGTACGGTGTCCGACCTGTCTG
>DATAZC010000026.1:0-9248 GCA_036272255.1 Acidobacteriaceae bacterium | reverse complement strand
GTGAAGTGGTTTAACGACGCGAAGGGCTACGGCTTTATCTCGCGCCAGAACGGCGAGGATGTCTTCGTGCACTACTCTGCCATTTCAGCGAATGGCTTCAAGAGTCTGCAGGAAGGTCAGGCCGTGCAATTCAACGTCGTCAAGGGGCCAAAGGGCTGGCAGGCAGCTGACGTTCAGCCTCTGTAAGACGCAAACAAATTTAGAAAGTCAACAAGGCAAAACGGCGGGCTTCGGCTCGCCGTTTGTCTTTCCGCGGTAGAAACCGTCGCTGCTCGCTGGAAACGAACAGCTGCCTTCACTTCACCTCGCTCCCCGTCCAGATCTGCTCTGCGATGAACCACACCGCATTTCCGTTGGCCGCCTTCGTCCGGCGGTAAACCGTGAGATAGTCCCCCGCCATGTGCTGGGTTTTTCCGGTGGCGTGGGCGGTCAGGGTTTCCTTGTAGGTGCCGGAGTCGTAGGCCAGGTCACCGGAAATCTCCACGCGCTGCGAGGTGAAGGTCAGGTCGCTGTCGAACGTTGACGTGATGGTCTGGAACAGCTGGCGCAGCGCGGCCATGCCATGCGTCCGGCCCGTGTCGCTGATGAAGTCGGCATCCGGCGCGTACTGGGCCAGCGCATCGTCGACATGTTTCTCGTGAAGGTCTTTGGCCCATTGGTCGCGCAGGGCTGCGAAAGGATCGTTGGAGACCGCCGTCGGGGCGGAGGCCTGCAGGGCGAGGACAAGCAGCAGGACGAAGCGCATAGGTCACCAGATCATTGGAGTCGCGAAGAAGTCAAGATTCTGCCTGCGGAATCAATCGACCGCCGCTACAATCGCGCCATGCCGAACGAACTCGACGATCCCCGCACATACTTCGCCGCCGAGCGCACCTTCCTGGCGTGGATTCGGACCGGCCTGGGCCTCATGGGCATGGGCTTTGCGCTCGCGCGGTTCGGGCTATTTTTGCGGGAATTCCAGCAGAGCCAGCAGGCTGCCCCGCATCACTCCGGTCTCTCCGTCTATTCGGGGGTCGGCCTGGTTGCGCTCGGAGTGGTCGTCAACGTCTCCGCGGTCACTGGGCATCTTCGCACCGTCAGAGAGCTAAGAAGCGGGGCATGGAATCCGGGCATCTCGCGCAATGCGGTCATCCTCGCGCTGGTGCTGGCGGTCTTTGGCGTTGGTGTTGCCCTTTACCTGCTGCTCCTGCACTGAGCCGGTCCGGAATTCCCCATTCAGCGCTACGGGACTTTAGTGATCCCGCCGTGACGAAGGTTTCTTGCGACCCGGTGTGTCGCACCCGACAATAGCGTCCATGTTCCTCCGGCTACGGATCAATCTGATGGAGTCCGCGGTGAGCGCCATCGAGCGCGCTGCCCGACGGCGGCGGCCTGAGCGGGCGCAGCATCTCGAAACGGGACTGCACGGTGAGCGCGCTGCCTTCTTCTGGCTGTTGCGGCGAGGCTATGTCGTCGTCGCGCGCGCATGGCATTCGTCGCGGGCTCCCGGCGATCTGGACATCATCGCGTGGAAAGGCGACACGCTGTGCTTCATCGAGGTAAAAACCAGAACCACCCGCGATGTGGCGCCGGCGCATGTGGCGGTCGATCAGCGTAAGCGCCGCGTTCTGCGGAGGCTGGCCCGCCACTACGTGCGGCAGCTCAAGCCTGGTGGGATCGAGACTCGCTTCGACATTCTGTCGATTTACTTCGAGCGCGACAAACCGCCCGACTTCGAGCATTTCCCGGACGCGTTTGGATGGGCGGAAGCAACGCGCTGAGGGCCCCGCTTTGCCACGGGGGGGCCCTGAATCGTTCAGCGCAGATTCGGCGCCACGGTTCCAAAGAAGGCATTAGCTCCCGAGCGCAGATCGCGACCGTAGCTGAAAACCACGCGGGTGTGCAGGATCGTCAGGCGAGCCTCGGCGCCCGCGTCGACGAGCCACTCGCCGTTGGAAAGCCCGCTGGCAGGCGCGGCCATTTTGCCAATGTCAAGCAGCGGCCCCACGTGGATGGCGAGCAGGCCGTTGCCGTAGATCCGCCGGTAGAAGTCGGAATTAGACAGGAAGTACGCATCGCCCGTGGGGGAACTGCCTTTGCGGCCGTCGCGCGTGGCGAGGTGGCCGCGCATCCACAGGTTCGTGTCGTCGCGATCCATTCCGAAAACGAACAGGTCGTCGAACGGCGCAGTGCCGTAAATTTTGCCGGCGCGCAACTGCTGCGTCAGCTCGTACTTGTCACCCTGCATTTCCGGAAGCCACCGCGCAAGTGCGGAGCCTTGCAGCTTCTCCGAGAGATACGAGTGCGAGGTCAGGGTGCGGGCAAAATCCGAGCTGGCACCAGCCGTGAGCGTGAAACGATGCTCAGGAAGATGAATCAGCTGCGCGTTGAGCGATGAGAGCTGTTTGATTTCAAATCCAGGCGTCAGCAGCGAAGGCGTGAAGGCCGACCCGGAAACAACATCGCGAAAGTTCCGATGGGAAAGTTCCGCTCCGGCGGACCACTGCAGTGCGCCGCTTTTGAGCGACGTCAGCGTCCCGTCCACAGACTCGCGTTCGAGATTCAGCGAGCCGAGCACCGGAGCGGTCCCGGTGAAAGATGGGCGGATAGCCCAGTTCTCGTTGCGCAGATCGGCGGAGATTTGCCAGCGCCATTGCGGAAACCCGTTCAGCGGCGCGGAGAGCGAGGCCCACGCGCGGCGCTTTTGCGCGTCGAAGCGGAGCAGCGAGTCAACGTTCATTGCCGAGCGGTGGATGTTGGAGTACGCGGGGTAGAGCGTTTCATACGGCACGCCGCCCAGCGTCGAAAGCAGAGCGGCAAAGGTGCTGGAGCCGAAGGCATTCTGCTCCTGAGCGCGAAAAACTGCGCTGAAGCTCCCCTCCGGGCGGGCGTCGAGGTGGATGTTGTAACTGGGAAAAATACCCAGCGCATTGAGACGCGTTTCGGTCGTCAGGAATTGCGGCTCGCGGAGCACAGCAGCCGGCGAGAACGCAAAAGCGCGGTCGAGAAGCAGCCGATGTACCTGCAAGTGCGGGTCAAGATCCAGCGTGGCGATAGAAGGCTTCTCTACACGGTTCCAGTATTGGAGCGCAGCGTCGAGATTGCCGGAGAGAAAGTAGAGGGTCGCGAGGAAGTTGCTGGCGTAGGCATCGCGGGGATCGAGGCGAAGCGCGAGACGGAGCCAATGAGCCGCTTCGGGCAGCTGCTTTTGCTCGTAGGCCACTCCCGCCAGCTCCTCCGGAAAGCGCTTGTCGGAAGCACACTGGCGATGGCCTTCAAGGAAAACCTGCTTCGCGTCGCTCAGGCGTTTCAGATGCCCCAGCGCCAGGCCGTAGCTCAGGTTCACCTGCGCCGAACGCGAGGGCATGGTCTGCGCAAGATGCACGACGGCTGCCCAATCCTGCTGCTGCGAGAGCTTCCGGATAGGCGTCGTATCGTCGTGTGCGCACTGTGCATTGGCCGAATGCCAGCCCGCGGCCAGCGCGACGAACAGCGTCAGTGCGAGGGCGGTGCGGGGACGGCGAGCAGCATCCAGTGGCCGGTCGCGCTCCAGTCTTTCTCGAATGCGGCACGCTCCTGGGAGAGTAGTTTGCGTTCGGCCGGGTCGTTCATCATCACCAGGCCGCGAGGTGGGTCAATGCCATCGACAACAACATAATGCAGCGCCGACTGTCCCTCAGGCCGAACAGCGACGATGAGCGGCCGGCCCTTCTGCAGCTCAGTCTCGATGTCGCTCCATCGTCCGCTCAGCGCGAAGACCTGAAACCCATGGTCATGGAGATACGCCTGCATCGCCGAAGCAGGAATGCCATGTTCCGCGGGCGAATAAATCTGGCGCTGGATGGCGTCGACATCGCTGGCCGGCGGCGCGGATTGGTTCTGCTGGTGCGCCCAGTACTGCATGAGCATCGAAAGCGATGCGGCCCCGCAGCCTTCGCGCGGCTGATGGATGAAAGGAACGTCGATCCAGACGGCCTGCGGAGCCTGTGCGTGGGCCGCGGCGATGGCCGCGGCCACGAAACAGGCGATCAGCGCAAACGGGCGCAAGGGATTAGTGGTAAACGGAAACGAGAATGATGACCAGGATGACGAGGATGATGAGCAACAGGGCCGTGGTGCCGAGGAAGCCGGCGGCAAAGTCATGCTGCGCGTGATCGGCGCGTGCGGAAAGATCGGCGAGCTCCGCATCGGTCAGGCTCGGGATCGCGGTCTTCACCTGCACCGGATCGATCTTCGAATCCTTCATCACCTTCTGCGCTTCGGGCGTGGTCAGAAACTGGTTCAGGTCCTCGATCTGCTTCTGGCGCGTCGCGGCTGAACTCTGCACCTGCTGATCCAGCTGCGCAGGGCTAACGAGGTGCGTGTCCTGATCGGCGGCAGGGGTTGTGAGCTGCGTCGGCGCCTGGGCCGGCTCCTGTGCGTGCAGCGCGGAGGTGGAAGCAAGAAGCGAACCGAGTGCGACGGCAGCAAGGCCGCGCGTGAAATGCGAGAAGAACCGGGGCAAATGCATAGCGGCTCCAGAGGGAAAGATTGTGTTGCGTGTGGACACCGGGGTTTGGATGCCGGGCCGGCATAGCAGAGTTGGCCTGCGTCCCAGGGCAGGCCAGGAAGGCACTTCCGACCGGGGATCAGGGCAGGGAGAAGGCAATGTAAGCGCCGCCCACGGGCGATTTAGGATCGCGCCCGCCGCTGGCCGCGATCACCACGTATTGTTTCCCATCGACGGAGTACGTGGCGGGCGTGGCAATGCCGGCGAAAGGCAGTTCCGTCTCCCACAGAAGCTGGCCGGTGTGGCTGTCGAAGGCGCGGAATTTGCGATCGTAAACCGTGGCGCCAATAAAGAGCACGCCACCGGCAGTGAGGACCGGGCCTCCGTAGTTCTCTGAACCAGTGTCCTTCATGCCCTGTGCGGCGAGGGCGGGATATTCGCCCAGGAGAATCTTCCACAGAAATTTGCCCGTGTTCAGATCGATCGCGCTCAGTGTGCCCCAGGGTGGCGCGATGGCGGGGTAGCCGTCGGGATCGAGGAATTTGCGGTAGCCCGTGAAGCTGTAGTGCACGCTGGAACCATCGGCCATGGCGTCGGGCGCGTGTTCAGAAGGCGCCGGCGCGGCCGCGGCGGATTTGAGGTACTCGAGGAGCTGAGCGATTTTTGCGCTGTCGAGGTTGGGCAATCCTGGCATGCGGCCGCGTCCGTGCGTGACGATTTCCGTGATCTGCGCATCGCTCAGGCGCTTGCTGACATCGACCAGGGATGGAAAGACCGGCGGCATTCCGGCGCGTTCAACACCATGGCAAAGTGCGCATTGCGACTGGTAGATTTTCGCGCCAGGGCCCGCGCTGGGTTTGTCGGGAGTCAGCCCGCCCGTCCAGGCCATTTCGTTCGCATTCACGTAGAGCACGCCCGTCGCGGGATCGATAGCAGGACCGCCCCACTCCGCGCCCCCATCGAACCCGGGAAGCACCATGGTCTGGCGATCGACGGTGAAGGGGACGAACTGGCCGTCGCTGCGTATGTCGCGGAAGGCCTGCACGGCCCAGGCGTGCGCCGCAGGCGTGCGGGTGGTCAGCATGTCTTCGGTCAGCCGCTGGCGCGCAAAAGGCTCGGGCGCGGCAGGCATGGGCTGCGTAGGCGAAGCCTTTTCCCCCGGAACGTCGCTCGGCGGATAAGCGTGCTCTTCGATGGGAAAGACGGGAGCGCCCGTGACGCGATCGAAGAGGTAAACGACTCCCTGCTTGGTGGTCTGCGCGATGGCGTCAACACTGCGGCCGTCATGGTTCACTGTGACCAGCGCCGGCGGCGAAGGAAAGTCGCGGTCCCAGATGTCGTGATGCACGCCTTGGAAATGCCAGAGGCGTCTTCCAGTCGCTGCGTCCAGAGCCAGCAGCGTATCGGCAAACAAATCGTTGCCGATGCGATCCCCTCCGTAAAAATCGAAGACCGCGGAGCCCGTGGGAACGTAGAGAATGCCCCGCTGAGCATCGAGGGTCATGCCCGTCCAGTTGTTGGCCGCGCCCGCATCTTTCCAGGCGTCGGGGGGCCACGTGTCGTAGCCGAATTCCCCAGGCCGCGGAATGGTATGGAACGTCCAGCGCAGCGCTCCGGTATGGACATCAAAAGCGCGAATATCGCCAGGCGGCGCGGGATGCGTCTCCGGATTGCGTCCGCCGACGATGATCAGGTCTTTGTAGATCACACCTGGCGTGGTCAGCGCGATCGATTGCTGCGTGTAGTCGCCGCCCAGGTCGTCGCGCAGCCCCTTGCGCAGATCAATGTGGCCACCGTCGCCAAAATCGGGGACAGCTTTGCCGGTATGCGCATCGATTGCGTAGAGGTAGTTCATCACGCCGGCGAAGAGGCGGGCGCTCTTGCCGTCGGTCCAGTACGCGACGCCGCGAGAGGGCTGCGAGGCGCCCCCGATGGTGCGGTCGCGATTGTCGACGGTCGAATCAAAGGTCCACAGCGAGCCGCCGGTGGCGGCATCGAGGGCGACGATTTTCCCGGAGGGTGTGCAGGCGTAGAGAACGCGCCCCACGATCAGGGGGTTGGTTTCGATGTTGCCCTTTTCGCCCGTATCGAATTGCCAGGCGACCTTCAGCCGCGACACATTCGTTCGATTGATCTGCGCCAGCGTGGAGTAGTGGTCGCCGTCGAAACCGCCGTTATAAGCGGGCCAGTCCGTATCGTGCTGCACACCGCGAACGGCCGCCCCGCGCGCTCCCGAGCGGTCCGCTTGTGCCGCCGCGGCGGCCACACCAGAACCAGCAAAGATAACTACTGTACTAAGGACAGTAACGACGCGAATACTGACACCCAAGTGCGATTCTCCCTTTGCCGACCGATGCTATGATTCCGGCAATGTCACTGAAAAGCAAGGGAGGAGTTACAAAAATTCTGGCGGCCGCCGCTGCCGTGGTCTGTTTTCCCTCGACCGCCCGCGCCGATGCCGGCATCGCCATGCTCCCCGTGACTCACGAGACGATGCTGTTTTTCCTGGTGCTCGTCATCATCATTGAGATCATCTATCTGCAGTCGCGTCTTAAACCAGATTTTCGCCGCACACTCATCGCCGTAATGACCGTGAACACCGCGACCACCGGGCTGGGTTTTCCGCTCACCTGGCTTCTGTACTCGGGACTCAATTCGTGGGCCGATTTTCCCGGAGGCATGGCGAGCCTCTTCGTCAATATGCAGTTCTTTCCTCTGTGGGTATGCCGGAAGGCATTACCCAATATGGTCGGCATGCGCGGCGAGGTTTGGGCGGTCCTCGCCGTCTTCCTGACGCTCCTCATCCCTGGCTACATACTCACGCGGATCATCAAGTCCTGGGTCTTCGTCTGGTACGATCTGCTCCGTTACGACGGCGATATCAAACCCGCAGTTCTTATGGCGAACCGGCTGTCCTACCTCTTGCTGGCTCTCACCGGATGCATGCTGCTGTTCCGGGCCTTCAAACATATGTAGGCTCTGAAATCCCGCCCGGACGGCGCGCCTTGCGCTTTGGACCTCGAATCGGTTCTCTCCTTCGGCGACGCGAGTATAACTGTCTGGCATGCCCATCAAGACAATCATTGAGCCGTTTCGCATCAAGAGCGTCGAGCCCATCCGCTGGACCACTCGCGCCCAGCGCGAAGCGCTGCTGAAGACCGCACACTACAACATGTTTCTGCTGCACGCCGACGATGTGCTCATCGATCTGCTCACCGATTCAGGCACGGGCGCCATGTCGACCCACCAGTGGGCGGCCATCATGGAAGGCGACGAGAGCTACGCAGGCAGCCGCAGCTTCGACCGCTTCCGCAATTCCATTCAGGAAATTTTTGGGTACAAGCATGTCATCCCCACCCACCAGGGACGCGCGGCCGAGCGAATTCTGTTCGGTGTGGCGAGCCGCAAAGGTGCGGTGATTCCCAACAACACGCACTTCGATACCACCCGCGCGAACGTGGAATTCACCGGAGCGGAAGCCGTAGATTTGCTCACCGCGGAAGGAAAGCAGCCCTCCCTGGCAGCGCCGTTCAAAGGAAATATGGATGTCGCCGCACTGGAGGCTCTGATCGCCCGTGCAGGACGTGAGCGGATTCCCCTGGTCATGCTCACCGTTACCAACAATTCCGGCGGTGGCCAACCCGTGTCGATGGAAAACGTGCGGGCCGTCAGCAAAGTTTGCCGGCGGGAAGGAATTCCGCTGTACTTCGACGCCTGCCGCTTCGCGGAGAATGCCTGGTTCATCAAGCTGCGCGAGAAGGGCTACGAGAACAAAACACCGAAGGAGATCGCGCAGGAGATGTTCCGCTACGGCGACGGCTGCACCATGTCCGCCAAAAAAGACGGCATGGCCAACATCGGCGGCTTCCTCTGCACCAATGACGACAAGCTCGCCCAGCAGGAGAAGGATCTGCTGATCCTGACCGAAGGCTATCCGACCTACGGAGGACTGGCGGGGCGCGATCTGGAAGCCATCGCCGTCGGTGTGCAGGAGGCGCTGGAGGAGGACTACCTGCGCTACCGCATCGCATCGACCGCCTACCTGGGGGATCACATCGCTGCCGACGGTGTTCCGATCGTGCAGCCGCCCGGCGGCCACGCCATCTATCTCGACGCGCGCGCATTTCTCCCCCACATTCCTCAGGAGCAATTTCCTGGCGTAGCACTGGCGGCCGAGCTCTATCTCGAGGGTGGTGTGCGCTCCGTGGAGATTGGGACGCTGATGTTTGCCGGAGCCGCACAAATGGACCTGGTTCGGCTGGCGATTCCCCGGCGCGTGTACACGCAGAGCCACGTCGACTATCTGGTCGAGGTCATCCTTGAAGTCTGGAAGAACCGCGAACGCATCCGCGGCCTGCGACTCACCCACGAAGCGCCGTTCCTCCGGCACTTTACCGCCCACCTCGAGCCGGTGGGGTAAAAAAAATCAACGAGGCCGCCGAATCGACTGCTGATAAGGAGGCCTCGTTGTCCGAGGAGAGTTGCTGTGTGAAAGGCCCGCCGGGACCCCTCACGCTTACTAGGACCCCCCTCCGTTGCCAAAGTTGCGCCCGTTTCGATTTTTTTAACTGCCTATAAATCAATGGATTCCGAAACCGTCTGCCACTTCAGCGATACCCCGGTACGCCAAGGTGCTATTTGGTTTCGGGATACGACCCGTGAAACTGTCTCTGTCCGGAATCACCGTCTTTCCGGGCAGAGACAGCCACGAATGCGTGACATCTTCATTGTCGTTTTGTTTGTTGCCATGGTTCTGACGCCTGCCGTCGTCGCGGCCCCC
>DATAZC010000025.1:0-11444 GCA_036272255.1 Acidobacteriaceae bacterium | reverse complement strand
TGCCGGTGCGGCCCATGCCGGACTGAATCTCATCCGCAATCAGCAGCGCGCCGGTGGAGCGAGTGAGCTCGCGCGCGGCCTCAAGAAATTCTCGCGACAGGGGACGAATGCCGCCTTCGCCCTGAATGGGTTCAAGGAGAATCGCGCAAACATCGCTGGAAAACTTCGCCTTCAGGTCATCAACGTCGTTGAAGCGCACAAACTCCACGCCAGGCATCACTGGATCAAACGGCTCGCGGTACTTGTCCTTCCAGGTCGCGGCAACCGATCCCATCGTGCGCCCGTGAAAGCTGTTTTCAAGAGCAAGAAACGTCGTCCCAATATGTTTGCCTTCGGCGCGCTTCAATCCAGCCCACGCGCGCGCCAGCTTCAGCGCAGCTTCGTTTGCTTCCGTCCCGCTGTTCGAGAAGAAGGCGCGATCCATTCCCGCCGCCTCGGCCAGCCGCAGCGCCAAAGCTGCCTGCCCCTCGTGGTAATAGAGATTCGAAGTGTGGATGAGCTTGCGGCTCTGTTCGAGAATAGCCGTCTCGATGGCCGGATGTGCATAGCCCAGCGCGTTCACTCCAATGCCGCTGAGCAGATCGAGGTAGCGATCGCCGTTCACGTCGATCAGGTGCACGCCCTCGCCGCGCTCGAACAACAGCGGATAACGGTCGTAGGTTCCAAGCAGCAGCTTCGCTTCCGCTGCCTTTAGTTCTTCGAGATTCATAGATGTCTTCTCAGTTGGATGCATGCTCTGAGCCCTGAGCTCTGTGCTCATGCGACCATCACCTCCGTTCCCTGGTTGATGCGGCTGCTGCAAAGGTCCGGCAGAAGCGCCGCGACCGCCGCGGGCAGGATGCGTACGCGCTTCACGCCGTTCAGCAGCGCTTCGCGGCAGGCACTGAGCTTCGGCAGCATTCCGCCGCTGATGACTTCGTCGCGGGTGAGGTCGGCAATCTGGTCGATCGAAAGCCAACGCATCACGGTGCCGTCCGCGTCCATTACGCCAGGTACATCGGTCAGGAAGACGAGCGCATCGGCCTTGCAGGCGCCGGCACACGCAGCGGCCATTTCGTCTGCGTTGATGTTGTAGTACTCGCCGTCGAACCCAAGCGCGATCGACGAAATCACGGGCACCGCGCTCATCTGCCAGATCGCCTCAAGCCAGCGCGGATCGGCGGCGGCAATTTCGCCGACAAAGCCGAGGTCCGGAGCTGTGCGTTTTTTGCGCGCACGAAAAACCAAACCGTCGCCGCCGGAAAGTCCAACCGCGGGCTGACCATGCGCGCCCAAAGATGCGACGAGAGCTTTATTCACACCGCCGCCCAGCACCATCAGCGCCGTGTCGCGCGTTTCCGCGTCGGTGATTCGCAGGCCGGACACGAACTCGCTCGCCTTACCCAGCTGTTTCAACGTGCGCGTCAACTGCACACCGCCGCCGTGGACGATCGCCACCTGGTTGCCGTCCTTCACGAGTTCAGCAATCGCTTTGGCGCACTCGTGCAGCAGCTCGGGATTCTCCAGCGTCACGCCTCCGAGTTTGACCACGTATCTCATTTCAATCCCTCCGCTTCATTCCATCCGCACATGAGGTTTAAATTCTGGACCGCCTGTCCGGCTGCGCCCTTCAGCAGGTTGTCGAGGCACGAGACAATCACACATCGTCGTCCGTCATCGGCCAGATGGAAGCCGATGTCGCAGTAATTCGTGTTCACCGAATACTGAATCTGTGGCAGCTGGCCGGCCGGAAAGACCCGCACCATCGGCCTCCCGGCAAAAAATTCGCGATACAAAGCCTCCACCTCGCTCGGCTGCCGGGCATCTTTAAACCACATATATAAGGTGGAGAGAATTCCGCGCGGGATCGGCAGCAGGTGCGGCGTAAAGACGATCTGCTCCGCGGAAAGATCCAGCTGCTCCAGCAATTCACCGGTGTGCCGATGCGAAAAAAGCCCGTATGCGGAAAGATTGTCCGCAGCGTGCATAAAGTGCGTCTTCGCCGTCGGAGCCTTGCCCGCGCCCGACACGCCGGACTTTGAATCAGCCACGATGCCGCGGTCCAGGTCGATCCATCCCGCCGAAACCAGGGGCTTCAGCGCCAAAATGATCGAGGTTGCGTAGCACCCGGGATTGGCCACGAGACCAGCCCCCCGAATTGCGTCGCGATGCAACTCCGGCAATCCGTAGACGGCTTTTGTCTGTACGGCGGCCGCCGTCGATGAGCCCTCGTCAGCAAATTTGTACACAGTGCGATTCACGGCATCGGTCAGGCGCCATGCGCCGCTCAGATCGATCACCCGCAGTCCATGCTCGAGCGCCTGTGGCACCCATTCGCGCGACTGCTCGTGCGGCGTCGCCAGAAACAGCACCTTCACGCCGCGCGACTGCAACAGCTCCCATGAGAACGGCTCAATGGCGAGACCACCCGGCCCAGTGCCCGTACCGTTGTTGTCCATCAGCTGCGGATGAATGGCCGCCAGCGGTTCGGCGCTGCCCTCTGCCCGCCCCAGAAAAAGCGGCGGCGTGCCTGCGAGCGAAGGATGCCGCAGCAAAAGCCGCGCCAGTTCCAGACCGGCGTAGCCACTCACTCCCATCACCGCGGTTTGTATCTTGTTCTCCATCGCTTTACTCGCACCAGACAGCAAATTCTTTAGACCCTCTTTCCCGGTTTCCGATTCTTTTTGCCGCTCCTGATCAGAGCTTTTTACCAGCAGTTCACCCGATCATGCGTTCCAGCTTTTCCCGCAACGACGACGCGCGCCGCGGGTCAGGGCAGATGATCAATACGGTGTCGTCCCCGGCCAGAGTCCCCACGATGTCGTTCCATTCCTCGTGATCGATCGCCAGCGCCACCGGCTGCGCCGCGCCGTTGGTAGTGCGCAGCACCAGCTGGTTCTGCGCCTGCCGCACCGCGAGCCCAAAGCTCGAAAGCATCTCATCCACCGTCGGCTGTTCCTCTTCCTGCTCCACGTGCCCATTGCCGTTGGGAGCCGCGTAGCCATTGGGGCCCTTGTACAGCCGCAATTCATGAACATCGCGCGAAAGCGTAGCCTGGGTCACATCGCAGCCGCGCCGAACCAGCCGGCGGCGCAGCTCATCCTGGCTGGCGATCGATTCCGCCGCCACCAGTTGCCGGATCAGGTTGTGCCGGTCATGCTTACTCACACGCCACTCCCTACAAATAAGAAAACGCAAAAAAGGCGGCCAGCCGCCCAGCGGCCCGCCGCTTTTTCGCTCTGTATAAAAATACAGGAGTGATGTATAAATATGCAAGAAGATGTTTGTCGACCCCGCGTTTTGTTGCTCTCGCTGGTAACCGCGGCGCCGGTCACAAATTTCCAGAAAATATTTCGTATTTCGCCTTTGTGCGAAATGGAAGGCCGTTATAGTTGGATATGGGAACGAGAAAAAGTGCTGATCCGGCCCTGTCGACCGGCGGCTCCCGACCCAGACCCGGTGGAACTCTGATCGATGAACGCTTCGATCACGAATCCTGCGGCGTCGGATTTGTCGCTACCCTCGACAACCAGCCCTCGCATGACATTTTGACGAAGGCTCTCACCGCCCTCGCGCGTTTAGCGCATCGCGGAGCCGTGGCTGCCGACGGTAAGTCCAGCGACGGCATCGGCATCCATACCGCGATCCCACGCGAATTGCTTCTCGCTTCCGCCGGCATTTCTCTTGACCCGTCTGAACCTCTCGCTGTCGGTATGGTGTTTCTGCCCTCTGAAGCTCCGGCTGCCGCCACCGCCGTCCGCGAACTGGAGCGCGCCATCGCGGCGCAGTGGTTCCGCATTCTCGGCTGGCGCGAAGTGCCTACGCGTCCGCACATTCTCGGCGAGATCGCGCATTCCACACTGCCCGTCATCCGCCAGGTCCTGCTCACCGATAACGCTTCCGGTTCGGTTTCCTGGCGCGAACGCGATCGCCGGCTTTATCTCGCGCGCAAGCAATTTGAGCGCAGCGGAGTGCCAGGCTACATCTGTTCGTTGTCTTCCTCGTCCGTCATCTACAAGGCGATGTGCGACGCGCGCCTGTTGCCCGCGTTCTATCCCGATCTCGCCGATCCAAAATTTGTCACGCCATTCGCGCTCTTCCATCAGCGCTACGCCACCAACGTTGCACCCTCATGGGACCGCGCGCAGCCCTTCCGCATTCTCGGCCACAACGGGGAAATCAACACTATCTGGGGCAATCGCGCGCGCATGACCGCCCGCGCCGCCACATTGCCCGATGAACTGCGGCCTATTTTCACGCCCAGCGGATCCGACTCCACCAGCCTCGACGAAGTCATTGAAATGCTCGCGCGCAACGGCCGCACCGTTGCTGAAAGCGTGCGCATGGTCATGCCTCCAGGCGACACCGGGCGGCACTCAGCCTTCCTCGCCTATCACGGCGATTGCATCGAGCCGTGGGATGGTCCGGCAGCCGTCGCCTTCACCGACGGTCACCTCATCGGCGCGGCGCTCGACCGCAACGGCCTGCGTCCCTGTAGATTTTTTGTCACGGAAGATCGCCTTGTTGTCGCTGGCTCGGAAGCCGGTCTCGTTGATCTGGATCCCGAGAAGATCGTCCACAGCGGCCGCCTGGGTCCAGGCCAGATGATGCTTGCCGACCTCGAGAACCATACTTTCTATGAAGACGACGAGTTGCAGGCGCTCTTCGACAAATCGGCGCCCGAATACGAAGCGCTACTCGAAAATGCCACCCTCGATTCTGTCGCCTCGGTTCCACCGCTCGATCCCGCGGAACTGAATCGCCTGCAACTCGGCTTTGGCTACACCAAAGAAGACGTCAACATGATCCTGAAACCCATGGCCACAGAAGGCAAAGACGCCGTCTGGTCCATGGGCGACGACACGCCGATCGCTCCCCTGGCCCGTACGCCGCGCCCCGTCTACGCCTTCTTCCGCCAGCGTTTCGCTCAGGTCACCAATCCGCCCATCGATTCTCTGCGAGAAGCATGTGTGATTCAGCTGCACACTCGTCTCGGTCCGTGGCCGCATGTCCTTGGTGCCAGGCAGAAGCTGCCAGGTTTGTCTCTGGCCTCGCCGTTTCTTTCGCTTGCCCAGATTGAATCGCTGCATCAGCGCAAGCACGACCTTGCCGGCAACCTTCCGCTCGCTGTCCTCGACTGCATCTTCAACCCCGCGTGCAATCTGCTCACCGCGCTCGATGACCTGTGCAGTAAGGCCATCGAGCTGGTGCGTGGGGGCGCTGCCATCCTGTTGCTCACCGATCGTGGATGCGGAGAACAGGCGATTCCCATCCCCATGGCTCTGGCAACCGGTGCCGTGCATCACGCGCTCATCCACGCCGGCGAGCGCATCAAGGTCGGGTTGGCTGTCGAAGCGGCCGACTGCCGCGATCTGCATCACGCCGCCGTGCTCATGGGTATGGGCGCCGGCGCGGTGTGTCCGTGGCTTGCTCTGGAAACGGCGCGCGCCATCAACCCCGAGCAGGGCGAAGCGAATCTGCTGCACGCCTTCGATCTCGGTCTTGCGAAGATCATGTCGAAGATGGGCATCTCCGTAGTGGATAGCTACCGTGGTGCGCATCTGTTCGACTGTCTGGGCCTCAGCAAGGAAGTCGTCGAACGCTGCTTTGAAGGCACGCCGGCCCCTCTGGGCGGTATCGGATTCCTGGCACTTGAAGCCAGCCTGCGCGAACTGTGGCTCGGTGTGCAGGGCGGCGATGCGGGACACGATTCTCCCGAAACAGGCGACAACGGCGGTCCGCTGGTGACGGTGGCCGCAACCAAAGACCTGCCCGACTACGGCTGGGTGCGCTTCCGCAAAGCGGATAAGTCGGAGCCGCACGGATGGCAGCCGCAAACAGTGCGCCTGCTCCAAACCATCACCGGGTCAACGAAAGCCGCGACCCTGGCTCCCGATGCCGCCGTAGCGTGGCAGGCCTTCACTACCCAGGCGGTGGAGAAGGAGCCCGCCGTCCTGCGCGATCTGCTCGAAGTCCGTGCCGCCGCGGAGCCTTTGCCCATCGCCCGCGTCGAGCCCGCACCGAACCTTTACGGCCGGTTCATCGCCAGCGCCATGTCCCTGGGGTCGCTTAGCCCTGAAGCGCACCAGACCATCACCGCTGCCATGAACATGCTCGGCGGCCGCTCCAATACCGGCGAGGGCGGGGAAGACCCCGCCGTTTACGAGCCCGGAGCGCAATTGCTGGTCGCAGGAAACACCTACGCCGCGAAGCTGCTCAACAACAAAGTCAAGCAGGTCGCCTCCGCGCGCTTCGGGGTTACCGCGCAGTACCTGATGCACGCTGAAGAGCTCGAGATCAAAATCGCCCAGGGTTCGAAGCCCGGCGAAGGCGGCCAACTTCCCAGCCACAAAGTTACAGAGCTGATCGCACGCCTGCGTCATGCGCAACCCGGCGTCCAGCTCATCAGTCCGCCGCCGCACCACGATATCTACTCCATCGAAGATCTCGCGCAGCTCATTCATGATCTGCGCAGGATTAACCCCAGGGCCGCCATCGGCGTGAAGCTCGTCTCTGAATGCGGCGTCGGCACCGTCGCTGCCGGCGTCGCTAAAGCTTACGCCGACTACATTGTCATCGCCGGACACAACGGGGGCACAGGTGCATCACCGCTCTCGAGCATCAAGTACGCGGGCAATCCCTGGGAACTCGGCCTGGCCGAAGCCCAGCAGGTCCTCATCCGCAACGGTCTGCGCGGCCGCGTCCGCCTCCGTTGCGACGGTGGTCTCCGCACCGCACGCGACATTGTCGTCGCCGCGATGCTCGGCGCCGATGAATACGCTTTCGGCACCGCCGTTCTGGTCGCGCTCGGCTGCGACATGGCGCGCCAATGTCATCTGAATACCTGCCCCACCGGAATTGCCACCCAAAGGCCCGATCTCCGCGCGAAGTTCCGCGGCAAGCCCGAGCAGCTGGTCCGGTTCTTTGAAGGGCTCGCCGGTGAAATCCGTGCGTCCCTCGCCGAACTTGGTCTGCCGTCACTCGAAGCCGCCATCGGCCGCACCGATCTGCTGGAGCAAACACGTTTCGACGGTTGTCTCGACCTGGGTCCGATGCTTGCCGCTCCCTCCGACGGTGGCACAGCCGGCGCGACTCACTGGCAGGGCAAGCGAAATTTGCGTCCCGAAGATCATCCGCCCATCGACGACGCATGGGTCGAGCCAGCGGTCGCCGCCTACAAAGCCGGCGAGTCGTTCCTGGTCGATTCCCTCATTGCCAACGAAGATCGAACCTTTGGCGCTCGACTCGCAGGCGAATTAGCCATGCTGCAATCGGCTGGTATCGAGCCGCAGGCTCCGCTCACCTTCCGCCTCACCGGTGAAGCCGGTCAGTCTTTCGGCGCCTTTGCCGTTCCCGGAATGGAACTCGTCCTCAAGGGCCTCGCTAACGATTTCGTCGGCAAGAGCCTTTCCGGCGGCGAAATTATCCTCCGCGGCCAGGGGCGCGCAGCGCTGCAGCCCGAACTGCACACCATCCTCGGTAACGTGGCCCTCTATGGAGCCACCAGCGGCGCTCTTTTTGCCGCCGGCTGCGCCGGGGAGCGCTTCGCGGTTCGAAATTCCGGCGCCCTCGCCGTCGTCGAAGGCGTTGGCGACCACGGCTGCGAATACATGACTGGCGGCCTGGTGGCCGTTTTAGGCGCTACCGGCAGCAACTTCGGCGCCGGCATGACCGGCGGAGAGGCTTGGGTCTTCGACGAAGGGGGATACTTCCTCACCCGCCAGCGCTACCACGCCGGTTTCCTGACGCCGGAGCCTTACGACACCCTCGATCAGGAGGCACAAGCCAGTATCCTGGGTTTGGTTCAACTGCACGCGGAAAAAACCGCCAGCACCCGGGCCTTCTGGCTCATGTCGAAGTGGGAGGAACTTGCTCCTCGTTTCGTGCGTCTAACGCCCAAGCCACAAGCCTGACAGAACCCAAAAAGGTAACCTTCCACAACTTTTTGGTGAGCGAGTGGGTCATCGAATTGGATGTATCCTTTCGTTATCCCGCGTAATCAAAAGACGGGTCCGAGCCCTGCAATGCCGCACGTTTCCCCCTTCACGCGCCGCCTTTTCGCCGGCATGCTCTTCTTCTTCCCGCTTCTACAGGGCTGCGCCCGCTTTGTCCCGCGCCCATCCCACGAATATGTCTACGTCTGGGCCCGCGGCACGTATCTGCGCGATCGCGTCGCCGCCGTCAGCAACCGTGTCGCCGAAGTCGTCAACGGACAGCGCCTTCAGGTCGTCGAACATGGCCGCCGCTTCCTGAAAGTCAAAACCGAAAAGGGCGAAGTGGGCTGGATCGAGGATCATGGCGTCATCGATCAGCGGGTTTACGACAAATTCACGCAAATGGAGAAGGACAGTGCCAGCGATCCTGTGATCGGCACCGCTGTCCTGCGCGATGACTACTGGCTCCGTGACGCTCCCGGCCGTACCTCCGACCGCTTCTATCTGTTGCCCGAAAACGACAAGCTGCAGTTGCTGATGCGCGCCTCGGTGCCCAAACCCGAAACTCCGCAGGTCCTCCCCATGCCGGTTTCGAGGCCGGTCACGCGTTCAAAGAACGATCCTCCTCCGCAGCCTCCGCCGCCCGCGCTCGAGGATTACTGGCTGATCCGCGACAGCGGCGGTCACGTTGGCTGGATTCGCGCCCGCACTTTGGACGAAGACGTCCCGGACGCGATCGCCGGCCTCGCCGAAGGACAAAAAATCGTCGGCGCCTACGTCCTCAAAAACGTCACCGACTCCGAAGCCAACGTTCCCGGCAACCTGGTCCCCGAATACGTTGCCGTGCTTGCGCCCTGGAGAGATGGCCTGCCCTACGACTTCGACCAGATCCGTGTCTTCACCTGGAACGTCAGGAAGCATCGCTATGAGACGGCCTACCGCGAGCGCAATCTTGCCGGATTTCTCCCGGTGTCCGTCGCCGCGGGCGCAGCCGGCAATCAGAAGTCACCGACGTTTTCCTTCCGCGTGGCCACCAGCGATCAGGTTGCGCTCGATCCCCAGACTGGCACCGTGAAGCCAGGCGAAACCGCGACGGAAACCTTCCGCATGGATGGCGTCCTGGTCCATCGCGAGGGAGATGCACCGCGGCCAGTGGCCAACGCCCATACACCCCCGCATCACGCAGCTCCCCATCGCAAGCGCCGCGGCTGATCAGGAAATTCCTGTCCGTATCGAGCTTTGTGGCCAAAGGCTCTGCTCAGTAACAGGCTTAACTAGCTAGACAACATAGAGATTCGAGTTTTCTTCGTTCCCGTGCGGTTGCGTAAATCGTCGTTGAGCCCGTATCTTGATAGCACACCTTGACGGTGGGTGCGGCGCCACCACATTTCGGCTTCGCTGCAGTTTTTCTTGCGGTTGCAGTTTTCACCGTCGAGTCAAAAAAACTAAAGGGCAAAGGAGATCGGCTCATGGAAAACAAGCCGGCGCAGAACATTCAGGACACCTTCCTGAACACCGTTCGCAAAGACAAGACCCCAATCACGATTTATCTGGTGAGTGGCGTAAAGCTCACCGGGAAAATCCGTTCCTTCGATAAATATTCCGTGCTGCTGGAGAACAACAGCCAGGAGCAGCTGATTTTCAAACACGCAATCTCCACTGTGGTCAGCACTCGCTCGGTTCTGCACGGAGAACATCGTCCGCCGCATACCGCTCAGGCAGGTCCGGTGGCGGTTACGTCGCCTCAAACGGTGCAGGAGGCGTCCGGCTCCTAACCGGGTGCCGGAAAGTCGCAGGCGTAACGAATCGCAATGCCTCTGAACGCGACCGAGTCAACCGCGGAACGGGCATTGCTGGTTACCATTGTGCTCGGACAACCGCGCCGAGGACTGACCCGTGGTGCGGCTCAGGCCCGCGACGCTGCCGCCAGCTCAAAACCCAGCGCGACTCCCATGAGCAGCGATGAAGATTCGCGTCTCGCGGAGTTTCGTGAGCTGGTCCTCAGTGCCGGCGCTACCGTCGCCGCTGAAATGGTGCAGCATCGGCCCAAAGCCGATCCCGCGACCCTGATCGGCAGCGGCAAAGTCGAAGAATTGTCCGCCATCGCTGCGTCGACCCAGGCCAGCGTCGCCATCGTCGATCACGACCTCAGCCCCACGCAGCTTCGCAACCTCGAAAACGCGCTGCCCTGCCGCGTGATCGACCGCACCCAGCTCATCCTCGACATTTTTGCCCGTCATGCCCGCACTCGCGAAGGTCAGCTGCAGGTCGAGCTCGCCCAGCTCGAATACATGCTGCCTCGACTCACCGGCCGCGGCAAAGCCATGTCCCAGCTTGGCGGCGGCATCGGCACCAGAGGCCCCGGCGAAACGCAGCTCGAAACTGATCGGCGCCGCATTCAGCGCCGCGTGCTGCAGCTGCGAAGGGAACTGGAAGGCGTCCGCCGCATACGTACCCAGCAACGCCGCCGGCGGGAATCCGTCCCTGTGCCCACCGTGGCGCTCGTGGGCTACACCAACGCTGGAAAAAGCACGCTCTTCAACGCCATCACCCGCGCCGGCGTTCTCGAGTCGTCGCGGATGTTCGCTACCCTCGATCCCAAGCTCAGCGCCATCCAGCTTCCCAGCCGCAGAAAAGTCCTGCTCTCCGACACGGTGGGATTCATCCGCGATCTCCCCCACACGCTCGTGACCTCATTTCGCGCAACGCTGGAGGAAGTCCGGAAAGCCGAGGTCCTCATCCACGTACGCGACGCATCCAGTCCCATGCGCGACGAGCACAAGGCTGAAGTGGAAAAAGTCCTGGGCGAGCTGGATGTCCTCGACAAACCCCGGCTCGAAATCCTCAACAAAATCGACCTGCTCAGCGACGAAGAACGCGAGGCCCTGGCCAGCGCGAACCGCACCACCATCGCAACTTCCGCGAAAGAGCACATCGGTCTCGAAATGTTAATGGAGCGGCTGGACCAGGAATTGATCCAGGATCCCGTCCTCGAACAGCGGTTTCAAATCCCCCAGTCGGAAGGCGATGTGCTGGCCGCGCTTGAAGCCAACGCTGTCATCGTGAGCCGTGAGTACGAAGGAAATCTGGTGCGCCTGAAAGTCACCGGCCCCGCGTCACTTCTGGGCCGTTACCGGCGTTTCCGTCTCACCGCGCGTGGAAAATTGCCCCAGACGAAGCAAACCGGATGATGGAGAGTGGTGGGAACCTCCGATCACCCGGTTCGCCGACCCTGATCCGGGTCGAGGTGGTATCCTCAGTGTACGCCGGAACCCGGCCAAGTCAAGATCGCGAACGTCAGTTTTTGCGAGAATCTCGCGGGCTTTTTTGCCGGGTGTTGGTCCGGATGTACGGGCGCAGTCGTAAGTGCCTTTCGTCATTTGACACTGTTTTTTTGCGTCTGTTAGAACCAAGAGTTCCACCTGAGCCTCTCAGTCGGTTCCGACTGCCACCGCCGGCCAATCCATGGATGAATTGTTCAGACAACTTGGTGATCTTGCGCTCGGTGCCATACCGACCCTGATCCTTTTT